>NZ_CP061768.1:0-602500 GCF_013624435.2 Nocardioides campestrisoli
CCACATGCCGGAAGTCCCCGACCGCCGGCGCCCCGGAACGAGGACCCCGTCAGGTGCCTGCCCAGGCGAAGTGACCTGCGTCACTTGTCCCCAAAAAACCTGCTCTGACCTGCAGGGATGCGTGACAGCCGGAGCCGCGCCGGGACGGACGGCCCAACGGTCCCGGGACGAATGGGGCAAGATGCACACCTGTGGATAAAGTTGTGGAGCGATGAGCGGCCAGCGACCCGTCCGGGCCTGACACCCTCATGACCGTCGCAGGACGGTCCCGTGACCAGGACGACCGTTGAGGGAGAGACGTGGAGAACGAACCGGTGGACCTGAACACCGTGTGGCGCAGCGTCGTCGAGCAGCTCCAGCCCAACCAGCGCGCCTGGCTCCGCGCCAGTGAGCCGGTCACGCTGCACGAGAGCACCGCCATCGTCGCCGTCCCCAACGACTTCACCCGCGGCCAGCTCGAGGGCCGGCTCCGGGCCCAGCTCGAGGACGCGCTGAGCGTGCGTTTCCAGCGGGAGATCCGGATCGCCGTCACGGTCAACCCGGCACTGGAGGACCGGGCGCCCGCCATGCCGGACGAGGCGACAAGTCATCAAGACGACATGTCGACAAACCCCTGGGAGTCCAACGTCGTGCCGATGACGCACGGCTCGGAGTTCCCCGACCGCCGCCTCGGCGACCTGCCCGAGCACGGCGACTCACGGGGCACCCCCCTCGGCGGCGCTCCCCAGCAGATCCAGCCCGGCTTCCACGGCTCGCACGTCAGCTCGCACCCGAGCGCCCCCAGTGCGCTGGAGACCCGCCTCAACCCGAAGTACACCTTCGAGACCTTCGTCATCGGCTCGTCCAACCGGTTCCCGCACGCCGCCGCGGTCGCCGTGGCCGAGGCGCCGGGGAAGGCGTACAACCCGTTGCTCGTCTACGGCGAGTCCGGCCTGGGCAAGACGCACCTGCTGCACGCGATCGGTCACTACGTGCGCTCGCTCTACTCCGGGGCCAAGGTGCGCTACGTCTCCTCGGAGGAGTTCACCAACGAGTTCATCAACGCGATCCGCGACGACCGGCAGGACCGGTTCAAGCGCCGGTACCGCGACGTCGACGTGCTGCTGATCGACGACATCCAGTTCCTGGAGGGGAAGACCCAGACCCAGGAGGAGTTCTTCCACACCTTCAACACGCTGCACAACGCCAACAAGCAGATCGTGCTGACCTCCGACCGTCCGCCCAAGCTGCTCGAGGCGCTGGAGGACCGGCTGCGCAACCGGTTCGAGTGGGGCCTGATCACCGACGTCCAGGCGCCCGACCTGGAGACCCGCATCGCGATCCTGCGCAAGAAGGCCGCGATGGACCGGCTCACCGCGCCACCGGACGTGCTCGAGTTCATCGCCTCCAAGATCCAGACCAACATCCGCGAGCTCGAGGGCGCGCTGATCCGGGTCACGGCGTTCGCGAACCTCAACCGCCAGGAGGTCGACATGACCCTGGCCGAGATCGTGCTCAAGGACCTGATCCCCGAAGGCGGCGAGCCCGAGATCACCTCGCCGCTGATCATCGCCCAGACCGCGGCGTACTTCGGGGTCAGCATCGAGGACCTCACCGGTCCCAGCCGCGGACGGCACCTGGTGCTGGCCCGGCAGATCTCCATGTACCTGTGCCGTGAGCTGACCAGCATGTCGTTGCCGCGCATCGGCAAGGAGTTCGGCCGCGACCACACGACGGTGATGTACGCCGACCGGAAGATCAACCAGCTGCTCGCCGAACGCCGCGCGGTCTTCAACCAGGTCAGCGAGCTCACCAACCGGATCAAGATGCAGGCGCGCCAGGGCTGAGCCCGGCCGGCGTACTACAGGACTCCTGTGGTGCGAGATCGGGCTCGTCGGGCCTGTGAAATTCCTGTGGTTCGACCCCCGGTCTCCTGCACACCCCTGTGCACACCTGCGCACCGCCGGACGAACGACCTCGGCCCGCCCACACCCGGCTGCAGGGGTCCACAGCGACTGCACAGGCTGGACGCACAGGCTCGCGAGCCGCTGACCAGCCACGACGGGAGTTCTCCACAGAATCCCCAACCCCTATGACAACCACTCACCTATCCATGGACGGAATCTCCTCAACAACCATCCGGCCCGCTTCCTGGGGACGAACGCATCGAGGGGCTCCGACACCGCGGGGACAGAAGACCCGGCAGCATGGCAGGATTCACCCACGCTCGAACCACAAGATCCGGAGGAACGAAGTGAAGTTCCGCGTCGACCGCGACGTCTTCGCCGACGCCGTCGCCTGGGCTGCCCGCAGCCTTCCCGTGCGCCCCAGTGCACCCGTGCTCGCCGGCCTCCTGATCGAGGCGACGCCTGAGGGCCTCGTCCTGTCCTCCTTCGACTACGAGACCTCGGCGCGCGCAGAGCTGCGCGCCGACGTCGCCGACGACGGGCGGGTGCTGGTCAGCGGACGCCTGCTGGCCGACATCTGCCGCAGCCTCCCGCACAAGCCGGTCGACTGCGAGCTGGTCGGCGCCAAGCTGGAGATCAAGTGCGGCTCCGGCCGGTTCAGCCTCCAGACCATGCCGGTCGAGGACTACCCCGCGCTGCCGACCGTCCCCGCGCCCAGCGGCGTGGTGAAGGGCGAGGAGTTCGCCCGCGCCGTCTCCCAGGCGGTCACCGCCGCCGGTCGTGACGACATGCTGCCGGTGCTGACCGGCGTCCGGATCGAGATCGAGGGCGACCGGATGTCGCTGCTGGCCACCGACCGGTTCCGGCTCTCCCACCGGGAGCTCACCTGGACCCCGCACCAGACCGACGCCTCGCTCGCCGCGCTGGTCCCGGCCAAGGTGCTCAGCGACACCGCCAAGACCCTGCAGGGCGACGTCACCATCTCGATCGCCGGTGCCGGCGGCGAGGGCATCATCGGCTTCGAGGGCTCCAGCGCCGACGGCGTACGCCGCACCACGACGCGGCTGCTCGACGGGGAGTTCCCCAAGGTGCGCAGCCTGTTCCCGGCCGAGCACCTGACCGTGGCCACCGTCGGCAAGCAGGACCTGATCGACACGGTCAAGCGCGTCGCCCTGGTCGCCGAGCGCAACACCGCGGTCCAGATGAAGTTCGCCGACGGCGAGGTCGTGCTCGACTCCCAGTCCGGCGACGAGGCCCAGGCCACCGAGGCGATCGAGGCCGAGATCAAGGGCGACGAGATCGTCACCGGCTTCAACCCGGCGTACCTGCTCGACGGCCTGAGCGCCCTGGACGGCGAGAAGGTCGACCTGGCGTTCACCCAGGCCTCCAAGCCGGTGGTCATCTCCTCGACCGACGGCGACGGGAGCCAGCACTCCTTCCGCTACCTGCTGATGCCGAGGAGACTTCTCTCCTAGGCATCCCCCGGCGCCGAACGGCGCCGGGTCGCGACCCCACTCGGAGGACCCACGCATGGAGATCGGACTCGTCGGCCTCGGCAAGATGGGCGGCAACATGCGCGAGCGGTTGCGGCGCGGCGGGCACACCGTGGTCGGCTTCGACCACGACCCGGAGCGCCGCGACGTCGACTCGCTGGAGCAGATGGTCGACCGGCTCGACGCCCCGCGCGTGGTCTGGGTCATGGTGCCGGCAGGCGAGGCCACCGCGCAGACAGTCACCGCGCTCGGTGACCTGCTCGAGGCCGGCGACGTGGTCGTCGACGGCGGCAACTCGCGCTGGACCGACGACCTGGAGCACGCCGCCCAGCTCGCCGAGAAGGGGATCGGCTACGTCGACTGCGGCGTCTCCGGCGGCGTCTGGGGCCTGGAGAACGGCTACGCCCTGATGTACGGCGGTGCCCCCGAGGACGTCGCGAAGGTGCAACCGGCCTTCGACACGCTCAAGCCCGAGGGCGAGTTCGGTGCCGTGCACGCGGGCAAGGTGGGTGCCGGGCACTTCTCCAAGATGGTCCACAACGGCATCGAGTACGCGATCATGCAGAGCTACGCCGAGGGCTGGGAGCTGCTCGAGGCCGCAGACCTCGTCGACAACACCACCGAGGTGCTCCGCTCGTGGCGCGAGGGCACGGTCATCCGGTCCTGGCTGCTCGACCTGCTGGTCGCGGCGCTGGACCAGGAGCCCGGCCTGGCGGGGATCCGCGGCTACGCCGAGGACTCCGGGGAGGGCCGGTGGACCGTCGAGGCGGCGATCGAGAACTCGGTGGCCGTCCCGGCGATCACCGCCGCGCTCTTCGCCCGGTTCGTCTCCCGGCAGGACGACAGCCCCGCGATGAAGGCGATCGCGGCGATGCGCAACCAGTTCGGCGGGCACGCGATGCACACCCCGGCGCCCGAGGGCGGCGACGTGGCCGGCCAGACCGGACCCGACGAGGCCCCCGAGGCCCGGGCGGCCGGTGCCGGCTCCGACTCGGAGCCGGCGGAGAGCTAGGCCTGCGTGCACGTCTCGCACCTCCAGCTCCACGACTTCCGCTCCTACGCCGACCTCGACGTCGCGCTGGAGCCGGGGGCGACCGCGTTCGTGGGCCGCAACGGCCAGGGCAAGACCAACCTGGTCGAGGCGATCGACTACCTCTCCCGGCTCGGCTCGCACCGGGTCGCCACCGACGCCCCCCTGGTCCGCTCCGGCGCCGACCAGGCGCTGGTCCGCGCGGTCGTGGTCAAGGACGGGCGGCCGGCGACCCTCGAGGTCGAGCTCAACCCGGGGCGGGCCAACCGTGCCCGGATCAACCGGTCCCCGCTCCCCCGCCCCCGCGAGCTGCTCGGGCTGGTCCGCACGGTGGTCTTCTCCCCCGAGGACCTCACCCTGGTCAAGGGTGACCCGAGCGACCGGCGGCGGTTCCTCGACGACCTGCTGGTGCTGCGTACCCCCCGGCTGGCGGGCGCCCGGGCCGACTACGACCGGATCCTGCGCCAGCGCAACTCGCTGCTGAAGACCGCCGGCGCCGCGCGCCGAGGCGGCTCGTCGGCCGAGTCGGCGCTCTCCACCCTGGTGGTCTGGGACGCCCACCTGGCCCGCGTCGGCGCGGAGCTGCTCGGCGAGCGGCTCGCCCTGGTCGAGGCGCTGCGCCCGTACGTCGGCAAGGCCTACGAGGCGGTCGCCCGCGGGGCCTCGCGCGACGACGCCGAGATCGACTACCGCTGCTCGTTCGAGCTGGACCCCGCCACCCGCGACCCGGCGGCGCTGGAGGAGCGGATCCTCGCCGAGCTCGAGGTCCGGCGCCGCGACGAGCTCGACCGCGGGGTCTCGCTGGTGGGACCGCACCGCGACGACCTGTTGCTGACCCTGGGCAACGGCGACCTCCGGCTCCCGGTCAAGGGCTACGCCTCGCACGGGGAGTCCTGGTCGTTCGCGCTGGCCCTCAAGCTGGCCTCCTACGACCTGCTGCGCAGCGAGGGCGACGACCCGATCCTGATCCTGGACGACGTCTTCGCCGAGCTCGACACGGGCCGGCGCCAGCAGCTGGCCGAGCTGGTCGCGGGCGCAGAGCAGGTGCTGGTCACCGCGGCGGTGCCCGAGGACGTGCCCGAGGCCCTCGCGGGTGCCAGGTTCCACGTCGGCGACGGGGAGGTGCGGCGTGCCTGACTCCCCCCAGCGGCCCGAGGAGCCCGAGCAGGGCCGGCATCCTGAGCAGGGCGGGACCGGGCAGGCAGGCAAGCCCGGGCCCGCTGAGCCGGGCGGGCTCCCCGACCGACCGGACGAGCCGCGTCCCGAAGGACTGGACCTGGCCCGGGCGCAGGCCCGCGCCACCTCCCGGCTCCCCGGTGCCGCCCCCGCCCGGCGGAAGCGTCCGGGCAGCGGCAGCGGCAGCGCCTTCGCCCCCAGGTCCCGCGGCCGCAGCCTCAGCTCGGGCGCCTACCCCGACGACCGCGACCCCCAGCTGCTGGGCAGCGCGCTGGAGCGGCTGGTCCGCTCCCGCGCCTGGGAGACCGACCTGCAGGTGCAGAGCGTCTTCGCCCGGTGGGCCGAGCTGGTCGGCGGCGAGATCGGCGACCACTCCACCCCGGAGACCCTGGTCGACGGCAAGCTCGTGGTCCGCACCGACTCCACCGCCTGGGCCACCCAGCTGAGACTGCTCGCGCCGGCGGTCGTGCGCCGGCTCAACGGCGAGCTCGGGGACGGCACCGTGGTGCTGATCGAGGTGCTCGGCCCGCACCTGCCGTCGTGGAAGAAGGGCCTGCGCTCGACCCGGGGCCGGGGGCCACGCGACACCTACGGGTGAGGCCGGGGCTGCTGGGACGCCGAACCGCTGAAATGCCGATCTGAGAGCCCCTCGGACGTACAGGGAGTCGTCCGGACCCCTGATCGGGGCCGGAAGGGGCCTTCCCGAGCCCCTCAGGGCCGAAATTCTCTCCGCTTCCTCCCCAACTGAGACGTTGATGCGTGGTTCCGGGGTCGAGAACCGCTAAACTGGACGCTGGGTCGCGGACTCTGGTAGTCGCGGCTTTCTGTGTGTCGAGATGCCCCGCAGCGGGCGAGTGGAAGAGGGACCGCGTGAGTGCTGAGTCGCCAGTCGAAGACCTGAACACCGGCCAGTCGAGCACGGCGAGCGACGGCGAGTACGACGCCTCCGCGATCCAGGTGCTCGAGGGCCTCGAGGCGGTCCGCAAGCGCCCCGGCATGTACATCGGCTCGACCGGTGCCCGTGGTCTGCACCACCTGATCTGGGAGGTCGTCGACAACTCCGTCGACGAGGCCCTGGCCGGCCACTGCGACCGCATCGTGCTGACCCTGCAGGACGACGGCGGAGTCCGGGTCGAGGACAACGGCCGAGGCATCCCCACCGGCATCCACCCGACCGAGGGCATCTCCGCCCTCACCATGGCGCTGACCATGCTGCACGCCGGCGGCAAGTTCGGCGGTGGCGGCTACAAGGTCTCCGGCGGCCTGCACGGTGTCGGCATCTCGGTGGTCAACGCGCTCTCGACCCGGGTGATCGCCGAGGTGAAGAACCGGGGCCACCTGTGGCGCCAGTCGTTCCACATCGGCGTCCCCGAGGCCGACCTCGCGGAGGTCCGGCCGATGGAGGAGGGCGAGCGCACCGGCACCACGATCATCTTCTACCCCTCCCCCGACATCTTCGAGACGGTCGAGTTCGACCTGGAGACGATCACCAACCGGCTCCGCGAGATGGCCTTCCTCAACAAGGGCCTGGAGATCGTCATCCGTGACGAGCGCCCGGCCGCGGAGGCGGTGGCCGACGCCGTCGAGGACGCGACCGTCCCCGACGAGGTCGACGAGCCGGGCGACAACGCCCTGCGCCGGGCCGCCGGCGGCGGGGTCGAGCGCCGGTTCAAGTTCGACCGCGGCATCGTCGACTACGTCGAGCACCTCAACCGGCGCAAGGAGGCGGCCAACGCCTCGGTGATCTCCTTCGAGGCCCAGACGCCGGCCGGCGCGCAGAGCCACATGAGCCTCGAGGTGGCGATGCAGTGGAACACCAGCTTCAACGAGTCGGTGCACACCTTCGCCAACAACATCAACACCCACGAGGGCGGCACCCACGAGGAGGGCTTCCGCGCCGCGCTGACCTCCCTGGTCAACCACTGGGGCGAGGAGTGGGGCCTGGTCAAGAAGAAGGACGACCGGGTCTCGGGCGACGACATCCGCGAGGGCCTGACGGCGATCATCTCGATCAAGCTGGGCGAGCCCCAGTTCGAGGGCCAGACCAAGACCAAGCTCGGCAACACCGAGGCCAAGGGCTTCACCCAGCGGGTGGTCAACGACCAGCTGGGCGCCTGGCTGGAGCAGAACCCGAACGAGGGCAAGGAGATCATCCGCAAGGCGCAGGCCGCGGCCTCGGCCCGGATGGCCGCGCGCAAGGCGCGCGACCTGGCCCGCAACCGGAAGGGACTGCTCGGCGGCGGCGGCCTGCCGGGCAAGCTGGCCGACTGCCAGTCGACCAACCCCCGCGAGTGCGAGGTCTTCATCGTCGAGGGTGACTCCGCCGGCGGCTCGGCCAAGCAGGGCCGGGACCCGCGGATCCAGGCGATCCTCCCGATCCGCGGCAAGATCCTCAACGTCGAGAAGGCGCGGATCGACAAGGTGCTCGGCAACGCCGAGGTCCAGGCGATCATCTCGGCGCTGGGCACCGGCATCCACGAGGAGTTCGACCTCGACAAGCTGCGCTACCACAAGGTCGTGCTGATGGCCGACGCCGACGTCGACGGCCACCACATCAACACCCTGCTGCTGACGCTGCTCTTCCGGTTCATGAAGCCGCTGATCGAGCACGGCTACGTCTACATGGCGCAGCCCCCGCTCTACCGGCTGCGCTGGAACAAGCCGCACGAGCACGAGTTCGTCTACTCCGACACCGAGCGCGACACCCTGATGCGCGACGGCCTGGAGCAGGGCAAGAAGCTGCCCAAGGAGAACCCGGTGCAGCGGTACAAGGGTCTGGGCGAGATGAACGCCGACGAGCTGTGGGAGACCACGATGGACCCGACCCAGCGGCTGATGCTGCAGGTCACCCTCGACGACGCGGCCCAGGCCGACGAGATCTTCTCGATCCTCATGGGCGAGGACGTGGAGCAGCGCCGTTCCTTCATCCAGCGCAACGCCAAGGACGTCCGATTCCTCGATATCTAGGGTTCTAGCGAAAACCTTAGATTCGAGTAGATCAACCGATCAAGAGAGACGAACACGTGACTGACACTCCCACGGGCGGCACCACGATCCACGGCGGCGGCGACGACGACGGCCGGATCCAGCCGATCGAGCTGCAGACGTCGATGAAGCGCTCCTACATCGACTACGCGATGGCCGTCATCGTCGGCCGGGCGCTGCCCGACGTGCGCGACGGCCTCAAGCCCGTGCACCGCCGGATCCTCTACGCGATGTACGACGGCGGCTACCGCCCCGACCGCGGCTTCTCCAAGTGCTCCCGCGTCGTCGGCGACGTGATGGGTCAGTACCACCCGCACGGCGACTCCGCGATCTACGACACCATGGTCCGGCTCGCCCAGCCGTGGGTGATGCGCAACCCCCTGATCAACGGGCAGGGCAACTTCGGCTCGCCGGGCAACGACCCCGCGGCCGCCATGCGGTACACCGAGTGCCGGATGGCTCCGCTGGCCCTGGAGATGGTCCGTGACATCGAGAAGGACACGGTCGACTTCCAGCCCAACTACGACGGCCGCTCCTCCGAGCCCACCATCCTGCCCAGCCGGTTCCCCAACCTGCTGGTCAACGGATCGGCCGGCATCGCGGTCGGCATGGCCACCAGCATCCCGCCGCACAACCTCCGCGAGGTCGCCGACGGCGCGATCTGGGCGCTGGAGCACCCCGACGCCTCGCGCGAGGAGCTGCAGGAGGCGATGATCGAGCGGATCAAGGGCCCCGACTTCCCGATGGGCGCGCTGATCGTCGGCCGCCAGGGGATCGAGCAGACCTACCGCACCGGCCGGGGGTCGATCACCCAGCGGGCCGTGGTGGAGATCGACGAGGACGCCAAGGGCCGCACCTGCCTGATGATCTCCGAGCTGCCCTACATGGTGAACCCGGACAACCTGGCGCTCAAGATCGCCGAGCTGGTCGACAACGGCCGGATCCAGGGCATCGCCGACGTCCGCGACGACACCTCCTCGCGCACCGGCCAGCGGCTCGTCGTCGTGCTCAAGCGCGACGCGGTCGCCCGGGTGGTGCTCAACAACCTGTTCAAGCACACCGAGCTGCAGTCCAACTTCAGCGCCAACATGCTGGCCCTGGTCGACGGCGTGCCGCGCACCCTGACCATCGACCAGTTCATCAGCCACTGGGTGACCCACCAGATCGAGGTCATCCAGCGCCGGACGCGCTTCCTGCTCGCCAAGGCCGAGGAGGACGCCCACATCTGGCGCGGCCTGGTCAAGGCCCTGGACATGCTCGACGAGGTGATCGCGCTCATCCGCCGCTCCCCCGACGTGGACGAGGCGCGGACGGGGCTGATCGCCCTGCTCGACGTCGACGAGATCCAGGCGGACGCGATCCTGGCGATGCAGCTGCGTCGTCTCGCGGCCCTGGAGCGGCAGAAGATCATCGACAAGCTCGCCGAGCTCGAGCGCGAGATCGCCGACCTCAAGGACATCCTGGCCAACGAGCCCCGCCAGCGGCAGATCGTGATCGACGAGCTGACCGAGGTGTCGGAGAGGTACGGCGACGACCGGCGTACCCAGATCATCGCCGCCGACGGCGACCTCTCGATGGAGGACCTGATCCCCGACGAGGAGCTGGTCGTCTCCATCACCCGGGGCGGCTACGCCAAGCGCACCCGGCGCGACCAGTACCGGATCCAGAAGCGCGGCGGCAAGGGCGTGCGCGGCGCGACCCTGCGCGGTGACGACGTGGTGGAGCACTTCATCGCCACCACCAACCACCACTGGCTGCTCTTCTTCACCACCGCCGGCCGGGTCTACCGGACCAAGGCCTACAACCTGCCCGAGGCCTCGCGCGACGCCAAGGGCGGGCACGTCGCCGGACTGCTCTCCTTCCAGCCCGACGAGTCGATCGCCCAGGTGCTGGCGATCCGCGACTACGAGCAGGCGCCGTACCTGGTGCTGGCCACCAAGCAGGGCCTGGTGAAGAAGACCCGGCTGGGCGACTACAACTCCCCCCGCCAGGCCGGCGTGATCGCGATCAACTTCCGCCACGACGACGACGAGCTGATCGGCGCCGAGCTGGTCAACTCCGAGGACCACATCCTGCTGGTCTCCCGCAAGGGCCAGGCGGTGCGGTTCCGCGCCGACGACTCCCAGCTGCGGCCGATGGGCCGGGCCACGGGCGGCGTGACCGGGATGAAGTTCCGGGACGGCGACTCGCTGCTGTCGATGTCGATCATCCGGGCCGCCCAGGTCGAGGCGGAGGATGCTGCCGGCGAGGCCGGCGTCTCGGTCGAGGAGGCGGCCGCCACGACCGCCGGCGGCGGCGAGCAGCCGGTCGGCGAGCAGGGTCCCTGGTTCGGCCTGCACCCGCAGTACGTCTTCACCATCACCGACGGCGGCTTCGCCAAGCGCACCCCGATCCCGGAGTACCGCGTGCAGTCGCGCGGCGGCATCGGCATCCGGGCGATGTCCCTGGCCAACGCCGAGCGCGGCCAGCTGGTCGGCGCGTTCATCGTCGAGGAGGGTGACGAGATCCTCTCGATCACCGCCGGTGGCCAGGTCGTGCGCAGCCCGATCAACGAGAACTTCCGGCCCACCGGGCGCTCGACCATGGGGGTCAAGTTCGTCTCCCCCAAGGCCGGCGACTCGGTCGTCGTGGTTGCCCGCTCGATGGAAGCCCGCGAGGATGCAACAATCGAGGACGAGGGTGCGGCTCCGGACGGGGGCGACCTCGAGCAGAGCCAGACCGATGCAGACCAGGTCGACGCAGCGCAGGTCGACGCAGCAGAGCCCGAGACCGAGACACCCGAGACCCCTGAGGATGGTTCCTGATGGCGGAGGGAGCCCAGGCGCGCAAGCGCGGACCTGAGGACACGGTGATGCGCTCGGCCCTGCCGGGCCGGATCGGCGCCACGTTGAGCAAGGCGGCGGAGGAGCATCGCAACACCGCCACCATGCGGCCCTCGACGGCCGGGGCCAAGCAGCCGCGGCGGGCGCGGCTGCGGCTGACCCGGCTGGACCCGTGGTCGGTGATGAAGACCTCGTTCCTGCTCTCGGTGGCCTTCGGCATCGTCACCTTCGTGGCCGTCACCATCATCTGGTCGGTGCTGGGCGCGGCGGGGGTGTGGGAGTCGATCAACGAGACGGTGGCCAGCGTCGCCGACCCGAAGGACTCCCCCAGCGCCTTCGACATCACCGAGTACGTCGGGATGTCCCGGGTGCTCGGCTTCACCGCCCTGGTGGCGGCGATCGACGTCATCCTGATCACCGCGATCGCCACGCTGGCGGCGTTCCTCTACAACATGTCCGCGGCGCTGCTCGGCGGCATCGAGGTCACCCTCGCGGAGGACCAGCGCTGATCGCCTCCCGCGCCCTGCAGCCGGGGCGCGCGGGAGGGCGTCGGGAGAGGGCCGCTTTTGTCCCTCCCGAACCCGATCAGGTAGTGTTCCCCGCGGTCACCGCCTCGTGCGGTGGTGTCTTCCGGCTCTGCCGGAGACGGGCCTATAGCTCAGACGGTTAGAGCGCTTCCCTGATAAGGAAGAGGTCACAGGTTCAAGTCCTGTTAGGCCCACCACCCCCTGGTCGAGACCCCGCGACGGACGCCGCGGGCGCGTCGGGGCGAAGACGAGGAGAACACCGTGAAGAAGCTCGTGCTGGTCCTGCTCGCGGCGGCCGGTGTCGCCCTCGCCAAGAAGAAGATCGACGAGGGCCGGACCGAGCAGGCCCTGTGGGCAGAGGCCACGGACTCCGTCGAGAAGGCCTGACCTGCACGCTCGTCGGCCGTCCGGAGCATCGGACGTCGCCACGGGGCCTTGGCGCAATTGGTAGCGCACCTGCTTTGCAAGCAGGGGGTTAGGGGTTCGAGTCCCCTAGGCTCCACTGAGAAGCCTGGAGGCTCCACTCCGGGCTTCTCTTCATTTCCCGAGCGGCACGGCCCCGGTGGCACTGCTCCGGTGGCACTGCCCCGGTGGCACTGCCCCGGCAGCTCCTGGCGATGGGAGAGCGCTGGGTCGCCCGACCTAGACTCTGGTCGTGTCACTCTCCCCCTTGTTCCGCCCGGTGGCTCTGGGGGCCCACCTGCTGGCGCTCGTCCTCGTGTCGATCGCCGTCCTCCTCGGCTTCTGGCAGCTCGGCTCCTGGCAGGAGCAGCGCGAGGACGAGGCCACCAACCGCCAGGCGCTCGAGCCGGTGCCGTTGGCTGACGCACTGGGCCCCGACCAGCCGTTCCCCAAGGCCGAGGTCGGCCGCTCGGTCGAGGTGAGCGGGACCTGGCTGCCCGACTCCACCCTCTACGTGTCCGACCGCCCGCACGGGGAGGACGACGGCTACTGGGCCGTCACGCCGGTCGCGGTCGGCAGCGGCCCCGGTACTGATCCCGCGACCGCCCCGGCGCTGCTGGTGGTGCGCGGCTGGGTGAGCGACCCCGCCGAGGACACCATCGCCCCGCAGGGACCGGTCGAGCTGGTCGGCTGGCTGCAGCCGCCGGAGGGGACCAGCGGCGTCGTCGACGACGACTCGAGCGACGCGGTGATCCCCCAGATGCGGATGGCCGACGCGATCCAGCACGTCGACCAGGACCTGTACGGCGGGTACCTGGTCCTCGACCCCGAGCGCGCCGCGGCGGCCGAGGTGACCGAGGCCGCCGACGGCCTGGCCCCGGTCGACCTGGAGCAGCTGCCCGACGTCGCGGCCAGCACCGGCCTGAAGAACCTGCTCTACGGGGTGGAGTGGTTCATCTTCGCCGCGTTCGCGGCCTTCATCTGGCTGCGCTGGTGCGCCGACGAGGTGGCCCGGGCGCGTGAGGAGCGGTTGCAACCCGCGGGTAACCTCGAAGCGTGAAGTCCGCACTGACCCGCTACCGCGTGATGGCCTGGACGGTCGGGGTCCTGCTCATCGTCCTGTGCCTCGTCGGCGTCCCGCTCTCCAACTTCGACGGCTCCGAGATGTGGGGCTTCATCCCCAGCACGCCGAACTGGTTCGACGAGGGCAGCCGGGCCGACGAGCTGGGCGAGTTCATCACCGGCTGGCTCGGCACCCTGCACGGCTGGCTCTACATGCTGTTCCTGATCTTCGCCTTCTCGCTGGCCCGCAAGGCGCGCTGGGACATGCCCTTCATGCTCGTCACCCTGCTGATGGGCACCGTCCCGGTCCTCTCCTTCTGGTCCGAGCACCGAGCCACGAAGCGGGTCCGGGCGGAGTTCGCCGACGAGCTGGCCTCCGGCGCCGCCACCCCCGTGCGATAGTTCCCCGGTGACCACCACCGCGTTCGTCCTCGGCGGCGGCGGGGTGCTGGGGGCGGTCGAGGTGGGCATGCTCCGCGCCCTGCTGGAGCACGGCATCACCCCCGACCTCGTGGTCGGCACCAGCATCGGGGCGCTCAACGGCGCCCTGGTCGCCCAGGACCCCACCCCCGCGGTGGTGGAGCGGCTGACCAGGCTCTGGGCCACCGCCGCCACCGGGCGTGAGGTGTACGGCGACCGCCCGCTGCGCACGGTGCGCCGAGCGCTCTCGTCGCGCACGCACGTCTACTCCTCCGCCCCGCTCACCCGGCTGCTCCGCGAGGAGCTCGGCGACGTGCGGTTCGAGGAGCTCCCGGTCCGGTTCCAGGTGTGCGCGGCCAGCATCGAGCGCTCCGCCGAGCACTGGTTCGACTCCGGGCCGGTGGTCGAGGCGGTGGTGGCGAGCGCCGCCGTCCCCGGACTGCTCCCGCCCGCCCGGGTCGGCGACGAGCACTACCTGGACGGGGGCATCGTCAACTCCATCCCCCTGGGCCGCGCGGTCGAGCTGGGTGCCACCCGGGTCTTCGTGCTCCAGGTGGGCCGGGTGGACCGACCGCTGACCCCGCCCACCAAGCCGTGGGAGGTCGCCCGGGTCTCCTTCGAGATCGCCCGGCGGCACCGGTTCGTCCGCGAGCTCGCCGCCCTGCCCGACGGGGTGACCGCGCACGTGCTGCCCGCGGCCGGCACCTCGTCCAAGGACGACTCGCTCCTGGCCCACCGGGACTTCGCCAGCGTGGAGCGGCGGATCGAGCAGACGTACGCCGCGGCCCGCGACCACCTGCGCACCCACCTGCCATGAGCAGTCGGCTCGCATGGCTGCTCCAGCGCTTCCTGGTCGCGCCCGCCGTGGTCGGGCTGGCGCTGCTCGCGTGGGTGACGCTGCCGCTGTGGCTGATCGTGGCCGCAGCGCTCTCCCCGCTGCTGCCCGGCCGGTGGCGGCTGCCGCGGATCGCCTGGCTCGCCCTGGTCTACCTGACCGCGGAGGCGCTGCTCCTGGTGGTGCTCCTTGCCTGGTGGCTGGCCAGCGGGTTCGGCCGGCGGATCCGCTCGCCGTACTTCGCCGGCCTGCACTACGAGCTGGTCGAGGGGCTGCTCGTGGTGCTCTTCCGCGAGGCCCGGCGGGTGCTCCGGCTGCGGATCACCACCGACGGGCCCACCCCGGCACGGTTCCCCGACCACCCGGTGCTGGTCTGCTGCCGGCACGCGGGACCGGGCGACTCGTTCACCCTGATGTACGCGCTGATGCACTGGTACGGCCGGGAGCCTCGGGTGGTGCTCAAGGACACCCTCGCCTGGGACCCGGCGATCTCGGTCCTGCTGCACCGGCTGCCGGCCAGGTTCATCTCGCCGAACCCGGAGCGGGGTGAGGACCTGGAGGCGCAGATCGCCGGCCTGGCCCGCGAGCTCGACACCGACGACGCGTTCGTGATCTTCCCCGAGGGCGGCAACTTCACCCCCGCCCGCCGGGAGAAGGCGATCGACCGGCTCCAGCGCCTGGGAATGCGGGGGATGGCGGACCGGGCCAGCCGGATGATCCACGTGCTCGCGCCCCGGCCCGGCGGGTTCCTGGCGGCGCTGGAGGCCGCCCCCGAGGCCGACGTGCTGATGGTCGCCCACACCGGCCTGGACCACATGCTCACCGTCGGTGACGTGTGGCGCGAGCTCCCGATGGACAAGGAGCTGGTGATGCGCTGGTGGCAGGTGCCCCGCGCGGAGATCCCGGCCGATCGGGACGCGCAGATCGAGTGGCTCTACGACTGGTGGGCGCGGATCGACACCTGGGTGGACGAGAACCGTCCCACCGACCTGACGCCGGCGCCCCGCTGAGCCGGGCTCAACGGGGCGTCGGAGGTCGTACGACCTGCTCGGGAGCGGGTCAGGGGCGCGAGCTGTCGCCCGGGACGTCGTCCAGGTCGATGATGTCGGCCGGAGCGTCCGGGTCGGTCGCGCGGTGCGGCGTGTCGGTCGCGTCGGCGAGCGCCTCGCTCGGGTCGGCGCCGGCGACGTCGTCCGTCCCGCCGGCAGCAGTCCCGGCAGTAGTCCCGCCAGCAACGCCGGCACCCCCGACCGCGGCACCCGTGGCGGGCGTCGTCCCGGTGGTCGGCGCACCGGTCGGCGGCGCCTGCGGCACGTAGGAGCTCTGCCACTTGTCGTCCTTGCCGCCCCGGACCTTGCTGAAGACCAGACCGCCCAGGGCGGTCGCCCCGCCGATCAGCAGCAGCTTCTTGAGCTTGCCGCCCTTCTTCTGCTCGGCCGTCTCCTGGCCACGCAGCTCGGCCGCCTTGGAAGCAGCGACCTCCTTGGCCAGGCCGGCCTTCTCCGCGGTCACCTGCGCGGCCTTGGCCGCGGCGGCGCCCGCCACGATCGAGGCCTTGCCAGCGGCAGCCTGGGTCTTCTCGGCGGCGACGACGGCCTTGTCGGCCGCTGCGATCTTGCCCTGCGCCAGGTAGGGGGCGGCCTGCGTGCGCGCCTCCTGGGCCGAGGTCCGGGCCGTCTCCAGAGCGGACTCGACCTGCGGTCGGACCTGCTCGGCAACGTCCTGAGCCTTGATCTGGGCCTTCTCCAGCAGAGTCTTCTTCTGCCTGCGGATTCGCATCTCGTCAACCTCTCTCGGTGGGGGTTCCCCATCTCACCACGCTGCCCGGGCGGCGGCCAGGGGTACGGTCGCGCCTCGGACGCCTTGGCGGCCGTGGAAAGATCGGACAGCAACTGCTCGTGTACCCACTTGACTGAGAGGCACTCATGGCTGAGCCGAAGGCCACCCTGAAGACCAACAAGGGTGACATCGTCATCAATCTGTTCCCGAACCACGCGCCGGAGACCGTCGACAACTTCGTCGGGCTGGCGGAGGGCACCAAGGAGTACCGGGACGACGCCGGTCGCTCCGGCGAGCGCTTCTACGACGGCCTGATCTTCCACCGGGTGATCGACGGCTTCATGATCCAGGGCGGCTGCCCGCTGGGCCGCGGGATGGGCGGCCCGGGCTACACCTTCAAGGACGAGGTGCACCCCGAGCTCGTCTTCGACAAGCCCTACCTGCTGGCGATGGCCAACGCCGGACCGGGCACCAACGGGTCGCAGTTCTTCATCACCGTGACCCCGACCCCGCACCTGAACATGAAGCACACGATCTTCGGCGAGGTCGCCGACCAGGCCTCGCGCGACGTGGTCGACGCGATCGCCAAGGTCCCCACGGGCGCGATGGACCGCCCCAAGGACGACGTCGTGATCGAGTCCGTCGAGATCACGCGTTGACCCACCTGCGTGACGTGAGCTCGTGAGCGAGCCCGCACAGTCCGGGGTCGGGGTGCCGACGTGCTATCGGCACCCCGACCGCGAGACCTGGATCCGCTGCCAGCGCTGTGAGCGCCCGATCTGCCCCGACTGCATGCGCGACGCCGCCGTCGGGTTCCAGTGCCCCGAGTGCGTGGCCGAGGGCGCCCGCACCACTCGGGCCGGCCAGGCGACGTACGGCGGTCGCCGCTCGCACGACCCGCGCCAGACGACCATCGCGCTGATCGCGATCAACCTCGCGGTCTGGGTGGGGGTCCTGCTCACCGGGGCCCGCAGCTCCTGGCTCGCCGACCGGCTGATGCTGCTGCCCCAGGGCCGCTGCGAGACCGGCGGCGGCTACTACCCCGGGGTCGACCAGGCGAGCTGCGCGACCATCCCGGACACCACCTGGGTCGACGGCCTCGCCGACGGCTCCTGGTGGATGGCGGTGACCCACGGCTTCGTCCACGTCGACGTGTGGCACATCGCCCTGAACTGCCTGGGCCTGTGGGTGCTCGGTCCGCCGGTCGAGGCCGCGCTCGGTCGCGTGCGCTTCCTCGCCGTCTACCTGCTCTCCACCCTGACCGCGGGTGCCACGATCTTCTGGCTCGCCGACCCCGGGGGCAGCACGCTGGGCGCCTCCGGCGGGGTGTTCGGGCTGATGGGCGCCCTGGCCGTGCTCGCGCTCAAGGTCGGGGGCGACCTGCGCGGCCTGCTCTGGCTGCTCGGGATCAACCTGGTCTTCACCGTGACCTTCCCGGGGATCTCCTGGCAGGGCCACCTCGGCGGACTGCTGGGCGGCGCGCTGGGGGCGGCGATGATCGTCTGGTCCCCGCGCGGCAAGCACCGCGGCTGGTGGCAGGCGGCCGGGTTCGCGGCGACCGCGGTGCTGCTCGCGGTGGCCTTCGCGACCCGCGCGGCGATGCTCTCCTGAGCGGTGTCGCGGCCCTGTGGACGCGGGACTCCCCTGGGGATCCGACGCGCGGTGCCTGGGGGAAATTCCTCCACAGCTGGGGAGAACCTGTGGATAACTACACGTGTGTAATTCTCCCCAGGGTTATCCCCAGCTGTGGGTAAAGGCCCGGTGCAGAGCCGGGGATCGGCTCACTCCCAGCGGGTGGCGAAGGTGAAGCCCACGGCCATGAAGCCGATCCCGACCAGCAGGTTGTAGTTGCCCAGGTCGTTGAGCACCCAGACGTTGTCGAGCTTGTCGCCGCTGAAGATGTAGAACGTGCAGATCCAGATCAGGCCGAGGATGAAGCACCCGACCATCCCGACGACCACGCCGTTGCCCCGACCCAGCGGGGTGGAGGGGTGGGCCGAGACGGCCAGGCCGAGCATCACGGCGCCGAAGCCGATCAGGTAGTTCCACATGCCGAGGTCGGCCATGAAGGCGGGCTTGCCGGCCTCGGGCACGGGGACCGCGGTCGGGTCGACGCGCACGACGGCGTAGTAGTAGGCGATCCACGCGATGCCGGCCACGACCAGCAGGATCGCGAGGGCGAACCGCCAGGGGAACGAGCGTCCTGTCGTCTCGACGGTGGTCTCCCGGTTGGACTTGCTCTTGGACACCTGGGTGCTCCTCGTGGATCGTTGGTGGGCGAGGGCTAGCGTAGTCGTCATGGAGCCGTCGACCCACGAGTCCCCCGCGCGCCGGCGGTGGCGTCTCGCGACTCCGGCGGTCTTCGTGCTGTGCGGCGTGCTGCTCGCGGTCAGCGCCGCCAACAGCGACGGCGGCGACCTGCGCCCCACCCGCTACACCGACCTGGCCTCCTACGTCGAGGCGGAGTCCGACGAGGCGACCGCGCTCACCGCCCGGGTCGGCGAGCTCACCCGGCAGAACGAGCAGCTCTCCCAGAACCTGGGCGACCGTGCGGTCAACCGGTTCAACGCCGAGATCGACGTGCTCCAGGACCCCGCGGGGCTGACCCCGCGCTCCGGCCCCGCGGTCACCGTGACCCTCGACGACGCCCCGGCCGAGCTGATCGCCGAGGCGGACGGCGACACCATCAACGACCTGGTGGTCCACCAGCAGGACCTGCAGGCGGTGGTCAACGCGATGTGGTCCGGCGGGGCCACCGCGGTCACCCTGCAGGGTCAGCGGCTGATCTCGACCACCGGGATCAAGTGCTCCGGCAACACGGTCCAGCTCCAGGGTGTGCCGTACTCCCCGCCGTACGTGATCACCGCGATCGGGGACCAGGGCGACATCCTGCGCGCGCTGGAGGGCGACACCTACCTCGACGCCTACCGCGACGCGGCCTTCGACCCGCAGATCGCGGTCGGCTGGGACGTCGCGGTCGAGGACTTCAAGACCGCGCCGCCGTACGACGGCCTGCTCGACATCCGCTACGCCCAGCCGATCGACGGCTGAGCGCCGCTACCCGCCGGGGGTCGGCGCCTCGGGCGGCGGCACGACCGGCGTCTCGGTCGCCGTCGGCGTCTCCGTCGGAGCTGTCGGCGTCGGCTCGGGGGTCTCGGTCGGCTCCTCGTAACTGGAGACGTAGATGACCACCGTGCTGCCCTCGGGCGCCTCGCGGCCCGCCTCCGGGGTCTGGCCGACCACCTGTCCCCGCGGCTCGGTCGTCTCGGCGGTCTCCACCACCTCGGGCACGAAGTTGAGGGCCTCGAGCGCCTTGACCGCCTCCTGGCGCCGCATCCCCACCACCTGGGGGATCTGCTCGGGGCCGTCGGAGAAGAAGAGCGTCACGACGGTGCCCTCCGGCACCTGCTGCCCGGCCTCGGGGCTGATCTCCACCACCTGGCCGCGCGGCTCGTCGGACTCGCGCTCCTCCATCTTGACCTTGAGGTTGCGCTTGCTCAGCACCTCCTTGGCGGCCTCGCGGTCCTGGCCCACCAGGAACGGCACCTCCACCATCGGTGCTCCGGTGGAGACGGTGATGCTGATGACCGTGCCAGGGTCGACGTAGGTGTCGTTGGGCTGCTGCCGGATCACCTCGTCGGCGGCCGCGTCGGCGGAGGCCTCGTACTGCGGCTCCCCGACGACCAGTCCCTCGTCGCGGATCGCCGCCCGGGCCTCGGCCTCGGTCATGCCGATCAGGTCCGGCACCCGCACCTGCTCGGCCGGGGCGAAGAAGAGCTTGGGGATGCCCCAGGCGGCGAGCGCGATCACGGCGATCGCGGCCAGCGCGATCCCGACCAGGACGGCGGTGCGGTGCCGGTCGGGACCGTCGTCGTCGCCGGGCGGGGGAGTCTGCGGCAGGCTCACTGGGGCGGTCGGCGCGGCCGGGGGCGGCGATGCGGGCGGCTGGGCCACCGTCACCTGCTGGCCGGCCAGGTAGCGCTCGATGTCGGCGCGCATGGCCGAGGCGCTCTGGTAGCGGTCCTCGACCCGCTTGGCCAGCGCCTTGAGCACGATCGCGTCGATCTCCGGCGGCAGGTCGGCGTCGTGGTCGGACGGCGGAGCCGCGGGCTCGCGGACGTGCTGGTAGGCCACCGCGACCGGGCTGTCGCCGATGAACGGCGGGCGGCCGGTGAGCAGCTCGTAGAGCAGGCAGCCGGTGGAGTAGACGTCCGAGCGGGAGTCGACGGTCTCGCCGCGGGCCTGCTCGGGGGAGAGGTACTGCGCGGTGCCCACGACCGCCGCGGTCTGGGTCATCGTGTTGGAAGCGTCGGAGACCGCGCGGGCGATCCCGAAGTCCATCACCTTGACGTCGCCGCTGGGGGTGAGCATCACGTTGCCCGGCTTGATGTCGCGGTGGATGATCCCGGCGCGGTGGCTGTAGTCGAGCGCGGCCAGCACGTCGCTGGTGATCTCCAGCGCCCGCTCCGGCAGGATCTTGCGCCCCTCCCGCAGGATGTCGCGCAGCGTGCGGCCGGCGACGTACTCCATCACGATGTAGGGCTGGGAGACGCCGCCTTCGGGGCTGCCGTCGTCCGACCACTCCTCGCCGGTGTCGTAGACCGAGACGATGGAGGGGTGGTTGAGGGAGGCCGAGGACTGCGCCTCGCGGCGGAACCGGGCCTGGAAGGTGGCGTCGCTGGCCAGGTCGGTGCGCAGCCGCTTGACCGCCACGGTGCGGCCCAGTCGGGTGTCGATGCCCTTGCGGACCTCGGCCATCCCGCCGCGGCCGAGCAGCTCGCCCAGCTCGTAGCGACCGCCGACCGTCGTCGACCCTGCGTTGCTCATCACTGGTTCCTCGGGCTCTGGCTGATGTTGTCGTCGGTGCTGTCGGTGGTCTCGCGCTCGCGTCCCGGCGTGCGGTCGCCGGCCGGGCTCTGCGGTGCGGCCGGCGTCGTCTCCTCGGCCGGGGTGGGCTCGGGCGTCGGGGTCGGCGTCGGCGTGGGAGTCGGGGTGGGCGTCGGCTCCGGGGTGGGAGTCGGCGTCGGGGTGGGCGTCGGCGTCGGGGTCGGGGTCGGGGTGGGCTCCTCGGTGGGCTCCGGCTGCTCGCCCCAGTAGGAGACCGTGACCCGGTCCCCGCGGTTCAGCGTGCCGGTCGGATTGACCGAGAGCACCTCACGGAACCGCTCGTCGCCGGGGTTGGTCCGCTCGTCTCGGACCACCTGGAGGCCCAGCCGGGTCAGCTCACGCACCACCTCGCGCAGGTCGCGCCCCACGTAGTCGGACTCGCGCACCTCCACCGTGGCCGGGCTCGACTCCTCGGTCGGCGAAGGCCGCTGGGAGCGGGTGGGCTCCGGACGACCGGGGTCCTCGTCGCCCTGGTTCTGGGACCAGGCCCACAGGCCGGCGGCGAGCAGGGCCAGCACCACCACGGCGACGACGGCGATGATCCAGGCGCGCCGCCGGCGGCGCCGCTCCTCGTCGGGGTCCTCGTCGGTCGGGATCGCGCCGGTCTGCCCCGTCTGGGGGATCTGGCCCGTCTGCCCGGTCACCGGCTGCGCCGAGGTGGTCGGCAGCATCGCCGTCGCGCCCGGGTCGGGCGGGGCCAGCACGGTGGTGGCCTGCTCGGTGACGCCGACCGCGCCGGTGGCAGCCGCCGAGGCGGGGTCGCGCAGGGCGGCGGCGAACGCGGTGCCGTCGGCGAACCGGGCCGCCGGGTCCTTGGCCAGCGCCCGGCTCACCACCGCCGCGAGGGCGGGCGGGACCGAGGCGGGGAGCTCGGGCACGGGCTGACGCAGGTGGGCCAGCGCGGTGGTCACCGGCGTCTCGCCCACGAACGGGCGGCGCCCGGTCAGGCACTCGTAGGCCACCACGCCGAGGGAGTAGACGTCGGAGGCGGCGGTCGCCCGGCCGCCCTCGGCCTGCTCGGGGGAGAGGTACTGCGGGGTGCCCATCACCTGGCCGGTCTGGGTGAGCGCCATCCCCTCGGCCGCCCGGGCGATGCCGAAGTCGGTGACCTTGACCCGGCGGTCGGGGGTCACGAGCAGGTTGGCCGGCTTGACGTCGCGGTGCACGATCCCGGCCCGGTGCGCGGCGCCGAGGGCGTCGCCGACCTGGGCCAGCAGGTCGCGGGTGACGTCGGGGTCCAGCGGCTGGCCGGGACGCAGCAGCTGGGAGAGGGGCTGGCCCTCGACCAGCTCCATCACCAGGTAGGGCCGCGGCGCCCCCGACCCGTCGTCGGGGTGCGCCTGGCTGAAGTCGTAGACCGCGGCGATGCCCGGGTGGGAGAGTGCCGCGGCGTGCCGTGCCTCGGTCTCGAACCGCGAGCGGAAGGTCGCGTCGTCGGCGTACTCGGCCTTGAGCAGCTTGACCGCGACCGTGCGGCCCAGGACCGTGTCGGTGGCGCGCCAGACCTCGCCCATGCCGCCGGTGGCGATCCGCGAGTCCAGCCGGTAGCGCTGGGCGTCGTCGACCCACCGCTCGGGGCCGTCCTGGCCGCCGTTGTGGGTACCCGGGTGCTCGTTCACTGGGTGATCACCGCTTCCATGACAGCCTTCGCGATCGGTCCGCCGAGGCGTCCTCCGGCGATCTCGCCCCGGGGGATGTCGGCCTTCTGGATCATCACCGCGACGGCGACCTGCGGGTCGTCGGCCGGCGCGAACGAGGTGAACCAGGCGTACGGCGGGACGTCGTCGAGCCCGCTCTGCGCGGTCCCGGTCTTGCCCGCCACCGAGACCCCGGGGATCGCCGCGGGGGAGGCGGTGCCGCTCTCGACGGTCGAGACCAGCAGGTCGGTCAGGCCGCGTGCGGTCGCCGAGGAGACCGCCCGGCTCAGCTCCTCGGGCTCGGTCTGGTCGAGCACCTGCAGGCTGGGCGAGCTGACCTTGTCGACCAGGTAGGGCTTCATCACCGACCCGCCGTTGGCCACGCCGGCGGCCACCATCGCCATCTGCAGCGGAGTGGCGGCGACCTCGAACTGGCCGATGCCCGACTGGCCCAGCTGGGCCTCGTCCATCTCCTCGGGGTAGATCGAGGTGGCCTGCCGCAGCTCCTCGAAGTACTGCCGGTTGAAGCCGAACTTGTCGGCCTGGTCGCGCATCGCGTCGACGCCGAGCTCGACGGCCAGCTGGGCGAAGGTGGTGTTGCAGGAGTTCTCCATCGCCTGGGCGAAGGGGATCCGGTCGGTGCCGCAGGCCCGGCCCTCGTTGTCGAGCAGGCCGGTCTCGCCGGTGGTCAGCGGCAGCTGGTAGCTGGCGCCGCCGGGCACCAGCGAGGACGCGTCGTACTTGCCGGACTCGATCGCCGCGGCGGCGGTGACGATCTTGAAGACCGACCCGGGCGGCAGCCGGGTGGAGGTACCGCGGTTGAGCAGCGGGTCGCCGGGAGCCTTGTCGAGCTCGGTCTGCGCGGTGGTCACCTCGCCGAGGCGGTGGCTGGCCAGCCGGTTGGGGTCGTAGCTGGGCACCGAGACCATCGCCAGGATCTTGCCGGTGCTCGGCTCCAGGGCGACCACCGCACCCTCGACGTCGCCGGGCAGCGCCTCCAGCCCGTCGTACGCCGCCTGCTGGGCCGCGGGGTTGATGGTCACCTGCACGCTGCCGCCCTGCGGCTCGGTGTTGCTGAGCATGTCGACCAGCCGGGTGACGAACAGGCGCGAGTCCTCGCCGGAGAGGACCGCGTTCTGGCTGCGCTCCAGCCCGGTCTGGTCGAAGTAGGTGAACGCCCCGGTCACCGGTGCGTAGAGGAAGGGGCGCGGGTACACGCGCTGGTACTCGTACTTGTCGTCGCTGGGCACCGACTCCGCGATCGCCTGCCGGCCGACCAGGATCGGGCCGCGCTCGCGGGAGAACGCCGCCTCGATCACGCGCCGGTTGAGCGGGTCGTCGCCGAGCTCTCCGGCCTTCCAGTACTGCAGGTAGGTGGAGTTGGCGAGCAGGGCCAGGAAGAGGAGCAGGCAGAAGGTCGCCACGGTGCGGATGGGCTTGTTCATCGCAGCCTCACCACCTGGGTCGCGTCGTCGTCGGTCGGGCCGGAGTCGGGGGAGAGGTCCGGCGGTGGGCGCCGGGCCTGGTCGGAGATCCGCGCGATCAGCGCGACGATCACCCAGTTGGCGACCAGCGACGAGCCGCCGTAGGAGAGGAACGGCGTGGTCAGGCCGGTCAGCGGGATCAGGCCGGTGACGCCGCCGACGACCACGAAGACCTGGAGCGCGATGACTGCGGCCAGACCGGTCGCGACCAGCTTGCCGAACCCGTCGCGGCAGATCAGCGCGGTGCGCAGCGCCCGCTCCACGATGAGGGCGTAGAGCAGCAGCACCGCCATCACCCCGGTCAGGCCCAGCTCCTCGCCGATCGAGGCGATGATGAAGTCCGACTCCGCCACCGGCACCCGGTCCGGGCGGCCCTCGCCGAAGCCGCGGCCGATCAGCCCGCCCCAGGCCATCCCGAAGAGGCCCTCGACCAGCTGGAACGAGCCGGGGGTCGCGTCGTAGTAGGCCATCGGGTCGAGCCAGATGTTGAAGCGGTTCCGTACGTGGCCGAAGAGCTGGTAGCCCAGGAAGGCGCCGCCGGAGAAGAGGACCAGCCCGACCACCGGCCAGCCGGCCCGTTCGGTGGCCACGTAGAGCATCACCAGGAAGAGGCCGAAGAAGAGCAGGCTGGAGCCGAGGTCGCGCTGGAAGACCAGGATGCCGAGGCTGACCACCCACATCGCCAGGATCGGACCGAGGTCGCGACCGCGCGGCAGGTCGAGGAAGAGGAACCGACGCCCGGCCAGGGCCAGCGCGTCGCGGTGCAGCACCAGGTAGCCGGCGATCGCGATCACCAGCAGCACCTTGGCCAGCTCGCCGGGCTGGAAGCTGAACGGGCCGACCCGGATCCAGATCTGGGCGCCGAAGTTGCTGTAGCCCAGGCCCGGGACCAGCGGCAGCAGCAGCAGCACCACCGCGGCCAGCGCGCTGGTGTAGGTGAACCGCTGGAGCACCCGGTGGTCGCGGACCAGCACCATCGTGCCGATGAAGAGCCCCACCCCGAGGGTCATCCAGATCAGCTGCTGCTGGGCGAAGTCGTGGGGGCGACCCGCGGCCTCCTTGGCCAGGTCGAGCCGGTAGATGATCGCCAGGCCGAGGCCGTTGAGCGCGGCGACCACCGGGAGCAGCACGGGGTCGGCGTACGGGGCGAAGAAGCGGAGCGTGAAGTGGGCGGCCAGCACCAGGGCGGTCAGCCAGCCGCCGTAGCCGATCAGGTTGACCGGCACCTCGCCGTCGACCCCCAGGCCGACGGCCGCGTACGCCCCGATGCCCACCGCGAGGGCGAGCACGAGCAGGAAGAGCTCCGCGCCCCGCCGACGGCGGTGCACGAATCCCATCAGGGCTCCGGTCTGGCTCACGGGTGCGGCTCGGCTCCTCGTCGTGTTCTCGGCGTGTGGTCTGGGTGCATGGGTGCGGGCCTCGGGTGGACCCGGCTCAGTCGGGGAGCTGCTGGGCGGCCAGGTTGTCGACCACCTGCTCCGCCTTCGCCAGGTCGTCTGCCTCGATGCCCTCGCGGACCTGGTTGGCGTCGTACTCCGAGAGGTTGTCCAGGGAGATGTCGGTGGTCTCGTAGGGGCTGGAGAGCTCGATGCCCGGCACCTCGGCGTTGATCCCGCGGAAAATCGTCACCACGCCGTCCTGCTCGCCGACGTAGAACTGCTGCTGGCTCCAGTGCCAGGCCACGGCCAGGCCCACCCAGGCGATGCCGGCCACCACCAGGGTGACCAGGAGCCGACGCAGCCAGATGAACCGCTGCGGGGGACGGGGGGCGTAGCGCACGGCCTCGGGGTCGAACGGCTCCTGCGGGTCCAGAGCCGAGGGTCGGTCGGCCACCGCGGTCGCCGCCCGTCCGCCGGAGGGATCCGGCTGCTGCCCGCCGTGGCCGGCGCCGGGCACGGGGCCACCGGTCGGGTTGACGCCGCCGGTGCTGCGGCGGGGCAGCTCGGCGGCGGCGCCCACCAGCAGCGGGGTCAGCTCGTCGGGTGCCGGGTCGGTGGAGGCCACCACGTCGGCGACGATGCAGGTCACGTTGTCGGAGCTGCCTGCCTCCAGGCTGGCGCGCACCAGCTCGACCGCTGCGTAGTCCGGGGTGCCGGTGGCCAGGATGGTGCCCAGCCGGTCGTCCTCGAGGACCCCGGAGGCGCCGTCGCTGCACAGCAGGATCCGGTCGCCCTCGACCAGCTCGACGGTGAACAGGTCGGGGGCCGGGTCGTGCACCCCGTCGAGCGCCTTGAGGATCAGGTTGCGGTGCGGGTGCACTCGCGACTCGGCCTCGGTGATCCGGCCCTCGTCGATCAGCCCCTGCACGAAGGTGTGGTCGTGGGTGAGCTGGGAGATCTCGCCCTGGCGCCACAGGTAGGCGCGGCTGTCGCCGACGTGGCCCAGGCCCAGCACGTGGCCGTCGAAGGCGGCCAGGGTGGCGGTGGTGCTGGTGCCGGAGATCGAGGGGTCCTCCTCGACCAGCTCCGCGATCCGGTCGTGCGCCCGGTGCAGGGCACCGGCGACCCGGGTGAGCAGCGCCTCCCCGTCGGCCTGCGAGGGCGGCTCGTCGAGCCGACGCAGCACGGAGACGGCGGTGCTGGAGGCGAGGTCGCCGCGGGCGGCGCCCCCCACCCCGTCGCAGACCGCGAGCAGCCAGGGTCCGGCGTACCCGCTGTCCTGGTTGTCCTTGCGCACCCGGCCGACGTCGGAGATCGCCGCGTAGTTGAGCTTCTTCGCCGTGTGACCCGCTGCCACGCGGGCGCGCTCCGCGGTGTCGGCCTGCTCCTCGATCGGGGGCAGACCGCGCGCCAGAGACGGGTCTCGCGCCACGGTGTCGTTCTCGGGGTCGGTCACGACGCGGCCTACTTCCGGAGCTCGAGGATCGTCTTGCCGATCCGCACCTGGGTACCGAGGGTGATGGTGGTGGGCTGGGTGATCCGGGCGGCGCCGACGTAGGTGCCGTTGGTCGAGCCCAGGTCCTCGACGTACCACTGGTCGCCCGAGGCGGCGACCCGCGCGTGCCGGGTGGAGACGTAGTCGTCGTCGAGGCGGATCGCCGCGTCCGAGCCCCGGCCGATCAGCAGCGGGGCGGCAGCCAGGTCGGCCCGCTCACCGGCATTGGCCCCCTCGACCACAGCCAGGTGGGTGGGGGCGCCGCGGCGGCGGACCGGCTTGGCCTGCTTGCCGCCCTTCTTCTTGGCCCCCCGAGCCTCGGGGACCCGGGCGCCGAACATGTCCGAGCGGATCACCGAGACCGCGGAGAGCACGAAGATCCAGAGCACCGCCAGGTAGGCGAAGCGGATCAGGAACAGGGTCAGCTCGGACACCGGGTCAGCTCCTGTCCGTCGGGTCGGGGACGACGCGGACGACGAGCTCGGTGTTGCCGATCCGCACCACCGTGCCGTCGGTCACCGGGGCCCGGTCGATCTTGCGGCCGTCGACCAGCATCCCGTTGGTCGACCCCAGGTCGCGAACCGAGACGTCCAGCGCACCGCCGGGGCGGTCGGCGACCACGAACTCGACGTGCCGCCGGCTGATCCCGGGGTCACTGATCCGGATGTCGGACTCGCTGCCGCGGCCGATCACCACGCCCGGCGGCAGCAGCGGGTGGGAGGTGCCGTTGACCTCCAGCTGCACCTGCGGGGTGCGGTGCCGGGTGCGGTGGTCGTCGCCGGTGACCGAGGCCTGGGCCCGGCTGCGGATCCGGAACCTGCCGGTGGTCAGGTCCTCGGCCGACTCGAAGGCGATGTGCACCGGGCCGGGGAACACGTAGCCCTGGGCGTCGGCGTGGTCCTGCAGCTGGTCGGCGAGGTCGCGGGCCATCGCGTTGTCGTACGGCGAGAGCCGCTCCAGGTCGGTGTCGGAGAGCTCGACGGAGAAGTCGTTGGGCACCAGGCGCCGGTCGCGGCTGAGGATCTGGGTGTTGTTGTCGATCTCGCGCTGCAGCGCGGCGGAGATCTCCACCGGCTGGACGGCGCTGCGGAAGGCGCGCGCGAAGGCACCGGAGATCAGCTGCTCGAGCTTCTGCTCGAAGCGCTGCAAGCCACTCACGCCCGCTCCTGTTCCGTCGTCGTTGCCGTCCGAGCCGTCCTCGGGTGTCGGACTTCCCGTGATCGTATCGGGATGCATGGTCGCAGCCCGGGTGCCACGACGTCCGCGACGGGTCCGTGAGCCGTCGGTTTGGGTGCCGGGGTTGGGGTGGGATACGGTGATCCCGCTTCTGGCGCGAGTGGCGGAATAGGCAGACGCGCACGGTTCAGGTCCGTGTGTCCGAAAGGACGTGGGGGTTCAACTCCCCCCTCGCGCACCAGCAGATCCGGGTTCGACCCGGAACCCGAGGCCGGGACTCCAGAGATGGGGTCCCGGCCTCGAGTCGTCTGTGGGAAGGTCGGACCTCGGGGCACGAGGGGGAGCAGATGACTGACTCCTGGGACGACGTCCCGCTGCTCGACGGACCGCCGACCGAGGCACCGCCCGGAGAGCGCTGGCAGCCGGTGGACGAGTACGGGCCGGGGGTCCTGGTGCTCTGGTGCCTGCGCGCCCGGGCGGCGTCCGCGCCGCTCGGCGAGTCACCGGTCACGCAGGTCACCGAGGAGGTGGGTGGGATGAGCCGGAGCTGGAGCAGGCCGCGCAGCGCGCGAGAGCAGGCGGAGGTCGACCAGGACGTCGACGAGCTGCTCGTCGACGCCGGGCTGCCGCCCCGCCCCGCTGGGCGCCAGTGGTTCCTGCGACTGCCCGCCGCTCTCGACCTCGCCGCGTCGGTCTCGCGGTGGTCGCGCGGGGTCGACCGGTTGCTCGAGGGCCGGGAGCGGAGCCCGGCGACCGAGGTGGAGGCCTTCCGCGAGCTCCTGGCCGCCGAGCTCGGGGACTGACCGGCGGGCAAGGTGAGGCTGAAGGCGGCTCTCGGCTGACGGAGCCCCGTCTCGAGCACGTCAGCCGAGCTCGCCCACCACGGACTCGGCGGCCGCCAGCACCGCACCGGTGCGGACCAGCTCGACGCAGGCCTCGATCTCCGGCGAGAGGCGGCGGTCCGGTCCCGGCCCGGCGACTCCGGCCTCGTGGAGCAGGCGTACGACGGCGCCGGCCGCCGGCGACGGGGACACCCCGCGGGTCGACCCCAGGGTGCCTCGCAGCTCCACCGCCCGAGCGGCGGCCATCGCCTCGATCGCCAGCACCCGGGTGAGCCCGTCGACCGCCCGACGGAGCTTGCGTCCCGCCGCCCAGCCCATCGAGACGTGGTCCTCCTGCATCGCGCTGGAGGGGATGGAGTCGACGCTGGCCGGCACGGCCAGGCGCTTGAGCTCCGAGACGATGCCGGCCTGGGTGTACTGGGCGATCATCAGGCCCGAGTCGACGCCGGGGTCGTCGGCGAGGAACGGCGGCAGCCCGTGGCTGCGGGTTCGGTCGAGGAAGCGGTCGGTGCGACGCTCCGCCATCGAGGCGACGTCGGCGACGGCGATCGCGAGGAAGTCCAGCACGTAGCCCACCGGCGCGCCGTGGAAGTTGCCGTTGGACTCCACCCGGCCGCTGCCGTCCGCGGCCAGCAGCACGACCGGGTTGTCGATCGCACTGGCCAGCTCGCGGCCGGCCACCCCGGCCGCGTGCTCGACGGTGTCGCGCGCCGCGCCGTGGACCTGCGGGGCGCAGCGCAGCGAGTAGGCGTCCTGGACCCGGTTGCAGTCCGGGCCGCGGTGCGAGGCGACCACGCCGGAGTCCGCGAGCAGCACCCGCAGGTTGGCGGCGGAGGCGGCCTGGCCGGGGTGCGGCCGGAGTGCCTGCAGCTCCTCGGCGAAGACCCGGTCGGTGCCCAGCTGGGCCTCGACGCTCATCGCGGTGGTCACGTCGGCGGTGCGCAGCAGCATCCGCAGGTCGTGCAGGGCCAGCAGCAGCATGCCCAGCATCCCGTCGGTGCCGTTGATCAGCGCCAGCCCCTCCTTCTCCGCCAGCTCCACCGGAGCCAGTCCCGCGGCGGCCAGGGCGTCGGCGGCCGGGCGCAGCACGCCCGCGGAGTCGCGCACCTCCCCTTCCCCGAGCAGCGCCAGCGCGCAGTGGGCGAGCGGCGACAGGTCGCCGGAGCAGCCCAGCGAGCCGTACTCGTGCACCACCGGAGTGATCCCGTGGGTGAGCAGGTCGGCGAGCAGCTGCGCGGTTTCCGGCCGGACCCCGGTCCGCCCGGTGGCGAGGGTGGAGAGCCGGAGCAGCATCATCGCCCGGACCACCTCGCGCTCCACCTCCGGACCGGAGCCCGCGGCGTGGGAGCGGACCAGCGAGCGCTGCAGGTCACGGCGTCGCTCCGGCGGGATGTGCCGGGTCGCCAGCGCACCGAAGCCGGTGGAGACGCCGTACGACGGGGTGGGCGCCGCGGCGAGGTCCTCGATCACCCGGCGGGCCCGGGCGATCCCGACGAGCGCCTCCTCGGTGAGCTCGACGGCGGCACCGTCGCGGCCCACGGCCACGACGTCGGACAGGGTGACGGGGCCGATCCCGACGTGGACGCTTCGCATGCGGTCATCCAACCCCGTGGTTGCCGTCCTGAGGCATCCGGGCGGTCGGGAGGGCGCGGTCGGGTCGCCCCGTCACCCGAGCTTGGCGAGCTGGTTCCACAGCTCGTTGGCGGCCAGGGCCACGAAGGTCAGGGCACAGAGCGTCATCGCGACGTTCGACCACAGCTTGTTGTGCCACTCGGTCGGCGTCCGGTCGGTGTTGAGCAGCCAGAGCAGGGTGACCGCGAGGAACGGCATGAAGAACGCCCCGAGCACGCCGTAGGCCAGGATCAGCCCCACGGGCTGGCCGAGGAACATCATCGCCATCGGCGGAAAGGTGAGCCACAGGATGTAGCCGCGGTAGTAGCGGCCGCCGTGCAGGCCGTCCGGGTCGTCGGGGGGCAGGTGCCGGGCCCTGGCCACGAAGTCGGCGAACATCAGGCTGACGCCGTTCCAGACACCGATCAGCGACGACATCGCCGCCGCCCAGAACCCGACCAGGAAGACCGTGCCCGCCCACCGGCCGTACCGGTCCTCGAGCACCTCACCCAGGTCGAGCAGCCCCTTCTCGCCGGTCGAGATCGCGACGTTGGCCGAGTAGAGCAGCTCGGCGCCCACGATCAGCGTGGCGACCACGAAGATGCCGGTGACCGTGTAGGCGACGGCGTTGTCGATCCGCATCACCCGCATGTGCCGGGGCGTGACCCAGCCCTTCTCCCGCAGCCAGTAGCCGTAGGCGGCGAGGGTGATGGTGCCGCCCACCCCGCCGGCGAGGCTGAGCACGTAGATGATGCCGCCGTCCCCGGGGATCGTCGGGACCAGGCCGCCGGCCATGTCCGGCAGGTTCGGCACGGTGAGGGCCGCGGCCCCGACCATCGCCACGAACATCAGCCCGACCAGGACCGCGCACACCTTCTCGACCACCGAGTAGCGCCCGAACCACACCAGCAGCAGGCCGAGGAGCCCGCTGAGGATCCCCCACCACTTCACGTCCAGCACCGGGAGGAGCGAGTGCAGGGGCAGCCCGGTCCCGGCCATCGCCGCCGAGCCGTAGACGAACCCCCAGATCACGACGTAGATCCCGAAGTACCAGGTCGTCCAGCGGCCCAACGACTGCCAGCCCTCGAAGATCGTCCGTCCGGTCGCGAGCGAGTACCGGCCCGCACCCTCGACCAGCACGATCTTCATCAGGCAGCCCAGGACGGCGCACCACAGCAGGGCGTAGCCGTACTTGCTGCCGGCCACCAGGGTGGCGACCAGGTCGGCGGCGCCCACGCCGGTGGCGGCGACCACCAGTCCGGGGCCGATCACCCGCCACTTCGGCGGGCTCGGCTCTGCGGCTGCGACCTGGGCGCCGGTGGGACCTTCGACGGACATGGCAACTACCTCCCGAGGGCCGATGGTGCGTTGCAGCCTGCCATCCGGCCGGCGGTCCGCGCCACGTCCGAACCGGGTCTGCGCCGGGTCGATGGTCCCTGGTGCGCCGCCGGGGGTCGCCGTACGTTGCCAAGCATGAAGGTGCCGCAGGAGGACGAGGAAGAGGTCTACGCGGCCGCCACGAGGAACCGCCTCCTGGCCGCGGAGATGTTCGCCGGGCTGACGCCCGAGCAGTGGCGTACGCCGAGCCTGTGCGCGGGCTGGACGGTGCGCGAGGTGGCCGCCCACCTGGTGCCGCCTGAGCGCGGGTTCTCGGCCTGGTACCTGGTCAAGGGGCTCGTCAGCTCTCGGGGGGACCTGGACCGGATGATCGACACGACCACGCGCAAGGCTGCGCAGCGTCCCACCGAGGAGATCGTCCGGCTGCTGCGGGAGCGGGCGCACCAGCGGGTCAGCGCGCCGATCGTCGGGGCCCTCGGTCCGATGTCCGACACCTGTCTGCACCTGCGCGATGCCGCACGGCCGCTGGGGCTGGACGTGATGCCCGAGCTGCCGGCGTGGCACCTGACCCTCGACTTCCTGGTCACCAAGCCCGCCCGGCGGGTGGTCCCCGAGGCCCGGCTCGCCGGTCTGGAGCTGGAGACCACCGACGAGCCGTGGTCGCACGGGATGGGCTCGAGAGTCGCCGGGCCGAGCGAGGCGATCGCGATGGCGATGGCGGGGCGGTCCGCCGCGCTCGCCGACCTGGAGGGCGAGGGCGTCCCCGTGCTGGCCGCGCGCCTGGAGTTCGGCGGCTGAGCCGCACGCTACGCCGGGCGCAGGAACTCCGCCACGGTCGCAGGACCCTGGTGTCACCCAGCGGGGGCTCGTAGCGTCGGACCTTCTGGCACCGCACCCCTCGGAGGCCGCCATGCCCATGTCCCTCGCTCCCGTGTCCACCTGCACGGTCACGGCTTGCTCGTTCAACCACGACGGCTGCCATGCCGGCGCGATCAGCGTCGGCGGGTCCGACGGCAGCGCCGCCTGCGAGACCTTCGTGGCGCTCGACGCGCGGGGCGGGATCCCCACCGCGCACGGCGCGGTCGGAGCGTGCCAGCGGCTCGAGTGCACCCACAACCGCGATCTGATGTGCTACGCCGAGGGGATCACCGTCGGCGGGGACTCGGCGCTCTGCGAGACCTACGAGGCTTCCTGAGCCGCACCAGCCGACAGCATCGTCAGCTGACGGCGTACTCCCGCGACGTCGGCCACCGGCTCGGGGAACGGGAGGAAGACCACGCTGGTGCCGCCCGGCCGTACCCGCATCAGGTTGACCCCCAGGGCGTCGACGTCGACGCAGAAGGTGCCGCCCAGGGCGTGCCGCGAGGTCACCGGTGTCGGCCGGTCGCTGAGCACGCGGCCCGGCAGGCGTCGCTCGGCCACCGCGTCGCACAGCGCGGCCAGCTGCTCGGCCGGGAGGCCGGCGATGGCCTCGGCGGCCTCGAGCCGCTCGCCGGGTGACGGGAAGGACGGCGCGGGCAGGGCCACGGCGTCGAGCGCGTACGGCGTCACGCCCGCCGCGTCGTGCACCAGCACCCGGTCGCTGTGCACGAGGCCGACGCGCACCGCCGGGTCGGCGGCCACCAGGGCGACGGGCTCGGGGAGGGTCTGCGGGTCGAGCGCGGCGCCGTCGAGCCAGGAGACCCGGCCCAGCAGGTGGATCGAGGCGGCCACGATCCGCACGAGCGCCTGCGGGGCCTCGACCCGTACGTCGAGCCGGACGTCGGTGCCGGTCGCCGAGAGCGAGATCCCGGCCGAGGCCAGCGCCACGACCAGCTCCCCGTCACCGCTCACCCCGTGCGCGAGCACCGGCAACGCGCCGTCCGGGTGGTCCCGGTAGGCGGTGAGGGAGGCCGAGCCGGCCCCGGCCAGCAACCGCCGGGCGGTCGAGGCGGTGCGGTCGGCGAGCGACTCCAGCACGGCGGTGGACGGCACGGCAGGGGACATCGGGACGAACAGCCTTTCCTAGCAACTAAGGGTCACCTTAGTTCGCGTCGGGAGGGAACCGGGAATCCCGCGGCCGTGACCTCCACCGCACTCGCGTGGGTCGCCGTACGCTGCGTCCATGGCCGATGCGCAGACCCAGACCCCGCCCGCTCCTGACACCGCCCCCGGGACGGCACGGGCGTTCCGCGCCGCCGTCGAGGCGCGCGACGCCGACGCGATGATCGCGCTGCTCGCCGACGACGTGGTCTTCCGCAGCCCGGTGGCGCACTCGCCGTACCCGGGCAAGGCGATCACCGCCTCGATCCTCACTGAGGTGATCGACGTCTTCGCAGACTTCCGCTACGTCACCGAGATCGGGGGAGCCGACGCGAGCGACCACGCCCTGGTCTTCGAGGCGCGGGTCGGCGACAAGCAGCTGACCGGGTGCGACTTCCTCCACCTCGACTCCGACGGGCTGATCGACGACTTCATGGTGATGGTCCGGCCGCTCTCGGCGGCCAAGGCGCTGGCCGACGAGATGGCCGCGCGCTACGACCGGATCGTGGCACGCGCCAGCCGGTCCTGATGAATCTGGACGGAACTCGGGACAGGCGTGGTGGGGTGCGCAAGGATGCCGCGCATGACGCAGACCCCGGTCCGTAGCCGCACCCCGCTTCCGGGCATCAGCTCGCGCGCCTGGGAGCACCCGGCGGACGCCGGTGCCCTGGTCGCCCTGCGCAAGCTCAAGGGCTTCGACTCGGTGCTCAAGGCGATGTCCGGGCTGATCAGCGAGCGCACCGTGCGGCTGATGCTGCTCGGCTCCTCCGTGCGGGCCGACGAGCGCCAGTTCCCGGTGCTGCACCGGCTGCTGCACGACGTCGGGGTGGTGCTGGACGCCGACACGATTCCCGAGCTCTACGTGCGCGCCGCGCCGACCTTCGGGGCGGTGGCGGTGGGGATGGAGAAGCCGGTGATCGTCGTCGACTCCGGTCTGGTCCAGCTGCTCGACGAGGAGGAGATGCGGTTCGTCCTGGGGCACGAGCTCGGGCACGTCCTGAGCGGGCACGCCGTCTACCAGACCCTGCTGCAGCGGCTGCTCGGACTCACCGGCGTCTTCGCCGCCGTGCCGGGCGGGTCTCTGGGCCTGCGCGGGATCGTCGCGGCGCTGATGGAGTGGTCGCGCAAGGCCGAGCTCTCCGCCGACCGGGCCGGGCTGCTGGCCGCGCAGAACCCCGCGGCGGCGACCCGGGTGCACATGAAGCTCGCCTCCGGCGGCGACCTGGAGCACCTCGACCCCACGTCGTTCTTCGCCCAGGCCCACGAGTACACCGAGACCGAGGACCTGCGCGACTCCGTGCTCAAGGTCTTCCTGGTCGAGCAGCAGTCCCACCCGTTCGCGGTGGTCAGGGCCTCCGAGCTTCGTCGGTGGACCGAGTCCGGGGCCTACACCGAGATCCTCGCGGGCCGGTTCCCGCTGCGCAGCGAGGACGACCAGGCCAAGGTCAGCGACGCCGCCAAGGCGGCCGCCGCCAGCTACAGCGAGACCTTCCGCCGCAGCCAGGACGCCCTGGGTCGTCTGGTGCACGAGGCCGCGGGGTTCGTCGGCTCGGCCAGGATCTGGCTGGACGGCAAGCTCAGGAACGCCTGAGCCTGCCGTCCCCCACGCTCAGGCCAGGTCGAACTCGGCCCGGCGGTCGGCCGGCACCAGGTCGACGTACTCCGGGTTCTTGGCCAGGTACTTGGCGTAGAACGCGCAGTGCGGCAGCGCCTGCAGCCCGCGGCTGCGGACGTCGTCCAGGGACTCGGCGGCCAGCTGCTGGGCCAGCCCCTTGCCGCTGAACTGCTCGAAGACCTCGGTGTGGGTGAAGTCGACCAGCTTGTCGTCGAACTCGTACTCCGCGAAGCCCGCCAGCTCGCCGTCGAGGTGCACCTCGTACCGGCTCTCGTCGGGGTTGTCGCGGACCTGGGCCTGCTGCGTCTCCTCGCTCATGCCTTGACCGTAGCCTTCGGCTGGGCGTCGACCGGGGACTGCGGGTCGCGCACCTTGCGCGGCCACCAGAACGTGTCACCCAGGGTGAGCGCGAGCGACGGCACCAGCACGGTCCGCACCACCAGGGTGTCGAGCAGGACGCCGAGGCAGATGATCGCGCCGAGCTGGGCGAGCACCACCAGGGGCAGCACCCCGAGCACCGCGAAGACCGCCGCCAGCAGGATGCCCGCGCTGGTGATGACGCCGCCGGTGGCCGCCAGCGCCCGGAGCATCCCCTCGCCGGTGCCGTGCTCGCGCGCCTCCTCCTTGGCCCGGGTGACCAGGAAGATGCTGTAGTCGACGCCGAGCGCCACCAGGAACAGGAACGCCAGCAGCGGCACCCCGACGTCCATCGTGTCGAACCCGAAGACGCCGGTGAAGATCCACCACGAGGCGCCCATCGCCGCCGAGTAGGTCGCGACCACGGCGAGCACCAGCAGCACCGGCGCGACCAGCGAGCGGAGCAGGATGATCAGCGCACCGAGCACCAGCAGCAGGATCAGCGGCAGGATCAGGACCCGGTCACGCACGGACGCGTCGTTCTCGTCCACCGACTCCGCGTCGCCGCCGCCGACGTACGTCGTCTCGAGGTCCGCGACCGCCTCCCGCACAGCGCCCACGGTCTCCCGGGCCTCGTCGCTGCCCGGCGCTGCGTCCAGGACGGCGTCGACCTGGGCGATCCCGTCGGCCTGGGTGGTGACCCGGGCCGAGGTGATGCCGTCGACGTCCTCGACGGTCGACACCACCTCGTCGGGGTCGGCGCGGGTGATCACCTGGACCGGGTCGGTGAGGCCGGCGGCGAAGGACTCGCCCAGCCGCTCGGAGGCGGTGATCGCCTCCGGGGTGTCGAGGAACTGGTCGGCCGGGCGCAGCCCCGTGTCGATCTGGAAGAGCCCGACCATCATCAGGCCCAGCGCGACCAGGGTGCCGGCCACGAACGCCGGCGGGCGCTTGGCCACGGTGTTGCCGACCCGGCGCCACACCGACTTGGTGTCGACCAGGGCCCGGTCGCCCACGTGCGGCACCTTGGGCCAGAAGATCCACCGGCCGAAGACCACCAGGGCGGCCGGCAGCACCAGGAGCACGAAGGTCATCGCGATCAGGATGCCGATCGCGCAGGCAACGCCCAGGCCGCGGGTGGCGGGAAAGACCGAGAGCAGCAGGGTGAGCAGACCCAGGACGACCGTGGTGGCGCTGGCGAAGACCGGCTCCGCGGTGCGGGTCAGCGCGCGGGCCATGGCGGCGTGCCGGGACTCGTGCCGCTTGAGCTCCTCGCGGTAGCGGGAGATCAGCAGGAGGGCGTAGTTGGTGCCGGCGCCGAAGACCAGCACGCTGAGGATGCCCACCGTCGACTCGTCCCAGGTGAGGTAGCTGATCCGTTCCATCACCTGGGTCGCCACGATCGCGGCGAACCGGTCGGCCAGAGCGACCACGGTGAGCGGGATCAGCCAGAGCACCGGGCTGCGGTAGGTGATGATCAGCAGCAGGGCCACGACCCCGGCGGTGGCGAGCAGCAGCCGGAGGTTGGCGCCCTCGAAGACCGCGGCGACGTCGGCCTGGATGCCGGCCGGACCGGTCACCTGGACCTCGACCCCGTCGGGGACCTCCTCGGCCAGCTGGTCACGCAGCTCGCCGACCCGGTCGGCGTTCTCCGAGGAGGTGTCGGCGACGACCGGGACGATGGCGTACGCCGCCGTCCCGTCCTCGGCGACCTGGAGGCCCGACTCCTCGCCGCCCGGACCGCCCGACGGGCCTTCGTCCGGACCAGGCCGGCCACCGCCCGGCTGGCCGGAGCCCTGGCCGGAGCCCTGGCCGGAGCCCTGGCCCTCGGCCCCCGTCATCTCCGCGATCAGCGGGCCGATCTGCCCGCGGATCGTCCCGAGCTGCTGCTCGCTCAGCTTGCCGTCCTCGGCGGTCCAGAGGACGATCGCCACCGACGCCTCGTCCTCGGGCAGCTCGGCCTGGAGTGCGACCGCCTCGGTGCTGTCGTAGCCGACGGGCAGGCCCTCGGTCGGGCCGGTGGTGCGCTCGCCCTCGCCGACGAGACCGAGCACCGCCCCGGCCATCAGCAGGGGCAGGAGGGCCACCAGCCAGGCGACCTTCTTGCCGGTGAGGAACGTCGCGATCCGGCTGGCACCGGCGGACTGTGACGAGGACATGAGAGGCTCCAGAAGCGGGTAAGATGGCTAGAGAAGTGTATTGCTAACTAGGTTAGCAATGCTGCAATACCCAGCATGACCGGGGGACAAACCGGGCCGCCCGAGGCTCGGCCGGGGAAGGTGGAGGGAGGTTCTTGGTGAGCGACGCCAGCGACACGAGAGCATCGGAACGCGCTCCCGGGTGGGACCAGACCGGCAGCCTGCTGGCCCTGCGCGCAGTCCTGGACCGGACCCTGCGACTGCACCACGCCGTGGCCAACCGCGCGGGCCTGAGCGACCGCGAGCTGGAGGCGATGGCGCACCTGAGCCGCGAGCCCCTGGGGCCCGCCGAGGTGGCCCGCCGTCTCGACGTCTCCACCGCCGCCTCCACCGGGATCGTGGACCGGCTGGTCGCCCGCGGTCACGCGGAGCGGCGGCCCCACGCCGGGGACCGCCGGCGCACCGAGGTGCACGTCACCGAGTCGGGGCGTCGGGAGGCCTCCGGCCACCTGCGGCCGATGTTCACCGCCCTGGACGAGCTGGACCGGGGCTTCTCCGCGCAGGAGCGCGAGGTGGTCGAGCGCTACCTGCGCGGCGTGCTCGCCGCGCTCGACGCCGTGATCGAGCAGGAGCCGGAGCCGGACACCGCCGCCGCGGAGGGCGACCTCCGGTAGCTCGGCCTCTCCGGCCGGGAGCGGCCGGGCCTGGCGGTCTCTGGTGCTGTCTAGCGGTGTCTAGCGGTAGTACGTCGCGATCAGCTGGCCGTCGATCTCGTGCACCGCGACCGGCAGCCCGTAGATCTCCTCCAGCAAGTCGGGCCGCATGATCTCGGCCGGCGGGCCGCAGGCCACCACCTTGCCGTCGCGCATCGCCACGATGGTGTCGGCGTAGCAGGAGGCGACGTTGAGGTCGTGGACGACGACCACGATCGTCCGGTCCAGCTCGCGGGCGGCGTCGCGCAGCCGGCCCATCATCGCCACCGCGTGCCGCAGGTCGAGGTTGTTGAGCGGCTCGTCGAGCAGCACCACGTCGGTGTCCTGGCACAGCACCATCGCCACGAACGCCCGCTGCCGCTGGCCGCCGGAGAGCTGGTCGAGGAACCGGTCGGCGTACTGGGTGAGGTCGAGGTACTCCAGCGCCTTCTCGACGTGGGCCAGGTCGTCGGGGCCGGGCCGCCCCTTGGAGTGCGGGTAGCGCCCGAAGGTGACCAGGTCGCGCACGGTCAGCCGGATGTCGAGGTGGTTCTCCTGGCGCAGCACCGCCATCCGCCGGGCCAGCTCCTCGCCGGGCGCGGTGGCCACGTCGAGACCGGTGACGGTGACCCGGCCGGCGTCCGCGCTCTGCAGTCGCCCGGCGATGGAGAGCAGGGTCGACTTGCCGGCGCCGTTCGGGCCGATCAGTGCGGTGACACCACCCAGCGGGAGGTCGAGCTCGACGTCGTCGACGACCACCTGGCGGCCGTAGCGCTTGGTCACGCCCTCGGCCCGGATCCCGGGGCGGGGCAGGCCGGTGCAGGCGTCCGTGCCGATGCCGCTGCCGGCGGGGTCGTGGGTGCCGGTGGCCGGGTGGGTGGTGGTCATGCGAGGTTCCTCCGGGCGCGGTGGATCAGCAGGGCGATGAAGGTGAGGCCGCCGACGAGCTCGATGACGACCGACAGGGTGGTGGTGACGTCGAGCAGCCGCTCCAGCACGAACTGCCCGCCGACCAGGCAGATGACCGCGGAGAGGCCAGCCAGCGGGAGCACGACGGCGTGCCGGTGGGTGCCGGCGAGCAGGTAGGCGAGGTGGGCGACCAGCAGCCCGAAGAAGGTGATCGGCCCGACCAGGGCGGTGGAGACCGAGACCAGGACGGCGACCAGGGCGAGCACCCGGGTGGTCTCCCGGCGGTGGTCGACCCCGAGGCTGGTGGCGGTTGGGGCGCCCAGGGCCAGCACGTCGTAGACCCGCAGCCGGCGGACGACGATCAGGGTCGCCACCGCGACCACCGCCGCGGTCACCCACACCAGGTCCTCGTCGACGGTGGTGAACGAGGCGAACATCAGGTTCTGCAGGACCTGGAACTCGCTGGGGTCGATCAGCCGCTGCAGGAAGCCCGCGATGCTGCGGAACAGGGTGGCGAAGACCATCCCGACCAGGATCAGCACGTGCAGCGGGTAGCGGCCCGAGGTGAAGAGCCAGCGGAAGAGCGTCAGCGCGAAGACGAGCATCAGCAGCGTCTCCAGCGCGAACTGCAGGCGCGGATCGGTGTCGCGGAAGAGCTGGGCGGAGAAGAAGAAGACCACCACGGTCTGCACCAGCACGTAGAGCGCGTCGAAGCCCATCAGCGCCGGGGTGAGGATGCGGTTGCCGGTGACGGTCTGGAAGAGCACGGTGGACAGGGCGATCGCCCAGCCGACCAGGACCAGCGCGACCAGCCGCCGGATCCGCAGCGGCACCACGATCTCGGCGTACCCACCGGTGTCGGCGAGCAGGAAGCCGGCGACGACCGCTACCGCGACCACGGCGGCCAGACCGACCCGGGTCCACGGGGGGAGGGCGCGCCGAGGGCGGGCGACCGGCGCGCCGGGCAGGGGCTGGACGTCAGTCGACACGAGGGGCCTTCCGCAGCAGCAGGAACAGGAAGAACGCGGCGCCCAGCACGCCCATCACGGTCCCGACCGGGATCTCGTAGGGGTAGCGGATCAGCCGGCCCAGGATGTCGCAGGCGAGCACCAGCCCGGAGCCCAGGACGGCGACCCAGGGCAGCCCGCGGCGGGCGTTGTCGCCGACCATCGCGCTCACCACGTTGGGCACCACCAGGCCGAGGAAGGGGATCACCCCGACCGTGACCACGACGACTGCGCTGACCAGGGAGACGATGCTCAGCCCGATCGCCAGGACGGCGCGGTGGTTGATCCCGGCGTTGGTGGAGAAGGTCTCGCCCATCCCGGCGACGGTGAACCGGTCGGCGGCCAGGAAGGCGACCACGACGAGCGCCGCGACCAGCCAGAGGAGCTCGTAGCGGCCCCGGAGCACCCCGGAGAAGTCGCCGGTCATCCAGCTGTTGAGGGTCTGGAGCAGGTCGTTGTGGAAGGCCAGGAAGGTGGTGAACGCCCCGATCACGCCGCCGAGCATCAGCCCGATCAGCGGCACCAGGATCGTCTCGCGCACCGGCATCAGCCGCACCACCCGCAGGAAGAGCCAGGTGCCGACCAGCGCGAAGAGCGCGGCCGTGCCCATCTTGGCCATCAGCGGGGCTCCCGGCGCCAGCAGCGTGATCGCCACCAGACCCAGGCCGGCGGCCTCGGTGGTGCCGACCGTGGAGGGCTCGACGAACCGGTTGCGCACCAGCAGCTGCATGAGCAGCCCGCAGACCGCGAGCGCGGCCCCGGCCAGCACCAGGGAGACGGTCCGCGGCAGCCGGGAGACCAGGACGACCTCCCAGGAGGCGTCGGCGACGCCCACCGACATGCTCACCGCGGCGAGCAGCAGGAGCACGACCACCCCGCCGGCCAGGGCGGCCGGCGGGGTGGGGCGACGCGTGCGCTCCGCGCGCGTCGAGGTGGCGGTCCCGCTCAGGAGAGGCCGGCCTCGACGTCGTCGATCAGGGTGCCGAGCGAGGTCAGGCCGCCGGTGACGATGTACCAGGCCTCGGCGTCGACGTAGGTGACCTTGTCGTTCTTCCAGGCCGACGTGGCGCGGACCAGCTGGTTGTCGAGGATCTCCTCGGCCGACTTGCCCTCCTCGCCGATCGCGGCGTCGCGGTCGACCACGTAGAGCAGGTCGGGGTTCGCCTCGCGGACGAACTCGAAGGAGACCGCCTCGCCGTGACGCGACTCCTCGTCGCCGAGCTCGCCGGTGGCGGCCTCGACGCCGAAGACGTCGTGCAGGAACCCGAAGCGCGAGTTCACGCTGTAGGCGGTGACCTCGCCGCCGCTGGTCAGCAGGACCAGCGCCTTGCCGGCCCCGTCGGCCTGCTCGGCCACCGCGGCGATCCGCTCGTCGTACCCCGCGAGGATGTCGGCGGCCTCGTCGGTCTTCTCGAAGATGCTGGCCAGGGTCTCGACGTTCTCCCGGGTGCTGTCCAGGTAGTCGCCGGAGTCGACGGAGAGGTCGAGCACCGGGACGCCGTCGAAGGTGTCCTCGAGCGTGTCGTGCATGGGGGCCGAGCGGCCGCCGACGATGATCAGGTCGGGCTCGGTCTGCGGGATCGCCTCGAGGTCGGGCTCGAACAGGTCGCCGACCGTGACGTACTCGTCGCTCTCGTACTTCGTCAGGTACGACGGGATCGCGCCGCCCTTGGCCACGCCGGTGACGGCGTCGACGCCCAGGGTGTCGAGGGTGTCGAGGACGCCCATGTCGAAGACCACGACGCTCTCGGGGTTCAGCGGCACCTCCTCCTCGCCCAGCGCGTCGGTCACGGTGATGGTCTCGCCCGCGGCGGCGGCGTCGTCCGCCTCCGCGTCGTCCCCGCAGGCGGTGAGGGCCAGCCCCAGCAGCGGGAGGGTCGCGAGGGTGGCGAGGCGGCGGTGGTTCAGCAGCATGGTGTGGTGGTTCCGTTCGTTCCGAGAGATTGAGTTAGGTAAGGCTAAGTTAATATTTGCCCGAGTCCCGGGTCACACCGGGGGTCCCCGATCGCCCGTCGAAGGAGCACCGTGCCGCCTGGACCCACCTCTGCCGCCCCCGACCGACCCGGCAGAGCGCGACCGACCCGGGACCGGCCCGCCGCGACCCGGCTGCTGGTCACCGGGACCGAGGACCTCACCCCGACCGTGCGCCGGGTCTGGTTCCGCAGCGACGACCTGTCGGCGTTCCTCGGCAGCGACCACACCGACCGCTACGTCAAGCTCGTGCTGGGCGAGAGCGTGCGCACCTACACCGCGCTCTTCCCCGACGTCGAGGCCGGGACGCTGGCCATCGACTTCGTCCTGCACGGCGACCAGGGCGTCGCCGGTCCGTGGGCCGCGGCGGCGCAGCCGGGCGACGAGCTGGAGGCGCGTGGCCCGGGCGGCGGGTACCGCCCCGACCCGACGGCCGACTGGCACCTGCTGGTCGGCGACGAGTCGGCGCTGCCGGCGATCACCGCCGCGCTGGCCGACCTCGCCGAGCGGTCGCCGGACGCGGTCGTGCGGGTGCTGCTGGAGGTCGACGGCCCGGACGGCGAGCCGGCCCTGCGCGGGACGGCCGGGACGCAGGTGAGCTTCGTCCACCGTGGCGACGGCTCGTTGCTGGACGCCGTACGTCGGCTGGAGTGGCTGCCCGGCCGGGTCCAGGCGTTCGTGCACGGGGAGGCCGAGACGGTGATGCGCGGCCTGCGCCCGTGGCTGCTCGGCGAGCGCGGCCTGACCCGCGACCAGGTGTCGATCTCCGGCTACTGGCGACGCGGCGGCTCCGAGGAGGAGTTCCGGGTCTGGAAGCGAGACCTCGCCGCCACGGAGGCGCCCGCTGAGGTGCCCACTGGCTAGGAGGCGGCCCGGCTGGCCGCCAGCGCCGCGCCGATGATCCCGGCGCGGTTGCGCAGGGTCGCCGGCACGATCTCGGTCTCGATCTCGATCAGCGGCAGGAACTCCTCGCTCTGCTGGCTGACCCCGCCGCCCACCACGAACAGCTCGGGGGTGAAGAGCCGCTCCAGGGTCCGGTAGTAGACGGTCAGCCGCTCGGCCCACTCCGGCCAGGAGAGGTCGTCGCGCTCGCGGATGCTGTTGGCCGCGTGCTGCTCGGCGACCCGGCCGTCGATCTGCACGTGGCCCAGCTCGGAGTTGGGCACCAGCACGCCGTCGTGCACCAGGGCCGACCCGATGCCGGTGCCCAGGGTGGTGACGATGACCAGGCCGCGGCGGCCGCGGGCGGCCCCGTACTCCACCTCGGCCAGGCCGGCGGCGTCCGCGTCGTTGATCAGGTGCACCTCGCGACCGAGCGCCTCGGTGAAGAGCGCGTCGGCGTCGGTGCCGATCCACGCCGGGTCGATGTTGGGCGCGGAGTGCACCACCCCGCGCTTCATCACGCCAGGCACGGTGATCCCGACCGCCGCCGCGGAGCGCGGGAAGTCGGCCACGAGCTCGCGGAAGACCCCGGCCACCGCGGTCGGGGTGGCCGGGCGCGGGGTGTCGATCTTCACCTTCTTCTGGGCGAAGTCGCCCGCCGCCAGGTCCACGGGCGCGCCCTTGATGCCGGTGCCGCCGAAGTCGATGCCGAGGGGGTGGTCCATGCGAGCCATGACACCACAGCGCGCCACCCCGCACCTACGATGACGCCATGGCCGGGCACGAGACGCGGATGCTGCTCCTGGGAGCGGTCTCGATGTTCGCGCCAGTCAACGGCTACCAGATCCGCCGCGAGCTGCTCTCCTGGCACGTGGACGAGTGGGCCCACGTCAACCCCGGCTCGATCTACCACGGCCTCGCCACGCTGACCCGCCAGGAGCTGCTGGTCCGCACCGACCTGCTCGACGGGGCCCGCGAGGTCGCCGTCTACGAGATCACCGACGCGGGTCGCGCCGAGCTGCAACGGCTCCAGGTCGAGGCGCTGGAGCGGGTCGACCTGCACGACCGGGTGGCTTTCCAGGCGGCCTTCGGGATGCTCTCCAACCTCGGCACCGCCACGGCGGTCGGGGCCCTGCGTACCCGGGCGGCCGGGCTGGAGGGCCAGGTCGAGGCGCTCGCGGGCGACCAGCACTCCCCGTACGCCGGGCCGCCGCACGCGCGCCGCGGGCTGGTGCTGTGGCGCGAGCTGGCGATCGCCGAGCTGCTGTGGCTGCGCGGCGTGCTCGCAGACCTGGAGTCGGGTGCCCTGCGGATCGCGCCGGACCAGTGGGACTGGGCTCCGCCCGCGGACGATGAGGGCTGGCAGATGCAGGCCGACCGGGAGAAATATCGCGCGCTCCTGGGCCGCTGACCTGCCATCGTGGGCGCCATGAGCACTCACGAGGGCGCCCGGGAGGTCCTGGACTGGCGGGACCACCTCGAGGGGCTGCGGCAGGCGATGCTCGCGTTCGTCCGGTACGGCGACCGCGCCGGGATGCGTGCCCCGGTGCCCACCGCTCCCGACTGGACGGTGCGCCGACTGGTGGCCCACCAGGGGATGGTGCACCGGTGGGCCTCGGCCCAGCTGACCCGGCCGCCGGGGGGTGCTCCGGACGACGACGGCGACGAGGTGGCCCGCTGGGAGCAGGAGGGCATCGACGCCCCGGACCCGCTGGAGTGGCTGCGCGACGGCGCGATCGAGGTGGCCGCCGCGGTCGCCGCTGCAGGGGAGCGCGACGACGAGGCGGCGCGGGCCCGGATCTTCCTCGCCGACGCCGGCCGGCCCCGCGACTTCTGGGCCCGCCGGCAGTGCCACGAGACCACCATCCACGCGGTCGACGCGCTGGCGGCCTGCCTGGGTCGCGCGCCCACCGCGGCCGAGACGTGGATCGAGCCGGCAGTGGCGCTCGACGGGATCGACGAGATGCTCGCCGGCTACCTCCCGCGGCCCCGGACCGGGCTGCGGCCGGCCGAGCCGGTGACCGTGGGGGTGGAGTCGCTCGACCTTCCCGGCGCCTGGCTGGTCGAGCTGGGGCCCGGGCAGCCGGTCACCACCCGGGTGCCGGCGGGGTCCGCCGAGGTCGCCGGTGCCGACGTCCGGGTGCGCGGGTCGGCGGTGGCGGTCTACCTCACCCTGTGGAACCGCGGCACCGAGGCGCAGCCGGACCCGGCCGACTGGTCCTGGGCGCCGGCCGCCGTCACCTGGGGCTAGCCGACTCCTGCGGAAACCGGTTGACGGGCGGTGGGCCGAGGAGGACGATAGATCGTCTGTTCAAGTTTGAACAGACAGGGACGAGGGAGGACAGATGATCGAGGCCCGGGGACTCGTGCAGACTTTTCACACCGGACAGGGGAAGAAGAAGACCGAGGTGCGCGCAGTCGACGGCGTCGACCTGGACGTCGCCGAGGGCGAGGTGGTCGGGTTCCTCGGCCCCAACGGCGCCGGCAAGACCACCACGCTGCGGATGCTCACCACGCTGCTGCGACCCACGGCCGGCTCGGCCCGGGTGGCGGGGTACGACGTGGTCACCCAGTCCGAGCAGGTGCGCCGCAGTATCGGCTACGTCTCCCAGGTCGGCTCCACCTTCTCCGGCGCGCAGGCCGGCGACGAGGTGGTCGACCACGGGATGCTCTACGGGATGTCGCGCCGGGACGCGACCGCCCGGGGCCAGGAGCTCTTCGAGCAGCTCGACCTGCCCGGCCTGTGGAAGCGCCGGCCGCGGAACATGTCCGGCGGGCAGAAGCGCCGGCTCGACATCGCCATGGGGCTGGTCCACGACCCGACCCTGGTCTTCCTGGACGAGCCCACCACCGGGCTCGACCCGCAGGCCCGGGCCAACCTGTGGGAGCACATCGCCGGCCTGCGCGAGCGGCGCGGGGCGACGGTCTTCCTCACCACCCACTACCTGGACGAGGCGGACGCCCTCTCGGACCGGATCGTGATCATCGACCAGGGGCGGATCGTGGCCAGCGACACCGCCGACAACCTCAAGGCCCAGGTCGCGGGCGACCTGGTCGACCTCGAGCTGGCCGCCGACGAGCACGTGGCCGTCGCGCGCGACAAGCTCGCCTCGGTCGCCGCGTCGGTCCAGGTGGACGGTCGCCGGGTGAGCGGCCGGGTGGGCCGCGCGGGGCGTGCGGTCCCCGGGCTGCTGCGCGACCTGGACGGAGCCGGCGTCCTGCTGGACTCGATCGAGGTGCAGCGGCCGACGCTGGACGACGTCTTCCTCAGCCTCACCGGGCGTTCGCTGCGCGACGCCGAGGCCCGTCCGCAGGAGCCGGACGGCGTCGGGGAGCCGGAGCCGCTCGAGACCGCCCCGGTCGTGGGGGCCGCCACCAGCCTGCAGGGAGCAGACCGATGACCTCCTTCTTCCGCGACTCCACCATCGTCTTCCGCCGCCAGCTGCGGATGAACCTGCGCAACCCGGCCTGGGTGGTGATCGGGGTGATGCAGCCGATCCTCTACCTGGTGCTCTTCGGGCCGCTGCTCAAGCCGATCGTCGGGCAGTTCCCCGGCGCCCCGGACAACGCGTACACCTTCCTGGTGCCCGGCCTGCTCGTGCAGCTGGGGATGTTCGGGGCGTTCTTCGCCGGCTTCGGCCTGATCGCGGAGTGGCGGGAAGGGGTGATCGAGGCCGAGCGGGTCACCCCGGCCAACCGGTCGGCGCTGCTGGTCGGACGGCTGATGCGCGACCTGCTGCAGTTCCTGGTCCAGGCGCTGATCCTGGTCGGGCTGGGCTACGCCATGGGGATGCGCGCGCCGGTCGGCGGCGTGGTGCTCGGCATCGCGCTGACCCTGATGATCGGGGCCGCCTGCGCGGCGGCGTCCAACGCGCTGGCGCTGGCCACCAAGAGCGAGGACGTGATGGCCCCGCTGATCAACATGGTGATGATGCCGGTGCTGCTGCTCAGCGGGATCCTGCTGCCGATGACCCTCGGCGCCGCCTGGCTCCAGCGACTGAGCGACTTCATGCCGTTCAAGTGGGTCGTCACCGGGGTGCGGGACACCTTCGCCGGGGACCTCGCCTCCTCGGGCCTGGCCTGGGGTGTCGGCTGGTCGGTCGTGCTCTGCGCGCTGGCCATGTGGTGGGGCACCGCGACCTTCCGGCGCGAGAACGCCTGAGGGGCTCGTGCCCGAGGCCGCCGCCGTCCGCTAGGCGACCCCCGGCGGACGCGGCGTGCTCGCGGCCGCGGTCCTGGGCTCGGGGCTGACCCTGCTCGACGGCACCGTGGTCAACGTGGCGCTGCCGGCCATCGGCCGCGACCTGGGGGCCAGCCTGGCCCAGCTGCAGTGGGTGACCAACGGCTACCTGCTCACCCTGGCCGGGCTGGTCCTGCTCGGCGGCTCGCTGGGGGACCGGTTCGGCCGGCGACGCGTCTTCGTGGTCGGCACCGTCTGGTTCGCCGCCGCCTCGCTGCTCTGCGGGGCCGCCCCCTCGATCGAGGTGCTGATCGCCGCCCGGCTGCTCCAGGGGGTGGGCGGCGCGCTGCTGACCCCCGGCAGTCTGGCGATGATCCAGGGGGCGTTCGTCGCCGAGGACCGGGCCCGGGCGATCGGCGCCTGGTCCGGGCTCGGCGGGGTCGCCACCGCGGTCGGTCCGCTGCTGGGCGGGGTGCTGGTCGACCAGCTCTCCTGGCGGTGGATCTTCCTGGTCAACCTGCCGCTCGCTGTGCTCACCGTGCTCGCGGCGCAGCGCTGGGTGCCCGAGACCCGGGACCCGGACGCCTCGGGGCGGTTCGACGTGGCCGGCGCCGTGCTCGCCTCGGTGGCGCTGGGCGGCCTGACCTACGCGCTCATCGAGTGGGCGGCGCGGACGCGGTGTGGGCCTCCGGGATCGGGGTGCTCACCGGCGTGGCGTTCCTCGCGCTCGAGCACCGCGCCCGGCAGCCGATGGTGCCGCTGCGGCTCTTCGCCGACCGCGACTTCAGCGCCGCCAACGCGATGACGCTGCTGGTGTACGCCGCCCTGGGGGCGGTCCTGTTCTTCCTGGTGATCCAGCTGCAGACGGTCGGCGGCTACTCCGCGCTGGCCGCCGGGGCCGCGACCCTCCCGGTCACGGTCTGCATGCTGCTGCTGGCCGCGCGGGGCGGCGCGCTGGCTGCCCGGATCGGCCCGCGGATCCCGATGACCGTCGGGCCGCTGGTCATGGCCGTCGGCACCCTGATGCTCGGTAGTGCGGGCGAGGGCAGGTGGTGGCGCGACGTGCTGCCCGGCCTCACCGTCTTCGGCCTCGGGCTGGCGCTGATGGTGGCCCCGCTGACCGCCACCGTGCTCGCTGCGGCTTCCGACGACAAGGCCGGCGTGGCCAGCGGGATCAACAACGCGGTGGCCCGCGCCGGCTCCCTGCTCGCGGTCGCCGCGCTGCCCCTCGCGGTCGGGCTGCACGGCGACCAGTACGCCGACCCGGTCGCGTTCGACACCGCGTACGTCGAGGCGCTCTGGATCTGCGCGGGCCTGCTGGTCGCCGGCGGCGCGGTCTCCTGGCTGGCCGTCCGGCCGGTCAGAGGTCCCGGTGCAGCTCGTCGGTCCGGGGGACGTCCGGGCTCCGGGTGAGGCGGATGATCGCCACCAGCAGCCCTCCCCACAGGATCAGCATGGCCACCACCATCATCACGATCGCGTCGCCGTTCACTCCTGGACCTCCTCGTCGGCCGTCACGTCCATCGGCGTGTCCTTGCGCCAGGGCAGCAGGGTGGCCACGAACCCGAACACCAGCACCAGGCCCGCGGCCCCCCAGCCGAAGACTCCGAGCATCCAGCCGGGGAACCCGCCGTACGGCGTCTCGATGTCGGTGACCAGGCCGTCGATCAGCACGTAGGCCAGAGCGATCGGGGTGACCACCGAGATCAGCACCCGCCAGGTGGTGCCGAGCTTGAACGAGCCGTTGCGGTTGAGGTGGTTCTGCAGCAGCGGCAGCGCCCGGAGCGCCCAGGCCACCACCAGCATGGAGACCACCGCGACCAGCAGGATCCCGAACTGGTTGATGAAGTGGTCGAGGATGTCGAGCACGTGCAGGCCGCTGGTGCTGGAGAACAGGGCGATGCTGAGCGCGGCGCACGGGATGCTCACGACCGCGGCGGCGGTCACCCGGCCCATCTCGAACTTGTCGCGGACCGCGGAGATCACCACCTCGATCACCGAGACCAGCGAGGTGAGCCCGGCCAGCACCAGGGAGCCGAAGAAGCAGACGCCGATGAACGCCCCCCACGGCGCCTCGCTGATGATCGCCGGGAAGCCGATGAACGCGAGTCCGATCCCGCCGCCCGCGACCTCGCCGACCTCGACCCCCTGGGCCTGGGCCATGAAGCCGAGCGCGGCGAAGACGCCGATGCCGGCGAGCAGCTCGAAGCTGGAGTTGGCGAAGCCGACCACCAGGCCGGAACCGGTCATGTCGGTGTCGCGGTGCACGTAGGAGGCGTAGGTGATCATGATGCCGAAGCCGATGGAGAGCGAGAAGAAGATCTGGCCGAAGGCCGCGCCCCACACCGACGGCTCCGTGAGCGCGCCCCAGTCCGGGGTGAAGAAGGCGTTGAGGCCCTCGGTGGCACCGGGCAGGAAGAGCGCCCGGGCGACGAGCGCGATGAAGGCGAGCACGAGCACCGGGATGAAGACCACCGAGGTGGCGCCGATCCCCTTCTGCACGCCGGCGACCATGATCGCGATCACCGCCAGCCAGACCAGCAGCATCGGCACCAGCACGCCGGGCACGATCTCCAGGGTCACGCCGGGCTCGCTGACCTGGAGGAAGTCGCCCAGGAAGAAGCCCTCGGGGTCGCTGCCCCAGGCCTCGTCGACCGAGAAGACCGTGTAGCGCAGCGCCCAGGCGATCACCGCGGCGTAGTAGACGGCGATCATGAAGCAGATGCCGACCTGCCACCAGCCGAGGCCCTCCGCACCCCGGCGCAGGCGCGCGAAGGAGAGCGGGGCGGAGCCGCGGTAGCGGTGCCCGATCGCGTAGTCGAGGAAGAGGAACGGGATGCCCGCGGTGAGCAGCGCGATCAGGTAGGGGATGACGAACGCGCCGCCGCCGTTCTCGTAGGCGACGTAGGGGAAGCGCCAGATGTTGCCGAGTCCGACGGCCGATCCGATGGCGGCGAGGATGAAGACCTTGCGCGAGGAGAAGGCTCCCCGCTTGGCCTCCGCGCCGACGACCTGCTGTGGCTCCGCTGCCATCTGCCCTCCCGAGGTGATGTGGGTTACAGCTGATGCTAACGCGAGAGGAGCGAGTCCGCTCGGACGGCGGTACCGTGCCAAGGGTGCGCCGCAGCCCGGTCTCCGACGTCGACGCCCCCTCTCCCCGACGGGGCGCCGGAGGCCGCGAGCCCGGGGCGTGGGCGGAGCTTCCTGCGTGGCTGGTCCCGGTGCTGGTCGCGCTCGTGCTGGTGGCCGCCGGCTGCTCCGTCGCCTCCCCGGTCGGGGGCGAGGACCCGGCACCGTCCCCGACGACGTCGGCCGACGAGCCGTCCACCCTGCCCACCGCGAGCCTGGCGCCGTCCCCGCAGCCGACCGCCACCCCGACCGCCACGGCAACCGGGCACGGCCGGGCACCGGGGCCGCTGACCGCCCCGCTGCTCCCCGCCGACCTGCTGGTGCAGCGCACCCGGCCACTCACCCGCGAGCAGCTGCGCGCGGTCCGGGCGCTGCCCGGAGTCGAGCACGTCGAGCCGATGCGACTGGCCCAGGTGAGCGTGGAGAACAGGGTGCTGACCGTGGCCGCGGTCGACCCCGCCTCCTACCGCCGGCTGACCCCGCGCACCACGGCGTACGACGCCCGCGTGTGGCGGGCGGTCTTCGACGGCGGCCTCGCGGTGGACCGGAGCCTGCGCGACCTGGTCGCGGACCGGTCGACGCTGCAGCTGGGCAACGACGCCGACGCCACCGAGCTGCCCGTGGTCGCGGTCGTCGACCAGGTGCCGCAGGTCGACGTGGTGGTCGACCACGTGTGGGCCGACGAGCTGGGGCTGCCCCAGCGCAACGCCCTGGTCGTCTCCACCGGGTCGGTCGCCCCCCGGGTGGTGCGGCCCCGGATCGCCGGGGTCCTGGGTGGGTCCACGTCCGGCTCGGGGACGACCGACGTGGGCATCTCGGTGCTGGGCCCCGATCCCGACCTCAGCGGGGTGCAGACCGCGCTGCTGACCGGCGGCTCGGTGGCCGCGGCGGTCGGCTCGTTCACCTACCGGGTCCTGAAGGGGGGAGCGATCGAGCCCGACCCCGACTGGGTGCTGCAGCACGTGCGCACCGAGGAGGTGCCGATCCTGGGCGAGGTCACCTGCCACGAGGTGGTGCTGCCCCAGCTGAGGGCGGCGCTGACCGAGATCGAGCGCAGCGGGTTGGCCGCCGAGATCCGCCCCGAGCAGTACGGCGGCTGCTACCAGCCGCGGTTCATCGCCGACACCGGGAGCCTGTCGCTGCACGCCTTCGGGATCGCGATCGACCTCAACGTCCCGGACAACCAGCGGGGCACGGTCGGGAAGATCGACCGGCGGGTGGTGGCGATCTTCCAGAAGTGGGGCTTCGCCTGGGGCGGCCTGTGGTCCTGGACCGATCCGATGCACTTCGAGCTGGACCGGCTGGTCGAGGTGCGCTGAGCCGGGCTCAGCGCACCTCTTCCACCAGGCCCGACCGTGCTCAGGACTCCCAGGCCGTGACCCACGCGCGCTGGCTGCCTAGGTCGTCCATGCTCTTCCAGCCGACGACCAGACGACCGCGGTCGACGTCGTGGTCGACGTCGCTCACCTGGCGGTTCTGGCTGGTGTCACGCCAGACCCGCTTGCCTCCCCACGTGTAGGCGCCCACCGACTGCGCCCCGACCAGCACCTGCCGGCGTTCGGCGTCGACCGCCAGCCGGGCGGTGCCAATCCCGGGGACGCGGTCGTGCCGGACCACCTTCTTCAACCGGCCGTCGCTCGACATCAACCGCAGGCTGGTTCCGAGGCGGGCGGTGGCCGTGGCGGCGAAGAGACGGTGGCTCCCCGGATCGACCTCGAGGTCCAGGACGCCCTGGCTGTGCCTGGAGCTCCAGCGGCGGTCGGACGCCAGCCTGCCGGCGGCGTTCCAGGTGGTCAGGGTGCCCAGGTTCTTCTTCGCCTGGTTCTTCGTGCCCTGGTTGGGACGGAACACCGCCGCACCGACGTGCACCCGGTGGCTCCGAGGGTCGACGGTGATTGCCGAGACACGTGACTCGTAGGCGCCGCGACGGTCGCGTACTCGCTTCCACTCGCGTCCCCCGGCCGCGTCGTAGGCGAGCAGGACCAGGCGCTCACCGCCCTTCGTGTGGTGCATCCCCGCGACGTACCAGCGCTGGCGGTCGGGGTCGACCGCCAGCACGGGCAGCGTGCCCGGGCCACGGTGCGTGTACGACTCGGACAGGGTGGTCGTGCCGGATCGGTCCAGGCAGGTGAGGTGCCAGGTGGCGGTCCGCCCCTCCGTCCAGTACCTCGAGGAGAGGCACGAGGTGCCGGTCCGCGGGTCGACGACCAGCTCGAGCGGGTAGCCCTTGCCCACCACCTCCCGCGTCCAGGAGAGGGTCCCGTCGGAGGCCACCGAGTGCACCACCACCGCCTCACTGGACGCATCCCGGCCCGCCACGACGGTGCGTCCGGCGGCCGGGTCCTGGGCCAGTGCCGCTTCACCGGGGCCCCCCGGAAGCCCCACCTCCCAGAGGGTGGCGCCGGTCGCCCCGGAGACCCGGCGCAGGCGGTTCTCACCGGGCAGGACGCTGTGGTGACCGAGGGTGAGCACGTCACCGGTGGCCGGGTCGATCACCGAGCCCCGTAGCCAGGTCGAGCCCCCGGCGACCTCCCCGCCTGGCCAGGCGGACTCCCAGGCGGGGTCGTTCCCGGCGGCGGGTGCGGCGAGCGCCGGGCCGGCCAGCACGGCGGTCGAGAGGGCTGCCGCGAACGCGGTCGTGGCAGTCAGGGCACGTGCGACCCCGAGTCGGGTGGGCGGGCCAGGGCGGGGGCGTGACGGGTTCATGGGTTTCCTCTCGCGGCTTTGCTGGCTTGTCACCGGTGTGACGCGCAGGGTCCCGCTTTTGTTGTCGACGTGCCCGATCTCTTCGTCGACGAACCCGATCCGCACGCACTCAGTCGAGCGGGTGCGCCACCTCGTCGGCGGGCAGCCGCGCCCACAGCACCGTGACCACCGCGATCAGCACCGGGCTCAGTGCCGCGGCGTAGAAGGTGGCGCGAGTGCCGATCGCCTCGGCCAGGGGCCCGGCCAGTGCCATCGAGACGGGCATCAGCGAGATGCTGACGAAGAAGTCGAGCGAGGAGACCCGGCCGAGCAGGTGCGGCGGCACCCGGCGCTGGAGCAGCGTCCCCCAGATCACCATCGGGGCGGAGAAGAAGATCCCCATCACGAAGCCGGCCGCCACCATCTGCCAGACCGCGTCGGCGTGCGCGACCACCAGGAACGGCAGCCCGGCCATCCCCCACAGCGCGGTCATCACGGTCAGGTAGCGCCGGGGCATCCGTCGCGAGGCCATCACCAGCGAGCCGGCCGCGCCGCCGATCCCGAAGGAGGCGAGCACCAGCGAGTGGTCGCCCGCGTCCCCGCCCAGCTCGGACTTGATCACGAACGGCAGCAGCACCTCCAGCGGCCCCATCACCGAGAGGATCAGCAGCGAGGCGAAGAGCAGCGAGGCGAGCAGCCACGGGGTGCGCACCATGTAGCGCAGCCCCTCGCCCATGTCGGCGAGCGCGCTGCGTACGGGGTGACCGGCGTGCTCGGCGTCCAGGGCGTGCCGCACCGGGACCCTGGGCACCCGGGACAATGCGAGCAGCGAGCCGACCATCGCCAGCGCGGCCACGGTGAAGGCGGCCGACGGGGCGATCCACCCGATCACCGCGCCGGCCACGGCCGGACCGAGCGCCTGGCCGATGGTGGGGCGCACCATGCCCTCGAAGCCGTTGACCGCCATCAGGTCCTGCTCGGGGACCAGCGAGGGGAGCATCGCCGAGTACGCCGGGTAGTAGAACGCCATCGCCATCCCGACCACGAAGGTGACGACGCTGAGCAGGACGACGCCGGTGGCGTCCGCCCAGGCGAGCCCGGCGACCAGCGCCATGCCGAGCGCCTCGACGCCGGCCACCGTGAGCAGGATCCGCTTCTGCGGCAGCCGGTCGGCGACCACCCCGGCCAGCAGCGCCGGAACCATCACCCCGACCGCGCTGGCCCCGGTGACCAGGGACAGCTGGGTCGCGCCGCCGCCCAGCCGGAAGACCTCCCAGACCAGGCCGATCACCCAGACGCCCTGGGCGAAGGCACCGAAGGCGACCGACGCGGCGAGCCACCGGTAGGCGGGGGTGCGGAAGGGCGTCAGCGCCCGGGGCAGGCTCCGACCGGTCGCCTGGTCGCCGACGGTGTCGAGGACCTGGTCGATGAAGGGGTCGGACACGGTGCGGAGGTTCTCCTGCGGGATGCTGCGGGGCGGCCGATCTGGGCGCTGTGCACATTGTGCCGTGGCGCGTCGCCCGTCCCCACGCCGCGCTCCCCGCGCCTAGGGTGACGTCCATGCGCGCACTCCAGGTCATCACGCCCACCGGTCCCGCCGACGTCGAGGTGCGGGAGGTGGCCGAGCCCACCGCCGGCCCCGGACAGGTCCTCGTCGAGGTGCACAGCGTGGGCGTCTCCTTCCCCGACCTGCTGCTCTCCAAGGGGGAGTACCAGCTCAAGCCGGAGCCGCCGTTCACCCTGGGCGTCGACCTGGCGGGCACCGTCGCCGCGCTCGGTGAGGGCGTCGAGGGGCTGGCCGTGGGCCAGCGGGTCGCCGGCGTGCTGCCGCACGGCGGGGCCGCCGAGCTGGCCGTGGTGCCGGCCGACTTCGTCTTCCCGCTGCCCGAGGAGACGTCGTACGACGAGGGCGCGGCGCTGCCGATGAACTACCTGACGGCCCAGTTCGCCCTCGACGAGCGCGCGGGCCTCCAGGCCGGCGAGACCGTGCTGGTGCACGGCGCCGCCGGAGGGGTGGGCACCGCCACCGTGCAGGTCGCCAAGGGCATGGGCGCCCGGGTGATCGCCGTGGTCTCCACCGACGAGAAGTCCAAGGTCGCGCTGGCGGCCGGTGCGGACGACGCGGTGCTGCTCGACGGGTTCCGCGCGGCAGTGACCGAGCTGACCGGGGGTCGCGGAGTCGACGTGGTGCTCGACGTGGTCGGCGGTGACGCCTTCACCGACTCCCTGCGGCTGCTGGCGCCCCAGGGCCGCCTCCTGGTCGTCGGCTTCGCCGCGGGCCAGGGCATCCCCGAGGTCAAGGTCAACCGGCTGCTGCTCAACAACGTCGACGTGCGCGGCGTCGGCTGGGGCGCGTTCGCGATGACCCGGCCCGGCTACATGCAGCAGCAGTGGAAGGCGCTCGAGCCGATGCTCGCCAGCGGCGTCGTCAAGCCGCCGGTCGGTGCGACGTACCCGCTGGAGGAGTTCGGTCGCGCCCTGGCCGACCTGGAGGAGCGCAAGGCGCTCGGCAAGGTCGTCGTCCGGCTGCGCTGAGCCCGCCGCCCGCGACTGCCGGGAGAACGGGCGAGGGCCCGGTCGAGGACCCGCGTGCTGCGGGATCCTCGCCGGACCCTCTGCCCCGTCCCCTTCTGGTGGGGATCAGCTCAGGGAGGCGGCGGCGCCGGAGTCGTCCGCGCCTCCCTGCCGGTCGTGCCGGTCGCCCGGGTGGTCCCTGTCGGCGTCACCGTCGAACTCGTCACCGTGCTCGTCACCGTGCCCGTCGCCGTGCTCGTAGCCGGGCCCGCCGGGTCCGTGCGGACCGGAGGGCATGTCGCCGGATCCGCCGGGGCCGCGACCGGTCTCCGAGCCCGGTCCGCCCAGGCCGTCGCCGAAGTCGCCGTCGCTCAGGTGCTCGCGCAGCGAGTCGGCGTCGTCCTGGAGGGTGTCGGGGTCGACCAGGTCGCCCGCCTGGTTGCCCAGGAGGTCGACCCACTTGTCCAGGAGCTCCTCGGCGTCCTCGCCGTCCGGGCGCTCCTCGCCGGGCAACGGCACCAGCAGCCGCAGTTCCTCCTCGGAGTCGTTGACGGAGAAGGAGGAGGCGACTGGCACCTCGTCACCGGCACCGCGCTGGGCCATCAGGTCCAGGCGGACCGCCTGGCCGAGCACGTCGCCGGTGTCGTCGCCGACGACCGCCAGCTCGGTGATCCCGTCGAGCGACTGGTCGTCGACGAACTCGTCGAGGCTGATCAGCCACGGGGCCTCGGTGGAGTCGCGGTCCGTGTCGGAGTCGCGGTCCCCGTCGTGGTCCTCGGGGCCGCCGCGATCGTCGGCACGTCCGTGGTCACCGGGCCGACCGTCGCCCGGCCCACCGGCCAGCCGCACGCCCGCGTCGGCGTACTCCTCGCCGTCGATGGTCACGTCGGCGCGGGTCCAGTCGTCGGACGACAGGGTCTCCTCCTCGACCGTGACGTCGACCTCGTGCAGCACGGACTGGTCGAGGACCGGGGTCGCCTCATCGCTCCCGGCCTCGGCACCGGTGCTCGCCTGCGCCGAGCATCCGGCCAGCGCCAGCACGGCGAGGGTGGAGAGGGCGGTCGCCCGCCTGACCGACTTCTTGACTGTGGGGTTGAGCGGCTTGCGCACCGGGGGTGCCTCCTCTGGCATGTCTGGGGGAAGGTCGTGCCGCTGGCACGCCACCCACCGTGGCCGCCCCGCGTGTCACTCGGTTGAGAGGGACCTGTGAGCCGGCTGTGAGGGCGCAGGGCGCCGTACTTCACAGGAAAAGCACAGGCAGTGGACAGGCCCGACCTCGTGATCCGGTGCGACGCTGGAGAGGTGGCTGACAGCACTGCCCCGCTCACCCGCGCCGACGGCTCGCCCCCGCGGGTGCTGGTCGTCGACGACGAGAAGAACCTGACCGAGCTGCTGGCGATGGCGATGCGCTACGAGGGCTGGGAGGTCAGCGTCGCGCACACCGGGCGTACGGCGGTCGAGCAGGCGAGAGCGGTCGTCCCCGACGCGATCGTGCTCGACCTGATGCTGCCCGACTTCGACGGGCTGGAGGTGATGCGCCGGGTCCGGCAGCGCCAGCCGCACGTGCCGGTGCTCTTCCTCACCGCGCGGGACGCGGTGGAGGACCGGGTGACCGGACTGACCGCCGGCGGCGACGACTACGTGACCAAGCCGTTCAGCTTGGAGGAGGTGGTGGCCCGGGTCCGGGCCCTGCTGCGTCGCGCGGGCGCGTCGGCGCGCGCCAGCACCTCGACCCTGGTGGTGGGCGACCTCGAGCTCGACGAGGACAGCCACGAGGTACGCCGAGGCGGCGACGAGATCTCCCTGACCGCCACCGAGTTCGAGCTGCTGCGCTACCTGATGCGCAACCCGCGGCGGGTGCTCTCCAAGGCGCAGATCCTCGACCGGGTGTGGAGCTACGACTTCGGCGGGCAGTCCAACGTGGTCGAGCTCTACATCTCCTACCTGCGCAAGAAGATCGACGCCGGCCGGGAGCCGATGATCCACACCATGCGCGGCGCCGGCTACGTGCTCAAGCCGGCCACCCGGTCCGATGCCGCGGACTAGCCGGGTGCGCCTGCGCCGCCTCGGGCCGGCCTCGCTGACCGCGCGGCTCGCTGCGACCGTGGTGGTGCTGGTCGCGCTGGTCAGCGTGGTGATCTCGGCGCTCACCACGGCCGCCATCTCCGACCACCTCACCGACGAGCTGGACCAGAAGCTCACCCAGGCCCACGGCCGTGGCCTGGGTGCCCTGGGCGAGGGCCGGCCGCCCCGGCGGGGGCCCGGCGACGGCGGCCCCGCGGACGGCGACGAGGGTCCGGGCGGCGGCCCCGAGGTGCGTGGGCAGGACGCCGGCACGCTCAGCGCCCTGACCGCGCTGAGCGCCGGCGGGGCGAGCTCGGGCTGGGTGATCGAGGAGAGCGGCGCCCTGCGAGGGCTGAGCGACGACGACCTGACCGCCCTCGAGGGGCTCTCGCCGGACGACGACCCGCGGACGGTCTCGCTGCCCGACAGCGGGGACTACCGGGTGCTGGTCAGCGACGTGTCCGGCGTCGCGGTGACCACCGGGCTGCCGACCGACAGCGTCGCGGGCACGGTACGGAGCCTGGTCGGCTGGGAGGTGCTGTTCAGCCTGCTGGGGGTGGCGGTGGCGGGCGGCGTCGCCGTGGCCGTCGTACGCCGTCAGCTGCGGCCGCTGAGCGAGGTCGCGGCGACCGCGCGCCGGGTCAGCGAGACCGACCTGGCGACCGGGGAGATCGGGGTGACCGCGCGGGTGCCGGCCCGGCTGGTCGACTCCGGCACCGAGGTCGGCGAGGTCGCCACCGCGTTCAACACCATGCTCGGGCACGTCGAGCAGGCGCTGACCCAGCGCCAGCGCAGCGAGCAGCAGGTGCGCCAGTTCGTCGCCGACGCCTCGCACGAGCTGCGTACCCCGCTGGCCACCATCACCGGGTACGCCGAGCTCAGCCTGCGCGACCGCGACCCGGACGCGCTGGCCCAGGCGATGACCAAGGTGCGCGCTGAGGCGGCCCGGATGACCTCGCTGGTCGAGGACCTGCTGCTGCTGGCCCGACTGGACGCCGGTCGCCCGCTGGCCCGCACGGAGGTGGACGTGACCCGGCTGGTGCTGGAGTGCGTCGAGGACGCCCGGGTCACCGGCACCGACCACCGGTGGCTGCTCGAGCTGCCCGAGGAGGCGGTGAGCGTGACCGGCGACGAGCTGCGGCTGCACCAGGTGGTGACCAACCTGCTCACCAACGCGACCCGGCACACCCCGCCGGGGACGACGGTCGTCTCGGCGGTCGAGCGCCGGCCGGGCGCGGTGCTGGTCACGGTGACCGACGACGGGCCGGGGATCGACCCGGCCCTGCTGCCCGACGTCTTCCGCCGCTTCACCCGCGGCGACGCGGCGCGCTCCCGGGAGGCGAGCGGGGCGGGCCTGGGGCTGGCGCTGAGCCGGGCGATCGCCCGGGCCCACGACGGGGACCTGACGGTCACCTCCGAGCCGGGGCGCACCCGGTTCGTGCTGACCCTGCCGGTCTAGACCGGAAGGGTCAGGTCCAGGCGGCCGTCAGAGGTCGGCGAGCGGGTCGCCCGACGGCTTGCTGGGCGGGGAGGCCAGGTCGTGGCACAGCCACGGGATCTCCTCGCCGTCCTCGTTGCTGGTCCGCACGCAGTAGCCCTGCAGGGTCTCGCCCTCGGCGCCGGTGCGCTCCTGGAGGCGCACCTCGACGCTGATGTCCTTGCTGGGGCGGAAGACGACCTCGCCCACCTTCATCTCGTCGTCGGGCCCGACGTTGCCGGCCACCGGGTTGCCGCCGTTGGCCAGGTTGACGTGCTGGATCCAGGCCATCTGCTGGCGGTCGGTGAAGAGGTTCCGGTCGTGGTCGATGCTGGCGTCCAGCGTCCAGGCCAGCGGCAGCAGCAGGGCGAGGACCCCGAGGATGGCGGCCAGCAGGAGCAGCGGGCGCCGGTCCCGGCCGGTCGCCGGGGGTGCGTAGGCACGACGGGTCATGTCCCTATGGTGCCGCAGCGAGGGGCGTCACACCCGTGAGGGTCCCCGCGGCGCGGCCCCGATGTCGCTCCCGGTGGTTAGGCTGACCCGGGTGAGCATCCTCGACGACGCCCGCGAGGGCATGAACCTCGACATCCGTCCCCAGGACGACCTCTTCGGCCACGTCAACGGCACCTGGCTGGAGACGGTGGAGATCCCGAGCGACCGCAGCAGCTGGGGTCCCTTCGTGATGCTGGCCGATGCCGCCGAGCAGCAGGTGCACGCCATCATCGAGGAGCTCACCGCCGATCCGGAGCGGGGCGCCGAGCCGCAGGACGCCCGCAAGATCGCGGCGCTCTACGCCTCCTTCATGGACACCGAGACGATCGCGGCCCGCGGCATCGAGCCGGTGCGGCCGCTGCTGGAGGCGGTCGACGCGCTCGGCGAGGGCGAGCTTGCCCGGTTCCTCGGCGAGTTCGAGCGCGCGGGCGGCGGCGGGGCGTTCGGCTCGTACGTCGACACCGACGCGAAGGACTCCGACCGCTACCTGGTCAACCTCACCCAGGGCGGTCTGGGGCTGCCGGACGAGAGCTACTACCGCGAGGAGAAGTTCGCCGAGATCCGGGAGAAGTACCTCGCCTACCTGACCCGGCTCTTCGAGCTGGCCGGTCGCGCCGACGCCGCGGAGGCAGCGCAGTCCGTGCTGACGCTGGAGACCCGGCTGGCCGAGGGGCACTGGGAGCGGGCCGAGACCCGCGACGTGCAGAAGACCTACAACCTGCTCACCCGCGACGAGCTCGAGGCGCTGGCGCCCGCGTTCGACTGGAGCGCCTACGTCCGCGCGCTGACCGGCGGCGACCAGGACGGCGAGCGGATCATCGCCGAGACCTGCGTGCGGCAGCCGTCCTACCTGGAGCACCTGTCCACGGTGCTCAAGGAGACCTCGGTCGACCAGTGGCGCCCGTGGCTGGCCGCCAAGGTGCTGCGCTCCTCCGCGGCGTACCTGACCGACGACTTCGTCGAGACCAACTTCGACTTCTACGGCCGCACCCTCAACGGCACCCCCGAGCTGCGTGAGCGGTGGAAGCGCGGGGTCGCCTTCGTGGAGGGCGGCATCGGCGAGGCGGTCGGCCGGGAGTACGTCGCCCGGCACTTCGGCCCGCGCGCCAAGGAGATGATGGACGAGCTGGTCGCCAACCTGCTCGAGGCCTACCGGCGCTCGATCGCCGCGCTGGACTGGATGACCGAGGAGACCAAGCAGCGGGCCTACGACAAGCTGGCCACCTTCCGGCCCAAGATCGGCTACCCGGACAAGTTCCGCGACTACTCCCCGCTCGAGGTCGACCCCGGTGACCTGATGGGCAACGTGCGGGCGGTGTCGGTCTACGAGACCGACCGCGAGCTGGCCAAGATCGGCAGCCCGGTCGACCGCGACGAGTGGTTCATGCTGCCGCAGACGGTCAACGCCTACTACAACCCCGGCACCAACGAGATCTGCTTCCCGGCGGGCATCCTGCAGAAGCCGTTCTTCGACCCGGACGCCGACCCGGCGGAGAACTACGGCGGCATCGGCGCCGTGATCGGCCACGAGATCGGCCACGGGTTCGACGACCAGGGCGCCCAGTACGACGGCGCGGGCAACCTCAACGACTGGTGGACCGCGGACGACAAGGCCGCCTTCGAGGTGAAGTCCAAGGCGCTGATCGAGCAGTACGACGGCTTCTCGCCGCGCGCCCTGCCGGACGAGAAGGTCAACGGCGCGCTCACCGTCGGGGAGAACATCGGCGACCTGGGTGGTCTGACGATCGGCTACCAGGCGTTCATGATCGCCACCGACGGCCAGGCGCCGCCGGAGCAGCAGCGCAAGGTCTTCCTCAACTGGGCCTACTGCTGGCGGACCAAGCGGCGCAAGGAGCAGGAGCAGCAGTACCTGACCATCGACCCGCACTCCCCGCCGGAGTTCCGGGCCAACATCGTGCGCAACCTCGACGAGTTCCACGGCCTCTTCGGCACCGAGCCGGGCGACGGTCTGTGGCTCGACCCCGCCGACCGGGTGCGGATCTGGTAGCCGCGCCGGTCAAGGCCGGCCACGACCAGGCCGGCCACCGGGTCCGCCTGGAGTGGGGGCCCGCCGGTGGCGCGGCGGTCGCGGCCGGCGCGGACGTGGCCGTGGTGGTCGACGTGCTCTCGTTCACCACGACGGTGAGCATCGCCGTCGAGCGCGGGATCCGGGTCTGGCCCTTCGGCTGGCACGACGAGCGGGCCGCGACGTACGCCGCGGAGCTCGACGCCGTCCTGGCCGTCGGGCGGCTCGAGGCCCGGGAGCGCCCCCGGCAGCACGCCCCCGACCAGCCACCCCGGGACCGCCCGGTCACTCTCTCCCCGGCGGCGATGCGCTCGGTCAGCGGCGTCCAACGGCTGGTGCTGCCCTCGCCCAACGGCTCGACCGTGAGCGCCGCCCTGGCCGAGCGCGGGGCGGTGGTGGTCGCAGCCTGCCTGCGCAACCGGGCTGCCGTGGCCAGCTGGCTGGCCCCCCGGGTCGAGGCGGGGGCGACGGTCGCCGTCGTGCCCGCGGGCGAGCGCTGGCCGGACGGCTCGCTGCGGCCGTGCGCCGAGGACCTCTGGGGCAGCGGTGCCGTGCTCGCCGGGCTGCTCGACCTCGACGGGGCCGTGGCCGGGGTGCTGAGCCCGGAGGCGGACGTGGCAGTCGCGGCCTGGCGCGCGGTCGAGCACGACGTCGAGGCCCGGCTGCACGCCTGCGCGAGCGGGGTCGAGCTGGTGGCCGCGGGCTTCGGGGCCGACGTGGCGGTCGCCGCGGAGACCGACGTGAGCGACGTGGTGCCGGTGCTGAGCGACGCCGCGTTCGGGGCGGCGCGCCGGCACTGACGGCGGCAGCAGGGCGTGGTCGAGGCGCTGACGGCGTCGCCCTCGCCCGCTAGCCTCGCGGGCATGTCGCTCACCGTGGGCCTCGAGACCGGACGCACCGCCTGCCTGGACTCGGTCACCGGGCTCGTGCAGGCCGTGGAGAGCTTCTCCGAGCACGACCTGCTCGGGCCGTCCCGGTGCCACGGGTGGACCAGGCTGGACGCCGTGGTGCACGTGGTCGCCGGCTGGCAGGAGATGCTCGCCGGCCTGGTCTGCCTCGTCGAGGAGCAGCCCACGGTCGACGCGGCCTCCTACTGGCCCGAGTTCGCTGCCGCGTTCGGCGGCGGGGACCCGGTGCCGGCGCTGATGGCGCAGCGGCGCCGGACCGCGGCGTACCTCCGGCCCGCGGACGCGGTCGAGCAGCTGCACGAGCTCGCGGAGTCGCTGCGTCGCGGGGTGGCCGCGTTGCCCGACCGTGCGTGCGCCTGGCAGGGCCACGTCTTCGCTGCGGGCGACTTCCTGGCGATCTGGGCGGTGGAGCACGCGGTGCACCACCTCGACCTGTGCTCCTCCGTGCCGGCCCCCGCCAGCGCGCTCGCCCTGACCCGGGCCACCGTCGAGGCGCTGGCCGGTCCGCTGCCCGCGGACTGGTCCGACGAGAAGGCGGTCCTGGTGGGTGCCGGCCGGGTGCCGGTCCCGGACGGGCTGGGGGAGACCGCCGCCCGGCTGCCCGCTCTGGGCTGACCCGGCTGGGGACCACCCCCGTCGTGCACAGCCGGCGACCCGGGCCACCGGACGTGTCGGCCGGGGTTGGTAGACAGGAACCATGACGGTCACCGCAGGAGACGACGTACGCCGAGACACCCGCGCCCAGGCAGAGCAGCACCTGCGCGCGCTGGTGGGCAGCGACGACGCGGTGCTGCGCGAGGACCAGTGGTCGGCTATCGAGGCGCTGGCGGTCGACCGGCGCCGCGCCCTGGTGGTCCAGCGCACCGGCTGGGGCAAGTCGGCGGTCTACTTCGTCGCCACCCTGCTGCTGCGCGCCCAGGGCGCCGGGCCGACGGTGATCGTCTCCCCGCTGCTCGCGCTGATGCGCAACCAGATCTCCGCGGCCGAGCGGGCCGGGATCCGGGCGGTCACCCTCAACTCCACCAACATCGAGCAGTGGGAGCCGATCCACCAGGCGATCAACGCCGGTGAGGTCGACGTGCTGCTGGTCAGCCCCGAGCGGCTCAACAACCCCGGGTTCCGCGACGAGGTGCTCCCGCGGCTGGCCGCGACCGCCGGTCTGCTGGTGATCGACGAGGCCCACTGCATCTCCGACTGGGGCCACGACTTCCGTCCTGACTACCGGCGCATCCGCACCCTGCTCGGCGACCTGCCCACCGGGATCCCGGTGCTGGCCACCACCGCCACCGCCAACGCCCGGGTCACCTCCGACGTCGCCGAGCAGCTCGGCTCCGACGTCCTGGTGCTGCGCGGCTCGCTGGACCGCGAGTCGCTGCGCCTGGGCGTGGTGCGGCTCAAGACCGCGGAGCAGCGTCTCGCCTGGCTGGCCGACCACCTGGCCGAGCAGCCCGGCTCCGGCATCGTCTACTGCCTCACCGTGGCCGCCACCCAGGAGATCGCCGACTACCTGCGCTCCCGCGGCATGCAGGTCGCGGCGTACTCCGGGCAGACCGAGGCCAGCGAGCGCCAGGCGCTCGAGCAGGACCTGGTCGAGGGCCGGGTCAAGGCGTTGGTCGCGACCAGCGCCCTGGGCATGGGGTTCGACGCCCGGCTCGGGTTCGTGGTCAACATGGGGGCGCCGGCCTCTCCGGTGGCCTACTACCAGCAGGTCGGCCGCGCCGGCCGCGGCACCGACGAGGCCACCGTGGTGCTCCTGCCCGCCACCGAGGACCGCGACATCTGGGCCTACTTCGCGTCCCTGTCCTTCCCGCGGGAGGAGCTGGTCCGCCAGACCCTCGAGGTGCTCGCCGGCGCCCAGAAGCCGATGAGCACCGCGGCGCTGGAGACGTACGTCGACCTGAGCCGGTCCCGGCTGGAGCAGATGCTCAAGGTGCTCGACGTCGACGGCGCGGTCCGCCGGGTCCAGGGCGGGTGGACCTCCACGGGGCAGCCGTGGAGCTACGACGCCGAGCGGTACGCCCGGGTGGCCGCGGCCCGGGAGCGCGAGCAGCAGGCGATGCTCGACTACATCACCACCGACAAGTGCCGGATGTGGTTCCTGCGCGACCAGCTCGACGACCCGGACGTGGCTGAGCGGTGCGGGCGCTGCGACAACTGCGGGGGGCTGAGCCTGGCGACCTCGGTCTCGGAGGAGTCGGTGGAGTCGGCCCACGAGCGGCTCGCCCGCCCCGGCGTGGTGATCGAGCCGCGCAAGATGTGGCCCTCGGGCCTGGCCAACCTGGGCATCTCGCTCAAGGGCAAGATCACCGACGGCGCCGCGGAGGGCCGCGCGGTCAACCGGCTCACCGACCTGGGCTACGGCCAGCAGCTGCGCGAGCTCTTCAAGACCGGCCCCGACGGCGAGGCGCTCGACGGTCCCGTGCCCGTGCCGCTGGTCCGGGCCGTGGTCGAGGTGCTGGGCGACTGGCGCCCCCGGGTGGAGGCGATCGTCTACGTCGAGTCGGCCCGTCGTCCCACCCTGACCCGGGACCTGGCCGACGGCCTGTCCCGCTACCTCAAGGTGCCGGTGGTGGGCTCCTGGGCGATCGTCGACCCGGACGTGCCGCCCGGCAAGGGTGCGGCCAACTCCGCCCAGCGGGTCGCGGCCGTGGGGCGGCGCTCAGCCCTGCAGGCCGACGTGCCGGCCGGTCCGGTGCTCCTGGTCGACGACCTGGTGGTCACCGGGTGGACGCTCACCCTGGCCGCCCGGGCGCTGCGCGACGCCGGCGCCACCGAGGTGCTGCCGCTGACGCTCGCGGTCAACGGCTGAGCCCGAGCCGTCCCGCGGCCCGCAACGCGACGGCCGCCCCCACCGCGCGGGTGCGCGGTCGGGGCGGCCGTCGGGCGCTACGGGTCAGTGACCGGCCATCACCGTGGGGTCGACCGGCTTCTCCAGCTTGCGCCGCGGCAGGAAGAACGCCGGGACCAGGCAGCAGCCGACCAGCACGGTGGCGACCACGAAGACCGTGGCGAACGCGTCCGCCATCCCGTCGGCTGCCCGGGCGAAGAGCGCCTCGAGACCTGCCGGGTCGATGCCGAGCCGGGCGGCGGCCTCGGCGAGCACGCCCGGGTCCTGGCTGCCGCCCGTCTCCTCGGCCAGGTCGCGCGCCTGCTGGACCGCCGGCTGGTCGGCCAGCCGGTCGGTGAGGATCACCGAGAAGAGCGCCGTCCCGATCGAGGCGGCCACCTGCTGCTGGATGTTGAGCAGGGTGGAGCCGCGGGCGATGGTGTGGTCGGTGAGCGTGGCCAGCGCCGCGGTCATGATCGGCATCATCGTGGCGCCCATGCCCAGACCCATGATGAAGAGCGCGGTGAGCAGGTAGGTGTAGCTGGTCTCGGCGTCGATCTGGGTGAAGAGCCCCATGCCGAGGGTGATCACCGCGACGCCGGTCATCACGATCTTGCCGGGCCCGATCTTGTCCACCAGGAAGCCGGCCACCGGCATGGTCAGCATCGCCCCGATGCCCTGGGGGGCGAGCAGCAGCCCGGCGCCCAGCGCGTCCTCGCCGCGCACCTGCTGGAAGTAGAGCGGGAAGAGCAGCGAGGCGCCGAAGAAGGAGATCGCGAAGAGCGACATGGTCAGCAGGGCGACCGTCATCGACCGGTTCTTCAGCAGCCGGAGCTCGACCAGCGGGTGGATGTTGGCCCGGCGCAGCGCCCACGGCACGAACGCGATCAGCAGCAGGATGCCGACGACCATGGTGCCGATGACCTCGCCGGTCCACGGCGTGCCCTGCTCCTCCTTGGCGCCGGGGACCGAGCTCACGCCGTACAGGAAGAGCGCGAGCCCGGGGGAGAGGAGCAGCATGCCGACGAAGTCGAAGGTCTCCGAGGGCTCGACGTCGTCCTTGTCGAGGACGAGCCAGGCGTAGCCGATCGCGAAGGCGCCGATCGGCACGTTGATCAGGAAGATCCAGTGCCACGAGGCGATGTCGATCAGCCAGCCGCCGAGGATCGGCCCGAAGATCGGCCCCAGGAGCATCGGGATGCCCATGATCGCCATCACGCGACCCACCCGGTCCGGGCCCGCGGCGCGGGTCAGGATGGTCATGCCGAGCGGCATCAGCATGCCGCCGCCCAGGCCCTGGAGCACCCGGAAGGCGACCAGTGCGGAGAGGCTGTCGGCCAGCGCGCACAGGATCGAGCCGAGGGTGAACAGCAGCACCGCCAGCAGGTAGAGCCGCTTCGTGCCGAACCGGTCGGCGGCCCACCCGGTGAGCGGGATGACGGTGGCCAGGGCCAGCGTGTAGCCGGTCATCGTCCAGGCCACCTGGGCGGCCGTGGCGTCGAACTCCTGCTGGAAGGTCTGGAGCGCCACCGAGACGACGGTGACGTCGAGGATCGACATGATGCCACCGAGGACGACGACCCCGGCGATCATCAGGACGCGCTTGTCGAGGCGGTCGGCGGCGGGCGTCGGCTCCGTGGGGAGCGGCGGGGTCTGCGTGGTCACCGGGTGAGAGTAGTGGTTGCTCTCGTCAACTTTGACGTCATTAACGGCGTGATCTGGACCACTGCGCCGACTTCCCGAGGAAAACCGCCACTTCTCGACCGTTGCAACCCCCAAGAAGTGCCAGTTTCACCGGGGCCCCGGTGAAACTGACCCGGTCAGGACAGCAGCGCGTCCACCGCGGCGACCAGGGCCGCGTCGTCCGGCTCGGTGGCCGGGTTGAACCGGGCGACCGGGGTGCCGTCGGCGTCGACCAGGAACTTCTCGAAGTTCCACTGCACGTCGCCGGTGTTGCCGCGGTCGTCGGGAAGCTCGACCAGCGGCGCGAGCACCTCGTGCCGGCCGACCCCGTTGACCTCGATCTTCTCCGACATCGGGAAGGTCACGCCGTACGTCGCGGAGCAGAACTCGGCGATCTCCTCGGCGCTGCCGGGCTCCTGGCCCATGAACTGGTTGCAGGGCAGCCCGACGACGGTGAAACCGCGCGCGGCGTACGCCTCGTGCAGGGCCTCGAGCTTGGCGTACTGCGGGGTCAGGCCGCACTTGCTGGCCACGTTGACCAGCAGGGCCGGACGCCCGCCGGTGAGGTCGCGCAGGGTGCCGGGCGTGCCGTCGAGCCTGCTCAGGGAGGCGTCCAGGATGCTCATGCCCGCCATTGTGGCTCACACGTCGCGAGATCGGGTCCAAGGTCCCGGTCCGGTTCGGCCCGAGGACTCTCTGCCCGGGGCCGTCGGCGGAGTCTCCTCGAAGACAGGCACCACGACCGGGGCGGCCGGCGCGTGGATCCGTCGGGAGGCAGCATGCAGTGGGAGCCGCGGACGCACCGCAACGGGAGGGTGGCCCTGGCGGTCGCCGGGGACGGCGCCCTGCTCCTGGGCCGGCCCGCGACCAGGCACCTGCGCCTCTCCACCGTGGGCGTGGAGCACCGCGACCTGCGCTGGGCCGAGACGCCGACCGACGAGGACGGACCCGACCCGACCACCGTGTGGAGCGTGCCGTGGGCGGACGTGCTGTCCCTGACGCTGCAGGCGTTGCCGAGCGACCAGCACCGTACGCCGGTCCTGCCGCTGCTGGTGGCGGTCGGCTCCGAGGTGCTCGGGCTGGGCACCGGCCCGGACAGCTCGGACGCCCTGCTCACGGTGCGGACCCGGGCGGAGGAGTACGTGGCGGGCTGCGACGGCTACGTGTGCCAGGGCTACTGGCGTGGCGACGTGGCCGCGCTCCAGGCGCTGATGGGCCTGCTCCTCGACACCCCGGCCGCACGCGCGACCCTGGCCGAGCCGGTCGCCCTGCTGGCGCTGCTGGCCGAGGTCGGCGAGGCCGACGTCGACGTGGCGCAGGCGCGGGCGCTGCTGCTCGAGCGCTGGGCGCAGGCGCGGCAGGGGACCGCGACCGGCAGTCCTGTCGGCCCGGGGGGCTAGCGTCGCAGGGTGAGCTTCGTCCCGACCCGCGGCCCCGCGACCTTCCGACCTGGCACCCCGCCGCGGCAGGGCGTGGTCGAGTTCACCGGCGGGCGGACCGTCACGCTGCCGATCACCGCGGCGCTGCCGATCCTCGCCCGCGCCCGGAAGGCAGCCCAGCAGGACGAGATCCACCCCAGCGTCGCGCTGCTGGCCGCCGCCGCGCACCTGGGTCTGCGCCTGGTCGCCGAGGGGCGGTTCGAGCCGCACCCGGACGAGCCCTGGTGGCGCCTGGCGCCGCTCGACGCGGCCGACGCCGACCGGGTCGAGCAGCTCGCCCGGGCCCGGGCGTACGGGGACCTGGACGCCGCGGGCGCCGAGGGCATCGTCCGGGCGGTCCTCGAGGCGGTGGTCGACGCGATGCCGCGGCGTCAGCCCACCCGGCTGGCTGCGGTCCCGGACTACCCGCGCCGGCTCCAGGACCGGCTCGCGGACCTGGGCCGCCGACGGGGCAGGGACGACCGGCCCGAGCTGGTCCGCCTCTCCCTGCGGATCGAGGCCGAGGAGGAGGAGCTGTACGCGGGCGAGCTGCGGGTGGTGCCGCAGGTGCACGCCGAGGGCGGGGAGCACCAGGTCGCCGACGCCGCGGAGCTGTGGCTGGAGTCGGGTCCCGACGCCTCGCACGGGTTCGGCGACCGGGCCCGGGTGCACGCCGCGCTGGCCCTGCGCCAGGCTGCTGCGGCCTGGCCGCCGCTGGAGCGGCTGCTCGAGGTGCGGGTGCCCGACGTGATCACCCTGGCCGCCGACGAGGTGACCGGGCTGCTCAGCGAGGGACTGGCCGCCCTCAAGGAGATCGGGGTCGACGTGCACTGGCCCCGCGACCTGGGCCGGGAGCTGACCTCGGCGGCCGTGCTGGACCGTGCGCCCGCCCGCGCAGGCCAGGAGCTGCCGCTGCAGACCTCCACGCTGGGGGCCGACGCGCTCTTCGCCTTCCGCTGGCAGGTCTCGCTGCACGGCGACCCGCTCGCGGACGACGAGATGGCCCGGCTGGCCGAGTCGGCCGGCTCGGTGGTCCGGCTGCGGGACAGCTGGGTCGTGGTCGACCCGGCCACGGCGGAGAAGGCGCGGCGCCGCCTGATCCGGACGGTCCGGCCCAGCCAGGCGCTGGCCGCGGCGCTGACCGGCACGGTCCCCGTCGGCCCCGAGCCGGGCGCCGCCGACGCGGGCGAGCCGGGTGAGGCGAGCGGCGTACTGGGCTCCGAGGCGGAGGTGGTGGTCGGCGCGTCCCTGCTCCAGGTGCGCGACCGGGTGCGCCAGGCCACGACCCGGGAGCCGGTGCCGATCCCGGCGGGCCTGGACGCGACCCTGCGGCACTACCAGCACCAGGGGCTGACCTGGCTGGCCGAGCTCACCTCGCTCGGCCTGGGCGCCTGCCTGGCCGACGACATGGGCCTGGGCAAGACGATCACCGTGATCGCGCTGCACCTGCGCCGCGCCGAGACCCGCACCGAGACGGATGCCGGGCCGGGTGCCGGGCCGGGCGCCACCCTGGTCGTCTGCCCCGCCTCGCTGCTGGGCAACTGGGAGGCGGAGATCCGCCGGTTCGCCCCCGGGGTGCCGGTCCGCCGCTTCCACGGAGGCGACCGCTCCCTGGCGCAGGTGCACGACGGGTTCGTCCTGACCACCTACGGCACGATGCGCAACGACGTGGTGAGCCCCGAGAGCGCCCTGCGCGCCGTCCCCTGGGACCTGGTGGTCGCCGACGAGGCCCAGCACGTGAAGAACGCCCGCTCCGGGACCGCGCGGGCGCTGCGCCAGCTCGAGAGCACGGCCCGGGTGGCGCTGACCGGCACCCCGGTGGAGAACAACCTGACCGAGCTGTGGGCGATCCTGGACTGGGCGATCCCGGGGCTGCTGGGCAGCCGCCTGGCGTTCCGGCGTACCTGGGCCGCCCCGATCGAGGCGGGGGTCGACTCGAAGATCACCGCCCGGTTCGCCGACCTGGTCAGCCCGTTCCTGCTGCGCCGGCGCAAGTCCGATCCGGGGATCGCGCCCGAGCTGCCGCCCAAGACCGAGACCGACCACCTGCTGGGGCTGACCCGGGAGCAGGCGGTGCTCTACGAGGCGTTCGTCAAGGACCGGATGGCGCGGATCGAGCGCTCCGACGCCCTCGCCCGCCGCGGGATGGTGCTGGCGATGCTCACCGGCCTGAAGCAGATCTGCAACCACCCGGCGCACTTCCTCCGCGAGCAGAACCCGACGCTGGTCGGGCGCTCGGCCAAGCTCGACCTGCTCGACGAGCTGCTCGGCACGGTGCTCGCCGAGGACGGAGCGGCGCTGGTCTTCACCCAGTACGTCGCGATGGCGCGGCTGCTGGAGGTGCACCTGACCCGGGCGGGCGTGCCGCACCAGTTCCTGCACGGGGGCACCCCGGTGGCCGAGCGCGAGGCGATGGTCCGGCGCTTCCAGGCCGCGCCCGACGAGCCGGACCGGACCCCGGTCTTCCTGCTCTCCCTCAAGGCCGGCGGCACCGGCCTCAACCTCACCGCGGCCGACCACGTCATCCACTACGACCGCTGGTGGAACCCGGCGGTGGAGGACCAGGCGACCGACCGGGCGTACCGGATCGGCCAGACCCGCGCCGTCCAGGTGCACCGGATGGTCACCGAGGGCACGGTCGAGCAGCGGATCGCCGAGCTGCTCACCCGCAAGCGCGGGGTCGCCGACTCGGTCCTGGCGCGTGGGGAGTCCGCGCTGACCGAGCTCTCCGACGGCGAGCTGCGCGACCTGGTGGAGCTGCGGTGACCCTCACCCACCCGCGCCAGCCGCCGCGCCGCAGCGCCCCGCCGGGGACGTGGTGGGGCAAGGCGTGGGTGCGCAGCCTGGAGGAGTCGGCGTACGGCGAGCAGGAGCTGAAAGGGGGGCGCCGGCTCGCGCGCGCCGGTGCGGTCGGCGCGATCGCGGTCGCCCCGGGGGAGTACGTCGCGGTGGTCGACGACGCGTTCACGGTGACGGGCAGCGTGGCGCTCTTCGACCCCACCGACGCCTCGCTCTTCGTGGAGGTCGTCGCCAGCGGCGCCGGGCTGGCCGCGGCCCTGCTCACCGGGGAGCTGCCCGAGCGGCTGGTCGAGGGGCTGGAGGAGGTCGGGGTCGAGCTGGTGCCCTACGCCGGCGAGCTCGGCTGGAGCTGCACCTGCCGGCCCTGGATCGACCCGTGCGAGCACGCGGTGGCGGTCGCCACCCAGGTGGGCTGGCTGCTGCAGGCCGACCCGCTGGTGCTGGTCCACCTGCGCGGCCTGCCGCGCGACGAGCTGCTGGCGCGGGTGCACGAGCTGACCGTCCGCACGGGTTCCGGGTCGGGGCCCGGCGGCGGGGACGAGCCGGCCGAGGACCTGGCCGACGAGCTGGTCGAGGACCTGGAGGCCGGCACCGACGCGGCCCTGCGAGCCCAGGTGATGCTGGGTGAGTGGGAGTGAGGGTGAGCGGAAGTGAGGGCGAGGGGGAGTGAGGGTGGCTAGCCTTGCCGCCGTGACCAGGCGCGAGCAGATCCTGCGGACCGCGGCGGAGCTCTTCGCCGCCCGCGGCTTCCACGGCGTCTCGGTCGCCGAGCTGGGCGCCGCCTGCGGGATCAGCGGGCCCGCCCTCTACAAGCACTTCGCCTCCAAGGACGCGATGCTCGCCGAGATGCTGGTCCGGATCAGCGAGGAGCTGCTCGAGGTGGGCCGGACCCGGGTCGGCGGCGCGTCCTCGCCCCGGGAGGCGATCGCGGCGCTCGTCGAGTGGCACACCGACTTCGCCCTCCAGCATCGCGCGCTGATCGTCGTCCAGGACCGGGACTGGGAGTCGCTGCCCCCGGACGCCCGCGAGCAGGTCCGGGCGCTCCAGCGGGCGTACGTCGACCTGTGGGCCGAGCAGCTGCACGCGCTCGCCCTGGCCGAGGGGAGCGGGGACGACGGCCTCGACGGCGCCCGCGCGGCTGCACACGCGGCGTTCGGCCTGCTCAACTCCACCCCGCACAGCGCCCTGCTGCCCGACGAGCAGATGCGCGAGCTGCTGGTCCGGATGGCCCTCGGCGCCCTGCTCAGCCGTTGAGCGGCCGGTCCGCGTCCGGCGCCGCGGGGTGAGCGAACTGTGGCGCCCCGGCACGCGCGTGTCATCATCCTTGCCCATGTCCTCGTCCACGTCCTCGGACGCTGAGCCCGCCACCTCCGACCCGACTTCGGCGCCGGGTCCCGAGCCGACCCCCGAGCGGGCGCCGGAGCCGAGCCCGACGCCCGCCCTGGCGCAGTCCGAGGCCGGCGTGCCCGCCTCCCGGGTCACCACCCGCGGCCAGCTGTGGCGCCTGACCCTGGTCTGCTGGGCGTGGGCCTTCCTGGGGATGTTCCTGTGGTCGATCGCCACCCCGATGTGGGCGGCCCCGGACTCCGTGGCGCACGCGGTCCGCACCTACGCGGTGGGCCACGGCGACCTGACCGGTGACCGGGTCGAGGGCGTCTACATGACCAACACACCCACCCCCCTGGGCCTGATCGAGTCCGCCGGGTCGGTCTCCTGCCTGGCGTTCCAGCGCGACACCCCGGCCAGCTGCGTGACCATGCCCGACCCGGACAAGACGGAGCTGGTCGACTACTACAACCCGGCCGGGCGCTACATCCCCACCTACTACGCCGCCGTCGGGTTCCCCTCGGCCTGGGCCCCGCTGAAGTACACCTGGTACGCGCAGAACTTCGTCGCCGCCGGCTACGCGTCGTTCTTCGTCGGCCTGGCGTTCGCGGCCGCGCTGACCGCGCGCCGCCGGGGCGTGGCGCTGACCGGGGTCGCGGTGGCGTGCTCCCCGATGGTCCTGTGGCTGGGCGGAATCGCCAACCCCAACAGCCTCGAGATCGCCGCCGCCGTCGCGATGGGCGCCTGCACGCTGGTCTTCCTGCGCGAGCCCGACAGCTGGCTGGGCCGGGCGATGTTCGCCCGGGCCATGGTGGCGGCCTCGGTGATGGTGCTGGTCCGGCTGATCGCCCCGATGTGGGTGGGCGTCTGGTTCCTGGTCTTCGCGATCCTGGCCGGCGCGGCCGTGTGGCGGGCGCTGGGCCGGCGGCGCAACCTCGCCTGGATGGGCCTGCCCGTCCTCGCCACGCTGGCCAGCGGCGCGTGGACCGTCTCCTCCGGGGTGGAGGACGTCGGCAGCACCCCCGCCTTCGACCTCTCCTGGTGGGAGCGCCTGGAGCTCTCCCGGATGCGCAACGACCCGGACACCCTGCACGAGATGATCGGCTGGTTCGGCTGGCTGGACGCTCCGCTCGACATCCGGGTCCTGGAGCTCTACCTGTGGCCCTCCCTCGCGATCGTGGTGCTGGCGGCCGCGTTCCTGCGTACCCGCGAGGTGCTGGCCCTGGCCTTCCTGGGGCTGTGCACCTACGTGCTGCCGATCGTCATGCAGGCGGCCAACTGGAACGCGGGCGGCCAGTGGTGGCAGGGCCGCTACACCCTGCCGATGATGGTGCTGATCCCGATCACCGCGCTCTGGCTCGCCTCCGAACGGGTCGATGTCTCCAACCGGCTCTCCCCGGCGCGCAAGCTGTGGTGGATGCTGCCGCTGCTCTCGCTACCGCTGGCCTACGTCCAACTGGAGGCGTTCCGCACCCACCTGCGCCGCAACGTCAACGCCGGGAAGGGCGACTCGGCCCTCGACGGACCGTGGGAGCCGCCGGTCAACGCCGAGACGTGGATGGTCGGGTACGCGGTCTGGGTGGTGGCCAGCTGGCTGCTGCTGCTGTGGTTCCTGCGGCGCGACACCAGGAGGTCTGCCACCCCTGAGCACCCGGAAGCCCCGGACAGCTTCGACACCACCCGCACGGTGGCCGCTGGTGCCTCCGAGGCCCCGGCTCCCGCGGGGGACGACGAGGTCGCGACCACGCCGACCACCCTGCCGCCCACCACCCCGGCGAACGCTTAGGATCGGCCGGTGTCCTCCACGTCCGCCGGCGTTCCTCCGACTCCGAGCGACCCCGGTCGCCGGGTGCTGGTGATCATGCCCGCCTGGAACGAGGAGGGTTCGGTGGGCTCGACGATCACCGAGCTGCGCGACCTGCACCCGGACGTCGACGTCCTGGTCGTCGACGACGGCTCCGGCGACGGCACCGCCGAGGCCGCCCTGGCGGCGGGCGCCCTGGTCTGCCAGCTGCCGTTCAACCTCGGCGTCGGCGGCGCGATGCGCACCGGCTACCGCTACGCCGTCCGTCACGGGTACGACGTCGCCGTCCAGGTGGACGCCGACGGCCAGCACGACCCCCGCTACCTGGACCTGCTGCTCCAGGGGCTCGACCGCGCCGACGTGGTGATCGGAGCCCGGTTCGCCGGGGAGGGCGACTACCGCGCCCGCGGCCCGCGTCGCTGGGCGATGGTGCTGCTGGCCTGGACGCTCTCCCGGGTGACCAAGGTCCCGCTGACCGACGTGACCAGCGGCTTCCGCGCCAGCAACGCCCGGGCCACCAAGGTCTTCGCCGAGCACTACCCCGCGGAGTACCTCGGCGACACCGTGGAGTCGCTGGTGATCGCCAGCCGGATGGGCTGCTCGGTGGTCCAGGTCCCCGTGGGGATGCGGGTCCGCGCGGCGGGCCAGGCCAGCCAGACCCCGGCCAAGGCGGCCATCTACCTGTTCCGCGCGATGCTCGCGCTCTTCCTCTCGCTGGTGCGCAAGTGGCCCAGCGTCGAGGACACGACCGCGGAGGTGACGGTGTGACCGCCCCCCACCTGCTCGGACTGGTCGGCGCCCTGGTCACGCTGATCACGCTCTTCGAGCTGCTCCGGCGCCGTCACCTGCGGGAGAAGTACGCGGTGACCTGGAGCTTCGTCGCGCTCGCCACCGTGGTGGTGGCGGTGTGGCCGGCGACGCTGGACTGGTTCGCCGAGCTCGTCGGCGTCGCTGTCCCGGCCAACCTGCTCTTCTTCCTGGCCTCGATGCTGCTGCTGGTCGTCAGCATCCAGTACAGCTACGAGCTGGGACGGCTCGAGGACCGCACTCGCACCCTGGCCGAGGAGGTCGCGCTGCTGCGCCTCGAGCTGGCCGACCACCGCGCCGCCAGCGGCGCCGAGGTCGACCCCCTAGCTCCCCGGACGGGCGAGGACGTGCCGGGCCAGTGACCGCGCGGCCGCGGCGTCGCGCGAGCGCAGCGCCGCGGGCAGCATGGTGGCCCCGTGCAGCCGTGAGGTGACCCGGCGACGGGCGGCCCGTCGCGCCCGGTCCCAGCCGAGCTCGCGGGCACGCTCCGCGGCCTCGGCGAAGAACCGCCGGTCCTCGGCGAACCGGTCGCCGCTGGAGGCGCGCCACGACGACTCGCTGGCCGCGTGCCGGCGGTAGCGGAAGCAGACGTCGTCGCAGATGACCAGCGTCCCGCCCTCCATCACCAGCCGCAGGATGAGGTCGAGGTCCTGGATGGTCTTGAGCTCCTCGCGGAAGCCGTGCCGCTGGGCCCGCACCCGGTCGAAGGCCAGGGCGGGGAAGTAGAGCCAGTTGCCGGCGAGCAGGCTCGCCGTCAGCTCCTCGCCGCCCAGCTCGCGCAGGCCGCCGGCCGGCACCTTGGGTCGCAGCAGCCGCTGCTTGACCCGGTCGGCGAGCGGCAGGGCGGGCTCGCCGTGCTCGTCGATCACCTCCACCCCGGGCTGCAACAGGGCGGCGTCGGGGTGGGCGGCGCGCATCCGCAGCACGGTCGAGACGTAGCCCGGGAGCAGCTCGTCGTCGCCGCCGAGGAAGGTGACCAGGTCGCCGTCGGCGAGCCGCAGGCACCGGTCGAAGTTGCCGCTGACGCCGAGGTTGCGCTCGTTGAGCACGTAGCGCACCCGAGGGTCGTTCAGGCCCTCGACCCACGGCCGTACGTCGGCGTGCGGGTAGCGGTCGTCGACCACGGTGAGGGTCCAGTCCGGGCTGTCCTGGGCGAGCACGCTGCGTACCGCGGTGTGCATCAGCCCGGGGTCGCCGTAGAAGGGCAGGAAGATCTGGAGCGTCACGCGCGAAGCGTACTGGGGCCTCGGGCTTCTCCTGGAGGTTAATGACCGTTAACCTTCTCGCATGAGCCTGCACGACCTGACCGCCGAGCTGCGCGAGCGTCTCGCCCTGGTACGCCAGGGCGGCTCGGAGAGCGCCCGCCGCAAGCACACCGACCGGGGGAAGCTGCTGGTCCGCGACCGGGTCGACCGGCTGCTCGACCCGGGCAGCCCGTTCCTGGAGGTCGCGCCGCTGGCCGCCTGGGGGATGTACGGCAAGGACGCCGACGACCTCAACGCGGTGCCCAGCGCCTCGATCGTCACCGGGATCGGCCGGGTCAACGGCCGCGAGGTGATGGTGGTGGCCAACGACGCCACGGTGAAGGGCGGCACCTACTACCCGATCACGGTCAAGAAGCACCTGCGCGCCCAGACGATCGCGGCGGAGAACAACCTGCCGTGCGTCTACCTGGTCGACTCCGGCGGCGCCTTCCTGCCGATGCAGGACGAGGTCTTCCCCGACCGGGAGCACTTCGGCCGGATCTTCTTCAACCAGGCCAACCTGTCGGCGCGGGGCATCCCGCAGATCGCCAGCGTGATGGGCTCCTGCACCGCCGGTGGCGCCTACGTGCCGGCGATGAGCGACGAGACGGTGATCGTCCGCGACCAGGGCACGATCTTCCTGGGCGGTCCGCCGCTGGTGAAGGCCGCGACCGGCGAGGTGGTCACCGCCGAGGAGCTCGGCGGCGGCGACGTGCACGCCCGCACCTCCGGGGTGGTCGACCACCTGGCCGACGACGACGCGCACGCGCTGGCGATCGTCCGCTCCATCGTCGACACCCTGCCCTCCACCGTCGGGTACGGCGCCGCGGCCGGGGCGCCCGGCCGGCCGGCCTACGACCTGCGCGAGCCCGAGGAGCCGCTGGAGGACCCGGCGACCCTGGCCGACGTGGTGCCCGCCGACACCCGCACGCCGTACGACGTGCGCGAGGTGGTGCGGAGGATCGTCGACGGGAGCCGGTTCCACGAGTTCAAGCGGCTCTACGGCGAGACCCTGGTGACCGGCTTCGCGCACATCCACGGCCACCCGGTGGGGATCGTCGCCAACAACGGCATCCTGTTCAGCGAGTCGGCGCTCAAGGGTGCGCACTTCATCGAGCTGTGCAACCAGCGCGGCATCCCGCTGGTCTTCCTGCAGAACATCACCGGGTTCATGGTCGGGCGCGAGTACGAGAACCGCGGCATCGCCCGCGACGGCGCCAAGCTGGTCACCGCGGTCGCCACCAGCGTGGTGCCGAAGTTCACCGTGGTGATCGGCGGCTCGTTCGGCGCCGGCAACTACGGGATGTGCGGGCGCGCCTACGACCCGCGCTTCCTGTGGATGTGGCCCAACGCCCGGATCTCGGTGATGGGCGGCGAGCAGGCCGCGAGCGTGCTCTCCACCGTCAAGCGCGACGGAATCGAGGGCCGGGGTGGCGAGTGGTCGGCCGAGGAGGAGGAGTCGTTCAAGGCCCCGATTCGCGACCAGTACGAGACCCAGGGGTCGCCGTACTACTCCACCGCCCGGCTCTGGGACGACGGGATCATCGATCCCGCCGACACCCGCCGCGTCCTCGGCATGGGCCTGGCCGTGGCCGCCCACGCCCCGACCCCGGCGCCGTCCTACGGCGTCTTCCGGATGTGATGACGATGGTCTCGACAAGCTCGACCGACGGAACAAGCTCGACCGACGGAACAAGCTCGACCGACGCGGCCGGCACCCTGCTGATCGCCAACCGCGGCGAGATCGCCCTGCGGATCATCCGCACCGCCTCCCGGCTGGGCTGGACGACCGTGGCGATCCACACCGACCTGGACGCGAAGGCGCCGCACGTCGCGTCGGCCGACCGGGCCGTGCGGGTCGGCTCCTACCTCGACGTCGACGAGGTGGTCGCGGCCGCGGTCGCCTCCGGCGCCGGCTTCGTCCACCCCGGCTACGGCTTCCTCTCCGAGCGGGCGCCGTTCGCCCGGGCGCTGGCCGAGGCCGGGGTCACCCTGGTCGGACCCAGCGCCGAGGTGATGGACTCGATGGGCCGCAAGGACCGGGCCCGTGACATCGCCGTGGCCGCCGGCGTCCCCGTGGTGCCCTCCTACGGCGACGAGGACGACCCGTCGACCTTCGCCTACCCGGTGCTGGTCAAGGCCGCCGCCGGCGGTGGCGGCAAGGGGATGCGCGTGGTCCGCTCGGCCGACGAGTACGACGCCGCCCGGGCCGCCGCGGCCCGGGAGGCGCTCAGCTCGTTCGGCGACGACACGCTGCTGGTGGAGAAGTACGTCGAGTCCGGCCGCCACGTCGAGGTCCAGGTGATGGGCGACTCCGCCGGTCGCGTCGTCCACCTCTTCGAGCGTGACTGCTCCACCCAGCGCCGGCACCAGAAGGTGCTGGAGGAGGCGCCCGCGCCGACGATCTCCCCCGAGCAGCGCGCGGCGATCACGTCGTCCGCGGTCGCGCTGGCCGCCCAGGTCGGCTACGCCGGCGCCGGCACGGTCGAGTTCCTGCTCGACAACGCGACGGGCGAGTTCTACTTCCTGGAGATGAACACCCGGCTCCAGGTCGAGCACCCGGTCACCGAGGAGGTGGTCCGGGTCAACGGCGAGAAGGTCGACCTGGTCGAGCTCCAGCTGCGCGTGGCCACCGGCGAGCCGCTCGGCTTCGAGCAGGGCGAGGTGACGCTGCACGGCCACGCCGTGGAGGCCCGGGTGTACGCCGAGGACTCGTTCGGCGGGTTCCTCCCGCAGGCCGGGCGCGCCGGCCAGGTCGGCTGGGCCGGCGAGCACGACTGGACGATGAGCTGGGGCGCGGGCGAGCAGCCCGTGGTCCGCGTCGACCACGCCCTGCTGTCCGGGCAGGAGGTCTCCAGCGCCTACGACCCGATGCTCGGCAAGGTGATCGCCTGGGCCGCCACCCGGGAGGAGGCGATCGACACCCTGGTGCGTGCCCTGGACGACACCCGGATCTTCGGGCTCACCACCAACACCGGCTTCCTGCGGGCGCTGGTCGACTCCGCGCAGTTCCGGCAGGCCTCGATCGACACCGCCTGGCTCGACACCGACCCGTTCGAGCGCGGCGAGGTGGCCGCCCCCTCCCGCGACCTCGCCCGGGCGCTGGCCGCCCTGGCGCTGACCGGGGGCGGGGCCGAGGAGCAGGCGGCCGCCGGCGCCGTGCCGCCGAGCACGCTCGGGGACCCGTGGCGGGCCGACGGGTTCCGGGTCGCCGCCGCCTCAGCGCCGACCCTGGTGCAGCTCGACGAGCTGGTCGCCGTGGGGGACGGCCGGGCCGGCGACCACCAGGCGACCTGGCTGGGCGGGTACCTCCCGCACCGCGGGCCGTCCGGCGGGGTCGGGCACGTGGTCGCCGAGGTGGACGGCCAGACCCACCGGGCCGAGGTCGTCCGTCGCGGCGACACCGTCGAGCTCGTGCACCGGGGCCAGCGGTTCGTCTTCGTGGTCCCCGACCCGTTCCGCGACTCCGGCGCCGCGGCCGGCGACGGCACGGTGCTGGCCCCGATGCCGGGCACCGTGCTCGAGGTCCGGGTCGCCGTCGGCGACCGGGTCGAGGAGGGCCAGCCGTTGGGCATGATGGAGGCCATGAAGATGGAGCTCGCCCTCAAGGCGCCGTACGCCGGGACCGTCACGCAGGTCGAGGCCGCCGTCGGCGCGCAGGTGCCGCTGGGCGCGCCGCTCTTCGTGGTGGAGCCCGGCGAGGAGGACCGATGAGCACCCTGGACCGGCCGTTGCCCATGACGTCCGCGCCGGGCGGGCTGCCCGACCGCGTGACGATCTACGAGGTCGGACCGCGCGACGGCCTGCAGAACGAGAAGACCGTCGTGCCGACCGAGGTGAAGGCCGAGTTCGTCACCCGGCTGGTGGCCGCCGGGCTGCCGGTGGTCGAGGCGACCAGCTTCGTGCACCCGAAGTGGGTCCCGCAGCTCGCCGACGCCGCCGACCTGATGACCATGCTCGGCGAGCGGATGGGCCCGGCCGCGGCCGACCTGCCGGTCCTGGTGCCCAACGAGCGCGGTCTGGACCGCGCGCTCGAGCTCGGCGCCAGGCACATCGCGATCTTCGGCTCCGCCACCGAGACCTTCGCGACCAAGAACCTCAACCGCAGCCTGGACGAGCAGTTCGCGATGTTCGAGCCGACCGTACGCCGGGCCCGCGACGCCGGCCTGGACGTGCGGGCGTACGTCTCGATGTGCTTCGGCGACCCGTGGGAGGGCGCGGTGCCGGTCGAGCAGGTCGTCGCCGTGGGCAAACGGCTCTTCGACCTGGGCGCCAGCCAGCTCAGCCTGGGCGACACCATCGGCGTCGGCACCGCCGGGCACGTCAAGGAGCTGGTCGCCGGGTTCACGGGGGCCGGGATGTCGGTCGACCAGCTGGCGATGCACTTCCACGACACCTACGGCCAGGCGCTGGCCAACGCCTTCTCGGCGCTCCAGGAGGGGATCACCACCTTCGACGCCAGCGCGGGCGGCCTGGGCGGGTGCCCCTACGCCAAGAGCGCCACCGGCAACCTGGCCACCGAGGACCTGGTCTGGATGCTGCGCGGGCTCGGCATCGAGACCGGCGTCGACCTCGACGCGGTGGTCGCCACCAGCGCGTGGATGGCCGGGCAGCTGGGCCGCCCGAGCCCCTCGGCGGTGGTGCGCGCGCTCGCCGGGGCCGAGGGGCTGGCAGAATCCGGGACATGAGCACCCCGGTCGTCTACCTGCACATCGGTGCCCCGAAGACCGGGACCACCTATCTGCAGGACCGGTTGACCCGCAACGCCTCCCGCCTGGCGAAGCACGGGGTCACCATCCCCACCAAGAACCGGTTCATCCCCGCCGACCTCTTCCAGTTCCGCGCCGCCCTGGACCTGCTGGACCAGGAGTGGGGCGGGCGCCCCGGCCACGCCGAGGGCGCCTGGGAGATGCTGGTCGGCAAGGTCCACCGGGCCAAGGGCACGGTGATCGTCAGCCACGAGATCCTGGCGGCCGCCAAGCCCGACAAGATCGCCAAGGCGATGAACGACCTGGCCGGCGCCGAGGTGCACGTCGTCTACTCCGCCCGCGACCTGGGCCGGCAGCTGCCGGCCGCCTGGCAGGAGACCATCAAGCAGGGCCGGCGGTGGACCTACCGTCGCTTCCTCACCAAGATGGAGCGCGGCGACATCTGGTTCGCCAAGGCCTTCGACCTGCCCTCCGTGCTCGCCCGCTGGGGCGCCAAGCTGCCCCCCGAGCGGGTGCACCTGGTGACCGTGCCGCACGGCCGCGCCGGCGACGTGCTGTGGAACCGGTTCGCCACGGCGTTCTCGATCGACCCCTCCTGGGCCCCGCTGGACAGCGAGCGGGCCAACCGCTCCCTCGGCGTCGCCGAGGTCCAGCTGCTGCGCAAGCTCAACCGCCGGCTGGGTCTGGACCTGCGCACCGAGCCGACGTACGACGTGCTGGTGCGGCAGATGCTGGCCCAGGGCGAGCTCGCCAACCGCACCTCTCAGCCGGTCACGCTGCCCCCCGAGCGCTACGACTGGGCGGAGGCGCAGGCGCAGCGGTGGATCGACTGGGTCGCCGAGAGCGGCATCGACGTGGTCGGCGACGTGGAGGACCTGCGCCCGCGCCGGCCCGACCCGGACACCCCCTGGATCAACCCCGACAAGGTCCGCGCCCGGCCGCAGCTGGCCGTGGCGATGGACGCCCTGACCGCGATGACCCACGAGGCGGCCGCGCGGGCGGACAGCCAGGGCGTCGCCGGACTGGTGCGGACCCGGGCCCAGCAGATCCTCGGCAAGTGAGCCGCACCCGGTGACCACGCCGACCACCTCGACCGCCGGACGCCGCCGGGCCTGGGGGTGGGTGCGCCACCTGCTCGACGGCGGCACCACCCCCTGGGCGGAGTGGACCGCCGAGGCCGAGCCGGTGGGCCGGGTGATCCCCGGAGCCCAGCAGCTCGAGCTGCTGCGCCGGCTCAACGCCGAGACGTCCGGCGGCCTGCGGGTCCCGCCGGCCCTGGCCCGTCGGGTGCTGGAGGCCAGCGCCCCGGGACGCGGCCAGCCCGACCTGGAGCTGCTCGGCGCCGCGGACGACACCCGGTTCGGCGCCGGCGCCGTCGACCCCAGCGCGCTGCGCGAGGAGGAGCTGCTCCGGGTCGCCACCTACCTGCTCGCCGAGGACCTGATCGAGCTCGGTCCGGTGGAGCGCCGCCCCGACCGGCTGCCGCGCCCGTGGCGGCGCCGCTACCGGGTGGTCGGCGACCCGCTGCTGGCCGACCCGCTCCGCCGCGGGCTGGTGGCCGGCGGCCACCCGCCGCGTCCCGGCGGGGAGATCGTGGTGCTCGGCTCCGACCTGGGCCGGATGCTCGCCGACGTCTGGACCTCGCACTGCTTCGACCACGGGGTGGGCAGCTGGGCGTCGTGGCTGGAGACCTGGCGCCAGCGCGGCCAGGTGCCGCCCCGGGTGGACCTGCCCAAGGTGCTGCGCACCTGGGAGCAGCGCCGAGGCGCCGACCACGTGCACCTGCTGCTCGAGGGCAGCCCGGAGTGGGCGCGACTGCCCGAGCTGGTCGGCGTACGCCGTCCCGAGCTGCCGCCGCGGCCCGGGGCCCGGGCCGCCGAGCTCTCCCGCCGGGTCGCCGCGGTGCTGGGCGTGATGGTCACCCCGCCGCGCCGCACCCTGCTGCTGCGCGAGGGGCTGCTGCCGCGGCTGCCGGACGACGCGTTCGGCCCGGCCGCACCGCTGCCGCAGGTCACCGCCGAGCACCGCGAGTGGGTCGAGCGACGCGCCCGGCGGATGTCGGGGCGGCTGCGCCGCGCCGGTCGCCCCGTCGACCTGTCGCTGCCCGGCGGCGTCGCCTCCGCCGAGGGCCGCGAGCCCTCGCCGCACGGCGACGGCGTACTCTCCCTGGCGGTGCGGATGCTCCTGGACGGTCGGAAGGATCAGGTGTGACGGGCGTGGCGGGAGCTGAGGTGCAGCCCGGGACGGGCGCGGCGACGCGGCGACGGGTGCTGATCCACGTCGGCACCCCGAAGACCGGCACCTCCCACCTGCAGGACGTGCTGTTCCGCAACGCCGAGGTGCTGCGCGAGCACGGCATCTCCTACCCGGCCGAGCGGTTCGACGCCCACTTCCTGGCCGCGCTCGACCTGATGAAGCTCACCTGGGGCGGCCTGGAGCTCGAGGCGGTCGGCGCCTGGGACCGGCTCGCGGAGCAGGTCCGGGAGTGGCCGGGCACGTCGATCATCAGCCACGAGATCCTCGCCACCGCCTCCCGGATGCAGGTCGACCGGGCGCTGACCTCGCTGGCCGGCGAGGACGGCCAGGACGCCGAGGTGCACCTGATCCTCTCAGTGCGCGACCTGGTCCGGCAGATCCCGGCGGAGTGGCAGGAGAACGTCAAGCACCGCAGCACGATCAGCTACGCCAAGTTCCTCGACCAGATCACCGACCCGGCCCGCGAGAGCCGGATCGGCTCGTGGTTCTGGGGGGTCCAGGAGATCCCCGACATCATCAACCGCTGGGGCGCCTCGGTGCCGCCCGAGCGGATCCACCTGGTCACGGTGCCGGCGCCCGGCGCTCCCCGGGACGAGCTGTGGCGCCGCTTCAGCCAGGCCTTCGGCCTCGACGGGCTCGACCTCGACCTCACCCCCGAGCGCGCCAACCCCTCGCTCGGCGTGGCGGAGACGGCCCTGCTGCGCCGGATCAACCGCGAGGTGGTCAAGACCGTCGACCCGGCCGACTACCGGCCGCTGGTGCGGGAGCTGCTGGCCCACCAGACCCTCTCGCGCCGCGCAGGCTCACCGCGGCTGACCCTGCCCCCGCACCTGCACACGTGGGCCGGCGAGCTCTCCGCCACCTGGGTGGAGGAGATCGAGCGCCGCGGCTACGACGTGGTCGGCGACCTGGGGGACCTGCTGGGCGCCCCGCTCGGCTCGGCCGAGGAGCAGGCCGCCTGGGCCGACCCGGACCACCCCGACGACACCCTGGTCTCCCGCGCGGCGGTGGACGCGATCTCCGCGCTGCTGACCGAGACCGCCCGGCTGCGCCGGGTCGAGGGCGAGCTCGGCCACGAGCTGGCCCAGACCCGTGAGGCCCTGGAGCGCTCCTACCTGCGGCCCTCCTACCGGCTGCGCGAGCGCCTGGTGCGGCTGCTGGAGGAGACGCGTCCCGGACGCGGGCTGCTGATGGTCTACCGGCGGGCCCGGGGCCGGAACTCCTTGTCGGCGTAGCGACCGGCGCGCCAGGTGGTGTAGCCGTCGGCGCTGGCGCCGACCAGTCCGCCGACCACGGGGATGCGACGACCGGCGGCGGTGGCCAGGCGCTTGCCGGCCACCTTGGCCAGCATCACCTGGGCGACCTCGGTGGCGAGCAGCACGCCCAGCGTCGGGTCGTGGACCGGCGCGGCGGCCAGGGCCAGCGGGGCGCCCGGGATCTTCCGGCGCTTGACCAGCTCGTCGACCACGTCGGAGCCGAGCAGCGTCGCCAGCACGGCGGTGCGCACCTTGGGGTCGTCGAGGTCGTAGCCCCGCAGGTGGGCGATGCCGGCGATCATCCGGGACTGGATGATCGCCAGCCCGGTGATGTTGGCCGGCAGGGTGACGGCCATGGTGAGCAGCCCGCCGATGTTGGTGGCGAATCCCTGGGCGCCGGCCAGCCGGACGTTGTTCTCGATCACCTCGTGGATCGCCCGGTCGACGTTCCCGCCCTGCTCGGCGAGCTGCCTCTCGGCGGCGCGGGCGGCGGGCGGCAGCGGGCCGACCCCGTCGATCGCCCTCGCCAGCGCCTCCAGGACGGCACGGCTGGTGACGCCGGGCGCGAGCCGGCCCACCTGGGGGACGACCATCTTGCCGACGGACTTGCCGACGGAGCTCGTGATTCCCATGACGCACAGCCTAGGCCGGGTCGCACAGCGCGGGTCGGCTCCAGACGGTTAGGTTGTCAGGGTGCCGATCGAGCCCCCGCCCTCACCCTGGGCCTTCGAGATGCTGGGGGCACCCGGACGGCTCGACCCGGACGAGGACCTGGTGGCGATCGGGGCCGACCTGACGCCGGGCACCCTGCTGGCCGCCTACCGGCACGCGCTCTTCCCGATGCCGTCGGGGACGCCGGGGGACCCGCCGTACTGGTTCTGCCCGGTCCGGCGCGGGATCCTGCCGCTGGCCGACCTGCGGGTCTCGCGGTCCCTGCGCCGCGCGGTGCGCGACTTCGAGATCCGGGTCGACACCGCCTTCGACGAGGTGGTGGAGGCCTGCGGTGACCCGGCGCGCAGCGACGGCTGGATCGACGCGGACATCCGCCTGGCGTACGGCGAGCTGCACCGGCTGGGCTGGGCGCACTCGGTGGAGACCTGGCGCGACGGCGAGCTGGTCGGCGGCCTGTACGGCGTGGCGATCGGCGGCCTGTTCGCCGGGGAGTCGATGTTCCACCGGGTCACCGACGCCAGCAAGGTGGCCCTGGTCGGGCTGGTGGAGCGGCTGCGCGACGAGCACGCCGACCGAAGGCTGCTCGACGTGCAGTGGAGCACCCCGCACCTGGCCTCGCTGGGCGTGGTCGAGGTCGACCGCCGGGAGTACGCCGCCCGGCTGCGCGAGGCGCTCGAGGTCCCGGAGCCGGCCGCGTTCGGCTCCTGAGCGGCCAGTAGCAGCCACTGAGCAGCGCTGGAACGTCGCTGCGACGAAGGTCACATGAGACCCGCCGATGCGGATACCCGCGCGGATGGTGCACTCTGTGCTCCATGCTGTGGTCCATGAACCTCGCGCGCGCGTCTGCGCTGCCTCTGGCGGTGGTGCTGGTGGGCTCCCTTGCCCTGGGCTGCGGTGCCGAGGAGGACGAGCCCGCTGAGGTCAGCACCCAGCAGCGGTACTGCGACGCCTACCGCGACTTCTTCGACGAGCGGGCCGACCAGGGCTCGAACGCCAGCGACACCGAGGTGGTGGCCACGCTCAAGGAGTGGGGCCGGCAGTCGACCGAGATCGGCATCCCCGACGACATGGGCGAGGAGGCCCGCGCCGGGCACGACATCTGGAGCGACTTGATCGCCCAGGTCGACGACGACGCCGACCGCGCGGAGGTGGAGGCGCTGGAGGCCGGGCTCAGCCGGAAGCAGCTGGGGATGGTGGAGGAGTTCTTCGCCTACAACGACGGCACCTGCCTGGGCAGCAGCGCCCGCACCGGCGCCGACGGATAGCCGGCAGCCCCTCCTCGGAGCAGACCGCCTCGGACCAGACCGCCTCAGACCAGACTCAGCAGGACCCCGCCCAGCGCGCAGGTGACGAGGGTGCGCGGCACCGACCAGCCGCGACCGACCACCAGCAGGAAGCTGAGGGCGGTGAGCAGCACCGCCTGCCAGTGCACCGAGTCCGGGACCGGCACCTCCAGGCTCAGCGGCCCGGCGCCGACCCGGGTGGTGTCGCCGAACAGGGTGTGCAGCGCGAAGTAGACGGCCAGGTTGGCGATCACCCCGACCACGGCGGCGGTGATCCCGGACAGCGCTGCGGAGAGGCCCTGGTGCTGGCGCAGCCGCTCGACGTACGGGGCGCCGAGCAGGATGAAGAGGAAGCACGGCACGAACGTCACCCAGGTGGTCAGCAGTGCGGCGAGCACGGCGGCGACCCACGGATCCAGGCCACCGGGGTCCCGGTAGGCCCCGAGGAACGCGACGAACTGGACCACCATGATCAGCGGGCCCGGCGTGGTCTCGGCCAGGGCCAGGCCGCGGACCATCTCCCCGGCGGTCAGCCAGCCGTAGACGGTGACCGCCTGCTGGGCGACGAAGGCGAGCACGGCGTACGCGCCGCCGAAGGTCACCAGCGCCGCCCCGGAGAAGAAGAGGCCCTGGTCGACCAGCACGCTGTCGCGGCCCAGGGTCAGGGCGGCCAGCACGACCGGGGTCGTCCAGAGCAGCAGGCCCAGCCCGAGGACGAGCGCGGAGCGGCGGGTCGAGGGGCGCTCGGTGTGCAGGGCGTCGTCCGGGACCAGCGGGGGCGGGCCGGCGTCCGGGGGGTCGGCGGGCAGGACCACGCTGGCCGGCCGGAGCCGGCCGAGCAGCCAGCCGAGGAACGCGGCGGTCGCGACCACGGCAGGGAAGGGGACGGCGAAGAGGGTCAGCGCCAGGAAGGAGGCGACGGCGAGCCAGGCGTAGGCCGGTCGGGTCAGCGCCCGGCGCCCCAGCCGGCCGAGCGCCTGGACCACGATCGCGATCACCGCCGCGCCGAGACCGAGGAAGACCGCCTCGACGCCGCTGGTCTCGCCGTAGGCGACGTAGACCGCGGAGAGCGCCAGCAGCGCGACCACGCCCGGGAGCACGAAGAGGGTGCCGGCGACCAGCGCGCCGCGCACCCCGTTGAGGAGCCAGCCCACGTAGGTGGCCAGCTGCTGGGCCTCCGGGCCCGGGAGCAGGGTGCAGTAGGAGAGGGCGAAGAGGAACCGCTGCTGGCCGATCCAGCGGCGCTCGTCGACCAGCATCCGCTGCATCACCGCGATCTGGCCCGCGGGCCCGCCGAAGGTCTGCAGCGAGACGGCGAACCAGGCCTTGGTCGCCTCCCGCAGCCCGATGACGTCCCGATCGCGGGAGTCACCGGGGGGCAGCACGGGCGAAGACTAGCCCTACGCCGGCGTGCAGACGGGCCCGCAGGAGCAGCTGTCGCCGCGCCAGGCCTCCCGGCCCTCCCTGACCGCGACGGCGGCGATCACCAGCCCGGCCAGCGGGTCGGCCCACGACCAGCCGAGGGTGGTGTTGAGCAGCAGGCCGACCAGCAGGACCGCCGACAGGTAGGTGCACAGCAGGGTCTGCGTGGAGTCGGCGACCACGGCGTTCGAGCCGAGCGCCCGGCCGGTACGACGCTGCGCCCAGGACAGGAACGGCATGATCAGCAGCGAGGCGACGGCGAGGCCGATGCCGACGGGGGAGGAGTCGGGGTCGCGCCCGGTGACCAGTGTCCGGACCGACTCGAAGGTCACGTAGCCGGCGAGGGCGAAGAAGGAGATCGCCATGAGTCGCAGCGCCTGCTTCTCCCGGCTCTCGGGGAGCCGGTGCCGGAACTGCCACAGGATGATCAGGCCGGACGAGACCTCGACCACCGAGTCCAGGCCGAACCCGACCAGGGCCACGGAGCCCGCGACCACACCCGCGGTGACGGCGACGACGGCCTCGACGGCGTTGTAGGCCACCGAGGCGCCGGCGAGCAGCTGGGCGCGTCGGCCGAGCCGGGCCTTCTCTGCGGGGTCAAGAGCCGTGACGGGGTGCACGTGGGTGGTCATCAGGCGTCGTCCTCGGAGGTCAGGGCGTCGAGGCCGAAGGTGGGCAGAGGGTCACCGCGTCGCCGGTCGCGGCGAGCAGCCGCTCGGCGGCGGCCAGCAGGTCCAGCACGGCCTCGGAGTGGTCGAGCGACCACATCGACGCCCGGCCCTGCGGCCGGGAGGTCACGAGTCCGCAGTCCTTGAGGCAGGCCAGGTGCTGGGAGACGGTCGACTGCGCCAGGCCGAGGTGCTCGGTCAGGTCGACGACCCGGTGCTCACCCAGCGCGAGGTGGCGGACGATGGCCAGCCGGGAGGGGTCGGAGAACCCGTGGAAGAGGCATGCTGCGGCGTCGAGCGCCGCAGGCTCTGCTCCGTCATCGACACTTGCCGCTTTCATCGTCATGCGGCGATGATAGCGCCTCGGGGGTGTCGGAGTCGGTGGGCTACTTCAGCAGCCGGCTCATCCGCCGGTCGGCGAGCGGCTTGCCGCCGGTCTGGCAGGTCGGGCAGTACTGCAGGCTCGAGTCGGCGAAGCTGACCTCGCGCACGGTGTCGTCGCAGTCCGGGCACGGCTTCCCGGTCCGCCCGTGCACCGCCATGTGCGACTTCTTCTCGCCCTTGAGCTCGCTGGCGGCCAGGCCGGTGCTGCGCTGGACGGCGTCGCCGAGGGTCACCTTGATCGCGTCGTGCAGGACCGCGACCTCGTCGTCGTCCAGGCTGCTGGCCGGCTTGAACGGCGACATCCGGGCGGCGTGCAGGATCTCGTCGGAGTAGGCGTTGCCGATCCCGGCGATGGTGCCCTGGTGCCGCAGCACGCCCTTGAGCTGGGCGCGGCCGGCCTCGGCGAGGATCGCGGCCAGCGCCTGCGGGGTGAACTCGTCGACCAGGGGGTCGGGGCCCAGCCGGGCGATCCCCTCGACCTCCTGCGGGTCGCGCACCACGTAGGCGGCCAGGCTCTTCTTGGTGCCGGCCTCGGTCACGTCGAGCCCGTTGGTGTGGCCCGCCTCGTCCTCGTCGAGCACGATCCGCATCGCCAGCGGGCTCTTGCCGCCGGGCTTGGCGGGCAGCGCCGGGACCTCCTCGCGCCAGCGGATCCAGCCGGCGCGGGCCAGATGGATCACCAGGTGCAGGCCGCCGGCCTCGATGTCGAGGAACTTCCCGTGCCGGCCGACCCGGTCGACCAGGGTGCCGTGCAGGGCGTGCACCGGCGGGTCGAAGGTCTTGAGCGCGTTGAAGGCGGCCAGGTCGATCCGGGTGATCGCCCGGTCGCGCAGGCGGGAGTCGAGGTCGTGGGCCAGTGCCTCCACCTCGGGCAGCTCGGGCATGCCGCGAGTGTATGGCGCGCACGGGCGCTCGCAAGGGTCCAACGGTCCTGTCCCGCGCCCCTGTCGTGGCGGCGTACGCCCCTCTAGCGTCGGGAGCCAGAGGGTCCCGCTCGTGAGGAGGAACCGTGGCCACCGAGCAGACCGAAGCCCCGCGGCGCCGGGTCGGGACGGTGGGCCTGACCTTCGTCGCGATCGGCGGGGTGGTGGGCTCCGGCGTCCTCTTCGCGCCGCTCTTCGCCGCCCAGCAGGCCGGCCCCGCGGCGATCCTGGCGTGGCCGATCGCCGGGGTGATGCTGGTCGCGGTGGCGCTGGTCTTCGCCGAGGTCGCGGCCATGCTGCCGGTCGTGGGCGGGCTCGGCCGGCTGCCGACGTTCAGCCACGGGCCGGGGGTCGGGATCGCGATCGGCTGGGTGGCCTGGGTGGGCTACGTGACGGCCGCGCCGATCGAGACCCAGGCGATGCTCGAGTACGTCAGCAACGAGCGGGCCTTCGACTGGCTCTTCGTCGCCTCGGCCTCCGCGGACGGGGAGAGCGCGCTGAGCCTGCCCGGGATCCTCGCCGCCACCGTCGTGCTGGCCGGCTTCACCGCGCTCAACGCGTTCGGGGTGGCGCTGTTCACCCGGATCAACACCCCGTTGACCTGGTTGAAGCTCCTCATCCCGGTGGTCATCTCGGTGGCGCTGCTGACCAAGTTCTCCACCGCGCCGATCCGGGAGACGGGGTTCGCCCCCGAGGGCGTCAGCGGGGTGCTGGCCGCGATCACCACCGGCGGGGTGGTCTTCGCCTTCCTGGGCTTCCGGCACGCCCTCGACCTCGCCGGCGAGGCCGCGCGGCCGCAGCGGACCATCCCGGTGGCGCTGGTCGGCGGCATCCTGGTCTGCGCCGCGCTCTTCACCGTCCTCCAGCTGGCCTACGTCGGCGCGGTCGACCCCGTCGACCTGGACCACGGCTGGGCCGGGCTGGGCCACGGCGGGGCGAACGGCCCGCTGGCCGGGCTGCTCGCCGGTCTGGGGATGGCCACGCTGGCCAAGCTGGTGGTGGCCGACGCGGTGCTGGGTCCGTTCGGCGCGGGCCTGGTCTCCACCGCCTCCACCGGACGGCTGGCCGTCGCGGTCTCGGAGAACGGGCTCTTCCCGCGGTCGGTCATGGTGCTCTCGCGGCACGGGGTGCCGATGCGGGCGATGCTGCTCAACCTCGCCGTCGGCCTGGTGCTGCTGGTCGCGTTCCGCGACGGCTGGTCGGAGCTGCTGGCGTTCAACTCCGGCGCCATCGTGCTCTCGATGTGCCTGGGCCCGGTCACCGTCGTCGCCCTGCGTCGTCAGGTGCCGGCCCGGGCGCGCCCGTTCCGGCTGCCGGCGGTGGGACTCGTGGCCCGGGCGGCGTTCGTGGTGGTCAGCCTGATCGTCTACTGGACCGGCTGGGAGACGATGGCCAAGCTGACCATCCCGATCGCCGTCGGTGCGGTGCTCCTGGTCTGGCGCGTGGCCCGGCAGCCGGGCCTGCGGCGTTCCCTGGCGATCGACTCGGTGGTCTGGCTCGGGCCCTACTACGCCGGACTGCTGGTGCTCACTTTCGCGGGCCGCTTCGGCGGCGGACGCGAGTGGCTGCCGGTCGGCGTCGACTCGCTCCTGGTCACGCTCTTCGCGCTGGCGATGTTCGAGTGGGCGGTGCGGTCGGCGCTGCCGGCGGAGGCTGCCGCCGCGGCGGTCGCCGAGGTCCCGGAGGTGCGTGGCGACGCCATCGGCCCGACGCTGCCGCCCAGCCCCGCACCCGGCGTCTGACCGGACGCCGGGTCGGGTGTCCGGCCGTGGGGCAGACATGAGGACAGCTCGTCTGCGACTCGCTTGGTCAATCTAGGCGGCGACCTAGAGTGCCGGATACGGTGCCATCGTGGACCCGATCAGGAACCCGTACGCCCCCGGTGCGGGACAGCGCCCCCCGGAGCTCGCCGGACGTGACGAGCAGCTGCGCGCCTTCGACGTGGTGCTGGAGCGGATCGCCGCCGGCCGCCCGGAGCGCTCCCTGGTGCTCACCGGGCTGCGCGGGGTGGGCAAGACGGTGCTGCTCAACGCGCTCCGCTCGGCCGCGGTGCGCAAGCGGTGGGGGACCGGCAAGCTGGAGGCGCGTCCGGACCAGGGGCTGCGCCGGCCGCTGTCGAGCGCGCTGCACCAGGCGGTCCGCGAGCTGGGCCACCCGCGCGAGGAGGACGCCGACCACGTGCTCGGCGTGATCCGGGCCTTCGCCCAGCGCGACGCCGGCGTCGGGGCCAAGCTGAAGGACCAGTGGAACCCCGGCATCGACGCCCCGGTGGTGCGCGGCCGGGCCGACTCCGGCGACATCGAGATCGACCTGGTCGAGCTCTTCACCGACGTCGGCGGGCTGGCCGCCGACGTGGGCAAGGGGGTGGCGGTCTTCATCGACGAGATGCAGGACCTCGGTCCCGACGACGTCTCCGCGCTCTGTGCGGCCTGCCACGAGATGAGCCAGACCGGCCTGCCGGTGATCGTGGTCGGCGCCGGACTGCCGCACCTCCCAGCGGTGCTCTCGGCGAGCAAGTCCTACTCCGAGCGGCTCTTCCGCTACCAGCGGATCGACCGGCTCTCCCGCGACGCCGCCGACCGGGCGCTCTCTGCCCCGGCCGAGGACGAGGACGCCTGCTTCACCGAGGACGCGCTGGCCGCGATGTACGCCGCCACCGGCGGCTACCCGTACTTCATCCAGGCCTACGGCAAGTCGGTCTGGGACCTGGCACCGCGCTCGCCGATCACCTGCGACGACGTCTCGGTCGCCGCGCCCGAGGCCGAGGCCGAGCTGGCGGTGGGCTTCTTCGGCTCCCGCTTCGAGCGGGCCACGCCCGGCGAGCGGGACTACCTGCGCGCGATGGCGGACGTCGCGGTCTCCATCGCCGAGGCCGACTCCGAGGAGCTGGACGACATCGGCTCGGTGCCCACCGCCGACGTCGCCTCCGCGCTCGGGAAGAAGCCGCAGTCGCTCTCCCCGGCGCGCGACTCGCTGCTCAAGAAGGGGCTGATCTACTCCGGGGAGCGGGGCAAGATCGCGTTCACGGTGCCGCACTTCGGCCGCTACCTGCGCGAGCGGGTCTGACCGGTCTCCTCCGGGGGTGACTCCGGGGGTGACTCGGGGCGTGACCCGGGGCGTGACTCCGCGGAGGGGGGCCGACCCTCTGGACAGGGCCTGACCGGCACGGCAGGGTGCCGGACATGCGCATCCTTCTCGGGACCGTCGCTCAGCGACCCGCCCTCGCCCTGACCCGGACACTGGCCCTGGCTCTGGCCGCCTCGCTGGTGGCCGCCCCGGCCCTCGCCGGGCCCGGCCCCCACCATGGCTCCCACCCCGGCCCCGGCCCCGAAGCCCCGGAGTGGCAGGTCAGCGTGATCGACGCGGACCAGAGCTTCCGCGGGCTGGACGCGGTGGACCGGCGTACCGCCTGGGCGGCGGGCAGCAGCGTCACCGGGGGCGCCGGCAAGGTCTACCGCACCACCGACGGCGGGCGGTCGTGGCGCGACGTGAGCCCGCCCGGCACCGAGGGGCTCTCGCTGCGCGACGTGGAGGCCCGCGACGCGCGCACCGCGGTGGTGCTGGCCATCGGCCCCGGCGAGGACTCGCGGATCTTCCGCACCACCGACGGCGGCGCGAGCTGGACCGAGACGTTCCGCAACACCGACGAGTCGGCGTTCTACAACTGCCTCGGCTTCTACCCCGGCGGCAAGCGCGGACTGGCGGTCAGCGACCCGGTCGACGGGCGGTTCCAGATCCTCTCCACGGAGGACGGCGGCCGTTCGTGGACCCGGCTCCCGGACGACGGCATGCCCGCCTCGCCCCTCACCGAGACCGGCGACCCGGCCGAGTTCAACTTCTCCGCCAGCGGCGACTGCCTCGTGGTCGAGGGCAACGACGCGTGGTTCGGCACCGGTGGCGAGGTCTCCCGGATCTTCCACACCCGGGACCGGGGCAGGACCTGGCAGGCGACGGAGTCCACCCTCCCGGCCGGCGAGGCTGCCGGCGTCTTCGCGCTGGCCTTCCGCACCCCGCGCGAGGGGGTGGCCGTCGGTGGCGACTTCGGCGCCGAGGCAGGGGTGCCGGCCGCTTCCGCCCGGACCCGCGACGGCCGTCGCTGGACGCCGTCCGGGGCGCTCGCCCACCTGGGCGAGGACGCCGCGTGGCTCAGCGGGGCCAGGAGCACCCTGATCGCGGTCGGGGAGTCGGGCCCGGTGGGCGGGAGCAGCCTCAGCCGCGACGGTGGCCGCACGTGGGAGCAGTTCAGCGAGACCGCGTTCCACACTCTCGACTGCACCGACGACGGGTCCTGCTGGGCGGCTGGCGGCCGGGGTCGGGTCGGGCGCTTGTAGCGACGGGGAAGGCTGGCCGGATGGAGAAGGACACCGCCCACCGGCCGTGAGACTCAGGAGGAGAGCGGGTCTGGACTCAGGAGACCAGGGGCCGCGAGGGCTGGAGCACGGCGGCGGCCAGCGCCTGCGCCCGCAGGTGGGAGACCTCCATGTACTCCGGGTCGTCGACCATGGCCGTGAAGGCGGCCGGTGAGGGGTACCAGACCAGCATCACGGCGTCCCAGGCCTGCGCGTCCCCGCCGACCAGCGGCGTACCGCCCTTGCCCAGGTAGAGCACCCGGGCCCCGGCGGCCTCGACGTACGGCGCGGCGCGTCGCAGGTACTCGGTGTAGAGGGCGCGCCCGCCCTCGGCGTACCGCATCAGGTTGAGCATCACGAACGGCTCGTCCGGGGTGGTGGCCAGGAAGGTCTCGAGGTCGGCGGTGCCGGGGTCGACGGTCATGGCGGCGATGATGCCACCGGGACGGCACCGTGTGACCCCCGTTACTGCACGGTAAAGACCTCTGCGTTCCCCGGGCGAGGAGCCGCCGGCGCACCTAGCCTCTCCGCATGGCGAAAGGCACCTTGGCTGAGCGCGTCGCGGCCGGACCGTACTGGCAGCTCGTGCGTCCGGTCATGCTCGAGAACGAGCGGCCGGTGCACTTCGCCCACCTGCGCTGCGTGCAGGGAGCCCAGGACTTCTCCGGCACGCTGTTCGTCACCAGCCACCAGGTGATCTGGCGGACCATCGACCCGCGGATGCCCGAGGGCTCCGCGTTCGAGCTGCGGTTCCCCGACGTCACCGCCGTGGAGCGGCCGTCCCGGGTGGCGATGTTCCACGCGTTCCGGCTGGTCACCGAGGACGGCGGCCGCCCCGTCGACGTCTACTTCTTCCCCCAGCACAAGACCGACGTCGACCGGATCCTCTGCGACCAGATGTACGACGCCGTGCAGAGCACCTGGGCGCGGCACGACGAGCCCGAGAGCGCCTCGGCCTGACGCCCTCGCGGGTTCAGCCCTCCAGCGTGCCGCGGGCCAGGCTGCGCCCGGAGTGCGTGGGGTCCCCGTCGCGCGGCTCGTAGGAGATGTCGACGATCCGGTAGCCCTCGTCGAGCAGGTCGACCGGGAACTCGAAGTCGCCCTGCTCGCCGCGGCTCAGCAGGCCGAGCGAGATCATCCGGCTGCCGTCGACGTTGAGCAGCCACACCTCGCGGATGCCGTCGGGACCGTCCAGCGACTGGGCGTCCACGTGCAGCGCCACCTGGTCGTCGTGGCGGCGTACCTGGGCCCGGCCCCGTTCCTGGGCGTCGGCGTCCAGGCTGACCAGGTCGGTGCTGCTCACCACGGTCGGCTCCGGCGCGGCCTCCTCGGCGGGGTCGTCGCCGCCGGCGATCAGCATGCCGCCGCCCACCCCGACCAGCAGGGTGACGGAGGCTGCCACCGCGGCCAGCCAGGTCGGGACGCCGCGGCGCCGTCCGGACAGCTCGGTCACGCTCGCGTGCGGCGCCTCGGTCGGCTCCGGCGCGGGAGCGGCTGCCGGCGTCGGAGCAGACGTGTGCGTCTGGGCCGCTTGTGTCTGGCCCGCTGGCTCGGAGTCGTGCCCGAGCTCGGCGGCGATCGCCGCCCACACCGCGGGCGGGGGTGCCACCAGCAGGTCGTCGGCCCCGGAGGTGACGAGGGCGAGCGTGACGCGCAGCTCGCCCACCTCCTCGGCGCAGGTCGTGCAGGTCGCGACGTGGTCGCGGGCACGGGCGAGCTCGTCGGAGCCGTCGTCCTCCCCGAGCGCCAGCGCGGCAAGGAGCTGGTCGTCGACGTGCTCGCCGTCATCACGCGGATGCACGGTGCACCTCCTCGAGGGTCTTGCGGAGCTGGATGAGTCCTCGGCGGAGGTGGCTCTTCACCGTGCCGAGAGGGAGGCCTGTCCGCTGGGCCACCTGCTCGTGGGTGAGGTCCTCGTGGAACGCCAGCCGCAGGATGGTGCCCCGGGGGTCGCCCATGCTCTCCAGCTGCTCGGTGACCACGAGCCGCTCGACGACCGAGGAGACCGGGTCGTTCCCCTCGTCCTGGTCGAGGTCGGGGGAGGTGGCGGCTGCGGCGACCTTCTGCGCGTCCCGGGCCCGCTCGGCGAGCCGGTCGGAGATCCGGTGGCGGGTGATGCCGATGAGCCACGCCGGCAGGGCGTGGTCGGAGGGGACGAGGGTGTGCCGGCTCCGCCACGCGGAGACGAAGACCTGCTGGGTGACGTCCTCGGCCTCGTGGTGGTTGCGCAGGGCGCGGAGCGCCACGGAGTGGACCAGTGAGGACCAGCGCCGGAAGGCGGTGGCGAGCATGTCGTGGTTCCCGGCACTCAGCCCGGTCGCGACCTCGAAGGCCGTCGGCTCGGTCCCGGCGATCATCACGGGGTCACGCTACCCCGAGCACGGTGGGCTGGGGATGACCCACCGTGCCCGGGCGCCTGTGGAGCTCAGCGTCGGTCCAGCGTGACTCAGAGGTCGATCGGCCGGAGCACCTGGTCGATGCCGTGGGCGACCTGCTTGTTGCCCTTGTTGAGGTCGATCGCGGTCAGGATGACCTTGGCGTCCTTGTCGTTGCGGTCCTGGTCCTTGAGCGTGATCACCGGGCTGCCCTTCTTCTTGGTGATCTTGACCTTGAGCGTGCCGCCCTGGGCGGTGGTCAGGGTCGCACCCTTGGCCTTGAGGACCTTGTTGCTGGTCAGGGTCTTGCCCGCGACCACGTGGTAGAGCAGCACCTGCTCGATGGTGTCCACCCCGGCGAGGTCGACCAGCGTCGAGAAGATCTTCTTCTCGCTGCGGACGGTCTTGCCGGTCAGGTCCTTGGCGAGGTGGCGGAAGGCCTGGTCGGTCGGGGCGAAGGCGGTCAGGCGGACGCTGCCGTCGGCGAGGAGGCCCACCGGCGAGTCGGGCTTCGCGCCCACCACGGCCAGGGCGGCCTCGGTGAGGATGTCGAAGTCCTTGCTGTTCTTGTCGAACTTGTTGTTGTCCGCGGTGAGCACCGAGACCAGCGACTTCTCCTTCGGGGCCTGCGCGGCCTCGGCAGGGAGCGTGGCGCCGAAGACGGTCGCGGCGGTGGCCAGTGCGGCCAGGGATCCGGTGAGTCGCTTCATCGAACTGTTCCTCTCGTACGCGTCGGCGTCTCGGTCGACGCCGTGTGTGCCCCCTTCTCCGGCGCAGGGCCCGGTCTGGATGCACCCAGGAAGAAAAAAGTTCAAGAACTTCCGGCGAACACCTCCCGCGACGGTGCCTCACCCTCGCTGTCCGGCCGGGGGGGTGAGGCACACTGACACCCATGAGACCTCAGGTCGTCGCCCACCGGGGCGCCAGCCACGAGAAGGCCGAGCACACGCTGGCCGCCTACATCGCGGCGCTGGACGCCGGGGCCGAGGCGCTGGAGTGCGACGTCCGACTGACCTCCGACGGTCACCTGGTCTGCGTGCACGACCGCAACCTGCGGCGGACCGCGGAGACCAGGGGACTCGTCTCCACGATGAGCCTGGCCGAGCTCGACGAGCTCGACTTCGCCCGGTGGAAGAACCCGTGGGCGGACCTCGACGACGAGGCTCCCGAGGAGGACGTCTCGCACCGCAAGGTGCTGACCCTGCGGCGACTGCTGGAGATGGTGCGCGACTACCCCCAGCGGGTGGAGATCGCGATCGAGACCAAGCACCCGGTGCGATACGGCGGGCTGGTCGAGCGGCGGGTGGTGCAGATGCTGGAGGAGTTCGGCTGGGCCGGCGCGGGTTCGCCGGCCCGGGTGATGAGCTTCTCCTGGTCCGCGCTGCAGCGGGTCGAGCGGATGGCACCCGAGCTGGAGCTGGTGATGCTGATCGAGAAGGCGCACCACTGGCCGATGCTGCGCCGGGTGATCGGCGACGGCTGGAGCGTGGGTCCCGGGATCACCGAGCTGCGCGACCACCCGGGGCTGGCCAAGCGGCTGGTGGCCAGCGGCCGCGACATCCACGTGTGGACGGTGAACACCAAGGCGGAGCTGGCGCTGTGCGAGGAGCTCGGCGTCCGGGCGGTGATCTCCGACCGCCCGGCCTACATGCTGGACCTGTTGGACGGCAGGTAGGTTCTCGCGCATGGCCAAGAAGTCACGCACCAAGTCCCAGCCCGCAGCGTCCGGGGAGGCGGGTGCGGTCGGCCCCCGGCAGCCCTGCCCCTGCGGCTCGGGCAAGCGCTACAAGGCCTGCCACGGCGCGGCCGGCGGCGCCTCCCCGTACGTCGCCCGCCCATTCGAGGGCCTGCCGAGCGAGTGCGACCTGATCGCGCTGCGCGAGCTGGTGCCGGCGGCGACCGCGCCCCTGACGCTGCGCGAGGGCGTGGCGCCCGAGGGCTGGTCCGGTTCGGTCCGGCTCTGCTCGCTGCTGCCGATGGCGGCCCCGGCGATGGTCCGCGAGGGCGGCGACGTCTGGCTGGGCCTGCAGGTCCAGCACCAGTACGGCGACCCGTCGCGGGACCTGGGGGCCGTCCTGGAGCTGGCGCTGGAGCGCGCGGCCGCCGGGGAGAGCGGGATCGTCGGCCTGACCGCCGACCCGGGCCCCGGGAAGCGGCTGCAGGACCTGGTGGTCGACGAGCCGCTGGAGATCACCGTGCACGAGGGCTTCGGCTACTGGCTCGACGACGTGCCGGAGCGGGACGCGACGATGCAGGCGGCGCTGGAGCAGGCCGACGAGGCCGCCAGCCCGACGGCCCGGCTCGCGAGCGTCGAGGCGGCGTACTGGACCAACGTCGGCCCCAAGGAGCACCTGCGCTGGGTGATGCCGCACGACGAGGACAGCCTGCTCACCGCGCTGGCCCGGCTGCACGCCGCCGGCAAGGACTCGGTGGCCGAGGGCTCGCGCCTGGTCGGCATGTTCCGGGCGCACGGGCTGCTGGCCCCGGTCTGGGACCTGCCGGTCGGCACCGGCGCCGAGGTGCTGGAGGAGCCGGCCCGCCGGTTCGCCGCCGACCTGGAGGCGGCGCTGGCCGACGAGAGCGAGCTGACCGCCGAGCAGCGGTCCGCCCGCGCGGGCCTCGCGAACCGCCAGGTCACCATCCGCTGAGCGGGCGGCGGGGTCCGCTGGGCGCCTCCCCGGCCCCCGCGGGAGAGATTCTCCAAATCTGGCCAGGAAAAGTCACCCCCCGAGGTTGTTGTTCCGGCCTCCGGTGACGTAAGTTTGTGACAGCCCGGTCGTTGTTGTATCCCCCGTCAACAACGGCCGGGCGCTCAGATTTCCGGTGACGTGTCCCGGGTCTTCTCCAGGGCGGCCGCACCGCGTCGGTGCCAGAGCCAGCCGAGGGCCGTGAGCAGCACTCCGGAGGCCAGGAACCCGAGGTCCCACGAGAGCGGCGCGCCCAGGTCGTCGCGCACGTGGTGCACGCCCAGCAGCTGGTGGTTGACCAGCCCCTCGACCAGGTTGAAGATCCCCCAGCCCATCACCAGCAGGCCGAGCTGGAACGACCAGCTCGGGGCCATCCGCCCCTGACGCCAGGTCGCGATCAGCGCGACCAGGCCGCCCACCACCAGGAACCACGTGCCCAGGTGGAAGAACCCGTCGGCGAGCGTGTTGACCTCCAGGCCGGCCACGGTGTCGACGGGCTCCACGTCGCTGACCATGTGGTGCCACTGGAGGATCTGGTGCAGGACGATGCCGTCCACGAAGCCGCCGAGGCCCAGCCCCAGCAGGATGCCGGGACCACGGGAGGGCGGCTCGGGGGTCGTGTCGCTCGGGAGGCCGGCAGGGGAGCCGGTGGCTGAGTACGTCATGGACAGCCGGTACCCGCTTCGCCGCCGGCTTACGGCACGCTGTGCCCATGACGACCACCCGCTCGATCCTGCTCTTCGTGGCGGCCGCGCTCGCCGAGATCGGCGGCGCCTGGCTGATCTGGCAGGGGGTCCGCGAGCACCGTGGCTGGCTCTGGGCCGGCGCCGGGGTGGTCGCGCTGGGGATCTACGGGTTCGTCGCCACCCTGCAGCCCGACGCCAACTTCGGCCGGATCCTCGCGGCGTACGGCGGGGTCTTCGTCGCCGGCTCCCTGGCCTGGGGGATGGTCGTCGACGGCTTCCGTCCCGACCGGTTCGACATCGTCGGCGCGGTGATCTGCCTGGTCGGCGTCGCGGTCATCATGTACGCCCCACGGGCGGGCTGACCGCAGCTGACCGGGCTGACGCGGACTGAGCGCCGCGTCGACCGCATCGACCGCGTCGACCGCGCTCCGCGGCGCCGTTAGGCTCGGACGATGGACGGAGCCCCGGGGCCGCTCCGGTTGACCTGGCTGGGCCACTCGACCGTGGTGATCGACCTGGCCGGCACGCGGCTGCTCACCGACCCGCTGCTCCGCGCCCACAACACCCTGCTGCGGCGCAGCCCGCCGCCACCGCGCCCCGAGCAGTGGGCCGGCACGGACGCCGTCCTCCTCTCCCACCTGCACCTGGACCACGCCGAGCTGAGGTCGCTGCGACTGCTGCCCGGGGTGCCGGTGCTCACCGGGCCGGACAACGCCCGCTGGGCGACCCGGCGCGGGCTGCGCGGGGTGGCGCCGGAGGGGTGGGCGACGGTCGGCGACGCGCAGGTACGGCTGGTGCCGGCGGTGCACCACGACCGCCCGCTGCCGCACCGCCCCCAGGACGCGCACGGGCACCTGCTGCGTGCGCGCGGGACGACGGTGTGGTTCGCCGGCGACACCGAGCTCTACCCGGCGATGGCGGACCTGCCGGGGCTGGCCGGGGCGGACCGGCTGGACGTGGCGATCGTGCCGATCGGGGGGTGGGGACCGCGCCTCTCCGGCGGGCACATGGGCCCGGAGCAGGCCGCGCGGGCGTGCGCGACCACCGGCGCCCGCTACGCCCTGCCGGTGCACTGGGGCACCCTGCACGCGCCGCTGATGAGGCAGGTGGGCGGCTGGTTCGACCGGCCGCTGGACGCCTTCGTCTCAGCGGTCGCCGTCGGGGCGCCCGGGTGCGAGGTGGTCCGCGTGGCTCCCGGCGAACCCTGGACGCTCGACCTCGGCCCCGGCCGCTGAGACCAGCCGCTGGCCGCTGCGCCGCAGGAACCCGAGCAGCACCTGGTGCAGCTGGTCGGCGCCCTCGACCCGGTCGGGGATCGAGTCGCCGAACTCGCTGGGGGCCAGCAGGACCGCGCTCTCCTGCCACCCGCCCAGGCCGCCGTGGGCCCCCACCAGCTCCTCGAACGCGGCGATGTCGAGGGTGTCCCGCTCGACCAGGCTGTTGACGTAGAGGTCGGGCGCCTCCGGGCGCAGCACCGCGCGGGCCAGCAGCCGGCGCGCCGGTTCGCCGTACTCGCGCAGCGGGTCGCTCCCGGTGACCTCGCCGGTCGCCAGCTGGCACCGGCCGTCGTGGCCGTAGGCCCACGGGACGCCGGCGTCGTCGAGGCCGGCGACGAACCCCACTCCGGGGTGCGCGGTGAGGCCGGGCAGCAGCCGCGGCCAGCGCCGGTCGAGCTCGTCGACGCTGAGCCGGCTCGGGCCCTGGACCTGGAGCAGGCCCAGGTTGCCCGAGGCCAGCACGACCACGTCCTGCGCCCGGTCGGTGTGCCCGGACCTTCCCTCGTCGACCGCCTCGTCGACCCGGCGCTGCGCGGGACGGGCGACGCGGCCGGCCAGCCCCTGGTCGCCGAGGTCCTGGACCAGCGCGCCCGCCCGCGCCCACCCCTCGTCCGCGGCCTCGGGGTGGCGGACCTCGACCGCCATCAGCCCGGCGCAGACCGCGGAGAGGTCCTGGCCGTAGCGGTCGGCGAACGGCTGCCCCTGCGACTGGCCGTGGTCGGAGACCACCACCAGCCGGTAGCGTCGCGGCGCCCGCGCGGCGAGCTGCTCGAGCTGGGCGAGCACCCGGTCGAGCCCGTCGAGCGCGGCGACCGACTCGTGCCGGAAGATCCCCGCGTGGTGGGCGATCTCGTCGTAGTCCACGTAGTCGACGTAGACGACCTTGCGGCCGGCGAGCATCTCCTCCGAGACCAGCGCGGTGTTGAGGTCGCGCTGGAGGGCGTTGGTCAGCGCCCGGAGGAAGGCGAAGGTCCACGTCCGGGGCACCCGCGGCTCCAGCCCCTGCCGCACCTGGACGCGTCGCTGCCAGCGCTCCTTGACCACCTCGCCCACCGTGCGGGTGAAGCTGCGGGCGAAGCCGGTGGGGGTGAGCATGAACCAGGCCAGCGACCGCTTGGTCTGCAGCGACCCCGGGCTGGCGGCCACGTGGCTCATGGTCAGCAGCGACCGTCCGGCGTCACCGGAGAAGAGGTTGGAGATCGACGTCCCGTCCTCGCAGAGCAGGCCGCGTCCGTCGCTGGCCCGCTCCTCGATGATCCGGGCGTCGGCGGGGTGGTTGGCGACCAGCACCCGGCCCAGCTCCCGGTCGTACCACCGGAAGCCGGGGACGCCGTCCACGGTGCCGTGCAGGATGCCCAGCTGGCTGGCGGGCGTGGTGCACGGCAGCTGCGGCGTCCACTCGGTGAGGAGGTGGCTGCCGGAGCCGACCCACCGCCGGATCGTCGGCACCCGGCCGGCCTGCACGGCCCAGCGCAGCACCGGGAAGGGCACGCCGTCGAGCTGGACCACGACCAGCCCGTCGACCTCGGGGTCGGGGACGGTGACCGCCCGGTCGCGCCGGGCCAGCGCGCTGGTGAACGAGGCGTCGGTGCCCGCGGAGGCGACGTACGCCGCGAGCGTGCCGGCGACCGCGGAGACCCAGCTCACCACGAAGGCGACCAGCCAGGTCGAGGTGATCCCGGGCACCGTGACCATCGCGACGTGCATCACCACGCCCTGGACGACGAAGGCCAGCGGCAGCACCGTGAGCCAGGCGATCCGCACGCTCACCTCGACCAGCACGGGTCGCACCAGCAGACCGACCAGGCCGCTCACCGCCGCGACCAGGGCGAGGTCCCACAGGGAGGAGGCCGAGAGCTCGGGCAGCAGCAGGGCGCTGAGCCACAGCGCCGCCGTGGAGACCGCCCAGGTGGACAGCAGCCGGCCGACGTCGGAGAGGGTGAGCCGCCAGCGGCTCGGCCCGGGAGCGCGCCGGCGCGCGGGTTCCTCGCTCGACATCGGCGCCTCCAACCCCGGGCGGGGGCTCCCGCCGCGGCCCGTCTCCATCCCTACCCCGCGCCGCCACGGTTGGGAATGGTCCTGGGACAGGGCGCCCCCGGGTCAGGCGGTCGGGTCACGCGGTCGGGTCACATCGTCGGCAGGGGCGTCCGCGAGACCGGGCAGCTCATGCACCGCGGCCCGCCGCGACCCGACCCGAGCTCGGAGCCGGCGATCCGCACCACCTCGATGCCGGCCGCCTCGAGCCGGGCGTTGGTCTGGTCGTTGCGCTCGTAGGCCACCGCCACCCGTGGCGCCAGGGCGAGGGTGTTGTTGCCGTCGTCCCACTGCTCGCGCTCGGCGGTCACCGGGTCCAGGCCGGTGTCGATCTGGTGCAGGGTGTCGATCTGCATCGCCTTGGCCGCCGCGACCAGGAACGGCTCGGCCGGGGCCACGAGCAGCTCGTCGGGGTCCCCACCCTCGCCGGGCTCGGCGCGGGTGACGGCGTACGCCTGGAGGGAGTCGGCGAGGTTGGGGTACATCACGATCTTGTCGACGTCGACCATCGTGCAGACCGTGTCCAGGTGCATCGTCGCCCGCTCCTGGGTGATCGGCACCGCCAGCACGGTGTGCGCCAGGCCCTCGGCGAACAGGTGACGGGCGAACCGCTCCGCGCCGGCCGGCGTCGTCCGCTCGCCCACCCCGACCGCGACCACGCCCGGCGACATGAGCAGCACGTCGCCGCCCTCGACGTTCTCGTGCTGCCAACCGTGGATCGTCGAGGTGCCCGCGAACCGCGGGTGCCGGGTGTAGATCAGCTCGGTCAGCTGGGTCTCCCGGCGCCGGGCCGGCAGTGCCAGCGAGGTGATCGCGACCCGGTCGCCGATCCACACCGAGGAGTCCCGGGTGAAGAGCAGGTTGGGCAGCGGGTCGATGAGGAAGTCGTCCTCGGCCAGCAGCGAGGTGACCAGGCCGTGCCCGCCGCGGACCTCGTCGTTGCGCACCCCGGCGGTGAGGAAGAGCGCCAGCTCCTCGGGGGTGCGGTCGTGCAGCGAGTCCCGCAGGTAGGTGGCCAGGGTGTCGCCGAGGTGCAGGGTGTTGGTCACCCCGTCGATCGCCCGCTCCCGGGCCTCGGCGTCGGCGAGGGTCTCGACCAGCAGCTCGGTCAGGTAGAGCACCTCGACCCCGCGCCCGCGCAGGGTCTCGGCGAAGGCGTCGTGCTCCTCCTGGGCCCGGCTGACCCAGGGGATGGCGTCGAAGAGCAGCTTGTCGCTGTTGCGCGGGGTGAGCCGCTTGAGCTCGGGGCCGGGCCGGTGCAGGAGCACGGTCTCCAGGGTGCCGACCTCGGAGTCCACCCCGAGCCGCGTGCTGGAGCCTGTCTCGGTCTTGCTGGGGCCGGTCGCGCCTGTCGAAGCCATGGCGGGCACTTTAGTGGGCGGGCCCAGCGTCGTCCCGCGTCGCTGTGCCCGTCGTGGGGGCGTGCTCGTCGGCGAGGATCGCGTAGCGCAGCGAGTCGGTCCACTCGCCCTGGGACCAGAAGTCCTGCCGGAACAGCCCCTCGCGCGTCATCCCCAGGCGTTCGCAGAGCCGGGCGGAGGCGAGGTTGCGCGCGTCCAGGCTGGCGTAGACACGGTGGAAGCCGTAGTGCCCGAACGCCAGGTCGAGCAGCGCCCGGGCGGCCTCGGTGACCAGGCCGCGTCCGGCGGCGTCGGGGTGGACCGCCCAGCCGATCTCCGCCTGGCTGTGGTGCGGCGGCTTGAACATCAGCAGCACGTCGCCGACCACCCGGCCGTCGAGCTCGAGCAGCAGGCCGAGCGCGGGGGGCTCCGGGTTGTCCTCACGGTGCCAACGGAGCCGTCGCTGGATGGACGCCGCGAGGTCGGTGCGGTCCTGGACGCCGAACGGCAGGTACGTCGCGACGTCCTCCCGCCCGTAGTAGGCGAGCAGGTCCTCGAGGTCGTCGGGGGTGGCGGGTCGGAGCACCAGCCGCTCGGTGCGCAGCGGCAGCTCGGGCAGTGAGGGCCTGAGCCAGGCCAGCGCGGCGGCGGAGAGCCACACCGGCGGCTCCCCGGGCCACTGCCCGACTGCGTCGCCGAGGAGGCCCCGGCCCACGGGATCTCGCCGGTCCGTCTCCAGCAGCGCCAGCCCGCGGCGGGCCGTCTCCACCAGGCGGTCACGCTTCACGGCGTCCGCCCGTACCTCTGCCTCGGTCGGTTGTGCCTGCGTCGGGTGGTGGGTCACGTCGTCACTGTGGCAGGGCCCGGGTCAGCCTGTCAGCAGCTCGTACGCCGAGAACAGGGCCAGCACCAGGCAGACGCATCCGCCGGCGTAGTGCAGCACCGAGAGCTTCACCTTCGCCAGCAGCACCCGGCCGACGATCACGGCCAGGCCGGAGACGGCGAGCAGCGCCCCCCAGGCGCCGATGAAGACGGAGACGGGGTCGTCGTACTTGGCGACCAGGGAGAGGGTGAGCAGCTGGGAGAGGTCGCCCCACTCGGCGGCGAAGAGCACCAGGAAGCTGGTGAGCACGACCTTGAACCCGGTCACCTCGCCTCGGGCGGCGGCCTTCTCGGCGAACTCCTGCTCGGTCTCGGACTCGCCCTCGGCCTGGTCGTGGCTGCGGGCCTCGCGGAAGAGCAGCACCGCCCCGGCCAGGAAGAGCAGCATCGCCGCGGCCCGGACCACGTCGGTGGGCAGGAAGGAGGCGGCCTTGCCCAGCGCAACCGCGATCCCGGTCTGCACGGCGAAGGCCAGACCGACGCCGATCCAGACCAGCAGCGGCCTGAACTTCGTGCTCATCACCAGGGTGGCGATGAAGGTCTTGTCGGGCAGCTCCACCAGGAACAGGGCGCCGAAGGTCAGCGCGACGACCGCCAGGTCCACAGGGGTCACTCCAGGAAGGTAGTTCGGTCGAAGAAGGCTCGGCTCGCGGCCGACGCGTCCGCCAGCACCTCGCTGACCGGACGGCCCAACGCCTCGGCCGCCCGGACCACGTCGTCGAACTCGGGCTGGGCGTTGACCAGCGTGCCGTCGTGGCGGGCGAGCTTGACCGCGATGGTGCGACCGTCGACCTCGACGCTCACCATCTCACGGTCCAGGGAGTGCTTCCCGAGCGGGACCTCCCGCACGCCGAGGGTGGTGGTGTGCCGGAAGATCGCGTCCCGCACCTGCGCTGCCCGGTCGGCGGCGACGAGCACGGAGAGGGTGTGCGCGGGCCGGCCCTTCTTCATCAGGATCGGGGTGAGCCAGGCGTCGGAGGCGCCGGCGGCGAGCAGGGCGGCGATCACCTGCGGCCACAGGCGCGGGTCCAGGTCGTCGATGTTGGTCTCGATCTGCAGCGGGGGCGCCCCGGCCGGGCCGGTCTCGGCGGCGCCGACCAGGAGCCGCAGCACGTTGGCGTGCCCCTCGGGGTCGCGGCCCCCCGCGCCGACCCCGATCCGCTCGACCGCCATCGCCGGCTGGGCGCCCCAGCCGGTGGCCAGGGTGGTGAGCAGGGCCGCGCCGGTGGGCGTGCACAGCTCGGTCTCGGGGGCGCCGGGCGGACCGGCGTACGACGTCACGCCGCGCAGCAGCTCGGCGACCGCGGGTGGGGGGACGGGCAGGGTGCCGTGGGCGGCGCGGACCGTGCCGGAGCCGACGGCGACCTTGCTGACCACCACCTCGGTGAGCCCGTGCTCGGCGCGGAGCCAGGCGAAGCCGGCGCAGACGCCGACCACGTCGGCGATCGCGTCCAGTGCGCCGACCTCGTGGAAGGAGATCTCCTCGGGGGCGACGCCGTGCACGGCACCCTCGGCGACCGCCAGCCGCTCGAAGACCCGCAGTGCGGCCTCGCGGACCGGCTCGGCCAGGGACGCCTCGGTGAGCAGCGCGTAGACGTCGCGCCAGGTGCGGTGGTGGGTGGAGTCGGCGACCTCGACGTGGCAGCGGGTGGCGGCCAGGGCACCGCGGCGGACGCTCTCGGCGTGGAGGGTGACCGGCTCGGGGGAGACGGCGTCGACCGCGCCCTGGATCACGTCGAGCGGCACCCCGGCGCCGACGAGCGCGCCGAGCAGCATGTCGCCGCTGGCCCCGGAGACCGACGCGTCGATCCAGGCGGTGCTCATCGCTGGACCGACTGCCGGGCGATCCGGGCGGCGGCGACGCCGGCGCCGTACCCGTTGTCGATGTTGACCACGGTGACGCCGGGGGCGCACGAGTTGAGCATGGCGAGCAGGGCGGCCACGCCGCCGAGCGAGGCGCCGTACCCGACGCTGGTCGGGACCGCGACGAGCGGGACGCCGACCAGGCCGCCGACGACCGAGGGCAGCGCTCCCTCCATCCCGGCCACCACCACCAGGCAGTCGGCGGCCTCGAGCCGGTCGCGGACGGCGAGCAGCCGGTGCAGCCCGGCGACGCCGACGTCGGTGATCAGGTCGACGGCGGCACCGTGCACCTGGACGGTGAGGGCGGCCTCGAGGGCGACCGGGGCGTCGGAGGTGCCGGCCGCGACCACGGCCACCGTGCCGCGGGGGGCGGGCAGGGGGCCCAGGACTGCGGTCCCGGCGGTGCGGTCGACCTGCGCGCCGAGGTCGACGCAGAGCGCCTGGGCTTCCTCGGAGAGCCGGGTGGCGAGCACGGCGCGCTCGGGGTGGGCGGCGTGCAGGGTGGCCAGGATCTCCGCGACCTGGACCGGGGACTTGCCGGCGCCGTAGACCACCTCGGGGTCGCCGGTGCGGTGGGCCCGGTCGAGGTCGACGCGGGCGAAGCCCAGGTCGGCGGTGGCCTGCTCGTGCTGCTCGTCGCTCCGGTCCGTCACGCCCTGCAACCTACTCTGGTGAGACCCTCACACCGCCCGCGTGGTGTTCCGTCACCGTGACTCCTGGAGATCCTCATGGCCTTCGCCGACGACATGAAGAAGAAGATCGACGAGCTCGAGCTGGAGAAGCGGCTCAAGGAGCTGGTCACCGAGACCGACAAGAAGACCAGCGAGGCGGTGGAGAAGGCCGGCGGCCTGGCGCACGAGCGTCGCGACGAGATCGCCGGCTGGATCGACAAGGCCACCGGACGGATCAACGAGCAGACCAAGGGCCAGTACGGCGACAAGGTGGAGAAGGTCCGCACCGGGCTGCTGAGCAGCCTGGAGAAGCTGGCGGCGAGGCGCAGGATGACGCCGGTGGCAGAGATCGATGCGCCCGATGCGCCCGATTCGCCCGACGCTGGCGGCCCGGCCACCGACGCCCAGGCGTCCGGTGATGCGCCGGCGTCGCCGCCGGAGTCGGGGAAGCCGACCGACCCGCCGCTGAGCTGACGGTCAGGCCGGGTCCGCGCCTCACCAGGGCGAGGGCTGGTAGTCCTTGACGAAGCAGCCGTAGAGGTCCTCGCCGCGCTCGCCGAGCACGATCGGGTCGTAGACCCGGGCAGCGCCGTCGACCAGGTCGAGCGGGGCGTGCCAGCCCTCGGCGGCGATCCGCAGCTTCTCCTGGTGGGGTCGCTCGTCGGTGATCCAGCCGGTGTCGACGGCGGTCATCAGGATCTTGTCGGTCTCGAACATCTCGCCCGCGCTGGTGCGGGTCATCATGTTCAGCGCGGCCTTGGCCATGTTGGTGTGCGGGTGACCGGCGCCCTTGTAGCGGCGGGAGAACTGCCCCTCCATCGCGGAGACGTTGACGACGTACGCCCGGCGCGCGCCCGCCTGCACCGCGGCCCGCATCGACGGCCGGAGCCGGGAGACGAGCAGGAACGGCGCGATCGAGTTGCACAGCTGCACCTCGAGCAGCTCCAGGGGGTCGACCTCGTCGACGTGCTGGGTCCACGAGTTGGTGGTCTGCAGGTCGGGCAGCAGGCCGCCCGCGTCGACGGCGGTGCCGTCCAGGTGGGCTGCGAGCGAGGCGTTGCCCGCCTTGAGCGCGAGCGCGGTGATCGAGGCTGCCGTGTGCGCGGCCTCGGCGACCTCCAGGGACTCGCCCTCGTGGCTGGCGACGGCGGTGGTGGTCAGCGCGCCCGCTATCGCGGCCGGGTGGGCCTCGGAGATGCCGTCGAAGGTGACCATCTCCGGCAGTGCGATGTGCGCCGGCAGCGGCGCGTCCTCCATCTCGATCAGCTTGGAGTAGGCGCCGGGGGAGCGGCGTACGGTCTGGCAGGCGTTGTTGATCAGGATGTCGAGCGGACCGGCCGCGGCGACGTCGTCGGCGAGGCTGATCACCTGAGCCGGGTCGCGCAGGTCGATGCCGACGACCTTGAGCCGGTGCAGCCAGTCGGCTGAGTCCTCCATGGCGGCGAAGCGGCGGACCGCGTCCTTGGGGAACCGGGTGGTGATCGTCGTGTGCGCGCCGTCGCGGAGCAGCCGCAGCGCGATGTACATCCCGATCTTCGCCCGGCCGCCCGTGAGCAGCGCGCGCTTGCCGGTGAGATCGGTGCGCTGGTCGCGCTTGGCGTGCGACATCGCGGCGCAGCGCGGGCAGAGCCAGTGGTAGAAGGCGTCGACGAGGGTGAAGTCCTCCTTGCAGATGTAGCAGCCGCGCGGGTTGATCAGCTCGCCGGCGAAGGCGCCGGGGGCGTGCGAGACCAGCGGGATGCCGGCGGTCTCGTCGTCGATCCGCATCGCGGAGCCGGTCGCCGTCTGCTCGGTGATCGCCCGGTCGTGGGCCAGCTCCGCCTCACGCTTGCGGGTACGCCGCTCCTTCTTCAGGGCCTTGTACATGTGCGACGCCGCGCGCTTGACCTGGATCAGGTCGGGGTGGTCGTCGGGGAGGTCGTGGAGCTGTCCGAGGACCTTCACGGTGGTGGCGAGGTCTTCGGGGTCGATGCCGTTCTGGTGTTGCACGCAGGGATCGTAAGCCGGTTCAGGCACGGGGCCCGCTTCCTCGCCCGCCGCGGGTGAGGTCGCTCACGGGCTCGGAGCAACACTCCGCGGACGGTTGTCCTCGCGCTCGTACCGACGTGTCGATCGACAGCGAGTGCCGGGAAGACGGTCGCCGCGACCGACTCCCCGATGAAACCTGTCACTTACCTGCCGTTGCAACGGTCAAGAAGTGACGGTTTCACCGGGGACCCGGTGAAACCGACAGCGGCCGACTCAGCCCTCGCCGAGCAGCTCCCGCTCGGCACCGATGGTGGTGTCGTCGCCGTGGCCGGTGTGCACGACGGTCTCGTCGGGCAGGTCGAACAGCTTCGCCCGGATCGACGCCTCGAGCGTGGGCCGGTCGCTGAAGGAGCGACCCGTCGCGCCCGGACCGCCCTGGAAGAGGGTGTCGCCGGTGAACAGGCAGCCCAGCTCCTCGGCGTACAGGCAGACGGCGCCGGGGGCGTGGCCGGGCGTGTGCAGCACCTTCAGCGTGGTGCCGGCGACCTCGATCTCCTGGCCGTCGACCAGGTCGACGTCCCAGAGGTAGCCGTCCTCGGCGTCGGGGCCGCCGTGGGTGAGCTCCCACAGCGGGCGGTCGTCGGGGTGCAGCAGGATCGGCGCGCCCGAGCCGCCGTTCACCGCCTGGCGCAGCGCGGGGGCGACGCGGACATGGTCGTCGTGGGCATGGGTGCAGATGATCGCCTTGACCGTGCGGCCGCCCACGACGGCGAGGATGTCGTCGACCGAGTGGGGTGCGTCGATCACCACGCACTCGGAGTCGTCGCCGACCACCCAGATGTTGTTGTCGACGTCGAAGGTCTCCCCGTCGAGCGAGAACGTGCCCGAGGAGACCGCGTGGTCCACGCGCGCGGCCATCAGAGCACCACCACCGAGCGCAGCACGTCGCCGCCGTGCATCCGCTCGAACGCGGCCTCGACGTCGTCGATGCCGATCTCCTCGGTCACGAAGGCGTCCAGGTCGAACCGGCCCTGGCGGTAGAGGTCGACCAGCATCGGGAAGTCGCGGCTGGGCAGGCAGTCGCCGTACCAGGAGGACTTGAGCGAGCCGCCGCGGCCGAAGACGTCACCGAGCGGGATCTCGGGGACCTTCATCTCCGGGGTCGGGACACCGACCAGGACGACGGTGCCGGCCAGGTCGCGGGCGTAGAAGGCCTGCTTCCAGGTCTCCGGGCGGCCGACCGCCTCGATCACCACGTCCGCACCCTCGGCGCCCTCGTAGGTCTCTGCGCAGATCCGCTTGATCTCCTCCACCGGGTCGACCTTCGAGGAGTCGACGGTGTGGGTGGCACCGAGCTTCTTGGCCGCCTCGAGCTTCTTGGCGTCGATGTCGACGGCGATGATCGGGCTCGCACCGGCCAGCGCGGAGCCGGCGATCGCGGCGACCCCCACGCCGCCGCAGCCGATCACGGCCACCGACTTGCCGCGGGTGACCGCACCGGTGTTGATCGCGGCGCCCACGCCGGCCATCACGCCGCAGCCGAGCAGGCCGACGGCGGCGGGACGGGCGTCGGGGTCGACCTTGGTGCACTGCCCGGCGGCGACCAGCGTCTTCTCCGCGAACGCGCCGATCCCCAGGGCGGGGGAGAGCTCGGTGCCGGCGTCGGGCCCCTCGGCCAGGGTCATCTTCTGCTTGGCGTTGTGGGTGTTGAAGCAGTACTCCAGCTGCCCGCGCTTGCAGGCCCGGCACTCGCCGCAGACCGCACGCCAGTTGAGCACCACGAAGTCGCCGGGAGCGACGCCGGTGACGTCCGAGCCGACGGCCTCGACGATCCCGGAGGCCTCGTGGCCCAGCAGGAACGGGAACTCGTCGTTGATCCCGCCCTCGCGGTAGTGCAGGTCGGTGTGGCACACCCCGCAGGCCTGGATCTGCACCACGGCCTCGCCCGGACCGGGGTCGGGCACGTTGATGGTGGTCACCTCGACGGGTGCGCCCTTGGCACGGGCGACGACGGCCTTGACCTGCTGCATGTGGTGCTCCTTCGCTGGGGGGAGCCCGGGGGTCACCCGGGGACTGGTCCGACGTTACGGCGCGACCGGGCGCCGTATCCAGCAGGGGTGGAGCAGCTCCTGAACGGAGTGTGAGCCCCGTCGCAGGGGCATCCGGGGACGGTCAGCGCAGCGCGCGGGCAAGCCGGCGTACGGCGGCCAGCTGCAGGCAGTGCGCCGGGATCGAGGTCTCGGCGATCCGGCGCGCACGCCGGTTCTCGCCCCGCTCGACCTCGAGGCGGGCGTTCTCCTTGGAGGTCTCCGCGTAGGTGGTGAGGTGCTCGATGAACGTCGCGTCGAGCTTGTCGCCCTCGAGGTCGCGCAGCTCGATCGCGTCGGGGTAGGGGCCCAGCGGCGCCGCCAGCTCCCACTCGCGCAGGCAGGAGGTGATCTCGTTCAGCTGGGTGGTCTGCGCTGCCAGCACCTCGCGGGCCAAGGTGCGGATCTCCGGCCGCGACCCCCGGGTCGAGACAGCGCGGCTGATCGCCATCGCCACGTGCAGGGTGGCGCGGGTCATCTCCACGTAGTGGATGTCGATGTCGTTGGTGTCGGCGGGCCGGACGTCGGCTCGCGCGGTGACTCCTGAATCCAGAACGGGCATGTTGATCCCTTTGCTTGGTGGTGCGGAGTGCGTTGCCCGAGACGGCAGGAGCAGATCTGTCACACAGTTTCCACCAAAGTAGCGGTCCCCGGGCCGGAAGCCTCATCCGCGCCACAGGTCTGCGCTTATCGCGCATGAGTCGGATCGAGTGGCTGACCGGCTCCGACGATGTGGCACGCGGGAAGAAGTTGTCCTCGATCCTGCACGGCTGACGGAGGGGGCAGGGACGGAGCAGACGCTCAGGCCGGCTCTCGGGACGGGCCGGTCTCGCGGGGCGGGAGCCGGTGCAGGGTGACGTCGCGCAGCACCCCGTCCTCGGCGACGGCGGTCATGTAGGTGCAGTGCGGCTGACGGCGCCGGTCGGTGGGGGAGCCGGGGTTGAGCAGCCGCAGTCCGGTGGCGCTGGTGGTGTCCCAGGGGATGTGGCTGTGGCCGAAGACCAGCACGTCGAGGTCGTCGTACGCCGCCGAGCACCGCTCCTCGCGGCCCTTCGCCTGGCCGGTCTCGTGGACCACACCGAACCTGATCCGCTCGATCTCGACCCGGGCGACCTCGGGAAGCCGTTCGCGGAGCTCCCCGTGGTCGTTGTTGCCGAAGACACCCACCAGCCGGGCGGCGCGGTCCTCGAGCTCGTCGAGGAGGCGGACGTCGACCCAGTCGCCCGCGTGGATGACCACGTCGGCGGTCTCCACCTCGTCCCACACCTGGGCCGGGAGGTCGCGGGCGCGCTTGGGCAGGTGCGTGTCGGCGATCAGCAGCAGACGGGTGGGCATGCCTTCTTCCTACCGTCTCCGGTGGAAGCGCCACTCGCCGGAGGGGTGGTGGCGCAGGTCCCAGCCGGGGTCGTGGGCCTTGCGGTGGTGGCCGCAGAGGGGCAGGCCGTTGTCGAGGTCGGTGGGTCCGAGGCTCCCCCAGGAGAGCCGGTGGTGATGGATCTCGCACCAGGCGAAGGGGCGTTCGCAGCCGGCCGCGGCGCAGGTGTCGTGGGTCAGGGACAGGCCGCGCCGTTGGGTGACGCTGTGGAGGCGCCGTTCCCGGCCCAGGTCGAGGGGCTCGGACTTCCCGCCGAGGACGGCAGGGACGAGGCCCGCTTCGCAGGCCATGCGGCGCGCGTCGCCGGCGGTGATGTGGATGCCGGTGTCGAGCTTGGCGGCGCCGAGGCCGTCGAGGAGGCTCTGGAGGTCGAGGGTGACCAGGACGGTGGCCTGGGAGGGGGCGAGCCCGGTGGTGGGGAGGTGCTCGATGAGCTCGCACAGGCCTTGCCCCTGGGTCTCCAGGTAGGACTGGGACTCGGGTGCGGTGGGGTCGACCGTCGTGGTCGTGGTGCCGTCGGCGGCCCGCTTGATCGAGAGCCGGCGCGGTGAGGTGAGGTGGCCCAGGACGGTGGCGAGCAGGTTGCCGTGGAGCTCGGGGATGCGGAACTTCCCGCTCCAGGTGCCGTCGCCGTTGTCGTGCAGGGACAGGAATGTCTCCCGGTCCGCGCCGTGCTTCTCGCGGGTGAGCAGGGCGTGCTCGTGCTCGTCGGCCAGGCCACGGTCGAGGGGGTCGAACATGCGGCGAGCGGCCTGGCGTAGCCGCTTGGCGTTCATCGGCCTGCCGGTGCGGGTGGCCTCGCCGGTGGCCTTGGCGACCAGGAGCTCCTCGGCGGCGCGGACCTGCTCGGGGGTCGCGCGTTCGGGAGCAAGCTCGGCGGCGTGGACGATGACGCGCACCTGGTCGGGTCGCAGCCTGCCGGCGGCGAACGCCTCCCGGGTGGCGTGGTAGGTCGTCGACAGGAGGCGCCCCAGGCGCAGCCCGGATGCCTGGGACTCCCGGGTCGTGCCGAGGAGCCGGGCGAGCCAGGCGTCCGTGCCGGTCGCGGCGCCGCCCACGTCGGGGTCCTCGGCGATCCGGCGGACGTCAGCCTCGGTGCAGAGGGCCAGCCGCAGGGCGGTGGCAGCGGACTCGAGCTCGGCGGTGCGCTGCAGCACCTCGGCGAGGTCGGCCGGACCGAGCGTGCCGGGTGCTACTCCGCCGGCCGCGCGGACCGCATCCTGAGCGGCGGCGACCAGGGCAGCGACCAGGCAGGAGTCCGGCGACTGGCTCGGGCCCCGGGTCGCGGTCGGCGGCACTGCGGTGGTCATAGGTCGAGTCAACCGGCCCCCACCGACAGTCCTGCCCTGGAATCGCCCCTCGTCCCAGGGTGTGGACACCCGTTCGAAAAAAGGCAGATCAGTGCGGAGGGACCCACCACGGCGCCCGGCCGGACCGGGCGACCACCTGGTCCAGCAGGGTCGCCTCGGCGGCGACCGGGACCGCCGGACCGAAGAGCCCCGGAGTGCCCTTGGGGTCGAACTGGCCGACGTGCTCGAGGACGGCGCCGAGCGTCGCGTCGTCGACGACGTACTCCTGCTCGGTGGCGCGGGCCAGGTCCCAGCCGTGCAGCACCAGCTCGCTGAGCGCGACCCGTCCCGCCACCTGTGCGGGGAGATCGGTGCCACCGGCGCGCGTCGTGCCCTCCCAGGCCGACGGGGAGCGCCAGGCCTCCACCAGTGCCGGCACCTGCGCCTCGAGCGTGTCCCGCCAACCGGGTTCGACGAGCGGCCCGGGCACCGTCGGGGCGGCGTCGGTGAGCGGGCCCAGCTCCTTGTCGGCGGCCGCACGGAAGGCCAGGGTGAGGCCGCAGAGATGCTGGACCAGCTCGCCCGCGGAGACGCCGTCGCACGGACTGTGCCCGCAGAGACGGGACTCCAGGACGCCCTCCACCGTGGTCAGCAGGGCGCGTCCGGCGGGCTCGAGGTCGACCATCGTGTCCATCGGAGCATCGTCCCGGCGAACCCGGGACCGAGGAAGGGTCGAAGGACCCTGTGCATCGCCCCGGTCGATCTTCGTTGCCCGCCCCGGCACCGTCGTCCAGACTGCCGGGCATGACCTGCTTCGTCTCGCACACGACCGTGGACTGCACCGACGCCTACGCCCTCTCGGAGTGGTGGAAGGGGCTGCTCGGCTACGTCGACATCCCGGACGACCCCAACGAGCCGGGCCACGAGGAGTGCATGATCCAGCGCCCCGACGGCGGTCACCGGCTGCTCTTCCTCGAGGTCCCGGAGGCGAAGGCGGGCAAGAACCGGCTGCACCTCGACCTGCGGCCGCAGGAGCGCACCCGGGACGAGGAGATCGCCTGGGCGCTGGGGATGGGCGCCACCCAGGTGGCCGACCACCGCGGGATCTACGGTCCCGGATCCGGCTGGGTGATCCTGGCCGACCCGGAGGGCAACGAGTTCTGCATCCTGCGCAGCGAGGCCGAGGTCGCCGCTGGTACCGCCGGTTGAGGAGGGCCACCGGGCGCGGTCAGCAGCGCTTGCGCACCTCGGCCGAGCACGTGTCCTTCCCCCTGCGCCCCAGGACGCGGTCGTGCCCGGGGCCACCGATGAGCCGGTCGGCGCGCAGGCCGCCCTGCAGCACGTCGTTCCCGGGTCCCCCGAACAGGGCGGAACCCTTGCACTCGTGGCTGGGCCCCAACCGTCCGAAGTCCTTGACGACCAGCTTGTCGTTGCCCCCGAGGCCCCGCGCCGAGCCGTGGCAGGCAGAGACGGTCAGGAGGTTCGGCCGGTCGGTCCCGGTGAGCCGGACGCGGTACGAGGTGACGGAGGCGTCCTCGAAGCGGGCCGCGCGGGCCCGGTACGTCGTCTCCTCCGCCGTCTCGCCGCGGAACCTCCCGGACCGCAGGTCGAGGTCGACCTTGCCGTAGGAGACCCCGGTGGTGGTGATCAGGTCACGACCAGGCCCGCCGTCCAGGACGGTCCCGGGCGTCATCTCGTAGATCTCGACGCTGTCGTCGCCCCCGCCGAGGCGGGCGGTGACGCGGACGTCGTACGTGTAGAGGTGCTCGTCGGCGGCGGTGCCGAGGAAGGTCAGGTCGCGGGACCCGGTCGCCGGGTGGACGACGAAGTCGTCGAAGCCGTCGTAGGCCGCCGTGGTCCGACCGTCCTCGGTGAACCTCCCGGTGCGGTTGTCGAGGGTCGCCTGCACGCCCGTCGCCTCCAGGAGCAGCGTGTCCCTGCCCCGGCCGCCGCTCACCGAGCCGCCCGCCGTCCGGAACCCCTCGAACTCGAGGCGGTCCTGGCCGGCGCCGAGGTCGACCCGGTCGCCGTTCGGCTGTCCGGCGGCGCCGCTGTGGAAGAGGTCCTCGCCGGCACCTCCGATCAGCACGTCCGACTCGGCGTCGATGTGTCCCGACTCTCCGCCGTCCCAGTCGCCGGCGCTGACCGCGTTGCGGGCGGACCCGCCCTCGAAGCGGTCGGAGCCGGCACCCAGCGTGACGAGCAGGTCCCGCCCCGGGGCCTGCGTGCTGTCCACGACGTCGTCCCCAGGTCCCATGTCGATCTGGAGGCTCTTCGTGATGCTCACGTCGTCGCGGGGAGCGTCGGCCCGGATGCAGAGCACGTCGTCACCGCCGAAGGTCTCGACGTTCCCCCACCGGACGCGCGTGTACTCGAGCAGCACCACGTCGGGCCCCTCCGTGCCCTGGACGTTGCGGTCGACCGCGTGGATCGTGACCGGGAGGCCGCGACAGGTCTTGCCCGCCGCTGAGCCGGCAGCGGCGTCCGACGCTGGACCGGCCGCGGAGCTCGCGGTCGGCGCCAGCAGGGCGACGCCCAGCAGGAGGGCGGTCGTGAAGGCGGGCGTGCGGCGCATGGGTCCCCCGTGGACTGGTCGGCAGCGAGGCGAGGAGCCTAGCGGTGCTCGGCCTCAACCACCCGACGCGACGCGGGGGGCGTCGGGGCCCACCCGCTCGGCCAGCCACGCCTGCCGCTGGGCGTCGTCGGGGGACAGGGCGTCGGAGATGACGTGCGGGCAGACCCGGCTGAAGTAGTCGGTGACCGGGCCGTCGGACTCGCGCACCAGCATCCCGGCGGCCTCGTTGTCGATCACCCACGAGCCGATCACCACGTGGTTGCCGTCGAAGACCGGCAGCTCGTTGTAGGCCTGGTAGACCCACCCCTCGACGCCGTACGACCCGGGCATCACCACGTCCTCCAGGGCGTCGTCGAGGTGGATGCGGATGTTCTCCCCCTCGCGGCCGTGCAGCGGCTTGGCGACCCAGTCGACCAGGTCGCCGGGCTCGTCGAAGTACGCCGGCAGCAGCAGCCGGTGGCCGGGGTTGCGCTCCCACAGCACCGGCAGCAGCGCCTTGGTGGAGAGCAGGGCCTTCCACGCCGGCTCGAACCAGCGCACCGGCCGGGTCTCCCGCTGCTCGACGACGTGCCGGCCGAACGGCTCGGCGAGCATCTGCTCCCAGGCGTAGAGCTTGAACGCGTTGCGCACCCGGTAGTCGTTGACGTCGCGGAACTCGCGCGCGTCGGGATTCCATCCGACCTCCGCCATCGGGTGGGCCAGGGTGGCGAACCCGGCCTGGACGGCGGTGTCCATCAGGTAGTGGGCGGTCATCTCCATCTCGCCGTCGTCGTAGGCGTCGCCCTCGCCGAGGTCGTAGAAGAAGTGCAGCTCGTTGCCGTCGGTGGCGCCCGAGGTGCGCAGCCGCTCCCACCCGGCGACGAGCCGCTCGTGCACGCTGTTCCACTGGTCGAGCTCGGGCATCCGGTCCTCGAGCCAGCGCCACTGCGCGACGCCGGTCTCCACCAGGCCGGTGGGGGTGTCGCCGTTGATCTCCAGCATCTTCACGGTGCCGTCGGCGCCGTAGACGAGGTCGAAGCGCGAGTAGAGCGAGGGGTCCTGGCGGGCGATCGAGCGGCGTACGACGTCGAGCGAGCCCGGCGGCAGGCCGAGGCGCTGGTCGCTCATCGTCGCGGCCATGTGGCCGGCGGCGTCGACGCACATCGCCCACAGCTCCTCGGTGGCGGCCTCGAGCATGTCGACCTCGTCGCCGGTCACCTCGTACCAGGCGGACTCGTTCCAGTACGGCCGCTTGGTGCCGTCGGGCAGCTCGGTGACCGGGAAGACAAGCCCCTGCTCGGTGACGATCCGCTCCCAGTCAGGACGCGGCTTGATCGAGTGGCGCCACATCAGGCGATGCTGGCGCAGACGATGGCGGCCACGGACAGGGTGGTCGCGCCGGCCAGGTAGGCCAGCGGGCGGACCGGGCCGGGCTCGGTGACGATCTGGCGCAGGTTGCCCGGGGTGACGGCGTCGATCGCGAAGAGCATGGCGGCGTTGAGGGCGACGCCGAGCAGGCCGAAGGAGACCGTCCACACCAGCGGCCAGCCGAAGCTGGTGGCGCCGTTGCTCCAGATCGCGGTGAAGAGGACCAGCGCGTTGGAGATCATCCAGGCCGACGCGACCAGCGCGGCGGAGCGGGACTGCAGGTGCACCGACGCCTTGCCGTCCTCGTCGCTGCCGTGCAGGTGGCTGCCCAGGTGGCCGGGGGTGACCCGGTCGAGCACGTAGTAGGCGACGATCAGGATCGCCCCGGAGACCACCGCGTAGACGACGGCGTGGAAGAGGGCGTTGAGCAGGTCGGTCACGGGTTCTCCTGGTCGGGGATCTGGACGGGCACAGGCGCAGGGGCGGCGAGGGTCAGGACGAGAAGCCGCGGGACGAGGTGCCGAACCCGCCCTTGGTGGTCGTGGACTTCACGCTGGAGCCCCCGGTGGTGGGCAGGCCACCGCGCTGGACGGTGCCGTTGAGGCCGGAGCCGCGCCAGGTGCCTCCGGTGGCGAGCCCGCCGACGGGTGGCACCCGCGAGCTGGCGCCCAGGTAGTACCAGAAGAAGCCGGTGCCGACCCCGCTGTAGTCGCGGCTGGTGTCGCAGTTGTCGTCCTCGACCCGCTCCTGGGTGTCGGGGTCGACGCAGACCGCGGCGTAGTCGGCGGAGGTGGTGGCGCACCCGGTCAGCCCGGACGCGGCGAGCGCGGTGACACCGAGCGCGACGGAGGCCGAGCGCATGCGCCGGCGGGGCGTGGAGGTCATCGGTCCTGCTTTCGGGTGGCGCGGGTGGCGCGGGTGGTGCGGCGTACGACGGCCAGGGAGGCCAGGCCGGCGCCCAGGACGACGGCGACGGCGGCCAGCGAGGTGGCGGAGCTGTCGCGCACGCTCAGGACGAGGGCTGCTCCGAAGGTACCCGCCGCGACCACGGGCAACACCACCCGTCGCACCGGCCGGACGGCGATCCCGGCGCGGCCGAAGTAGCCGGGGACGGCCGCGCAGGTCAGCGCGTAGTAGCCGGAGACGAGCACGGCGGTGGCGGCGACCGAGTCGGCCAGCACGGCGTCGCTGGTGCCGACCAGGACGGCGTACACGCCCGCCGCGAGGGCGGTGAAGACCCAGGTCGCGGTCGCGGGGGAGCCGGTGGCGCTGACCCGGGCGAGCACCGCCGGCAGGTCGCCGCGCCGGGCCATCGAGAACATCGCCCGCGCCGACGGGAGGATCGTGGTCTGGGCGCTGGCCAGCGCCGAGACCAGCACCGCCCCCGCGAGCACCGTGCCGCCCCCGGAGCCCATCAGGCTGGTGGCGAAGACGGCCAGCACGTCGTCCTCACCGACCGCGACCAGCCGGTCGACCCCGGCGTACGAGGTGATCGCCCAGGCGAACCCGGCGTACAGGACGACGAGCACCGCCATCGCGGCGAGCGCCGCGCGGACCGGGGTGCCGGTGGGGTCGTCGGACTCCTCGTTGACCGCGAACGAGGAGTCCCAGCCCCAGTAGAGGAAGACCGCGACCAGGAACGCGGCGACCACCGCCTCGGTGGTCAGGGACGGCCCGCCGGCCGCGCCCTCGACCACTCGGGGCAACGGCTCGACGAGCGCGGCCCGGACCGCGAAGGCGACCAGCAGCAGCGCCTCGACGGTGAACAGCACCACCTGGGTGCGGGCGGCGAGGGTGATGCCCTTGGCGGCGAGCGCGGCCATCAGCAGCAGCGCCGCGATCCCGGCCGCCGCCTGCGCCGGCCGGGAGTCGGCCAGGCCGTCGAGCCCCAGCACGGTGTAGGCGTAGATCGCCGCGGCCTGCATCAGGTTGGCCATCACCAGCACGCACGCCGCGATCACCACCCACCCGGCGAGGAAGCCGACGTGCCGGCCGAACGGCTTGGAGGTCCAGGCGTAGCAGGTGCCGCAGTCGGGCTCGGCGGCGTTGAGCTCGCCGAAGGCGAGGACGACCAGCACCACCGGGATCGCCGAGACCGCCAGCAGCAGCGGCGCGCGGTCGCCGACCATCGCGGCGAGCAGGCCGACCGTGACCGCCAGCGAGTACGCCGGAGCGGTGGAGGCGAGCGAGAAGACGGTGGAGACCCCCAGGCTCACCGAGCGCGGGGCGAGCCCGGGGAGCGTCGGTGCGGCCACGGCGTCAGGCTAGCTGGAGCGCGGCCGTGCCCCCTCCAGGACGAGCCGCACGGCCGGACGGGAAGCCAGAGAGTGGGTAGGTGACGTCGCCTACCCTCGGACGGTGCCCGCCCGTCCGCCGCTCGTGCTCACCGAGGAGTCGCTGGGCGCCTGGCTGCTCAAGACCGACCCGCGGGGAACGTCCGTCGCCGACCTGCTGGCCGGCGGGCTTGCCCGAGTCGCCACCCGGTGCGTACGCCGCAGCTACCGCACCGACCTGATCGCCCCCGGGCAGCCGGTGCTGCTCTGGGTCAGCGGCGGCGACCGGCGTCATCCCGCCGGCCTCTACGCCCAGGGCCGGACGACGGGGCCGGCCACGACCGACGACGAGGGGCAGCTCGTCATGCCCCTGGCCCTCGAGGCACTGCCCGAGCCGGTCCTGCGCGACGAGCTGCTCGAGCATCCCGAGCTCTCCCGGGCGGAGGTGATCCGGATGCCCGCCGGCAGCAACCCGTCGTACCTCTCCGGCGCCCAGCTCGACGCCTTGCGGCAGACCTGGCCGCAGGTCACGTTCGGCTGACCCGCCTCACGCGCGTCGGTACACCAGGTGGGTGACGTGCGGCGTCGTCGGAGGTCGGGGGCGCCATCCCCCGGACCGGGGTCGGACCAGGGATCATCCCGATGGTCGGGCAGTCGCCACCACGGCAGGCTGGAAGCACCAACCGAACCGACGGAGGAACCGACATGGACGAGATCCGCACCGCCTTTGCCCGCTGGGGCCTGATCCGGTCGAGCGACCAGGGGATCCTGGGCGGGGTCTGTGCCGGCGTCGGCCGTCGACTCGGGCTCACTCCCTGGGTCGCCCGGCTGCTCTTCGTGCTGCTGCTGATGGTCCTGCCCGGCAGCCAGTTCCTCATCTACCCGGTGCTGTGGGTCGTGATGCCGACCGAGGAGACCGCCGCGCGGCTCTACCCGTCCGCCAGGCCTACAGTCGGCCTGTGAGCCGACCGTGCCGGGCGGCGCTGGCCCCGGCCAGCCCGGTGATCTGCACCTGCTTGCCCCGCCGCTCGTACTTCGTGGTGATGGCGTCCAGCGCGGCCACGGTGGAGGCGTCCCAGACGTGCGCGGCGGAGAGGTCGACGACCACCCGCTCGGGGTCCTCGGCGTAGTCGAACTGGGTGTAGAGGTCGTTGCTGGAGGCGAAGAAGAGCTCGCCGGTGACCCGGTAGACCGCGACCGGCCCGTGCTCGTCCTCGACCACGGTGCGGTGGGTCTCGGTCAGGTGCGCCACTCGCCGGGCGAAGAGGGTCATCGCCACCAGCACCCCGACCCCGACGCCGATCGCGAGGTTGTGGCTCCACACCGTGACCACGACCGTGGAGACCATCACCAGGGTCTCCGAGAGCGGCATCCGGCGCAGGGTGGCGGGGCGGACGCTGTGCCAGTCGAACGATCCCACCGCGACCATGATCATCACCGCGACCAGGGCCGCCATCGGGATCATCGCCACGACGTCGCCGAGGCCGACGACCAGGACGAGCAGGAAGAAGCCGGCGAGGAAGGTCGAGATCCGGGTCCGGGCGCCGGACGCCTTCACGTTGATCATCGTCTGGCCGATCATCGCGCAGCCCCCCATCCCGCCGAAGAGGCCGGTGATCAGGTTGGCGCCGCCCTGGCCCCAGGCCTCCCGGGTCTTGTTCGACCCGGTGTCGGTCACGTCGTCGACGAGCTTGGCGGTGAGCAGCGACTCCAGCAGGCCCACCAGCGCCATCGCCAGGGCGTACGGCGCGATGATCTCCAGGGTCTCCAGCGTGAGCGGGACGTCGGGGACGAAGAGCGACGGCAGGCTGTCGGGCAGCTCGCCCTCGTCGCCCACGTCCGGGACGCGGACCCCCGCCAGCACGGTGAACGCGGTGAGGAGCGCGATGGCGACCAGCGGCGCCGGGACCGCCGTGGTGAGCCGGGGGAGACCCACGATCACGGCGATGCCGACCGCGACCATCGGGTAGACCGGCCACGGCACGTCGACCAGGTGCGGCAGCTGCGCGACGAGGATGAGGATCGCCAGGGCGTTGACGAAGCCCACCATCACCTGGCGGGGGATGAACCGCATCAGCCTCGCCACCCCGGCCACCGCGAACCCGATCTGGAGCAGGCCGCCGAGCAGGACGGTGGCGATCAGGTAGTCCAGGCCGTGGTCGCGCATCACCGGCGCGATCACCAGGGCGACCGCCCCGGTGGCCGCCGAGATCATCGCCGGCCGTCCGCCGAGGAAGGCGATCGAGATCGCCATCGTGACCGAGGCGAAGAGCCCCACCCGCGGGTCGACGCCGGCGATGATCGAGAACGAGATCGCCTCGGGGATCAGCGCCAGCGCCACCACCAGCCCGCCGAGCGCCTCGGTACGCAGCAGCCGCGGGGAGGCCAAGGCGGACCGGACGGTGACCTCGGCCGTGGGGGACAAGGTGGTGCTCACGAGTACTCCGTTCACGGCAGGGCGGACGCCCGGCCGGGAGCGTACTCCTCCGTCTCGGCAGGCTCAGAATCCGCCAGAACGAGCCCGGGCTACACCGACACGGGCTGGGACGGGGCGACCGGCACCCGACTCCGGTCGCCCCGGCCCAGCAGCTTGTGCCGCAGAGTTCCCGGCTCGTACGACGTCCGGTAGACCCCGCGCTCCTGGAGGATCGGCACCACCAGGTCGATCACGTCGGCGAACGTCCCCGGCGTCACCCCGGTGGAGAGGTTGAACCCGTCGACCCCGGTCGCCTCGGTCACGTCCACGCAGTAGTCGGCCACCTCCTCCGCGGAGCCGACCAGCACCCCACCCAGGCCGCCGATCGCCGCGTGCTTGGCCAGGTCGCGCACGGTCCAGGGCCGCCCGTCCTCGCGGGTTCCGGTGAAGGACCGGGCGTAGGTCTGCATGGCGTTGCCCTCGAGCACCTCGACCGGGTCGTCGAGATCGTAGCGGGACAGGTCCGTCCCGATCCACCCCGAGACCAGCGCCAGCGCACCCTCGACGTCCGCGTGCTCGAGCATCGCCCGGTGCTTGTCGCGGGCCTCGGCGGCCGACGGCGCGGTCACGACCGTGACCTTCGTGTAGACCAGCGCGTCCTCCGGCTGCCGGCCGGCCTCGACCAGGGCGGCGCGGAAGCGGCGTACGGTCTCGGCGACCTGGCTGACCGTCCCGCCGCCGGCGTAGACCACCTCGGCGTGCCGGCCGGCGAAGACGGTGCCGCGCGCAGACGCCCCCGCCTGGTAGATCACCGGCGTGCGCTGCGGCGACGGCTCGGCCAGGTGGATGCCGGGGACGTCGAACCAGCGCCCCCGGTGCTCGATCGGGTGCACCTTGCTCGGGTCGGTGAAGACGCCGCGGGCCACGTCGCGCACCGCGGCGTCGTCCTCCCAGGACTGCTCCCACAGCTTGCGGGTGACCGCGAGGTACTCCTCGGCGTGGTCGTAGCGCTCGTCGTGCTCGCGGAGCTCGGCGCCCAGGTTGCGCGAGGCCGAGGGCAGGTAGCCGGTGACCAGGTTCCAGCCGACGCGGCCGCGGGTGAGGTGGTCCAGGGTCGACATCCGCCGGGCGAACACGTACGGGTGCTCCGACGAGGTGTTGACGGTGACCCCGAAGCCGAGGTGCTCGGTGACCGCCGCCATCGCCGGGACCAGCAGCAGCGGGTCGTTGATCGGCACCTGCGCCCCGGCCCTCAGCGGGGCGTCGGCCGAGCCCCCGTAGGTGTCGTAGACGCCCAGCACGTCGGCCAGGAAGATGCCGTCGAAGAGCCCGCGCTCCAGCAGCTTCGCCAGGTCGGTCCAGAACTCCAGCTCGGAGTAGCGCGACGTCTGGTCGTCGGGGTGCCGCCACATGCCCGGCGACTGGTGGCCCACGGCGTTCATCGCGAACGCGTTGAAGCGGATCATCGGGCGACCCCCGCTCCGACCGTCTCCCGGGCGGCGGAGGCGCCGGCCCGGGGCAGCCGCAGGCGCTGCGCCAACGTCTCCTCGGCGTACCCGGTGCGGACCAGCCCGCGGCGGCGCAGCTCGGGCACCACCAGGTCGACGAAGTCGCGCAGCCCGGCGGGCTGGGCGTCGAACATCAGCACGAAGCCGTCGGCCGCCCCGGTGACGTGCCACTCCTCGAAGTCGTCGGCGATGCTGCGCGGGTCGCCCAGCAGGGTGCGGTGGCCCAGCGACCCCTCGCGGAGGAAGTCGCCGACGGTGCGCCCGGCGTCCTCGAAGAAGGAGAGCACCGAGTGCCGGAAGCCCTCGGCCCCGTGGCTGCTGGACTCCCAGGCCTCGGGCGGCAGCGAGGCGTCCAGGCGCAGGCTGCGCGGGTCGAGGTCGAGGAAGTGCGCCAGGTTGATCAGCCGTGCGTCGGCCGACCCGACCAGGTCGTCCAGGGCGGCGCGCTTGGCCAGCGCCTCGGCGCGGGTCTCGCCCGCGACCACCACCACGCCCGGGAAGAAGCGGATCTCCTCGGGCGCGCGGCCCAGCTCGCTGGCGCGGGCCCGCAGGTCGTCGCGGTAGCGGCGCGCCGACTCCGGGGCCAGCTGGGCGGCGAAGACGCCGTCCGCGGTGCGCGCGGCCAGGTCGCGGCCGGGGCCGGAGGCGCCGGCCTGGAAGACGACCGGGCGTCCCTGCGGCGGGGTCGGCACCTGGAGCGGGCCGGCGACGCGGAAGAACTCCCCGACGTGGTCGACGGCCTTGACCCGGTCGAGGTCCAGGTAGGTCCCGGCCTCGGCGTCCAGGGCCAGCGCGCCCTCCTCCCAGCTGGACCAGAGCGCGTCCACCACCTCGACGAACTCCCCCGCGCGGCGGTAGCGGGCCTCCTTCTCCGGCAGCTGGTCCAGGCCGAAGTTGTGCGCCGAGCGCGGGTCGAAGCTGGTCACCACGTTCCACCCGGCGCGGCCGCGGCTGAGGTGGTCGAGCGTGGCCACGACCCGGGCCACGTGGTACGGCTCGGCGAGCGTGGTGCTGATGCTGGCCACCAGGCCGATGTGCTCGGTCGTCGCGGCGATCGCGGAGAGCAGCAGGGTGGGGTCCATGGTCCAGCGCGGCTGGCGTCCGGACTCCGGCTGCAGGGCCGCGAAGTCGGCGAAGAAGAGCGCGTCCAGGCCGCCGCGCTCGGCGAGCCGGGCCAGCTCCAGGTAGTAGTCGAGGTCGACGAAGGAGCGCCGGTTGGCGCCGGGGGTCCGCCAGGCGGCCTGGTGCACGCCCGAGGGCTGCATGTTGGCGAGCAGGTGCAACGGTGCGCTGTCCATCAGAAGAACGATCCGTTCGGAGGTGGGGTGGAGTTGAGCAGGTGGTCGCCGATGACCCGCTGCTTGTACGACGTCGGGTTGTGCGCCACGAGCGTCCGGGCGTTGCGCCAGAACCGGTCGAGCGCCAGGCCGCTGCGGATCGCGGAGGCGCTGCCGGCGTCGAGCAGGGCGGCGGTGGCCCGGGTGGCGATCTCGTCGACCACCACCTTGGCCCGGGCCGCGTCGAAGGAGGCCGCCTCCAGGGCCGCGGTGGTCCCGACCTCGAGGGCGGCGTCCAGGGACTCCGCGGCGGCCAGCACGGTGGCGCGGGTGGCGAAGGCGTCGGCGCTGAGCTTGCCGACGACTGCCTGGACCATGGCGTCGTCGCGGGGCTTCTCGGCGGTCCCGTGGTAGTAGTTGCGCCCTCGTCCGACCACCAGGCCGACCGCCTCGCGGGCGGCGCCGGCCACGATCCCGGCGACCACCGCGGTGAGGTAGACCTGGGCCAGCGGGCTGGCCCGCTCGGTGCTGCGGCGCGAGGGCCGGGCCGCCAGCTGGGCGCTGGTCAGCACCTCCTCGGCCTCCACCCGCACCTGGTGGAAGCGGGTGGTGCCGGAGGCGGTGAAGCGCTGGCCGATGCCGTCCCAGTCGTCCAGGATCTCCACGCCCTCGCGGTCAACCGGGACCACCACGTGGGCGACCTCGCCGTCCGGCTCGCGTGCCTGGACCAGCACCAGGTCGCAGTAGGCGTTCCCGGTGGAGTAGAGCTTCACCCCGTCGAGGACGAACCCGGATCCCTCGGGACGCACCGAGGTGAGGAACTCCGCGGCCCCGGCGCGGGGCATCTCAGCCTCCCCGAAGCCGAGGCCGACCAGCTGCCCGGCGGCCAGCCCCGGCAGCCAGCGGGCGTGCAGCTCCTCGTCGAGCATGGCGGACTCGGCGAAGAGGAAGGCGTTGCGCAGCGCGTGCGCGGCGTGGGAGTCCGCGGAGCCGAGCTCGACGGTGAGCTCGACGAGCTCGCGGATCGAGATCCCTCGGCCGCCGAGCCGCGGGGGCAGCCGGAGCGCGGCGTACCCGGTCGCGGCGAGCGCGCGGACCTGCGCGGTGGGCGGGAACCCCTCCCGCTCGCGCTGGAGCTCGCCGGCGGCGAGGTCGGCGAAGTTCTCGCCGACGCCGAGGCGGGTGGCGTGCGGGAAGTCAGTCGACATCGGTGCCACCTGTACGTCCGGCGACGCTGGCCTCCCCGGCCGCGGCGCGGAGCTCCTCCAGGCTGCGCATCGGGTAGCCGATGCTCCACGGGTCGGCCACGTCCTGGGCCAGGAGCCAGCGCCCGATGGCGTGCGGCTTCCAGCGCGCCGCGTCGTGCAGGGTGTGGGTGCGCACGTCGCGCCAGTAGCGGTCGTAGTCGTGCCGGGGGTGGGTGGAGCTGGAGCCCCCGACCTCGAAGACCCCCGCGGTCACCTGGAGCGACGCCCGGGTGGAGACCAGCTTGGCGGCCGCCACCTCGTAGAAGACGTCGGCCACCTCGGCGACCGGGGAGCCGGCGGAGAGCCCGGCGAGCCGCCGGGCGGCCGCCTCGACGAGCCGCTGGGCGGTCAGCGCGGCCACGTGCAGCTCACCGAGCAGCGCGACGCCGAGCACGTCGTCGGCGTACGCCACTCCGGGACCCGCGCCGCGGGCGCCGTGCACCCGCCCGGCCAGGTCCTGGGCCTCGGCGACGGCACGCAGGGCGATGCCCGCGTCGATCGCCGCGTGCAGGAGCTGGCCCAGGGACGAGATCCGGTAGACCGCGACGGGGTCGGCGGTGTGCTCGACCACGGCGAGGTCCTCGACCCGGACGTCGTGGAACTCCACGGAGCCCGACGCGGTGGTCCGCTGCCCGAGGCTCTGCCAGTCGTCGTGGACCACGACGCCCGCGGCGTCCAGCTCGACCATCACGGTGCACTGGCTGCCGTCCTCGCGGCGCAGCTGCACCGCGATCACGTCGGCCAGCAGCGAGCCGGTGCAGTAGACCTTCCGGCCCCGCACCAGCCAGCCGTCCCCGTCACGCACCAGCGTGGTGGCGCTCTGGCCCGGGGGAAGCTCGCCGGGCTCCGCGGTGCCGTTGGAGAACGCCGCCCCGCGGCCCAGCCGCCCCAGCCAGTGCTCGCGCTGCTCCGGGGTCGCGCTGAGCCGGATCCGCTCCAGGGTCAGGAAGTGATTCTGCGGGATCTGCCCCAGGCTGCCGTCGGCCCCGGCGAGGCGCATGATCGCCTGAACCAGGACTTCGACGTCGAGCCCGAGCCCGCCATGCGCGACAGGCACGTTGACCCGCCAGAAGCCGATCTCCTTGAGCAGGTCGACCTCCTTGTGTGCGTACTCGCGCTGCCGGTCGCGCCGGTCCGCCCCGGTGCGGACCTCCTCGAGCACCTCGTCGAGGCGCGCGAGGAACTCGGAGCTCTGCTCGTCGAGCTCGGAGCTCTGCTCCACACCCCACGGCGCCGTCACTTGCGCGCCTTGAACTCGTCGGTGGAGATCGCCTGCTGCTGCTCGTGGAAGAGCGGGTTGTACTCGATCTCCACCTCGGGCAGGTTCGGGATCGCCTTGCCGTCGTAGAGGGTCTGGGCGACCTGCTGCTCCTGGGCGATCAGCTCGTCGTCGAAGACCCGGAAGGCGCCGCGGCGCAGCTCGTACTCCAGGTCGACCCGCTCCTCGTCGATCTTCAGCGCGGTCTTGAGCACGGCCTCGACCTGGTCGCGGTTCTCGTCGTGCCACTCCCAGTAGCCCGACATCCGCTCGAAGAACTCCTCGAGCGCGGCGACCTTCTCCTCGTCCTCGAGGGTGGAGGTGCGGGCGGTCCACACGTTGAGCGCGGGGATCCCGGTGTCGGCGTCGGTGAGGATGATCTTGCCCTCGCCGGCGCTCAGCGACTCCAGAACCGCGGCGTGCTGCCCGGAGTAGATGTCGACCTGCCCGGAGTTGAAGGCGGCGGCTGAGGTGGCCCCGTCGGCGAACTGCGAGGCCTCGATGTCGTCCTCGGTCAGCCCGGCCTGGACCAGGCCGACGAGGAACTGGGCGTGGTTGTAGCCACCGAAGTTGAAGCCCCACTTCTTGCCCTTGCCGTCGGTGATCTCGTCGACGCCGGAGTCGCTGCGGACGGCGGTGATCAGCGGCGGGTACTTCGGGTTCTCGAAGTTGCGCCAGCCGGCGACAATCTGGAGCGGGACGGTCTCCTCGGTCCACTCCTCCTTGGCGTTGCCCTGCTCGATGGTCAGCGAGGTGTCACCCACGTGCCCGAGGTCGACCGCGTCGGAGTAGACCGCCTGGAGGTTGGCCGCCGGGCCGGTCAGGTTGGACCACTCGACGTCGAAGTCGGCGCCCTCGAGGACCCCGCTCTCCTCGATCAGGGCCGGGAACGCGATGTCCTGGTAGGCGATCCGCAGGACGGTGGTGTCGCTGCCTGCGTCGGCGTCGCCGCCGCACGCGTTGAGGCCGACGCCGACCAGGAGAGCGGTCAGGGAGGCGAGGATCTTCTTGTTCATGGTGTCTTTCCGTAGTCGCGGTGGGCGGGGTGGTCGGGGCTGACGTGCGGGGAGACCTGTCCGAGCTCGGCCAGCACCCTGCGCTTGATCTCGTTGAACTCCGGGGAGGTGGTGTCGCGGGGTCGCGGGACGTCGACGGCGATGTCGGCCTGGATGTGGCCGCCGCCGAGGACGATCACCCGGTCGGCCAGCAACAGGGACTCCTCGACGTCGTGGGTGACCAGCAGGACGCCGGGCTGGTGCTCCTGCCACAGCCGCAGGACCAGGTCCTGGGCCTTGCGCCGGGTGAAGGCGTCCAGGGCGCCGAAGGGCTCGTCGAGCAGCAGCAGGTCCGGCTCCCGGTAGAGGGCACGGGCCAGGCCGACGCGTTGCGCCTCGCCGCCCGAGAGCGTCTTGGGCCAGACGTCGGCCTTGGCCCCCAGGCCGACCTCCTCGAGCGCGGCCTGCGCCCGGGCGCGGTGGTCGCGGCTGCGGCCCTCGGCGAGTACGACGTTGCGCCACACCCGCTGGGCGAGCACGAGCCGCGGCTCCTGGAAGACCACCGAGGTGGTCTCGGCGATGGTGGCCTGGCCGGAGGTGGCGTCCTCGAGCCGGCCCAGGATGCGCAGCAGCGTGGTCTTGCCGGTGCCGGAGGGACCGAGCAGGGCGACGAACTCGCCCTTGGCGACCGCGAGGTCGATCTCCTCGAGGATCACCTGCTCGCCGTAGCTCTTGGAGAGCCCGGTGAGCCGGACGACCTCCTCGCGGACCGCCGTACCGCCGGCGAGGCCGGGGCCGGGCGTGGGATGGCTGCGGGTCGGGTCGACCCGGTCGTCACTCAGAGTCATGCTGGGGCCTCCAGGGGAGCAGGGCGAGCTCCAGGGCACGCATCACCAGGTCGACCACCAGTCCGAGGACGGCGTAGACGAGGATCCCGGCGAGGATGATGTCGGTGCGCTGGAACTGGTTGGCGGTGTTGAGGATGTAGCCGAGACCGGCCTGGGAGTTGATCTGCTCCGCGGCCACCAGGCCGAGCAGGGCCACGCCGGCGGCGTAGCGCCAGCCGACGAGGATCCCGGGCATCGCCATCGGGATCACCACCCGGCGGATCGTCTGGGCCCGGCCCATCCCGAAGGTCCGACCCACCTCGAGCAGCTTGGGGTCGATGCCCCGGATCGCGTGGTAGGTGTTGAGGTAGACCGGGAAGATCGAGGCTCCGATGATCAGCGCGATCTTGGAGGTCTCGCCGATCCCGAACCAGACGACGAAGAGCGGGACGAGCGCGATGAACGGGATCGTGCGCAGCATCTGCAGCGGCGCGTCGTAGGCCCTCTCGGCAGTCACGAAGAGGCCGGCGAGCACGCCGAGCAGCAACCCGGTGCCGCCGCCGACGGCCAGGCCGATCCCGGCGCGCTGGAGTGAGATGGGCAGGGCGGCCTGGAGGTCGCCGGCGGCCCACAGCTCGCGGTACGCCTCGAGGATGGCCAGCGGGCTCGGCAGCGTCCGGGCGTCCACCCACTCCAGCGTGTCGCTGAGCTGCCACACGACCAGCAGGAGCAGCGGCACGAGTCCGCGCAGGGCCAGCTGGGGAAGGCGGCGCCCGCCGGAGGTCGAGGTCCGGCCCGTGCGACCGGCCCGTCCGCGTTCGGTGTAGTTCCTGGTCACCGTGCGGACGGGACCTGTTCGCAGCCCGACCGGATGCTCGTGCAGCCCCTGGAGGCCTTGCAGCGTGGTGGTCATCGCAGCGTCCTTTCGAAGTCGAGGTCCGGGTCGCCCTGGGCGCCCGGGACCAGCGAGTACTCCCAGTCGAAGTACGCCCGGTACCAGGCGTCGCGCTCGGGGCCGAACGGCGGCGGACCGGTCTGGTCGGCGATCTCGCCGGCGTGCACGGGGTCCTCGTCGGTGAGCGCGAGCGGCACGTCGTGCGGGTCGCCGTCGAGGACCCGGACGTCGACGCCCGCAACCAGCAGGTCGCCGGCAGCGAAGTGCGGGCGGTAGACGTCGAGGGTGGTGGCCTGCAGGTCGCGGGCCGCGTCCGCCGGGGCGGGGGAGCCGTCGCCGACCAGCACCACCCGGCGCACCGTTGCCGTGGCCGGGGTGACGAGGTCGGCGAGCTGCTCGCGCCGGGCGTGCACCGACCCCGGCAGGTGCGCGGCGCGGTACGCCGCGGAGCTGCGCAGGTCGACCACCAGCGGGCCTGCCTCCGGGTCGGCGCCCAGCTCGGCGCCCAGCTCGGCTGGGGTGACCCGGGGGACGTCGGGCAGCGGCACCTCGGAGCGAGCGGGCTCACCGGCCAGCCCGGCCTCGTGCACCACGACGTGCAGCGGTCCGTCGTGCAGGAAGCGCAGCCACTGCACGGTGCCGGCGGCCCGGACCAGGTCCGCGGTGTCGACCAGCACCAGTGCCGCGCGGTGCACGGCGACGTGCTCGTCGGTGGCTTGCACCAGCTGCCCGCCCTGGACGGCGCGCGCCCCGGCGACCGTGCCGGCCGCCACCTCCTGCGGGCTGCGGATGTCGACGACGTAGATGGTCGAGGGCCGGGTGCGGAGCTCCGCCAGCCCGGGCGCGTCGAGCAGGGTCGCCCCCGCCTCCTCCAGCGTGCGCCGGGCCCAGGCTCGCAGCTCGGGCGTGGTCTCCGCGGGAGCGGGCAGGGGGGAGCCCGGGCCGTGCTCGAGCGGCAGTCCGGCCCAGCCCCAGGCGGGGGTGCCGTTGCGCAGCGAGTAGACCTCGTACGGGATCCCGGTGTTGATCAGCGACTGGGCGCCGACGATGCCCCGGGTGCGGCCGGCGCAGTTGACCACGATCCGGGTCCCGGGCCGGGCCACCGCCTGCAGGCCCCGGTAGGCGAGCTCGGGCCCGCCGCCGGTGTCGAGGCCGCCCGGGATGTGGTGGTGCAGGTACTCCCCGTGCGGGCGGCTGTCCAGGACCACCACCTCCTCGCCGGCCGCGCGCCACCCCGCGACGGTCTCCGGGTCGACGGTGGGCGTGCCGAACCGCTCCTCGATCCACTCCCCGAGGGTCTTGGAGCGCACGTTGGTGCCGGTGTGCAGCCGGCCGCCCGCGGCGGTCCAGCCCGCGGTGCCACCGTCCAGGACGGAGACCGCGCGGTAGCCGAGCCCGTGCACGACGGTCCGCGCGGTCTCGGCCAGCGCGGCGTCGTCCGCGACCAGCACCACCGGGGTCTCGCGGCGCGGGACCAGCAGGGTGATCCGCTGCTCCAGGTCGTGGAAGGGGAGGCCGGTGCTGGCGGCGAGGTGCCCCTCCGACCGGTGCTGCGGGGTTCGCAGGTCGAGGACCGCGACCTCCAGGGTGGGGTCGTCGAGCAGCTCGCGCACCCGGGAGGCGGCGACGAGCGTGTCGTCGGAGACCGGGTCGGTGGCTGCGGGCGGTGTGCTGGGCGGTGCGGAGGATGCCGTGGGCATGGTGCCTTCCATCGGGTGCGCGGGGTCCGGACGAGCGGCCGGAGAACCGCTCAATGGACAGTAAGAACAGTAAGAACAGTAAGTAAGTGGACAATAGCAAGAAAGGCGTCCCCCGTGTCCAGACCACGCCGAGGACTCAGCGCCGGCCTAGGGCTCAGCGCCACGCGCCGGGGCGGCGGCGGTACAGCCGTCGCCCGGCGACTCGCTACCCGTCGAACCGGGTCCAGGTCCCCTCGGAGACCACCTCGGTGACGCCGTCGACCACCGCGATCGCGGTCTGCTCGTCGATGGCGTACGCCGGCCCACCGAGGTCGGCGGCCCACCGCTCGGCGTGGGCCATGGTGTTGGTCGGGAAGAGGTCCAGGTGCGGGAAGATCGAGAAGTCGACGAGGCCCAGGGTGCGGTCGTCCGGCGCCGAGGGCCACTCGACGAAGTAGTCCCCGATCCGGGGCGTCAGCACCATGCTCCCGGCGCTCACCCCGACCCAGACCGTGTCGGTCAGCGAGGGCAGCAGGTCGGCAAGCCCGGACTCCCGCATCCAGTGGCACAGGTACGTCGCGTCCCCGCCGTCGACCAGGAGCACGTCGGCCTCGCGGACCCAGGGCGCCCAGCGCTCCGCGCCCACGGTGGGCAGCGCGGTGAGCTCGAGGACGCCGAGCGAGGCCCAGCCCAGCCCGGTGAAGGTCTGCCAGCTGGGCAGCGCGGCGACCAGGCCGTGCACCGAGGACGGGCCGCACATCGGGTGCCCCCACTGGGCCGTCGGGATGATGAGCGCGCGGCTCTCCTCGACCGGCTTGCCGAGCATCTCCACCAGCGCCGCGCGGATGCTGCGGTTCGTGACGCCACCTGAGGTGAGCAAGAGCTTCACGTCATGCCTCCGAGGGGCTGAGTGTCGGGGTGGTCGGAGCCTAGACCCGGGCGGCGTCGTGCGCGACCGGCACTTTTGTCGCCACCGGAGCGTTGCCGCTGCCACGCTGCGGCGCATGAACCTCCGCCTCGGCCTGCTCGCCCCGCTCGCGGGGCTCAGCCTCGTCGCCGCCTCGGTCGGGGTGCCCGCCCTGGCCGGGCCCGAGCAGCCGGCGCCCCGGGTGGTCGACACGGCAGCCCGCTCGGCCGACGCCTACCACCCCGGGCACGCGGCCTCCGACGGCGTGGTCGGCACGATCATGCCGGCGGGTCCGGACCGGCGCTCCAAGCCTCGTCCGCCGGCACGCCCGAAGGTGAAGATCGCGTTCGTCGACTCCCCGAACCTGAGCTACCTCCAGATCGGTGAGCCGGTCGAGGTCGTCGTGAAGGTGAGGCCGAAGGCCACCGGCGGCCGGGTCATGCTCCAGCGCCGGGCTCCCGTCCGCGGCTGGGAGGACCTGCGCCGGGCCCGGTTGCGGGCGTCGGCCGCCTCCTTCCGTCTCGACACGAGCGTGGCCGGGACGTTGCGCTACCGGGTCCTGCTGCCCCGGCACAAGAAGCGGCCCAAGGCGGCGTCCAAGCCCTTCCGTACCAGCGTCTTCGGCACTCCGCCGCCGATCCCTCCCGTGCCGCCGCCGCCGCCGATGCCCGGCCCGCAGGGGGACCCGAACCAGTACGCCTTCATGGTGGAGAGCCGTGGCGTCCCCGCCCGGTGGAACGGGTGCGTGCCGATCACCTGGGGCTACAACCCCACAGGAGCGAGCGCTGCGGCCCTGACGGACGTCACCGAGGGCGTCGCCCGGTTGGCGGCGCAGACCGGCTACACCTTCACGTTCACCGGGGAGACCGACGCGCACGCCCTGAGCGACGAGCTCCGGACCGAGCCGCAGCTCCTGATCAGCTTCGGGAACGACGTCACGCGTCCGGACCAGTTCGAGCCCGGCTCGAACATCGCCGGCCGCGGGGGGCCGCGGATGATCTACCCCTCCAACCACCCGGGCGACCCGCAGGAGATCACCCAGGGCGACGTGCTGCTGCGCACCGACGGCTACTCGACGGCCCTCAACGGGTTCGGCGTCGGCAGCAGGTACGGCCGGCTGGTCCTGCACGAGCTCGGCCACGCGGTCAACCTGGCCCACGTCACGGAGAAGGTGCAGGTGATGGTGAGTGGGGCGTTCCCGTGGACGGCCGCCGAGCACCGCGGCTACAACCTGGGCGACATCTCGGGCCTGAAGGCGCTCGGGACCGGCGCCGGCTGCTTCACCCAGCCGCGCAGGTAGGCGCCGGATCCCGCCCACGGAGCCGAGGCCCCACCGAGCAGATCCTCAGTGGGCAGATCCTCAGTGGGCGGCGACCTGGCGCGAGGGATCCGAGTCGGCCGCCGCAGGTGCCGGATCCGCCGTCAGCGGCAGCCGGAGCGTGAAGGTGCTGCCCTCGCCGGGCGCGCCGCTGACGGAGATGGTCCCGCCCATGAGCTCGGCCAGCTGCTTGCAGATGGCGAGCCCCAGGCCGGTGCCGGCGTACTGCCGGGTCGAGGAGCCGTCGACCTGGCGGAAGGCCTCGAAGATCGTGGCCTGGTCGTCCTGGTCGATGCCGATCCCCGTGTCGGCGACGACGAGCTGCACGCCCCGGTCCCCGTCGTCGCAGTAGGGGCGGACGTCGACGCGCACCCCTCCGTGCGGGGTGAACTTGAGCGCGTTGTCGACGAGGTTGTTGAGCACCTGGACGACCCGGGTCCGGTCGCCCGTGACCAGCCGCGGCGTCCCGGGCTCCATCGCCCACTCGAGGACGAGCCCCTGCCGGCGGGCTCGCGGCAGGCTGGCGTCGACGATGTCGCGCACCATGGCGGGCAGGTCGAACTCCGCCTCGTGGAGGGTGGTGTGGCCGGACTCGATCCGGGAGAAGTCGAGGAGGCTCTCCACCAGGGACAGCAGCAGCCCGCCGGAGAGCTGGAGCCGCTCCAGCAGCTTGCCCTGCAGCTCGTCGAGCTCGGTGTCCTCCAGCAGCTCGCTGGCGGCGAGCACGGTGGTGAGCGGGGTGCGGATCTCGTGGCTCATGTTGGCCAGGAACATCGACTTCGCGTTCGAGGCCGCCAGGGCCGCGTCGCGGGCGCTCTCCAGCTGCTCGGCGAGCGCCTCGAGGTCGCCGACGCTGCGGGCTCGCTCGACGGCCACGCCGGCGTGCGCCGCCAGCGCCTCGAAGACCTGCACGTCCTCCGACCCGAAGGACTCCTTCTCGAACGTGCGGTCGCACACCACGAGCACGTACCGGGTCGACCCGCCGCCGCGCAGGGAGGCTGCGAGTCCTTCGCGCGGGACGGACATCAGCGTGGGCTCCTGCGCCGGGGCGGGAGCCTCGCGGTGCCCAGGGCGGCCCGGGGACTCGTGCCGTACGACGTCGCCGTCGAGCGAGCGCAACCACCACGCCGACTGTCCGCCGAGGTCGAGCGACTCGGTGCGCAGGGTGTCGTGGACGAGGGAGGAGCAGCGCACGCGGTGGTCGTCGAGGAACTCCACCAGGTAGGCGCGCTCGGCGTGCATCAGGGCAGCCGCCTCCCGGACGACGATCTCGACGATCTCCTCCGGCGATCCCGCCGAGGAGGTGCGGTCGACGAACCGATACAGCAGCTGGGTGCGCGCGTGCCCCCGGAACAGCGAGATGTAGTGGCGGTAGCCGATGACCAGCAGCACGACGACGACGCCGAGGAGGGGCAGGGCCGACGGCTGGACCAGGACCAACGTCGCGACCAGCAGGGCGACGCAGGTGTTGATGAACGCCGCGGCCGATCCCCACCGCAACGCCTCGTGCAGGACCTCCCCGTCGAAGGCCCGCTCGGTCAGGCTGATGGCGGTGGTCACGGCAGCGGCGGAGATCAGGTCGGTGAGGAGGACGGCGACCAGGACGGCCATCCACCCGGTCAGCGAGAGCGGGTCGGCCCCCTGCAGGATCGCGTGGTAGGCGAGGGCGCCCAGCGCCGCCTCGAGGGCGAACAGGGCGGTGTTGAAGGCCAGCTTCGCGCCCCGCATCCGCGCGGCGACGACCAGCCCCACGACCGCGCCCAGCACGTAGGCGGTGACGTACTGCTGCGGCATCAGGAAGGTCAGTCCCAGCACCGCCGGGATCTCGCGCAGCGTGTGCCCGTGGGCGTTGCGCTGGGTGGGCAGGTGCACCACCACGACCTCGGCGAGGGCGAACAGCGGCACCAGGGCGAGCCACGTGAGGTCCGGCACCGCCGCACCCGGCTCGGCGAGCACGCCCGGCAGGGCGATCAGCGCCGCTACGCCGGCCATCGCCACCGTCAGGAGCCAGATGAGCTTCACGAGTTTGCCGTCCCTTCGAGACATTCCGGGCGCAAGGGACCGTCGTGTCGCGAGCCTAGGTCGGATGGCCGCTCAGCGAAGCAGAATGCGAGAGAGACCCGTGAGAGGCGGGTCACTCAGCGCGTGGGACCTACCAGGTCGCTCCGGGGCCGGTGAGCACGGTGCGCCACGAGCGGGCACGCCAGGACCGCGCGGTCCAGCTCCGCGACGCGGTGCTCAGGGACTCCCAGCCGGCCGACGACCAGACGTCGCCCCGCCAGCTGCGGGCCAGCCAGTCGCCGCCGGCCCACGAGTCGCCGGACCACGCGGCCGAGCGCCAGGACCGGGCGGTCCAGGAGCTGCCGGACCAGTCGGAGCCCGCCCAGGTGCGACCGTTCCACTCGCCGCCCGACCACGCCGCACCGGCGGCGGTGGCGGTGCGCCAGGAGCGGGCGTCCCACGGGCTGCCCATCGCGTCGATCTCGCCGTCGAGGACGGCGCCGTCGGTGGGGTCCACCACGTGGCTCTCGCCCCGGGAGCCCTCGAGCGTCCCGGTGCCCTCGGCCGCCGGCCAGGACTGGGCCGCCTCAGCGGGCGACGGCGCGGCGGCCACGACCGCCTCGTCGATGTCCAGGACGCCAGCGCCCTGGACCGGGTCGGGCTCGGCCAGCGGGTCCGCGGTCGAGAGCAGCAGGTGCTTGACCTGGTCGGGCGTGAGGTCGGGACGCTGCTGGAGCATCAGCGCGACCGCGCCGCTGACCACCGCGGTGGCCTGCGAGGTGCCGCTGCCGCGGAAGAACCGCTGGTCGTCGTCACCGCTGACCAGGCCCTCGGGGTGGGCGCGGTCGGAGTACGAACCGGGCGTGCGCAGGGAGACCACGGACTTGCCCGGCGCGAGCAGGTCGGGCCGCCGTTCGGCGTTGCCGGAGTTGGTGAAGTCGGCCGTGACGTCGTCCTCCAGCGGCTTGGTGCCGAGGTGGTCGACCGCGCCGACCGAGAGCACGTGCGGGTTGGCCGCCGGCATGGTGACCGGGACGCCGGCACCGTCGTTGCCGGCCGCGACGACGACGACGATGCCCTTGCGCCACGCGTTCTCCACCGCGTACGCCAGCGGGTCGACGAGGTAGGGCTGCGTGGAGCTCGTGCCGTAGGACAGGTTGATGACCCGGATGTTGAGGCCGGCGTCGTTGCGGTGCTGCACGGCCCAGTCGATGGCCGCGATGATCTGGGTGACGTCAGCCCCGCCGTCGGCGGAGGCGACCTTGAGGTTCACGATCCGCGCGTCCGGCGCGATGCCCACGAACCGGTCGGGGTCGTTCTCCTGGCCGGCGACCACGTCGGCGTCCCGCCCGGCGATGATGCCCGCCATGTGGGTGCCGTGCCCGTAGCCGTCGAGGTGCCTGGTCTGGTCGTTCTGGCTCTCGAAGGAGAGGTCGGGGCCGTTGACCACCTTGGTCGGGTCGTCGAGTCCCTGGACGGGCGAGATGCCGGTGTCGATCACCGCGACGTCGACGCCGCGACCGGTGACGCCGGAGGCCCACACGTCGTGGGCGCCGGTGTTCTTCGCCGCGTTGAACAGCGACCCGAGGTCGGCCTCGGCCCGCCAGTCGCCGGTCTTGCGCGAGGCCTTCTCGTCCTCGCGGGTGGTGTCGTCACCCCACGCCTGGTCCTGGAACCCGCTGGTCCCGGAGGCGGCGACGACGGCCGAGGACGCCGCGGCGGCGGGCAGCAGCGGACCGTGCCCCGCACCGGGGGAGACGGCCGCGATCGCCAGCGGCACCAGGGTCAGCGCCGCGGGCAGCTGCCAGATCCGTCGCCTCGTCTGGCGCTTGCTTCGCTTGGTCTCCACACTCACCAGTTCGTTCACGAGCGAACCATAGGGGCGATCCCGGGCGCCGGCGTACGAGTTCGCCAAGATTTTGCCTTTCCCCGGGACGGAATAGTCACCCTGTGCTAGGCCGTTGGTCCCACATGACCGCCACCCCGATCTCGATCCTCGACCTTGCCCAAGTAGGAGCCGGAGACACCGCGGCGGACAGCTTCCGCGCCAGCGTCGAGATCGCTCGGCTCGCGGAGCGCACCGGCTATCGCCGGGTCTGGTACGCCGAGCACCACAACATGCCGACCATCGCCTCGTCGGCGACCGCCGTCCTGATCGCGCACGTGGCCGCCCACACCTCCTCCATCCGGCTCGGCGCCGGCGGGGTGATGCTGCCCAACCACTCCCCGCTGGTGATCGCCGAGCAGTTCGGCACCCTCGCCACGCTGCACCCCGACCGGATCGACCTCGGCCTGGGCCGCGCGCCGGGCAGCGACCAGAACACGATGCGGGCACTCCGCCGCGACCCGCACTCCGCCGACTCGTTCCCCACCGACGTGCAGGAGCTGCAGGGCTACCTGACCGGCCACTCCAAGATCCCGGGCGTGGACGCCATTCCGGGCAAGGGGACGAACGTGCCCCTCTTCATCCTCGGCTCGTCCCTGTTCGGGGCGCAGCTGGCGGCGGCGCTGGGCCTGCCGTACGCGTTCGCCTCGCACTTCGCCCCGCAGGCGCTGACCCAGGCGGTGGCGACCTACCGGCGCAGCTTCCAGCCCTCGGAGCAGCTGGCCGAGCCGTACGTGATCGCCGGGGTCAACGTCGTCGCCTCCGACTCCAGCGAGGAGGCGCACGCGCTGCTGCGCGAGTCCCAGCGGCTGCGGGTGTCCCAGCTCGTCGGCCGGGGCCGCACCTTCAGCGACGCCGAGGCGGACGCCGTCCTGGACTCGCCGTCCGGTCAGCAGATCAAGCAGATGAGCCACTACACCGCGGTGGGCGACCCGGCCGAGGTGCGCGACTACCTCGACAAGTTCACCGTGCACGCCGACGCCGACGAGCTGATCGTCGCCTCGATGGCGCGCAGCACCGAGGCGACGCTGCGCTCCTTCGAGATGGTCGCGCAGGTGATGGAGCTGGCGGGGTGACCCGCTGACCGCCCTCGGCGACGGCTAGGAACCGGCGTAGTCCTGCAGGAAGAGCGCCAGGACCAGCGCCATCCGCTCGATCTCGGTGGGATCGACGCTCTCGTTGGGGGCGTGGATCAGCGTCTGCGGCTCCTCGACACCCATCAGCACCTGTTCGGCGTCGGGGTAGGTCTCCTCGAACACGTTGCACAGCGGGATCGATCCACCTTGCCCGAGGAGGACGGGGTCCCGCCCGTAGGTCTGGCTCATCGCGGCACGCATCGTCCGGTAGGCGGGCCCGTCGGTGCGGGCCCGGAACGGCGCCCCGGTGAACTCGGTGGTGCACTCGACCGAGACGCCCCACGGAGCGGCCGCGCGCAGGTGGTCGGCCAGGGCACGCTCGGCCTGCGCGGGGTCGGTGCCCGGCGGGATGCGGAGGTTGAGGCGGGCGCTCGCCGTGGGGGTGATGGAGGCGCTGGACCCCACCACGGGCGGGCAGTCGATCCCCACGACGGTGAGCGCCGGTCGGGCCCACAGCATGTCCGACACGCTCCCGGACCCCAGCAGGGACTCCTCGTCCCCGATCCCGGCGTCGCTGCGGAACGCCGCCTCGTCGTACGGCGCCCCGTCCCAGACCTCGTCGTGGGGCAGGCCGGCGACCGTGGTGTCCCCGGCCGCGTCGCGCAGTGAGGCCAGCATGGCGATCAACGCGGCCAGGGCGTCGGGGGCGGCGCCGCCGAACACCCCCGAGTGCAGCTCGGACGGCAGCGCGTCCACCCGCACCACCATCTCGACCAGGCCACGCAGGCTGGCGGTGATCGCCGGCTGCCCGACCGCCGCGTTGCCGGTGTCGCAGACCAGGATGGCGTCGGCGCGGAGCAGGTCCGCGTGCTCGGGCACGTACCGCTCCAGCCCGCCGTCGCCCAGCTCCTCGGATCCCTCCACGACCAGCTTGAGGTTGACGGGCACGTCGTCGCCGAGGGCCCGCAGCGCCGCCAGGTGACTGACGATGTTGCCCTTGCAGTCTGCGGCGCCGCGTCCGTACCAGCGCCCGTCCACCTCGGTCAGCTCGAACGGAGGCGTCCGCCACGCGGCGTCGTCGAGCGGTGGCTGCACGTCGTAGTGGCTGTAGAGCAGCACCGTCGGCGCGGCTGGGTCAGGACCTGGCCGCGAGCCCACCACCGCCATGCTTCCGTCCGGCGTCTCCTCGAGCCGCGCGTCCTCGAACCCGACCGCGGCGAACGCGGCGCGGACCCAGTCCGCAGCCCGCGTGCACTCCTCGACCGGGAACTGCCGTGGATCGAACACGGACGGGATGGACACGAGCTCGGCCAGCTCGGCACGAGCCTGGGGCATCAGCTCGCTGATCCGGGTCCTGAGGTCCATCTGGCCACTCACCTTTCAGGTGGTCGTCCCCTTGTCATGTGGCCGTCGCTGGTGGACGGCGCCAGGAGCGCGGCGGCGTCTTCCAGCGTGCCTCGCGCTGCGCGGTGTCGTCCAGGGACATCGGTCATCACCTGTCACCGGCGGCACGCAGGCACTCCTCGCGCCGCCCGGTGAGCAGCGTCCGCTCCGCCTCGTTCCCGGTGAGCGCCAGTGCCTCGGCGAAGGAGTCCGCCGCCTCGCGGTGCCGGCCCGCGCGGGCCAGCAGGTCGCCGCGGACGCTGGGGAGCAGGTGGGAGCCCGGCAGGGCGGCCGGGTCGACGGCGTCGAGCACCGCCATCCCTGCCTGCGGGCCGAAGGCCCGCCCGTGCGCGACCGCCCGGTTGACCTCGACGACGGGCCCCGGAGCCGACGCCGCGAGGGCGTCGTACCAGCCGGCGATCCGCGGCCAGTCGGTCTCCTCGGCGGTCCGTGCCCGGGCGTGACAGGCGGCGATCTGGGCCTGCACCGTGACCGACCCGATCGGCAGGTCGCGCTCGCGGGCCACCGCCAGCGCCCGGTCGAGGGCGGCGAGGCCGCGGCGCCGCAGCAGCTGGTCCCACCGGGCCCGGTCCTGAGCCTCGAGCAGCACCGGGTGCCCGGCGGCGTCGGTGCGCGCGGGGAGCCGTGAGGCCTGCAGCTCCAGCAGCGCCTGGAGGCCGTGCACGTCCGGGTGCCGGGGCTCCAGGGCGGCGAGCATCCGGGCCAGCCGGATCCCCTCGTGGCACAGGTCGGGCCGCACCCACGCGTCGCCCGCGGTGGCGGTGTAGCCCTCGTTGAAGATGAGGTAGACCACCGACATCACGTCGTCGAGCCGCTCGGTCCGCTCGCGGCCGACCGGCAGGTCGAGGGCGAAGCCCGCCTCGGCGAGCGTCCGCTTCGCGCGGGTGATCCGCTGCCCGACGGCCGACTCCTTGACCATGAGGGCGCGAGCGATCTCGGCGGTGGTCAGGCCGGCGACCAGCCGCAGGGTCAGCGCGGTCCGGCTCTCCGGGGTCAGCGCCGGGTGGCACGTGAGCAGGATGAGCCGGAGCACGTCGTCCTCGACGTGGTCGACCGTGGCGTCCAGGTCGGGCATCTCGGCCTCCTGCCCGTCGGGCATCTGGTGGCCCAGCTCGGCGGTCTTCTCGCGCAGGGCGGCGTTGCGGCGGAAGGTGTCGACCGCGCGGCGCTTGGCCACCGTCATCAGCCAGGCGCCGGGGTTGGCCGGGATCCCCGCGTCCGGCCACTGCTCGAGCGCGGCGACCAGGGCGTCCTGGGCGAGGTCCTCGGCCAGGTCGACGTCGCGGGTGACCCGCACGAGCGCGGCGACCAGCTGCGTCGACTCCCGCCGCCAGACGGCGGTGACGCGTGCGTGGACGACCGGGTCGGCGTCGCTCCCCATCCGGGCAGCGTAGGGGAGCGACGCCGCCGGCGCTCAGGCCTGCGGGGGCGGCGCGTCCCAGATCCGGCGTACGACGACCGAGCCCTCCCACCCGGGCCAGTGCTGCTGGTGCAGCTCGACGAGACGTCGCGCCTCCTCGACGGCCTCGGCGTGGTCGCGGAACTCCAGGACGGAGTAGCCGCCGACGATCTCCTTCGCCTCGGCGTACGGGCCGTCGGTGGTGGTGACCTTGCCGCCGGCCAGGCGTACCTCGGTGCACTCCTGGCCGCCGTCGAGCCCGCCGCCGTCGAGGAAGACCCCGGCGGCGACCGCCTTGGCGATGTGCTCCTCCATGGCCTTCATCAGGGCCTCGGGCGGGTCGACGTCCTTGGTCGGGTCCATCTGTACGAATCCCATGTAGCGCATGTCGTGTCCTTCTCTCGTCTCTCTCGGCTGGTTGTGCTCACGCACCTCTCAGCAGGACGTCGAACGGGCACGGAAGGATCCGACATCGGCTCCGGACCTTTTTCGCCCGCTCACAGGAGCAGCGTCAGAAAGACGCTGTGCGGATCCTCCCGGTAGCTCCCGAAGGGACCGCACGGCACGAACCCGGCCTTGCGGTACAGCGCCCGCGCGGGGGCGAAGAAGTCCATGCTGCCCGTCTCCAGGGAGACCCGCGCGACGTCGCGCGCTCGAGCGTCGGCGAGCAGGTGAGCCAGCACCTGCCCGGCGACCCCCTGACCCCGGCGCCGAGGATCGGTGCGCATGCTCTTGAGCTCCTCGTGGTCCGGTGCCAGCGCCGCGAGGGCGCCGGTCGCCACGATCGAGCCGGAGTCGTCGTACGCCACCCGGAGCCGGACCCCAGGCGCTCGAAGCCCGTCGAGGGGGAGCGCGTGCCGGCTCTCGGCCGGGGCGGTGGGCGCCATCTCGTCCAGGTGCTGCTGGAGGAACATCCCGAGCGCGGGGTCGTCGAAGTCTGCTGGCCGGATCTGCACGGCGCGATCGTGCCTGACGCGTGTTTCGCCCGGATTTCGCCCGGTCGGGGAGACTGCGGGCCATGACCTCCCCGCAGACGAGCACCCCCACCAGGACCTCCTCGTACGCCGCCCGCCTGGGCGTGGCGGCGCTGGTGCTCGCCCTGGTCGCGGCGGGGATGTGGTTCGCCTGGCTCGGCTGGGACCAGGAGTACGACCTGGTCGACGGCGAGCGGCAGGGCCCCTACCGTCCGTGGCAGGTGATCGGGTGCGGTGCCTCGATCGCGGTCGCCTCGGTGCTGGCCCTGCTGTGGGTGCGGGCGGCCGGACCGGACCGGCGGGGCGGAGGAGCCGCGGCGGCCGTGGCGCTCTCGCCTGCCGCCGTCTTCGGCTTCGCGGTGCCCTGGGCGGCCGAGGCCGCCTCCTCCGACGACTCCGGCCTGTGGGTCGTCGGCCTGCTGATGCTCCTCGTCGGCGGTGGGCTCGGGCTGACCGCGCTGCTGGCGGTCACGGCCGCGGTGGCGCGACGGCGCTGAGCCGAGCCGATCGGGTCGTGGGGCCGCCCTCGGTCGCGCGTACCTCGACGGCCACGCTGACGGGGTGGCAGGGTGCGGGCATGTTCGACGGCTTCGAGCTCCGCGACGTCACCGTCGCGCCCGGCATCGACCTGCGTGTCCGTGCCGGCGGTCGCGGCCCGGCGGTCGTGCTGCTGCACGGGCACCCGCGCACCCACACCACCTGGTACGCGGTCGCGCCCCGGCTCAGGGACGCCGGCTTCACGGTGGTCTGTCCCGACCTGCGCGGCTACGGCCACTCCGCCAAGCCCGAGCCCGACCCGGAGCACCAGGTCTACTGCGACCGGGCGATGGCCGGCGACGTCGTCTCGCTGATGACGCAGCTGGGGCACGACCGGTTCGCCGTGGTCGGCCACGACCGCGGCAGCTACGTCGCGTTCCGGGCTGCGCTCGACCACCCGGAGCGCGTCGCCTCCCTGGCCGTGCTGGACGGCGTCCCGATCGTGGAGGCCCTGGAGCGGACCGACGCCGGGTTCGCCGAGGCGTGGTGGCACTGGTTCTTCTTCGCCGCCTCCCCGCACGCCGAGCGGGTGGTGACCGCCGATCCGCTCGCCTGGTACCGCCCCGACGCCACCGCGATGGGCGCCGAGAACCACGCCGACCTGGTGGACGCCCTGCAGGATCCGGCCACCGTGATGGCGATGATCGAGGACTACCGGGCCGGGCTGCACGTCGACCGCGGCCACGACGAGCAGGCGCGGGCGCAGGGACGGCGGGTCGAGTGCCGCACCCTCGTCGGCTGGTCGCGGCACGACGACATGGGCCAGCTCTACGGGGACCCGGCGGCCGTCTGGGAGCCCTGGTGCCGGCTGCCGGTCGAGTCGGCGGTGATCGACTCCGGGCACCACATGGCCGAGGAGGCACCCGAGCAGCTCGCGACCTTGCTGGTGGAGCACCTGCGACCCACCGTGCCACACGGACCCATGGACACCGGTGCGGAGTTCGCGTCGGATCCCTAGTCTTCCGACATGAACGCACGGGGGTTGGGACGGAAGGCGGCGGCGCTGGCCGCGGCGCTGGTGACGACGGTGCTGGTGACGACGGCGCTGGGGGGACCGGTCGCCGCGGCGACCTCGTCCGGGGCCCCGGCTCCGCAGGGTCAGGAGCCACGGATGCTCGCGGAGCGCCTGACGTTCTCGCCCAACGGCGACGGGGTCCGCGACCGGCTCGCCGTCCGGTTCCGGCTGCCCGTCGCCACCACGGTGCAGATCCGGGTGGAGGCGGGCGACGACGAGATCACGCCCTTCACCGTCGCGCTCGGGCGGCGGCCGGCGGGCCGCCACACCTGGACGTGGAACGGGCGGACTCCGCAGGGCCGGCTGGTGCCGCACGGGTCCTACCGGATCGGCGTGGTCACGCCGCAGGGTCGCGACGACGCCTTCGCCTCGGTCGATCTCGAGTTCGACGCCTACCTCGGCGTCCGGGACCGGTACGGCGCGAAGAAGGACGCGGTGGCCAAGGTCTACCCGCGTTCGGTCGAGGTCCGCGACCGGCTGGTGCTGGATGCCGGCGGGTGGAGCGACGGCATGAAACGCGCGGTCCTGACCTTCCGCGACGCCGACGGCAAGGTCGCGCTGCGACGCACGATCCGGTTCCGACCGAAGTGGTTCACCGAGTTGGTGTGGGAGGGGCGCGACGCCCGCGGGGTCCCGCTGCGGCCCGGGCGCTACTTCGCCACCCTGTCGGGCACAGACGGCCTCGGCAACCGGGGTGCCACCAAGCCGCTGAAGCTCTGGGTCTCCCAGGACTCGCTGGTGTGGCGGGAGGAGAGCCGGACGATGCCCGCGCAGGAGGCGTGGTCGCCGGCCTGCTTCGGCAGCTCATGGCCGGAGTGTGGGCTGTTCCTCCCGCAGGGAGAGGTGACGCCCAGCGTCCGGTTCCCCGGCGGGCTGACCCACCGGGCCGACCCCGACCCCGACATCGTCGGAGCGGCGGAGTCCAGCTACTTCGTCGCGGTGCCGGAGGCGGTGCGCGGGCTGGACGCCGTCCGGGTCGCCTTCGCCGGGGAGCCGACCAACCCCGGCGAGACCGACCGCGGGCATCTCGCCGTCCACTACCCCCGGACGGACGCCACCGTGGTCTCCTCCAGCAGCACGGCGCAGACCACGTGGGACGAGGACCCGGTCTACGGTGACGGCCAGGCGTGGGACCCCCGCGACCGACGGCTGCCGCCCACCGCCTGGTGGGTGTTCTGGACCGAGGGGGACGACGCCTTCGACGTCGCCACCTTCACCCTGGACCTGCGCTACCTGGCCGTCGAGAAGAAGAAGTAGCCGGACCCCGGACGCACGACCGGCGTCGACCCCCGCCAGGAAAGACGGAGGATCGACGCCGGCCGGCGTACGGGTGACGGAGCGTCAGCTCACCGCGTCGAGGGCGTCGACCATGCCCTCACCGAAGTAGCTGTTGTCCGCATCGGTGCCGACGCACGGCGCACCGGCGGTGGTGGTGCCGCACGGCTTGTCGTCGGCCTGCGCGCGCAGCCGGTCGATCATCTGCGCCGGCGTCAGCCCGGGGTGGGCGGACTTCATCAGGGCCAGCACCCCGGCGACGTGCGGGGAGGCCATCGAGGTGCCGCTCTTGGTGCCGTAGCCGTTGTCGCGCACGATCGTGGAGAGGATGGCCGAGCCGGGAGCGGCCACGTCGATCGAGCCGAGGCCGCGGTTGGAGAAGCTGGACAGGCGGCTGTCCATCGTGCCGGCCGGGAACCGCTGCACCGACGAGACGGTGACGACGCCGTCGAACTCGCCCGGCACCTTCTTGCAGGTGTCGTTGAGCGTCCGGGTGATCGGGGTGCTGTCGTTGGGCGCGCTGGTGTCGATGGTCTTGTTCGACAGGTCGTACGACGAGTTGCCGGCGGCCGCGGCGTGCACGACGCCCCGGTCGGTCGACCACTCGACGGCGCGCCGGACGGCCTCCATCGCGGCGTACTGGTCGGGCTGGTCGCCGCACCAGAACTGGAACGGGTCGACGTAGTAGCTGTTGTTGGTGACGTCCATCTTCCGCTGGCCGGCCCAGACGAAGCCGCAGACGGCGTACTCGGGGTAGATGTAGCCGGCGTCGCTGACGACCTTGACCGAGGCCATCCGCACTCCTGGCGCGACGCCGACGATGCCGACGCCGTTGCGGGCGGCGGCGATGGTGCCGGCGACGTGGGTGCCGTGGTCGCTGGTGGTCGGGTGCCAGCCGGTGGCGGAGGTGTCGGGGCGGCCCGCGTCGGTGCAGTTGACCGACTCGCTCGCGTCGGTGTTGGCGACGAGGTCGGGGTGGTCGGGGTCGATGCCGGAGTCGAGCACGCCGACGAGCACGTTGCGGTTGCCCTCGGTGATCCGGTGGGCCTGGTCGGCCTTGATCATCTGCAGGTCCCACTGCTCGTTCTCACGCGGGTCGGCGACCGTGGCCACGGTCGCCTCGGAGCCGATGTCGCCGTTGGCGGGCTTCTTCGCCTCCTTCTTGTAGCCGGACGCGCCCGGGCCCCAGCTCACGCTGAGCTCGGACGGGGTGCCCTCGGCGACCGGGACGGTGCGGGTCGCGCCCACGGACTCCAGCTTGTTGCCCGCGGCCTTGGCCACGTCGGCGCGGAACGAGGAGACGTCGGCGTGCGCGACGACGACCCCGATCTGCGGCCAGCTCTGGACGACGACCCCGCCGGCCTTCTCCACCGCGCGCTCGAGCTGCTTGGTGTGACCGGGGTTGGCGTTGCGGGCGTTGAGCAGATAGCTGGAGACCACGCCGTCGGGAGTGCTGATCGGCACCGGCGTCGAGCCGGGCTCGTTCGCGGCGGTGGGGGCGGCGGTCGCGCCGGTCATCGAGACGAGCGCGGCGGCGAGGACGCCGGAGGTGGCGAGGGCGAGCGCAGGCATGCGTCGCCGCATGGGCCGAAGGGCCATGGGTGATCCTTCCGAGAGGAGAGCGAGCGCCCCGAGCGGACGCAGGGCGTCATCTTGCAACGTGGGGGTGACCGGTGTCACTGGTGGGGTGGTGCGTCCGCGGTGGGCGGAGGTGGCTAGGGCTGCACCCCCGCTGCCCCCCGCTGCCCCCCGCTGCCCTCCCGCTGCATGTAACGCGCTGTTCAACTGCCTCGGCACACCCACTGGTGGGGGTACGAAGACTGTTAGACAGCGCGTTACATGGGGAGGGCGAGGCGCAGCTGGTCCCCCTTGGCCCGCGCGCCCGCGGCGGCAACCCGGAAGCGCAGCGCCTCGCGCAGCAAGGAGGACGGAACAAGGAGCGGTATGACCCCGAGTGACGATCGACCACACCAGGCGCTGATCGGACCGTTCGCGCGGAAGGTGGACAAGGTGGCAGCGGTGTTCCTCGCCGCAGCGTTCGTCTTCCTGCTGGGATTCCTCCTGATCGTGCGACCGGAGCAGCGGCTGCCCATCTACGCCACGATGGCAAGCGCAGCGGGACTGTTCGTGATCAGCGTGGTCCGCATCCGTCGTGCTCACGCCCGACGGCCTGCCCGCGCACACAGCATCGGTCCCAGGATGCGGCGATGGCCAGGTTTGCCGGTCTCGCCCGAATGGGTAGCGGGACACAGGTGAGGGGTTGACGCAGCTTCGGGGTGCCGCGAGGCGCCGGTGATGGGGAGGTTCGCATGGACGCCGGCGGATCTCTCGGGGAACGAGCTGCCATGCCTGATCGGACTCAAGCGGTTCTCGGGCCGGAGTCCGTCGCGGAGGCTTCAGCGGCCGACACTGAGCTCCCTTTCTGGAAGCACCCCGCCTGGAAGCGCAGGGGGGAGCTCGGGCGACTCGTGCTGGGCGCGATCCTGGAGATGGGGATCAAGGCCTACGGGGCGGGCGCAGCGGCGAGCGTGGCGCTCAGCGACGCGGAGACGGTCGGCGGCAAGGGCCGCGATGCGCTGGCCGCCGTGCCCAACCTGGCCGAGGAGTACCGCCACGCCCAGTACGTGGTCGACCACCAGGAGGAGATCCGGGACGCGGTCGACTACGCGAGTCAGCACACTCCACCCCAGGCGGAGCTCCAGGAGTCCGCCGACCGGGTGGAGGCCACGCTGCGGGGCATCGAGACGACCTACAGCGAAGTCGAGCAGGCGAAGGACTCGGCCTTCTCGTTCCCACCGACGCCCGGAGATGCGTGGGGTCACCTGCGAGACGCGTGGGAGGCGAAGCCCGAGCTGGAGTCCATCCGGCAGTTGGCCGGCGTGGCTGATGAGGCCGGCCCGTACCTCGACCAGATGGAGGTGCTGGTCCCCGTCTACTACGGGGGCCTGCTTGCCTTGACGGACAACTTCGCACGTGACGAGATCGTGGCCACCGTCAGCGTGATGGCGATCGCGTTCGGGATTGCCCTGGTTCTTGGCCATGCTGTCGGCTTCTGGGTCCGACGAGGGCGCCCCGGGCTGATCGCCCGCGCACTCCAGCGGCTGGGAGCGCGTCTGTTCCGGCGTTGGTACGTGCGCAACCTGCCGGACGCCCTCGGTCCTGCGATGTACGCCGCCGCGCGGGAGCGTGTGCAGCAAGATCTGCTCGCTGACCCTCGGGCCGTGCTCGACCCTGAGGCGTTCCACGAGATGAAGACGTACTTCGCAGCCGCGGAGGCAGACGAGCCGGCCGGGTAGCGGTTCGGCTACCGGAGGGGCGACGGGTCACAGGCTGGGTCCGACCTCCCCCTCCGCGCTCGGCTCGGCGGAGTCCTTGAGCTCGACGAAGATCGCGTGCGTGGGGGTATCTCCGATGTTCTCGCCGTGGTGCTGCTGGGCGGGAAGCCAGGAGACCGCGCCTTCGTGAAGCTCCACGTCGCGCTGCAAATCTCCCCGGACGAGTCGCCGGCGGAACGAGGACAGCGTGTACATCACGCTGTCCGGGTGGGCGTGCGGAGTGGTGACGGTGCCCGGCTGGTCGACGTACTCGAGCACTCGGACGCGTTCGTTCTCGAAGATGACCTTGTACTGGTCGGGGTTGGTTGCGGTCGGATCGAGGCTCATCAATCGAGCATGGCACCGCGGGTCAGTGCGAGGAAGGCGCGCGCCCCGCGATGTCCTGGCACCTAGGCTGCGGTGCGCACACGCCATCCCCCGCCCGGGCGCCCACCGAAAGGCTCATGTGCCGGACCTCGACTACACCGCGCTGACCGACCCGTACGACCGGAAGGCGGCTCACGCCACCACCAAGGCCGGCGGGGCCAGCGTCGCCGTCGCCGTCGGCTGCTCGGCGGTGCTGGCCGGAGTCCCACTGACGGTGGTCGGGCTGTTCCTGGCGATCTGGGACCCACGCCTGGTCTGGGTCGCGGTCGCCGTGGGGATCGTCGTCGTGCTGCTGGCGGCGCGTTTCGTTCACCGGGACCGGGAGCGGCAGGTCGAGCGGCGGTGGCGGCTCGCGCGGTTCGCCCGGGCCAACCGCCTGCACTACACGCCCGTCGTGCCGTCTCCGTCGAGGCCCGGGGCGGTCTTCAGCATGGGGATCAACCGGCAGAGCGAGGACCAGTTCACGTTTTCCGAGCCGAGGTCGTTCACCGTGGGCAGGCACACGTGCACCGCCGGCTACCGCAACGGCGTCCCGATGAGGTGGGGTTTCGCCACCACCAGACTCAGCACACCTGCTCCGCTGCCGCACCTGATGCTGCTCTCCCGTGCCGATTCGCGCGGGCACTTCCCGCTGCCGGTCGGCCCCGCCACTCCGGTCAAGATCGCCGTCACCGGTCCCGGCGCGGACGCGTTCACGGTGGACGGCCCGATGGGCCGGCGCGACGAGGTGCAGGCGCTGCTGGACCGCACGCTCTTCCGGCCCGAGGTGCTCGAGGTGCTCACCACCCGGCGGGTCGACCTGGAGATCGTCGACGACTGCTTGATCATCCACGCCGCCGAGACGGTCGGGACGGACCCGGAGACCTGGCGCTGGGTGCTCGAGGTGGTGACCTGCGCGGCCGAGTCGCTCGAGGTGCCGGTGACTTCCGGCTGAGGGGCTTCGTCAGCCGACCGGGTCGGTGATCACGATGGCCCGCTCCCGAAGCACCGGGGCGTGCACCTCGCTGACCTGCCCGAACACGATCGCGTCCTCGACCTGCGTGAAACGGCCCAACGCCTCCCTCGACTCGATCACCTGAGCGGCGGTCTCCGGGGGTAGTCCGCACACGGCGCTCAGCTGTTGAGCGCTGACCGCGTTGAGGTCGACCAGGCCACCGTCGTCGTAGCCGTGCTGCGACTCCAGACGGCCGATCCCGAGCTCGCGAGCCATCAACGGATCCCGGGCAGCGAGCTGGCGTGCCTCGGCCCGCCGCCGGCGGGCCGCCTCGACGGTCGCCATCGCCCCGGCATTGCCGACCGGCGGAGCCATGACGACCCGCGGGCGGTAGACCTCGCGCCGGAGGCCGATGAGCAGGAGCGTCGCAACGAGCATCACGGTGAGCGCCATCAGCCCGCCCGCGTCGGCGGCCCAGCCCGTCGGTGTGCCTCCGGCGTCCTCGGGCGACGAGCCGAGCAGGATGAAGGACACGAGACCCGCGGCGGCGAAGGCCGCGCCGACCTTGCGCAGGTGGGGCCTGTCCAGACGGGAGGCCGCGTGGAAGAACGGCACTGCCGAGAACAAGCCGGCGGAGGCGATCGTGATGACGAAGTACCACAGTCCGGTCGGACGCTTCCCACGCGTCGCCGGCGGAGGAGGAGCGACGATGTCGCGCTGCGCCGTCCAGGCGGACCCGTCCCAGTAGCGTTGCTTGGCCCCGTCAACCGGATCCGGGTACCACCCAGCAGCGTGCGTGCTCATCCTGCTCCCCCCAGAGTGTCAACCTGCCGGGAGGTTAGCCGGAGGGCCCGTGCGAGATCCAACAGGCAGGGCCGACCCGCGTCAGCCGGCGGCGCGGCCCGCCCGCGCGGCGAGGACCCCGAACGCCGCGACGAGCTCCGGCGGTCCGACCACCTCGAGGTCGGCGTCGAAGCGGCACAGCGACGCGGCCAGGGCGGCCCACGACCAGGAGCCCTGCACCAGCCGGGTCCGCCCGTCGTCCGCCGGCTCAGCGACGCCGTCCCCGACGAAGGGCGCCACCCGAGAGAGCGGAAGGTCGAGCAGCACCTCCCCGCGGCAGGGCCACCCCGTCCCGGACTCGCTCGCGTCGCCGCCGCGGAACTGGCTCACGACGTACGCCGTGACGTCGCCGCCGGGCAGCTCGCGCGGGGTGAATCGCGGGCCGGTCGGGACCCGCGGGGTGATCCGGTCGGCGCGAAAGGTTCGCCAGTCGTCGCGGTCGAGGTCCCAGGCGAGCAGGTACCAGTGCCCCCGCCAGGTCACCAGGTGGTGCGGCTCGACCCGCCGCGCCGGTCCCTCGCCCGCCGCCGGGTGGTCGAACCGGAGCACCTCCCGGGCCCGGATCGCGGCGCCGAGCGCGAGCAGGACCGCGGGGTCGGCGGCGGTCGCCCGACCGGGCGGAGCGACGACCTCGACCGGCAGCGAGTCGACGCGGTGCCGCACCCGCGCCGGCATCACCTGACGCACGGTGGTCAGCGCCCGCAGCGCCGCCTCCCCGACGGCCTCGCCCAACCCCGCGCCGTCGACGGCTGCGACCTGCAGCGCGACGGCCACCGCGACGGCCTGGTCGTCGTCGAGGAGCAGTGGTGGCAGGTCGGAGCCGGCCTCCAGTCGGTAGCCACCGCCGGGACCCTTGAGGGTGGCCACCCGGTAGCCGAGGTCCCGGAGCCGGTCGACGTCGCGACGGATCGTCCGGGGGCTGACGGCCATCCGCTCCGCGAGCAGCTCGCCGGACCAGTCCCTACGGGTCTGGAGCAGGGAGAGCAGCGCGAGCAGTCGCGCGGACGGGTTGGACATGCTCGTCAGTCTGGCGCAAGAAGAGGACGGGATCTGACCACTTCCTCCGAGAGGCTCGGTCCGAGGCGGCCACCCTGGGCCGCCCGGACCACAGGAGCACCCATGAGCATCGCCACCGTCACCCACGTCAACCTCCGCGGCACCGCCCGCGAGGCCTTGGAGCACTACCGCGCAGTCTTCGGCGGCGACCTCACGGCCGTCACCTACCGCGACGCGGGTGCCGTCACCGACCCGGCCGAGGCCGACCAGGTGATGTGGGGGCAGGTCGCCTCCGCCTCCGGCTTCCAGGTGATGGCCTACGACGTCCCCGGGGGCCGGCCGCTCGAGCCCGGCGTCGCGCCGTACTTCGTCTCCGTGCGGGGCGACGACGCCGAGGAGATCGCGGGCTACTGGGATGGGCTGACCGCGCCCGACGCGGGCGCGACCGTGGTCGTGCCGCTCGCGCCGGCCGGCTGGGCTCCGCTCTACGGCATGGTCACCGACCGGTTCGGGGTGACCTGGGTGCTCGACGTGACCGCGCCGGGCACGTGGTCGCAGCAGACCCCCTGACAGAGGACGCCCCTGCACCCGGTTGCCCGTCGGGTGCAGGGGCCGTCTGGATCCCCGTTCAGCGACGCATGCGCTGGTGTCCCCGCCAGGGGTAGCTGTCCCCGGCCCGGGCCTTGCTCTTCGACTTGCCGGCGTGGTGACCACCGCGGGTACCGAACGGGTTCTTCGAGGCGCCGAAGTAGTACACGGCATAGCTCGCCGCGTCCGACATCTCGTCCAGGCCCTGCAACGCCCCACCGGCCAGCTGCCGCTGGGCGGCCCGCTTCGCGGCGTCGTCACCCTCGGGCGCCAGACCCTCGGCGTCCAGCGGCGGCACCCCGGTGAACAACGTGTTCAGGTTGTCGCAGAGCTGGTGGTAGCAGGGGTCGTACCAGGAGCCGGCCGCGCCGCCGTACTCCCGGGCCTGCTCGGGCGTCTTGATGCCCTCGGCCCCGGCGAAGACGCCGCCCGCGGGGATCCCGCGCAGCGTGAAGCCGACGTAGTCCGAGCGGCCGTCGAACGGCACGCGGTCGCTGGTCAGCCCCTGGGAGCGGAACCAGTCGTCGTGCACCTGCTCGACCTTGCCCGAGCCCTCCGGTCCGGCCGGGTTGTCCGGCGCGTCGTCGCCGTCACCGTCGTAGATGAACCGGACGTAGTTCGACGAGGCGAGCATGTCGTAGTCGAGCATCACGTCGATCTTGTCGACCTCGCGCTGGCTCAGCTCGAGTGCGTAGTAGATCGACCCGACCAGGCCGTTCTCCTCCGCCCCCCAGAACGCGAACCGGATCTTGTTGCGCAGCTTGTGCCGGCCCTCGCCGATCTCCTCGGCCTGGGCGAGCAGCGTCGCCACCCCCGAGCCGTCGTCGTTGATCCCCGGCCCCGCAGGCACGGAGTCGAGGTGCGCGCCGACCACGACGACGTGGTCCGGGTCGCCGCCGCGGGTCTCGGCGATCACCTGCGGCAGGAAGCGGTCGGTGAACTGGCCGTAGACCTTGAGGTCGACCGTCGGGTTCTGGCCCGCCTTGTACGCCTGGAGCAGCTGGTTGCCCACCCGGTAGCTGGAGATCACCGCGGCGATCGTGGCCTCCGGTTCGGGCTGGTTGTCGACGAAGATCGGGTTCTGCCGCTCGGGGGTGTTGCCCTCGTTGTAGATGATCACGCCGGTGGCGCCGGCCGCCTGGGCCAGCTGCCACTTGTCGACGAAGGCGCACGTCCCGCGCTGCACCAGGGCGACCTTGCCCTCGACGCCGGCGTAGTCGGCGGCCGCACAGCCGCTGGTCGAGCCACCCGTGGGCGGGTCGACGATGCCGCCGACCGGGAAGACGGGCGCGTCGGTCAGCTCCACGGTGGGGGAGTTCGCCATCGTGATGAAGTCCACCGACGGCTGGTTGTCGTCCTCGGCGTCGCCGGGGGTGTACGTCGTCGGGGTCGGGGAGACCTGGTTGAGCACCGGCGGCTGTGTCTCCTCCCAGATCGGGTAGTTGAACTGGTCGATGCGCACCCGCAGGCCGGCGTCACGCAGCGTGTCCACGACGTAGTCGACCGACTCCCGGTAGCCGGGGGAGAACACCTCGCGGGTGTCGTCGTTGAGGGTCGCGATCCGCTGGAGCGCAACCTGGTGCTCGGTGATCTCGTCGAGGGAGACCCCGCGCACGAACTTCTTCGCCAACGGGTCGCGGGGGGTGACGCCGTGCTTCGACGCCTTGGAGGCACTGACCTGGGACCGGTCGGGACCTGCGGTGGCAGTTCCGGACGACACGGCCACCCCGGCGAGCAGGACGCTGGTCGCGCCTGCCGCCACCAGCTTGGACGCTGTGTTCATGGGCTTCTCCTGGGAGCAGCCGACGAGCGGGTTCGGCGCCGTGCCGAGCGGTCGGCCGCCTTCCGACTGTACGAGCGCGAGGGCTGCTCAGGGTGTCCCTCAAATTGATGATCTTGACCAGCGGTCAACGCTAGGGATGTACGTCGCACAGATCCTCGTAGCCCCCGGGGTCCTGTCCTGGCCGGCAGTACGTCCGGTCGGACAGCCACTCCGTGCCCGCGAACATGAGGACCGAGACCAGGGGCACCAACAGTGCCAGCAGCACGAGGGTGCGCCGAGGCAGCCGTCGTACGACCGCCGACAGCCACAGCCCGACGGCGAGCACGAAGAGGGCCCCCTGCACCGCCCAGGCTCCGATCAGGACGGCGTTCGTGGCTACACAGGGCTCACAGGTGCCGGTGGAACAGCTGTACCGGTTGGTGCAGTCGGTCATGACAGCCATGGCCAAGCCCCAGGACCCGATCGTGGCGAAGAAGCCGGCGACGAGTGGTCCCGGGACCCTGGCGAGAGCGAGGAGGAGAGACGTCATCTGTCCCGGTCAGCGAAGACGCGGCACGAAGTCGTCGAACTGCACGCTGATGCGGTGCTCGCTCGACGGGAGCGCCGGGACGTTGATCACCTGGGGGCGGCGCTCCCCGCGGGCCTTCGCCACCAGCCGCACGGTCCCGCGCTCGGACGCCGGGAGGTAGACGTCCGTGCCCGTGATGAACGGGAGCGAGGCGAAGGCGGGCAGCACCGCGTTGGTGGCGCTCACCTTGTCGGTGCCGGCGTCGAAGGCGAACATCCCGATGATCCGGCGCTTCCGGGGCGCGACCGCGGGGGTCAGCACGTTCTGCCCGCTGATGGTCAGGGTGTCACCTGCCTCACCCTGGTCGCCCCACCACTCCTTGTTGCGGTTCACGGTGAGGTTCACGTGGGCGTCGCTCTTCTCGGTGGCGGCGTCCAGTCCGGTGCCGGGGGTGCTGGCGAGCAGCCGGACGAGCGAGTCGGAGCGCCGGAACGGCTGGCGGTAGAAGTGGTGGGTCGGCCCGCCCGGCCAGATCAGCGCGAACTCGTAGGACGCCGTCGGGGAGGCCTTGAACGGACCGAACGACCCGTCGCCGGAGAGCTGGTAGGTGGCGACCGGGCGGCGACCGATCCGTCGGCCGCTGTGCGTGCTGACCCGGTGCACCTCGAGGGTCGCGCCGTCGACGCCGACGTTGCTGGGAAACAGCACGGCGCGGCCGGAGACGTCGATGCGCCCGGAGGCCCGGACCACCTCGGTCGTCCTCGGTGCCTTGTCGGTGAAGAACGTGTACGCCTCGGTGAACGACTCGGGCGAGGTGACCGTCTCGGTGTGGCCCTGGTCGTCGAGGTGCACGTTGCGGGCGCCGGTGATCTCCGCCGCGGCGTTGTTCTCCCCCCAGACGGCGAGGGTCTCGACGCCGCCGGGAGGCTCGGTCGCCGGGGCGCCGTCGAGGTTCACGTAGTGCGCGACCTCGGCCGCCCGCTCGGGCGAGCTGGTCAGGTACCGCTGAAGCACGTAGGTGCCCAACGAGTGGGCCAGGACGTCGACCTGCTCGGCGCCGGTGCGCTCGCGCAGGGCGTCGATCCGGGCGTCGAGTGCGGCGTGGACGTCGGCCAGCGAGTTGGTCGCGAACGTCGAGTCGTACTCGTGCGCCTCGATCCACGACACCGGGTAGCCGTTCGACGCGTACCGCTGGGCCTGGCTCTCGAACTGCGACCCGGAGCCCGACGACCCGTGCACGAACACGATGGGTCGGCGCTCCTCCTGGGGGGACGGGCGGGGGTGGGAGGCGGCCGAGGTGGGTGCCGTCAGGCCGGTGAGCATCAGGGCGGCGGTGGCAAGGGCGGTGGCGAGCGGTCGCAGCATGGGGGCTCCCTGGTCCTGGCGTGGGGTGCCGGACGCTATCCGTGGGCGCGAAGCGGGGTCAACGGACGTCTCGGGCGTCGGATCGAAGGGTGCTGGGCGCCCTGCTGGGGATGTGCGGACTACACAGTCGCCAGCCCCGCCAGCCCCGCCAGCCCCTCCAGCCACGCCTTCCAGGCCGGCTCTTCGCGCTTCACGAAGTTGGCCGCCTCCTCGGAGAACAGGTAGGCGCGCACGCCGGCGGTCGCGGAGGCGGCGGCCTCGGCGTAGTCGTGGACGTAGACGCTGAGCAGCCCCGGCACCGGACCGGTAAGCCGAACCAGGGCCATCCGCACCCCGAGCCGTTCGACGACGCCGGGGGTGCCGCGTACGTCGACGACCGCGCCCACCTCGCCCAGCCCCAGCTCGTCGTGCAGCCGGGTCCAGAGGGCGTCGGCGTCGCCGGGCAGCTCGACGCTGACCTCCAGCTGTGTCGCCTCCTGGCCGGGGAAGTGGGTCAGGTAGAGCCGCAGGTTGTCGAAGTAGGGCTTCCAGTTGAGCCCCATGTCGTCCCAGAACTCCGACTCCCAGTCGGCGCCGGTGCCGAACCCGCTGGTGGTCACCCGGACCACGCAGGTGCCGCCGGAGCGCGCCTCGACCAGGAACTCCGAGGTCATCGGGCTGAGCTCGTCGGGCTCCTTGCCCATCAGCGCCGCCCAGTCCTCCTCGTAGGCCAACCGGTGCGGCGGCTCCCAGGCGGTGACGTGCCCGTCGGAGCCCATCTCGGGGCCCATGGCGAAGTGCACGGCGCCGCCCTCGCGCTCCTCCAGCTCGGTCGGCAGGAACCAGGCGCTCATGCCGCGGGCGGTGGCGACGGCCTGCCAGACCTGCTCGGCGGTGCCGGGCACCTCGACGCTGAACTCGAGGCGGTAGGGGACGTGCGGGGTGGCGGTCATGGCTGCTCCTCGGTGCTGGTCTCGGTGCTGGTCTGGCTCTCGGGCGTGCTCTCGGGCAGGGGGTGGGCGGCGACCACGAGCCGGTGCGGGCGCCCGTCGTCGTGGTGGTAGCGGGCGGCCAGGTCGAGCACCGCCGCGGTCAGGTCGTCGGCGAAGGCGGCCCGGTCCTCCGCGGACCGGAAGCCGATCCGGGTGTCGATGGTGAGCGTCGGCAGCCGCTTGCCGGAGGCGCCGGCACGGCGGGCCAGGGCGCCGACCTCGCGCACCAGACGACCCGCGAGGGCGACCAGGTAGCCGGCCGAGAGGTGGTCGGCGTTGGCGTCGGGGTCGGCGGCCGACGCGCTGACCGCGGCGGGCGAGACGACGTACGACGCCGCGGAGGCCCGCAGCACCCGCTCGGTGATCCCGCCGTGCCGCCGCTCCTCGGCCAGCTCGACCAGCCCGTGGGCCTCCAGCGCCTTGAGGTGGTAGTTGACCTTCTGCCGCCCGATGCCGACCCGGGCGGCCAGTCCGGCGGCCGACGCCGGGACGGTCAGCTCGGCGAGCAGCCGGGCGCGGACCGGGTCGAGGGCGACCGCGGCCGCCTCGGGGAGCTCGATGACTTCGACGTCCTGCATCCGTCCACCGTGGCTCTGACAAGAATTCTTGTCAAGAGGTCTCGGGCCATTGACGCGTGGCGAGCCCCTCCGGTTGATTGCTCACATGGGATCGACCTCGGAGCAGCGGACCAGGGCCGAGCTGCTGCTCTGGCTCGACTACAAGCGGGCGCACGTCGCGGAGCAGGTGCGCGCCATGACGGTCGAGGCGCGTCGCAGCACCCAGGTCCCCTCCGGCTGGACGCCGCGAGGTCTCGTCCGGCACCTGACCCTGGACGTCGAGCGGCTCTGGTTCCGCGCGGTGATGGCGGGCGAGGAGGTGCAGCTCGCCGAGGGGTACGACGGGTGGCGGGCGCCGGAGGAGCTCAGCGACGAGGAGCTGCTCGAGCAGTATGCGCAGGAGTGCCGCCTCGCCACGGAGGCCGTGGCCGACCTGGACCTGGACGCGAAGCCGCTCTGGTGGTTCGAGGGGGCTGGCGATGCGCCGTACTCCTCGTTGCGGGAGGTCCTGGTGCACGTCCTCGTCGAGACCGCGACCCATGCCGGGCACCTCGACCTGGCCCGCGAGCTGGCCGACGGCGGCCAGCGCCTGATCATGGACGAGCCGGAGTCCTGACGGAGGCCGCGCGCACCAGCCCCGCCGCGGCGAGGTCGACGTCCTCGGCCGTGGTCCAGCGCCCCAGCGAGAGCCGGAGGGCGCCCAGGGCGCGGTCGCGGTCGGCTCCCATCGCGGTCAGCACCGGCGACGGCGTGTGCTCGCCGCTGTGGCACGCCGACCCGGTCGAGGCCGCCACCGTCGGCACCGAGTCGAGCAGCTCGTGTCCCAGAACGCCGTCCACGCTGACGTTGAGCGTGTTGGGAAGCCGCTCGCGCACGGGTCCGTTGAGCCGGACCCGGCCGGGCAGCCCGCTGTCGAGCGCGTGGTGCAGCCGGTCGCGCAACCCCGAGACCCGCTGTTCCGCACCGGCGGCCAGGTCCTCGGCGGCGAGGCGGGCCGCCGTCCCCAGGGCGACGACGAGCGCCACGTTCTCGGTCCCCGCGCGGAGACCGGCCTCCTGCCCGCCGCCGTAGACCACCGGCTCGAGGTCGACCCCGGCGCGCACGTAGAGGGCCGCGATCCCCTTCGGGGCATACATCTTGTGCCCGACCACGGTGAGCAGGTCGACGCCCAGCGACTCCACGTCGAGCGGGATCTTCCCTGCCGCCTGAGCCGCGTCGCAGTGCAGGAGCGCGCCGTGCTGGTGCGCGACGGCGGCCAGCTCCCGGACCGGCTGCAGCGCGCCGGTCTCGTTGTTGGCGGCCATCACCGAGACGACCGTCCGTTCGCCTGCGGTCGCCCCGGAGGAGGGCTGCTGCAGCAGCCGGGCCAGCAGGTCCGGGTCCACCACGCCGTCGTCGGAGACCGGCAGCACCGAGACGCGGGTGCCGTGGTGCCGCGCGAGCGCCTCACAGGTGCCGAGGACCGACGGGTGCTCGGTGGCCTGGGTGATGACGTGCGACCTGGGCGAGGTCGCGGAGAGCACGCTGCCGCGGATGGCCAGCAGGTTCGCCTCGGAGCCGGACCCGGTGAACACCACCTGTCCTCTCTGCTCCTGGGCGCCGAGGAACGCGGCCACCTCCGAGCGGGCCCGCGCCACGGCCCGGTGCGGCTCGGCCCCGAAGGCGTGCGAGCTCGAGGGGTTGCCGAAGTGCTCCCGCAGGTAGGGCAGCGCGGCCTCGGTCACCGCCGGGTCGACCGGCGTCGTGGCGTTGTGGTCCAGGTAGACCGGGCGACGAGGCGTTCCGTCGTGCTCGGACATGACCTAGACCGGAGCCAGTGGCGTGCGGGGCCCGTCGGGCAGCGTCACCGTGATCGGTCGGCCCGGGGCCACGTCACCGCCGCGCTCCACCACGGCCATCACGCCGGCCTTGCGGACCACCGAGGCTCTCCCCGCCTCGGGCGAGCCGGTCGGGGGTGCGGGCACCTCGGCCGGCGTACCGTCCGCGCTGGCGAGCACCACCTTGAGCAGCCCCGGCTGGAACTTGTTGATCTGCACGCACGGGTTGCGCAGCCCCGTCAGTCGTACGACGGGCCCGCCGAGGTCGAGCAGCGTCCCGGTCGGGAGGGCGAGCAGGTCGAGGTCCGCGGTGAGCACGTTCTCGCCGAGGTCGCCCGGACCCAGCTCGTAGCCCAGCGCGCGGGCGTCGTCGAACAGCTCGGCGTGGATCAGGTGGACCTGTCGCAGGTTGGGCTGGTTGGGGTCGCGACGCACCCTCGAGCGGTGCTGGACCAGGGTGCCGGCGTGGGCGTCGCCGAGCACGCCGAGCCCGGCCACCAGGGTGATCGACTCCGTCGGCACCTTGCTGAACCGGTGGGTCTCGTCGCGACTGACGGCGACGACGCGGGGCGTGGGCATGCCGTCCATCCTGGCATCGCCGGCCCTCAGGCTCACCCCTCCGCGGACGGCGCCGAGGAGCGCCGCACCTGACGCCACTCCCAGGCGGCCAGGGCGGCCCACCCGAGGGCGAGGAGCGCGGCCGACCAGCTGCCGTCGGGGGGCAGGGCCGTGAACGCCGCGATCGCGGCCAGTGCCGAGAAGAACCAGACCTTGCGCCGGGTGCGGTTCTTCGCGTCCCTCGGGAACTGTGCCGCGTAGTCCTCGGGGCGCCCGAACTCCTCCTGCAGGGTGGAGCCCGCCTCGAGGGCGTGGGCACGCGCCTCGGCCACGATGGTGCTCACTCGCGGCTCGGGCATGTCGGCGCGCAGGCGCAGCACGCCGGCCAGCACCCCGAGCCACTCGTCGTCGTCCCGCGGCGCGCGCCAGGGGACGGGCTTCTCGGCCGGGAGCAGCCGGTCGAGGACCTGGCCCGCCACGGTGCACGCCAGGACCATCAGCACGAGCTGCCACGCGCCGCCCTCGGCGACGGGGTGCTCCCGGATCCATCCGATCAGCAGGGCCAGGAGCAGGCTCCCGCCCACCATCACCGTCCCGCCCGCCGCGACAGCGACGCCGAGAGGGCGGTGGGAGAGCGTCTTCTCCCACACCGTGAGAGCGGTCGTCATCAGCAGTCCGCCGACGACCGGGAAGACGAGGATCCCCAGGTCGTAGTCGAGGTCCCAGCCCTCCTCGACCAGAGCGACGAGGAGGAAGACCGCGGCGAGGGCGGCGGCGAGATACATCCCCATGACGGGTACGTCGCGCCAGCTCGCGCTCGGTTCGGGCGCCACCGAGGGCTGCCCCTGGCTCCGGCGCTCGGCGAGCTGCTCCTCCACCCACGCGCGGGGCGGACCGAAGAGCTCCGCCGGGGTCTCCCCGGTCTGGGCGACCAGGTCGCGGGCCTGCTCGAGGATCTCGTCGCGCACCGGGGTCGCCACGTGCGCCAGCACGAGGCCGACGCGGGCCTCGTCGAGCCAGCGCTTCACGTCCGCGGATCGCTCGTCGGTCTCGCTCATCGGGTTCCTCCCGTGCTGGGGTCGTCGGTCCGCGCCATCTCGCTCAACGTGTCCGCGAGCTCGCGCCACTGCGTCAGCTCCGCCTGCAACCGCGTACGACCCGCGGCCGTTAGGTGGTACTCCCGCTTTCCGGGGCCGCCCGTGCCCTCGACCCAGGCGGCCTCCACGCTGCCGGCTTCCTCGAGCCGGTTCAGGACCGGGTAGAGCGACCCGCCCTTGAGCAGGCCGAAGCCGTGGGCGGCCAGCTCCTGGGCGATGGCGTACCCGTGCCGCGGCCCTCGGGTGAGGCTGCCCAGGACGGCCAGGTCGAGGCCCGCCCGGATCCAGGGCGCAGGCCAGTGCGGAGCGTCGGTCATGTATCTAAGTATGCACAGTATCTAGATAGCGGTCTAGGGCGACGGGCGACCAACGACCAGGTCGGCGGCCTCCACCGTCGAGCCGCCCACCACCTTGGTCGCCCGCTCGGCGGTGTCGCTCGGCGCCACCCGTCCGTCGTCGTACACGTCGACCTGGTACCAGCGGACCGGTAGTCGCCGGAACGTGAAGCGGCCGGCGGAGTCGGTCCGGGTGGCCTGCAGCCCCTCCGACGAGGAGACCCCGAACCGGTCGATCCGGACCTCGACGCCCGGGACGCCGGCCCCGTCGGGCGTGCGGACGAGACCGGTGACGGCGCCCAGGGAGGCCTCCCGGTGCAGGTCGGCCAGGCGCCGGCCTTCGGCTCGCTCGGCCGCAGGGTCCGGCGCGGCCGCCGGTGACCACTCCGGCGCGCTCAGCCACGCCTGCGTCACCAGCCACCCGACCAGCAGCAGGACCACGCCTGCGTAACCACGGCGGAGCACCCGACCTGGCGGCGGTGTCGTCTGCATGCCGGGACTGTCGCAGGTGGTGGGCTCCGCTGCCAGGTTCGTCCGGCGTCGTGCACGAAACCTGCACGATCCCTGCACATCAGCGACCACTCCACCCGCGTCGTACCCGACAGGATGACTGCCGTGAGGATTCCCGAGAAGAGCGAGCTCGACGCCCCGCTGCCCCCTGCCGTCCTGCGTGAGGCGTACGTCCGAGGGACGGTCCGGTGGGCCCTGCTCCCGTTGCTCGCCGGCTGGGCGCTGCTGGGCTACGCCCTCTTCGTCGGGCCGGTCGACACGTCGCTCACCGCCGAGATCGAGCCGGGCGGATGGTTCGGCGTCAACGTCTTCGCCTACCTGCCGTTCTGCGTGGGGTCGGCACTCCTGGTGCCGTACGTCGGGCTCGTCGTCACCGGGAACCTCCCCGCGTGGACGACGACCGTCGTCGCTCTCGTCGCGCTGCTCTTCACCCTGAGGGTGGCCGCCGACCCGGTGCTCGACTACCGCCCCCTGCTGGGGCACTTCGCGGGCTACGCGGCCTGGTTGCTCGTGGTCGCGGTCGGGGCGGCCGGCGGGGCCTACCTGGTCCCGGGGCGGGTCATCCAGCCCCTGGCTTCTCGGGACGAGGTCGCGAGCACCTCTCCCGGATCCGTCGACTGACCCCGAGGTCCCCGTCCGGGACCGCGCGTTGCGACGAAGAAGCTCGCCCGGCCCAAGCCCCCGGCTTATCGTCGCCCCATGGAAAGCCGGCTGTCCTCACGTACGCCGAGGGCAGTGGCGGCGTGCCTGGTCGCGCTGGTCGCGCTGGCCGGCTGCACCCTGGTGGAGCCCGGGCCCTCGACCGCCGAGCCGCGCGCGGAGCAGACCACCCCCGCGCCCCCCGCGCCCCCTGCGCCCCCTGCACCGCCGGCCGCCGACTCGGCGGCAGCGCTCCTGGCGACCCTCGAGGTCAAGGGCCGGGCGCCGATGACCGGCTACGACCGGGACCGGTTCGGCCCGGCCTGGTTGGACGCCGACCGCAACGGGTGCGACACCCGCAACGACGTGCTCGCCGCCCACCTGACCGACCTCGTCCTCAAGCCCGGCACCCGCGACTGTGTCGTCACCTCGGGGACGCTCGCGGATCCCTACACCGGTGACGTGATCGAGTTCGTCTACGGCCACGGCGCCCTGGTCGACGTCGACCACGTGGTGGCGCTCGGCAACGCCTGGGCCACCGGCGCCTTCGGCTGGGAGGTCGCCCAGCGGGCGGCGCTGGCCAACGACCCGCTCAACCTGCTGCCCGTCGACGCCGGGGCGAACCGGCAGAAGGGCGACGGTGACGCGGCCACCTGGCTGCCGCCGTACCGGCCCTTCCGGTGCGACTACGTCGCGCGTCAGGTGAGCGTGAAGGCCAAGTACGAGCTGTGGGTCACGCCCGCCGAGCGTGCCGCGATCGAGCGGGTCCTGGCCGACTGCCCGGACCAGCCCGCCACGCCGGACTCCGGGGCGCCGGTGCGGGTCGACCAGGCCGTCACCGACCCGAGCGAGCGGGCGCTGCCGAACTGCGACGCAGCGCGCGCCGCCGGGCTCGCGCCCGTCCGTCGCGGCGACCCCGGCTACGGCCCGCACCTGGACCGCGACGGCGACGGGATCGCCTGCGAGTAGCCGGCGCGGACTAGTCCCTCCTGAAGCTGAGGTGGATCGTGCCGCTCTCGGCGACCTCGGAGGTCACCCGGTGGGTGCGCTCGAGACCGCGCAGCTCGTCCCAGACCCGGACGCCGCGGTCGAGCAGGACAGGGGCGACCATGACGTGCAGGTCGTCGACCAGGCCGGCGCGGAGGAAGTCGCGCGCGGTGCCGATGCCCCCACCGACGCGCACGTCCTGGCCGTCGGCGGCCTCGCTCGCCTCGGCGAGCACGGCGTCGAGGGTGTCGTCGCGGAAGTGGAACGTCGTCCCGCCGGTCATCTCGATCGACGGGCGGGGTGCGGTGTGGGTGAGCACGTAGACGGGGGTGCCGAACGGGGGCTGGTCTCCCCACCAGCCCTTCCAGTCCGGGTCGTCGGGGAAGGTGTGCAGCCCGAACATGGCCGCGCCCATGATCTCGGCGCCGACGCCTTCGACGGCCGCGGCGGCGTACTGGTCGTCAAGGTCGCCCGCGTCCTCGCCGCTGGTGTCGCCGAGGACGCGCTCACGGAACGTGCGGGTCGCGGTGTACGCCGCGGTGACCGCGCCCCAGTCCTCACCCATCGGGTGGTCGCTGGGGTGGTCCGCCGAGGGCGCCGGCGCGTAGCCGTCGAGAGAGGCGAAGAGGTCGAGGCGCACGCGGGTCATGTCAGGTCTCCTTCGCCGTCCGTGCTTCTCCTCTCGATCATGCCCTTCCCGGGCCCTGCTGCACAGCGATTGCCGGGGCAGATCCCGGCGTCGCGACGCGGGCGTGTCGCGGCGGAACGGGTCTATGGTCGCTGGGCATGGACATGCTGCGGGGCGAGCAGATCGCCGAGGCCGACCTGACCGAGTGGTGCAAGCTGGCCCAGGGGCTGCATGCGCGCTACCTCGTGGACGACTTCGCCTCCGGCGCGCGGTTCGTCGCCGCGGTGGGCGAGGCGGGCGACGCCGTCGGCCACCACCCGCGGGTGTCGATGGGTCCCGGGTACGTCGACCTCACGCTGGTCAGCGACGACGCGATCTACCGCGACGACGACGGCAACGAGCACGTCGTGGAGTGGGTGACCCAGCGCGACGTGGACCTCGCGCGCCGGATCGCCGAGGTCGCCGCCGACCACCGGCTGGACGCCGACCCGGACTCGGTCTGCGTCATCGAGCTCGGCCTCGACACGGGACGGTCGGCGACCATCGCCCCGGTGTGGGCCGCGCTGCTGACCGGGCGTGCCGACTCCCAGGGCCGCGGCACGCCGAGCGACGAGGTCCGCGACGCCACGGGCCGGGTGCCGAACCTGTGGTTCGGGGAGGACGAACCCGAGGGGACGGCGCAGCGGTTCCACCTCGAGGTGTACGTGGCGCCGGAGGAGGCGGAACGGCGGATCGCCGCGGCCGTCGCGGCGGGCGGGACCGTGGTCGACGACAGCGACGCGCCCTCGCTCACGGTGATCGCCGACCAGGACGGCAACCGGGGAGTGCTCTGCGTGGCCGCCCCTGCGAAGGCCGAGGGCTGACCGGGCTGACCGGGCAGCCGGGTCAGCCGGGACGTCGCAGGTCGTCGGCGAGGTGGGCGAGCCGGCCCTCGAACTGGTGCCCGCCCTCGTCGTGGGGGACGATGCGGGCCGAGGGGAGCCGGGCGGCGTGGAGCCGCAGGTGGTCGAACGGCACCTCCTCGTCGTCGCGACAGTGGTGGATCGACAGGGCCGTCGCCGGCTCCGGACCCCGGTGCGCGTAGTCGGGGACGTCCCACCCGTCCGGGGACCAGTCGGGCATGGCCAGCAGCACCGCCCGGGGCGGAGCCCAGTCCGCCTCGGAGAGGACCCACTGCAGGATGGTGGCCCCGAAGGAGTGGCCCACGGCGACGTCATCCGGGCCCAGTGTCCGGAGATGCCGCCGGATCGGGGCCGCCCACCCCTCGACGCTCATGTCCTCCTCGGGCAGGCGCGGCATCTCCACCGGCACGCCCAGACTGGTGTGCAGACCCTCGGCCATGGGTTGGTCGTCGAGGAACCCACCCGCGCCGTGGATGAAGAGCAGCCGCATCGTTCCACCGTAGGAGCCGAGGCCCTCGGTGTCAGCCCTCCGGATCGACGATCTCCCCGTTGCGCGGTAGCCCGCCCGCGAAGGTCAGCGGCACCGCTGCGGCACGTCGTACGTCGGGGTGGTCGATCGCCTGGAGGTGGACGTGCGGCTCGGTGCTGTTGCCCGAGTTGCCGCACCGCCCGAGCGCCTCGCCGACCGCCACCTGCTGACCGGGAGTCACGAGGACGCTGCCCCGCTGCAGGTGACAGATCGCGACCACGGGGCCCTCGGGCAGCTCGATCAGCACGTGGTTGCCGGCCAGGCCCTCCCAGCCTGCGGCGACACGGCGGCGCTGGGTGAGCGCGTAGCGGACCGAGGGCAGACCGCGGAAGGCGTCGTGGTCCGGCGCCTGGTCGTGCACGGCGACGACGGTCCCCGACGCGGGCGCGAGGAGGGGGCGGCCGAACCCCGGGAACCGGTCCGCGGGCTCCGGGCGCAGCAGCGTCCCCACACGGACGGGCGCCGTCCTGCCCGTCGCGTCGACCGGTACGAAGTCGATCGCGTACGACGTCGCGAACAGCGTGGTGCCGTGGCTCGGCACCCGGTTGGCGGGGCTGTTCTGGGTCAGCCACCGGCCCTGGAAGGGGTACGCCAGGTCGACCGGCTCAGGCATCCGAAGCCCGTCCGGAGGAGAGCAGCGCGTCCCTGTCGTCGGCGAGCCCCTCCAGGCTGCTCAGCACCCCGACGCGACGCACCGCGAGGTCGCGGCCGACGGTGTCCACGGCGGCGCGGAGGTGGTTCACCCGCGCGGACGCCGCCCTGATCCGCTCCAGCACCGCCCAGTCGCTGAAGATGTTGTCGAACCAGACGTCGAAGGCCCGGGCCAGCTCGGTGACGCCGACGTCTCCCACGGAGGCGACCTGAACGTCGGCGAGCTCGGTGGCCAGGTGGCGCAGCGCCGCGTCCGCGTGCCGCATGAGGTGGCCCGCGCGGTTCAGGCGGTCGTGCTTGGCCATGTCGGCGAAGAACCCGCCGCCCAGGAACGTGTCGTAGGTCGCCCAGTCGCTGGCGCTGCCGAGGTGTCGGGCCGCCTCGCCCAGGGCCTCTCGCGCGGCACCGGCGGCCGCCAGCGCCTCGTCCAGCTGGACGAGCTCGGCGTCCAGCGCCCCGGCCCGGGACGCCATCTCGGTCAGCCGGGCGTGGGTGGTCGCCGAGGCGGGGTCCGCGGCGATCTCCCGCTCCCGCTGCGCCAGCAGCTCGGTGCGCCGTTCCTCCAGGTCGGCGAAGGCGCCGAGGCGTCGCACCAGGTCGTCGACCTCGGCCTGGGCGGACTCCCGGCGCGCGTCGGCGTCGGCGGTCGCGTACTGCGCCGCCTGTACCTCGGCCTGCTCCCGTGACAGGTCGACGTCGCGGGTGCCACGCAGGCCCGCGAGGATCCGGGTCAGGGACAGCGACTCCAGCCTGGCGACGTCGACGGTCTCGTCGACCAGCGCGGCCAGTGCCTCGTCGTGCCGGCGTACGGCGTCGGCCAGGTGGCGGTTCGCCGCCGCCAGCCGCTCCTGCAGCCCGTCCCGCTCGGCCTCGAGCCGCGCCAGCTCGGCCAGTCCCTCCCATGCCCCCGTCATGGCGCCGAGGCTAGCGGGCGCCGACCTGCGGCGCAGGTGGTGACATGGATCACATCCCGCATGCGCGTCCCGGCGCGGGGTACACACGCGGCACGTTCTCAAGCAGCGGGCACGATCCGATCCCCATTCTCAGGGAGTCAGCCCATGCCTGTGCGTATCTACCCCCGGTCGTTGACCGACTTCCTCGTCCTGGCCACGACCTCGACCGGACGGCTCCTCACCGGCAGGCGTCGCGACCGGCAGGCGTCCGCGGCGGCGACGACCCTGGCGGGAGACGGCGGGGTCAGCCCCGTGCGCATCGCCTAGTCACCTCACGTCACCTCGGCGTACGCCCCGTGGAACACCGGCACAGAAGGGGCCGCTCGCGTGGTTGGGTAGCGCCCGGGACGGGTAGGAGGCGCCCGGACACCACACGGACGAGGGGGAGATTCATGAGTCGGACCAGGAGTCGCGCGCTGGCGTTGACGACCGCACCGTTGGCCCTGGGGATGGCGGTGGCGCTCGTCGCCGCCCCGGCCCAGGCGTCCTCGACGAGCAAGAAGGACCCGGCGGGAGACCACGTCTACGGCTCCGCCAACCTCGACCTCGCCAAGGTCTCGATGCGGACCAAGGGCAAGCAGAAGCTCGAGATCACGTTCGGGCTGCACAACGACGTGACCGCCGACGACCTGGTCTTCCCCAGCGGCGTGGGCGTCGACTTCACGACCGGGAAGAAGACCACGCGGTCCGTCAAGGTGTACTCCCGCGACGGCGTGCTCCAGAGCGACGTCTGCACCTACGACTCCCGCGAGGACCTGCCGACGCCGAAGAAGTGCAGCACGCTGTCGCTCACGCAGGTCGACGGGAAGACCTTCCGGGTCGAGGTGAAGCGCAAGCAGCTCAAGAAGGGCGTGAAGGTGCTGAAGTGGCGGGCCTCCGCGCTGGCCGCCTCGGCCTTCGACCCGCTCGGGTCGGCCAAGAAGCCCTACAGCTGGAAGCTCTGAGGTGGCCGCGATGACCCGGAACCGACGTGCCATGAGGTTGCTCGGGGCGCCGCTGGCCCTCGCGACGAGCCTGGGGATGGCGGTGGCGCTCACTGCCGGCCCGGCTCAGGCGTCCTCCACGAGCAAGAGCGACCCGGCCGGGGACCACGAGATGAGCTCGAGCGCCAACCTCGACCTCGCCAAGGTCTCGATGAAGACCAAGGGCAAGCAGAAGATCCAGATCACGTTCGGGCTGCACAACGACGTCACCGCCGACGAGCTCGTCTTCCCCGGCGGACTGGGCGTCGACTTCCAGATCGCGAAGAAGTCCGTGCGAGCCGTGCACCTCTTCTCCCGAGACGGCGTGCTCGAGAGCAACATCTGCACCTACGACACCCGCAAGGAGCAGTTCCCGCCGCCGACGAAGTGCCGCACGCTGCCGTTCACCCAGGTCGACGGGAAGACCTTCCGCGTGGAGCTCAAGCGCAAGCACGTCAAGAAGGGTGCCAAGGTGCTGAAGTGGAAGGCGTCCGCGTTCGCCTTCACCTCGGGGGCCGTCGACCCGCTCGGCTCGGCCACGAAGCCCTTCACCTGGCGGCTGTGAGCCCGCCCATGACTGAGGTTGGATCAGGCTATGACCGTGGTGATGACCACGCCGAGCGTGCGCGACCTGGATCGCCTCGCCGGGGTCCTGAGCAGCTGGCAGGTCGACGCAGGCCCGCTGCATCTGCACCCCGGTGATCTCGGCTGGCACTCCTCGCGAGGCGCTGTCCAGACGGCCGCGTCGCTGAGGGTCTGGTCGCGTGCCGGGAGGATCCTCGCGATCGGACTCCTGGACGGCCCGGACGGGTTGCTGCGCATGGCGCTCGACCCGCACCTGCGGGACGAGGACGCGCTCTGCCGACAGCTCGCCGCCGACGTCACCGACCCTGTGCGTGGAGTCCTGGAGGAGGGTGACGCAGTCGTCGAGGCACGAGGCGCCGAGCGGTTCTCACAGCTGCTGTCCGAGGAGGGGTGGCAGCCCGACGAGCCGTGGACGCCGCTGCACCGCGACGTGTCCGGCGGAGTCGACGACGAGCGCGTGCGTGGCGCCGGGGTACGCATCGAGATCATCGACGCGAGCCGCGTCGATCCCTGGGTGAGCGTCCACTGGTCGGCGTTCAAGGGCACGCCGTTCGGCGACGAGGAACGGCGCGCGCTCCGCGAGAGGTGGCTGACCATGGCCGGCGGGCCGTTCTACCACCGGGCGCGGAGCCTGGCCGCGTTCGACTCCGACGACCACGCGGTGGCGGTCACGACGGTGTGGTTGGCCGGTCCGGGGCGCCCCGGGCTCGTGGAGCCGATGGGGGTGCACCGAGACCACCGGGGCCGCGGCTACGGCGCGGCCATCTCGGTCGCCGCCGCGGCCGCCCTCCGCGAGATGGGCTCCTCCAGCGTCGCCGTGTGCGCCGAGAGCTCCAACGCAGCGGCTGTGGCTACGTACGTCGCAGCCGGTTTCACCGCGCGCGAGCCGGTGGTCGACCTTCGGCGTGCATGCCAGGGTCGGGGATGAGGGTCTGAGGTGCGGCTGGTGCTGGAGGCACCCCGCTGACTTCCTCGCGGACCGGCCAGACATGACAGGAGTCCTGGGCCCACACGGGACCCAGGACTCCTTCGGTGCTGGTGTCAGACCTGCTGGCCGAGCGCGAACTGGATGTTGCCCTCCTCGTCCACGCCTCCGTCCAGGACCTTGTCGTCCAGGATCTCGGCCGCCGGCGCGTCCACGTAGACGGTGGCGCCGTTCTGCACGATGGTCTGGTCGGACTGCTCGGCGTGGTCCGCGGGGCTGACGGACAGGGACTGCCCGTCCGGCTCGACCGCGATCCGAAGAGCAGAGAACTCCGGCACGTCCTCTACGAGCTTGTTGACGATGTCGGTCACGTTGTCGGTGAGAGCAAGCATGGCTCTCCTTCCGAAATGGAGGTTGTGTCCCCTTCACCATTGCTCTGATGTGTGGCCCGGACAAACCGCGTGGTCGATATGCGCGCCTGGGGCAGCCTGGCGGTGGCTGTCCCAGAGGGCTACTCCGGCCGTCGACGGGTACTCGTAGGTCGACCTCGCCCGCCCTGAGCGGGCCGCCTCACCTCAGTGAAGGAAACCTATGTGCCGAGTCCTCGCCTACATCGGGTCGGAAGTACCGCTGGAGAACCTGCTGCTCAAGCCTGAGAACAGCCTGATCAACCAGTCGCTCGACCCGGAGCGGCACCCGCAGCTCCAGCTGGCCGGCTGGGGGTTCGGAGCCTGGGGCGAGAACCTGCTCAAGCCCGACGAGCCATTCCTCTACCACCGCCCGATGGCTGCGTTCTACGACGACAACGTCGCCGGGATCGTCCCGAGCCTCCAGGTCAGCACGATGCTCGCCCACGTGCGCGCCGCGGACTACAACGCGAAGACCGTGCTGGCGGACGAGAACTGCCACCCGTTCTCCTACCCGGGGACGCCGTGGATCGTCGCGCAGAACGGTGACGTGCCGAACTGGCAGCTGTTGCAACGGGAGCTGCTCAAGCACTGCAAGGACGAGTACCTGAAGCAGATGAAGGGCAACACGGACACGGAGTTCCTCTACGTGCTCTTCCTGTCCCTGCTCGAGAGCGACAGCGACGAGGACGTGAAGCGCGCGGTCGAGGAGCTGATGAGGCTCCTCGTGCAGGCGATGAAGGACCTCGATCTGCCCGCCCTGACCAAGCTGAAGATGGCACTGGTCGCCCCGAACCGGATCATCGGCGTCAACGTCGGCACCGGGCACCAGGGCGAGACCGAGCCGGAGGGTGACTGGCGCGAGCTGCGCAAGGCCGAGCCGGGCACCGACGACTTCGCGCTCGCCATGCTCCTGGAGCCGATGTACATGCTGATGGGGAAGAACTTCCACAACGACTCGACGTACGGCTTCGAGGACTGCCACGTCGAGGACGCGACGTCCGTCATCTTCGCCTCCGAGCCGCTCAGCGAGGACGTCGAGGACTGGTCGACGCTGGAGTTCGGCGAGATCGTGTTCCTGGAGAAGGACGGCGAGAGCATCACCCGGACCGTCGACCGCTTGAAGGTGTAGCCGGGCGAGGGACGCGCAGCTACAGGCCGGGGACGACCCGCATGTCGCGCACCGCACCGCCGTCGAGGGCGGCCAGCGCCTCCTGGTAGCCGTCGCTGTCATGGGCGGCGACGGCTGCCTCGACCGAGTCGAACTGGATGAGCACCACCCGGGTCTGCTCGCCGGCCTCGTAGACCTGGGCGGGCTCGGCCGCGGCGACGAAGGTGCCGCCGGCGGCCAGCAGCGCCGGGCGCGCGATCTTGGAGTACGCCTTCACCTTCGCCTCGTCGGTGATCTCCTGATAGGTGCTGATCCAGTAGGCAGTCATGGGCTCATCCTGTCGGACGCCTGGGCGGGAGCGGACCGACCTGGATCTCCGCGCCGTAGGACCACCCCGGGAGGACCGGCAGGAACTCCCCGCTCCAGAAGGTGCCCGGGTCGAACCACGTCGGCTTCCAGCCGTCCTCGACGATCCCCATCTCCTGGAGGGTCAGCGCCACGGCCTCCGCGCAGAACGCCGCCTCAGGGCGAGCGCGCTGCCCGCGCTTGCGGCGCGACTGGTGGGGGTCGCGCCCTGCCAGCCACCGGGCCGCGAGGCGCGCGGTGCTGGGGAACGAGACCCCGTCCAGGCGGGCGATCGCGCGCAGGGCGCCGTCCTCCTGCTCCCTGCCCGCCTCCGGGATGAGCTGGCGCATCCACGCCGCCTGCCCGTAGGTCTCGCGCCACCGGGTCACCGCGTCGCCGAGGTCGTGGAGCTGGACGCCCCGGTGCGCGTCGCCCGACCAGTGGTCGACGAGCGCCTTGCCCATCTCGGCGTGCCACAGCAGCGGTGGCAGGTCGTCGATGACCACGGCCATGCCGACGTGGTTGACGGGGGCGTTGGTGAGGGTCCGGATGGCGCGGTCGGCAGGGGTGTGGCCGCGGAAGAGCCACAGGTCGCCGGTGCGGGCCAGGCCGGCGGCCTCCTCGAGGGAGATGCCCTCGGCGCGCGTGTCACTCACCTGAGGCATCGTGCCGCATGGCGGCTAGGGTCGCCCGTATGCGCGCGGCGACGTGGTGGAAGGTTCTCGGGCTGGCCGGCATGGCCGGCGTGGTCGCGACGGGCGTCGTGGTCACCCGCGGAGAGCGGAAGCGGCAGGCGTACACGCCCGAGCAGGTCCGCGACCGCCTGCACGAGCGGTACGCCGAGATCGAGCAGGAGAAGCCCGCCGCCGGCGGCCGCACCTAGACTCGCCGCCCAGGGAGCTCACCCTGCGCGAGGTCACCGCGGACCGGCCGGTGGGAGGACGACGAGCAGGTGTGGGAGCTGTGCTCCCTCCTGAGCCTCGTCGGCCTCCCGAGCCGCCGTCAGCGCCTGGCCAGGAACTCGTCCAGGTCGACCCCTGCCTTGCGGGCCGCCTTGCGCATCGCCGGTGTGGTCAGGTCGGGGACGACGAACTCCTTGGGCTCGATGCTGCGGTCAGCCTCGGCGTACTGCCGCTGGGTCTGGGCCAGCGACTCGGCCTGGGTGGCGGCGGTGGCGAGCAGGGTGGCGTCGGCGGTCACCGTCGCTCCGGTGAGCAGCCCGCTGACCGCCGGCGTGTAGCCGCTGGAGTGGCCGGCGACGTTGGGGTGAAAGCTCTCGCCGACCGGGACGGAGAGGTTGGTGAGCCACGCCGGGCTGTCGCAGACGGCGTGCCCGATGAACCGGCTGGTCGGGTTGGCGAACGAGAAGCCACGCGCCGCTGCAGCGGCGGCGAGCCGTGCGTTGAGCTGGTCGGCGGTCTGGTTGAGCCGGGTCTGCTCGGCCGGCGAGAACCAGGTGAGGGCGCTGCAGTCCTCGCCCATGAAGATCCGCGGATAGCCGACGACCACCACCTTGGCATTGGGTGCCTTGCTCCGGATGCTGGCGTAGAGGGTGCCCAGCGCGCCGGGCAGCGTGTTGGCGATGTAGGCCTGGGCGGTGTTGATCTTGCCGTCGCAGTTGCTCGCCCAGCCCGGGAGCGCGCACTCGGTGATCACGTCGGCGAAGCCTGCGTCGTTGCCGCCGACCGAGATGGAGACGTAGTTGGTGGCGGCGCTCAGGGCGCTGAGCTGGGTGTTGGTGACGTCGGGGATCTTCGCGCCCCCGCAGGCCCGGAAGTTCAGCGCGTAGCCGCGGGCGGTGGCGATCAGCGACGGGAACGCCGCCGTCGAGCGCTTGCACGAGGTGCCGTCGTCGATGTAGCTGCGGGTGCCGGTGCCCGAGGAGTAGGAGTCCCCCAGGGCGACGTACGACGGTGGCGCTGCCTGCGCGACTGGCGCGGTGAGCAGGCCAGCCGTCAGCACGGTGGCGGCGATGCCAGCGAGGTGGGCGAGTGCGCGATTCAGGGCCATGTGGGTTCCTTCGAGATAGCCCCCGTACTGTGACGTGGATCACACTAAGACGGCGTGAGGTGTCACAGCAAGGGATCTCGGCGCGCAGGACCCAGGATCCGGCGGGGCCGTCGGCAGAACTAGGCCGACGTCACCACCGAGGCCCATGCCGGCGGGGTCGGTGCGGCGGGCGGTGTGCCAGAGTCGCATCATGACCTCTTGGCGCGACACAGCATCCGCGGCAGCTCAGAAAGACCTCGACGGTCTCCTCAACCTCGTGCTGCCGCAGGCCCAGGAGCTCCTCGGCAAGAACGGGCGGTTCTACCCCTTCGGCGCCTCGGTCTCGACCGACGGGGAGGCGTCGCTCACCGCGTCCGACGAGGGATTGGGAGAACACCCGCAGCCGGAACAGGTCCTGGCCGGCGTGTACGACGGAGCACGTGCGAGGGCGCGGGAGAACCGGGCATTCGCGTTCGTCTCCGACGTCCTCATCGACGGAGGCGACGCAGTCCAGGTCGAGCTCGAGCATCGTGACGGCATCGCCATCGTCGTGTGGGTGCCCTACAAGCCCGCGACGCGCAACAGGGTGCCGACCTTCAGGGACATGAGCGTCACGCCGGGTGAGCCGCGGGTCTGGACCGACAGCTAGGGCACACAGGCACACTTCGGCTGCACAGGTCTGGACGAAACTGCGCGATCACTTCATGAGCCAAGGGGGCGGCGTGCAGCACAGGGTCATCGAGCACCAGGTCGACGTGCCGGCTGAGCCCGCACGTGTCTGGGAACGAGTCGTCCACCCCCGACGGCATCAACCACGAGATGCGCCCCTGGATGACGATGACGATGCCGCGCCGAGTGGCCGGGTTGACCATCGAGACGATCCCGCTGGGACGACCGGTAGGCCGCGCCTGGCTGCGGCTCTTCGGCCTCCTCCCGTTCGACTTCGACCACCTCACCCTGGTCGAGGTCGAGCCCGGCGTGCGGTTCCGGGAGCGGTCAAGCATGCTGAGCATGCGGCGCTGGGAGCACGAACGCACCCTGACCCCCGTCGCAGGCGGGACGCGGGTGCATGACCGCGTGACCCTGCAGCCTCGGCTGCCGCTTCCCGGTCTCGCTGCTCTGCTCGCGTGGGTGGTCGACGCGTTCTTCAGGCACCGGCAGCGTCGGTTGCGGCGGTACTTCGCCGAGAACTGACGCCGTCCTTGTGGCCTGACCTCAGGTTGCGTGGGCCGGCGACCTATTCGCTGCGCGCGTCGTAGGCAGATTGGTTCTGCTCGATCTCCGGATTGTGGTCAACCGCCCACTCGGCGAGTGCCACTGCGGGCTCGATCAGGGTCCGGCCGGTCGCGGTCAGTTCGTACTCGACGCGCGGCGGGACCTCGGCATAGACCGTCCGGGACACCAGGCCGTCGCGCTCCAGGTTGCGCACCGTCCGGGTCAGCATCCGCTGCGAGATGCCGGGGATCCGAGTCTGCAGCTCGGAGAACCGCAGCGGTGGTCCGTCCAAGGTCGCCACGACCAGCAGGGTCCACTTGTCGCCGATCCGGTCGAGGATCCCGCGGATCGCGCGACCACCGTCGCCGCGGATCAGGCATGACTTCTCGTACTTCGACACGGACTTCCCTGTTCGTCACTGACACCGATGTGCCTTTTGTAAGCCTCGATCAGGTTACCCATGATGGGGTCCGTTACTGACGATAACCAAGGAGCCCCGTCATGCAGATCGCCTACTGGATCATCGCCGCCCTGCTCGCTGCGTTCTATGCCTACGCCGGGGCACTCAAGATCCTTCGTAGTCAGGAGCAGCTGCAGCCCATGATGGCTTGGGCCGGGACCGACGTGCCGATGCCGGTGGTGAGGTTCATCGGCATCGTTGAGGTGCTCGGCGCCCTCGGTCTCGTGCTGCCTCCACTGACTGGTGTGGCGGTGGAGCTTGCCGTGGCGGCCGCTCTCGGGTTGACCGTCCTCCAGGTGATGGCGATGGGCGTGCACCTGCGCCGCGGAGAGCAGCGAGAGTCGGGGATGAACGTGGCGCTGATCGTCCTCGCCGCAGCCGCGACTTGGCTGGCAACCTCGCTCTGACATCGTTCAGGCTGGCGGGTTCGGGGTCGGCGTGCCAGTGTCTGCGGATGCGCCGAGCCACCCCACAGGAGACCCCTCGTCCCAGGCGGCAACGCGGAGCGCAGCGGCTGTGGGACCCGCGGGTGTGGGGCACGACCATCGGAGCTGCCGGCGGCACCGTCTTCGTGATGGTCAACCGCGGCGAGCTGGGCGACCCGTGGACGACCGTCGCGGCCCTCGTCTGGCTGGTGGTCTTCGCCGCCTACCTGTGGTTCGTGCTCGTCGCCCCGCGATGGTTCGAGGCGCCTGCTCCGATCGGGAGGTACGCCGGGCTGGTCTACGTGGGCAGTGTCGTCGGGATGCTGCTCCTGATCCGCCTCGGCAGTGCGCTCCTGGACCAGGCTGGTCGCGACGAGCTGCGGCCCGCCCTCATCGTGGTGGCGGTGGGGTTGCACTTCCTGCCCTTCGCGACGGCCTTCGCCACGCCCATGTTCACGAGGCTGGGGGCTGTCATGGCGGGGATCGGCGCGGTCGGCCTCGGTGCCGGCTGGGTGTACGCCGACGCTGCGGCGTCGGCGTCGGCGGCGGTGGTCGCCGGGATCGTGATGATCGCGGTCATCACGGCGGACGCGTTCGGCTCGGCGGAGCGCGACGAGGTGGAGGAAGGCTTGACGCGGCCGGGACGCTGAGGCGGCCTGCATCGATCCGACGGCGTAGCCGCCGCTGATCAGCTGGCGCCCGGCCTCGCGGAAAGGTCGTGGCGATAGATCACGGCGTCGCTCCACGGCGTCACGTCGGGGCGCAAGAAGGTGAAGGAGAGCCGCTCGGCCAGCCGGATGCTCGCGTGGTTGTCCGGGTGGATGACCGCCGTGAGGTACGGCGCCGGGTGTACGTCTGATGCCCACGCGAGCCAGGCTTGGGCAGCCTCCTGGGCCAGTCCACGACCTTGGCTGCGCCGGGCCAGGACCCAGCCGAGCTCGAGCTCGTCCCACTCCGGCCACGGATGCAGCCCTACTCGTCCGATCTGCTCGCCGGATGACTTGTCGACCAGGATCGACTGTCCATAGCCATGAGAACGCCACACGGCCGCGAACTTCTGCGCATGCCTCGCTGCGCTCTCGGCGGTGAGCCGATCTCCTCCGATGAAGCGCGCAACCTCTCGGTCCGCGTACAGGTCTGCCAGGAACGCGGCGTCGTCCGAGGTGCAGGCGCGCAGGACGAGGCGGCGGGTCTCGAAGACTCTGGGGGCATGGACGGCGGCTCAGACACCGCACGCAACCCGCAGCCTTGAGCGCACCGCTTCGTAGGCAGCGCTTCCGTCGCGGTCTGGTGCGGCCGCGCGGATGAGGGTGTGACCCATCGCTGGGTTGACCAGATCGCGGAGAGCGTCGTGATAGGCGCGCTGTCTCTGACGACCTCCAGAACCGAATCCGATGGCCGCCTTCGCCTGGCGGTACCGGTCCGAGCGCGGGACCCACCGCTCGCAGAGCTCCCGGTACTCGTCCAGGTCGTAGCCGAGCACCGTGGCAGGAGGGTAGAGCGCCAGGGTCGTCAGTCGGTACGAGGTGAAGTGCTGGCTCTCGTCCACCTCGATGAAGACTCCGGTCGGGAGATGGACGAAGTCGCCCGGCAGCGCGGTCAGACGCTTACCTGCTTGCTCGACATCGATCCCGCCGAGTGCCGAGAAGATCTCCTCCATTACGGGGACCGCGGCGGACGCCCCGACAGGCAGACCGAGATGGCCTCGTTGGTTGAGCCACGGCACCTTGGCGCGGGTGAGCTCGATGCCGTCCTCCGCGGCGGCCGCGCAGAACGCGAGCTCGCAATCCCCCCTGGCCATGCCTGGCACCGTAGCGGCGAATCGGTGCTCAGCCAGAGGATCCGCAAAGTGCTCCCTCACCCGCCTTGCCGTTCGGATCGTCCTTCTCACGTGAACCCAGGTCGCGGGCTGTCTTTCGCAGCTACCGTCGCGGGGTGAGCGAGCAGGCGGTGCCGGACGAGAAGACGATGCGCCTGCGGTACGAAGGGGTGTGCAGCGTTTGTGCCGTCGCGCTCCCTGCCAAGGCGACGGCTGTGTACGACCGTTCCACCAAGAGGGTGCGGTGCCTCACCCACGACGAGGCCCCGGTACCCGAACCCGTGCTGGACTCACCGATCGATCCGGGCACTCCGGGGGCCTCGGCCCGCCGGGAGTTCGAGCGCCGTGCGCAACGGCGTGAGCAGCGCATCCGTGAGAAGCACCCACGCATCGGCGGCTTGTTGCACGCCCTGTCCGACGAGCCCCAGTCGACGACTGCTTGGAGCACCGGGGCGTCCGGTGAGGAGCGGTGTGGCCAGCGGCTGAACGCGCTGGCCACCGACCGGCTGCGTGTCCTGCACGATCGTCGGATCCCGGGAAGCCGCGCCAACATCGACCACCTCGCCGTCACCCCGACGGGCGTGTTCGTCATCGACGCCAAGAAGTACGCCGGACGTCCGCAGCTCAAGGTCGAGGGTGGACTGCTGCGGCCTCGAGTGGGGAAGCTCCTCGTCGGCCGGCGCGACTGCACGAAGGTGGTCGACGGCGTGCTCAAGCAGATGGACGTCGTGAGGGACGCGCTCGGAGGCGACGCCCCGGTGCGAGGGGCACTCTGCTTCGTGGCAGCCGACTGGCCGCTGATCGGAGGCTCCTTCACCATCCGCGAGATGCACGTGCTGTGGCCGAAGAAGCTCGTCCCGCTGCTCCAGGCGGAGGGTCCGCTCGATGTGGAGGCGATCGACGGGACGTACCGGTTGTTGGCGTCGAAACTTCCACCTGCCTGACTCGATCTTGGGTCGCGCGGAGTCCCACCCGGATAGCGTGAGCGCAGTGGCACCCGCGAATGCAGTGAGCATCCTGAAAGAGGACCTCTTGTCCACTGTCCGTGTCCTGTGTTTGTTCCTTATGGGGCTACTCCTCGCCCCGCTCCCCCCGGCGTCGAGCTCGACCGCGACTGGTCGAACCACGAGCTCGATCGCCGTCACCGTGGCTAATGGCACCGTCAAGATCGACGGAAGCGCATGTAGGCCGATCAGGTACTCCGTGGCCCCCGGTCTCCTCCCGGACGGCGGTTCGTACGACGTGAGAGCGACGCTGCGGAACAAGCAGGGCAGAAGGTTCGGAACGGACCGGTCATGGCTGGAGGAGGGCGCCTCCTACCGGGGGAGCATCGCCCCGCGGTGCGGCCGGAAGCTCGCGTCCGGCACCTACACAATCTCGGTCAAGGTGGTCGTCAACGACTATTACCTGTCGCCTGTGGAGACGCGCTCGGGCGCGACGTCCGTTCGATTGAAGGTGACTTTCCCGGCCACGACAGCGCTGGTGGTGCAGAAGTCGCCCTATGGCCCACGAGGCTGGCAATGGACCGGTCGCCTGACCAGCGGTGGCAAGCCGGTGTCAGGTCAGCGGATCGAGTTGTGGTGGGACCTCCCCGGATGGGCCGACTACGACGTCCCCAAGCGGACGAACCACAAGGGGATCGCTCATTGGGTGTCGAACCCCAACGGTGCCCTGGGAGGTATCAACTTTCGGCTGAGGTTCAGAGGGGCCAAGGGGTATGCCCCGTCGGACTCGGCCATCTTTAACGTGTCCCCCCGCTGACGAGGAAGTCCTCCCAGCGAGAAGTCAGGCTGAGTCTGCGCCGTACTTCCCTTCCATCCAGGTGACGACGTCGAAGACGCGCAGCGCTGAAATGGATTCGTGGAGGCCCGCCTCTTTGCGGAGGTGCAGCAGACGCTCATGCAACTCAGGGTGTGCGTTGAGAAGCGCTCGGAGCGGTTCCCAGAGCGTCTCCGAGCCGACGACTCTGGCGACGACGGTGTCGTAGATGGGCCGGAGACGCGGGCGCTTGCGTGCCAGCAACTTGCTGGCCGTCGTGGCCCCTACGCCAGGCAGGTCCATCAACTCACTCCAGAGGAGCCATCCCGCCCAGTCATCACTCCACGCTTCGCCTTCGTCGACCAGGTCGCGGTCGTCGCCGAGAGCTTCCAGTAGATCGGTGAACCGCTGCGCGTCGGTGTCGAGCAGCTTGATCGCTGCTTCTGCCGGCACGTTCACCGACAAGAACGTGACCGCGACGAGATCGTCGGCGGTAAAGCGGTTTCGGTCCTCCCACCGGGTGCCGGTGCTGTCCCAGGTGTCGAAGCGCGCGCCGGTGAACGGACTGGTCGGGGTGCTCGGGTCCGGACCGTAGTAGCGCCCAAGAGCCGCAAGGGCTGGCCCATTGTCAAGACTCTGGAGGAGGTGAGGAAGTCGCATGAATCGACTTTGGCACCGTGCGGTGGGCGCCGTCCCAAGAACTGGCGATTCGCCGCGGTTGCCCCTCGCGAGTACGCAAGGGATCCTCAGGGTTGCGGGTCCACGAAGCGCGAAAAGTGAGCTTGGTGCACGACCGGAACGGTGCGCGTGTGACCCCGGCGGTTGTAGTGCACCTGAAGTTCGGCGTCCCCGGGCGCTGCCCGGCTATTCGACAATCCGCGATGACGGACCTCGAGCACCACGTCCGACACGCGCCCCCAGGCGGGGTCGATGTCGGCCTCAGACGATGAATCAGTCAGTACAAGATGCCGAGGTAGGGAGAGGAGGACGAACAAACCCGCGTCCGACCACCGCTTGGCTGCGGTGGGCGTCACTCCACCCACCAAGTCCGCGTCGTCTATGACAAGCGCAGTCGGGGTCGTCGGAGCCCGAAACGGGTGTACCTCAGGCACGTAGGTGTCCTCGCCCTCGGCGAACAGGCTCAGTGCCATAGCGGCAACCCTCTCCTTTGCCCAAGCGAGCGACTCCGCGTGCGAGCTGTTCGTGCTGTGCGCAGCGAGCTGTCCGAGTGGGAGGTGACCAGTGAGGGAGAGCAGCCGGGCCGCGATCGCGGCCGGCGCCTCGCTGGGGGTGACCAGATGGACGTGCTGCCGTTCTTCGAGAGCGATGGCCGCGGCCCATTGGGCCATGAGGGTCGTCCGCCCCTGGCCGGGCGTCCCGACCACGATCCAGACACGGCCAGGCGCCATCCCTCCGGTAAGCCCATCCAAGGCGGGAACCCCCGAGGGGGCCAGGGGCACGGTTGCATCGTTGGTGTCGTAGACACGGAGTAGACGTTCGGCGGTCAGCACAACCAGCAGCATGCTCGTAGCTACCGACACCGCTGGCTGCCAGGTTCTTGTGGTTCTGACGAGAGCAGCATTCGCGGCGGAGCGATGCACGTCCCACGGACCCACCGAAGCCACGGACGACGGGCTGGAGCATTTGCGTGGATCAGCACTCGGGTTCCGCAACCGGACCAGCTGAATCGCCAGTAGCCTGCTTGGGGCCGGCGGGTTGCGACCCCGACTCCTACACTCTCATTGCGATGAGCCTGATAACGGGTCAGCGCAAACGCGGGCTACAAGGCTCGCCGCGACTGCCAGCAGCGCGGCTCTTCTGGATGGAGTATTCGTGGACCCCTTCACACTCGGGATGCTGACATCGTCACTGGGCGATCTAGTCGCGCGTGCGATTTCGCGAACTTGGCACGTCTTAACCGAGGACCCTCAACTAGTCGCACTGCCTATGCCCAACTCTGCTTTCGCCGTGGACTTTCTTGATGAAGTAATCCTGACCGAGGCGCAATTCCGAAAGATCACACAGGTTCTGAATCACCCAAACATTCTCATGCTGGTGGAGGCTGCTTGCTATATACGCGCACTCTATCCACCTGAGGACCAAACGGGACAATTTGCGGACCTCAACAAATCCTTTGTTGACGTCTTCTCCTCGGCGATCGACAACGAGTCAATCTTCGCATATCAAATCGAACCCTTGTGGACCGCCCTAATTAAACGTATTGATGAACTCCTGCCTGAAGAATCTTCAGGCGTTCTTTCCTCAGAGGAACGCAACCAACTTCTTGAGCGAAAAGTCGCCTTCCCGATTTCCGGGGGCCCTGCAAGCCATCCCAGATGGCTACGTCGGTATTTAGAAGTTGCCACCGACATCGCGCTTCTCTCCCGGGTTGCCGAACGATCTCAGGAGATACGAAGCCAAGCTGTCGGGCGCTTCGGAAATATGGATCTCTCATCACTCCCTGGAGTCTCATGACGACAAAACACTCGGAGATCTCTATATCCAGCGGGACCTGCAAACCCTTGAAGGCGAAAATGTCCCAACACGCAGCGCGATTGGTTTTGGTCGCAGAGTACGCGCAGTGGTCACAGGGCACCCAGGCGACGGCAAAAGCACATTGACCCAACACATCATGACTATGATCGCTGACGAAAGCGAATCGCAAGCCCCGCTCTTGATTCGCGTCCGTGAACTCAGTGCTGAGAACCTAATCTTAGATGAACTGGTCACCGCCGTGCAGCGACTGTATCAAGATACTTTGGTCGACCGCAGCGATGTTGAAACACTGCTGCTGCTGGGTAGGGCATATGTGATTTTCGACGGACTTGACGAAGCGCTCGAAAAGTCTAAGAGAATCAAAGTGGTAGCACAAATTCAAAGTTTCTCGAGACAGTATCCACTTAGCGCAATTCTGGTCACTTGCCGTGAAGTGGGATACGAAGATGCGCCCCTTGATCGAACATTTAGCCGGTTCAGGCTTCGCCCCTTCACGCTTGCCCAAACGCGAGAATATGCCGAAAAGTGGTTCTCCGGCGAGGAGGGGGGATTAGAGCGCGTTGAGCCGTTTATGAAGGAAGTTGCGGCATCCCCTGAGCTCGCAGAAAACCCACTGATGCTCTCGCTCCTGTGTGCGCTCTATAAGAATCGTGGCCATATTCCACGAAATCGCCGGTCCGTATATTCCGATTGCGCCGACCTCCTGTTTCGCCGCTGGGACTCAATGCGTGACATCGACCAGCCGGCGGATCACATTAATCACGGCCAAGATATTATGGAAGAGATCGCAATGTTCTTCTTCCGGAGCGAAAGCGTTCAAGTGGGTATAGAGGAGCGTCAACTGCGGGACGTGATTGCCGGGTACCTACGGGACAGCGCCGGGGTTCTCCAAGGATATTCACGCCAGCGGGCGAGCGCATTCCTTGAGTTCTGCGCGGATCGCGCGTGGTTACTCGGGGTGGATGGAACCCGTCACGGAGAGCGGGTCTTCGTTTTCACGCACCGCACCTTCATGGAGTACTTCGCAGCCGAAGGAACTGTGCGAACGATCTCGGATACTGCGCGAGTTGCGGACATCATCTACGGGACGTACCGGAAGAACCCAGGATCCGTCCTTCCGGAACTTATCGTCAGTGCGGCCGAAGCAGGCCAGCGTGATCGAGTTCGTGACATTATCAACGCGCTGAAGGACAAGGAACGAACCGTTGGCACCTTGCTGCCGCTTCGTTTGCGAATTGCCGGAGTTCTGAACTTGCGCCCACGACATCTTGACGAAATGATCGAAGAGGCGTTCTCGACCCTTTCAGGCGATTGGAACGCAAACGCAACAACAATCTCGAGTCACCTGTTTGCGCTGCCGCGCAACCCTAGGGAGCGAGTTGGGGCGTATGCCCTTAATCCATCTGAGATCGGCAGACCTGAGGATGCAGGGCTGTCTCCCCGAAGAACGAACACCCTGCTGAGATCGTGGGCCGAGTTCTCGCTTGAAACAGGCGTGGTCCAGCGCGGCCATGAGTGGGAAGAACTGCTGAGTTCCTGCTGGAGTCAGGCGTTAGCGAATGGCGGTATTCAAGACGAATGGACTCGCTTCTACGGGAAGCACTACTTGGGTATCACTGAACTTGACTCGGCTCTTGACAAAAAGTGGTTTGCTTCTGCAGTAGGGGGCGCTCCGCGGCCTGCCGGGAAGGCTATTCTTGCTGCTGGAGTTCTTGAGGGGGCTATCCCGCCAAGCCTGAATGAAGTGCACCTGGAGATGGATGGTAGCGAAAAGCCGCACTTTTCTTACGGTGAATCTAAGAAGCTCTATGAGATGCTGACAGCGGTGCTGGCTGAGGCGAATCGGGTGCCCCCGGACGACTGCCCGGAGTCGCGCAGGTTCGCGCTCATCTGCGCAATGGTCACCTGGGAACTCACCGGGCGCCTGGGATGGGTCCTGGAGGAACTTGAGCCCCTGCTCGGATTCAAGATTGCGTCGCTGGTATCCCACCGTGAGGAGAACCGAATAGCCGACGCCGAACTAGACCTGCTAGAGGCCGAGCTAGAGTGGGAGCGGCTTAAATTGCCGCGCGCTTCGGCAGCCGAGAGGGCCGCGACGAAGCGTTCCGTGAACAGCCTCTTCCCACGCTGGGGGAAGAACTGGATGTCCGGGGGGGTCAGCTTGCTCGGAGACCAGTTCGCCAGCCGTAAATGACCACTTGCCTTGAGGGTAGACGTTATATCTGTGGGGACCGCACGGCAGGAAGCGCCCGAAGATCCCGAACGTGTGCGCCGAGTTCAGTGTCGAAAGCGTGACTTTGGCCGGCTTCCTGAGGGACGAGGGCTTCGGGCAAGGGTGAGCCACCTCATTTGCAGGTCTCGGCCGCCTCATAGTGATGGGGTTCGCGCCGGCATTCTGGGTGGAATGGGCTACTCGCCCGACTCTTCCGTGCCGGGCTGGTCAGCTAAAACAGTTGTTCGGCAGCACGCCCTCGAACCACCGACGCAACGGCCAAGCCCCAACGTCGGGGGCGTCGTCCACCGACGTCAGTTCCCAGGTGACCCAGCCGGGGAGCGAGAGAGACATGACCCTGCCGGAAGCGGGGTGGACGTGGGCAGCTCCCACGCGCCCGTCAGTGAGGTGATGCACGCTTACCTCGACGGTATCCTCCACCTCGCGCGACCAACCGATGACGTCGCCGAGTCGCCAGTCCTCGCCGGTGCGGCCCCACAGGTACAGGTGACGCGGATGCAGGAGGCGGTCGGTCCAGCCGAGCCAATCTGAGGGCCGCGGCGTGCTGTCGGCGTACCCGTTGGGCATCCGGACCCGTGTGCCTTCAGGGCCAGAGGTGACCACGCGGCCGTCAGCCGCCAAGCGCGACGCTCCGCGCCACCGCCAGTACTCCTCTGGCCAGTGGACGCCCGCCTCCACGCCGGCGCCGGACGCGTGCACGACGTCGTCCGAGGCGCTGAGCATCGGTCCGATGAGTGAACCAAGGTCGGGAAGATCCACGGTGGGCCGCCTCAGGGTAGGGGGAAGAGCTCAGATGAGATCACCTCGCGAACCGCGGCGCCAGGTACTTCGCCGTGACCCCCGCCCCGGCTTCCGCCACGGCGTACGGCGTCCCCGTCGCCACCACCTGCCCCCCGGCGTCCCCACCACCCGGCCCCATATCCACCACCCAGTCCGCCGACGCGATCGTGTCCAGGTCGTGCTCGACCAGCACCACGGTGTTACCCGCGTCCACCAGCCGGTGCAGCTGCCGGACCAGCAGCGCGGTGTCGGACGGGTGCAGGCCTGACGTCGGCTCGTCGAGCAGGTAGAGGGTGTGGCCGCGGTTCGCCCGCTGCAGCTCGGTGGCGAGCTTGATCCGCTGCGCCTCCCCGCCGCTGAGCTCGGTGGCCGGCTGCCCGAGCCGCAGGTAGCCGAGCCCCACCGACTGCAGCGCGGCGAGCCCGCGTGCGGCGGCGGGGACGTCGGCCAAGAACACAGCAGCCTCATCCACGGGCATCCCGAGCACGTCGGCGATGCTCCGGTCCCGGTAGGTCACCTCGAGCGTCTCGGGGTTGTAGCGCGCCCCGCCGCACTCCGGGCAGGGCGCATAGGTGCTGGGCAGGAAGACCAGCTCGACGGAGACGAACCCCTCGCCCTGGCACTTCTCGCACCGCCCCTCGGCGACGTTGAAGGAGAACCGGCCGGCGCCGTACCCCCGCTCCTTGGCCAGCGGCGTCGCCGCGAAGACCTTGCGCACCGCGTCGAAGAGCCCGGTGTACGTCGCCAGGTTCGACCGCGGCGTCCGGCCGATCGGCTTCTGGTCGACCACCACCAGCCGGTCGAAGGCGTCGACCCCACGGGCCTCCCGTACGTCGACCTCCCCGGTGAAGACCTCCTCCTCGTCGTCCCCGTCCGAGGCCAGCGCCAGCGGCGCCATCCCGAGGTGGCGGCGTACGACCTCGCCGAGCACCTGCACGGCCAGCGTCGACTTGCCCGAGCCCGACACCCCGGTGACCGCGGTCATCGCGCCGAGCGGCAGGTCGAGGGAGACGTCGCGCAGGTTGTGCCGGGAGACGCCGACCAGGTGCAGCCAGCCCGAGGGCTCCCGCGGCTCCCTCTCCAGCCGAGGCGCCCGCCCGAAGAGGTGCTCCGAGGTGGCCGACTCCGCCACCGACTCGAGCCCGGCGACCGGTCCGGAGTAGAGCACCTGACCGCCCTTCTCCCCGGCGCCCGGGCCGATGTCGACGACCCAGTCGGCACGGCGTACGACGTCCATGTCGTGCTCCACCACGAACAGCGTGTTGCCCGCGGCCTTGAGGTCATCGAGCAGCGCGAGCAGCGGCTCGGCGTCGGCTGGGTGCAGCCCCGCGGACGGCTCATCGAGCACGTAGACGACCCCGAAGAGCCCCGAGCGCAGCTGGGTGGCGATCCGCAGCCGCTGCCCCTCGCCCGGCGACAGCGTGGTCGAGCTGCGGCCCAGCGCCAGGTAGCCCAGCCCCAGCCCGAGCAGCACCTCGATCCGGGCGACCAGGTCGCCGCCCAGCCGGGTGGCGGCGTCGTCCTCGTGCCCGGCGGCCGCAGGGCGCAGCCGCTCCACCAGCTCGGTGAGCGGCAGCGCGTTCGCCTCCGCGATCGACATCCCGGCGAACGTCACCCGCAGCGCGTCGGGCCGGATCCCGCTGCCCGCGCAGTCGTGGCACGGCGTGCTGCGGACGAACCGCTGCATGTCGGCGCGCATCTTCTCGCTGCCCGACCCGGTGAGCACCTGGCGCACGTGCCGCCGGGCGCTGCGGAAGGTGCCCATGTAGTCGCGGCCCCCGCCGCCGTCCTTGTCCTGCGGGCGGATCAGCACCCGCGGCTGCTCGTCGGTGAAGAGCAGCCACTCCTGGTCACGACGACTCAGCTCGCGCCACGGCTTGTCGACGTCGATGCCGAGGTTCTTCACGATCCGCCGCAGGTTGTGCGCCTGCCAGGCGCCGGGCCACGCGGCGATCGCGCCCTCGCGGATGCTCAGCGAGTCATCCGGGACGAGCAGCTCCTCGGCGACGTCGTGCACCACCCCGAGGCCGGAGCAGGTCGGGCACGCCCCGGCCGCGGTGTTGGGGGAGAACGCCTCGGCGGCCAGGTGCTCCGCGTCGTCGGGGTAGTCGCCGGCGCGGGAGTAGAGGATGCGCAGCAGGTTGGACAGCGTGGTGATGGTGCCGACCGTGGACCGCGAGCTCGCCGCGCCGCGCCGCTGCTGGAGCGCCACCGCCGGCGGCAGCCCGGTGATCTCCTCCACGTGCGGGACGCCGACCTGCTGGAGCAGGCGTCTGGCATACGGCGCGACCGACTCGAAGTAGCGGCGCTGCGCCTCGGCGTACAAGGTGCCGAAGGCGAGCGACGACTTGCCGGACCCGGAGACGCCGGTGAAGGCGACGATCGCGTCGCGGGGCAGGTCGACGTCGACGTCGCGGAGGTTGTGCTCACGGGCGCCGCGGACGCGCACGCAGCCGTCAGGTTCAGGAGTAGCCATCGCGCACTCCCTACCCGAGCGCGGCGGCCCGCACACGGTGAGCCTCCTCCCAGCGGCGCCCGATCAGCGCGCGGCAGCGGCCAGCGCCGCCTCCACCTCCGGGGTCAGCCCCAGCGGCGGCCGGTCGGCCCGCGACGGGAGCCCGCCCTCGGTCCGCAGCCAGCGCCAGGTGTCGGCGACGGTCTCCTCGACCGGCCGGCAGGTGAGCCCGGCGGCGTACGCCGCGGCGACGTCGCCGTCGTGCAGCCCGGCCAGCTCCCCGGTGGGCGGCACCCAGATCGGCAGGTCGGCCCACCCGGTCGCCCCCGCCTTCGCGACGGCCTCGGGGGAGAGCCACGCCAGGTCGGCGACCGTCCGGTCCGGTCCGTCCGCGCCGATCGCCGTGCGGCAGGCCTCGAGCAGGCTGCCCATGGTGGCGTGACCGGGCCGGCTCACCGTGTTGAACGCCCCGGTCACCCCGCGGTCGGCGGCGTCGAGCATCCACCGCCCCAGGTCGCGCGCGTCGACGTACTGGAGGGGGCGCTCGGCCGGACCCGGCGCGGGCACCCGCCCGCCGCGCGCGATCCGGTCCAGCCACCAGGGCAGCCGGCCCACGTCCTCGTACGGGCCGAGGATGAGGCCGGCGCGGGCCAGCAGGCACCGGTCGCCGAAGCCGTCGAGCACCGCGAGCTCACCGCCCCGCTTGGCGGCCGCGTAGTCGGACTGGTCGGTGCTCGCCGGGTCGCTGTCGACCACCGGGGCGCTCTCGTCGAGGCCGACCGGGAGCGGCCACCGGTAGACCGAGCGGCTGGAGACGTAGCCGTAGTGGTCCACCCGACCCCTCAGCACCCGGACGGCGTCGCGGACTACCGCGGGCTCCGCGGACCAGGTGTCCACGACGGCGTCCCACTCGGCGTCGGCCTCGTCGAAGGCGGCGCCGAGCGAGCCGGGGACCCGGCGGTCGGCCTGGAGCGTCCGGGCCCCCTCGGGTGGCGCAGCGGTCCCGCGGTTGACCACGGTCACCTCGTCGCCGCGACGAAGCGCCTCCTCGACGAGAGCGCGTCCGACGAACCTCGTCCCACCCAGCACCAGGACCCTCATGTTCCGATCTTGGAGCAGGCCGGGGCCGGGCGCCAGAGGGATTCGCCCGCGGTCGTCCTACTCCTCGGTGGCGTCCTTGGTGCCCATCGGGATCGCGCCGAACGCCACGCCCAGGGCCACGCCGACGCCGAGGTACGCCCAGCTGTCGATCAGCAGGGAGAGCACGACCCCGGCCATCAGGCCGAACACCATCCCCATCGCCATCCGTTTGCTCCGGGCGTCGTCCTGCGGGCTGTCGGGCGGCTGGCTCTGCTCGTCACTCATGGCCGCGACGGTGGCACGGGTCACTTCCGCAGGCAAGGTTCTGGTCGGGATGCGCAGCAGGGCAGGCGCGGCTACGCCGGGGCGTCGAGCATGCCGTGCAGCGTCGTGGTCGTCCGCCAGTTGCGCAGCGTGAGCGAGCCGTAGACCGGCTTGCCGATGATCCGGGTCAGCCAGCTGCGCGAGGCGAGCGCGATCACCCGGCGGTGGTAGAACGCCAGGTCGCCGCAGACCACCTCGTCGACCTCGGGGTTGGCCACCAGGTGCGGCTCCACCTCGTCGCGGGTGGCGCCCAGGTAGAACCCCACGTCGTACCGGTAGGTCTCCGGGTCGTCGCCGAAGCCGGGCGGCGCCTGCGCGACCACCCGGCGGTAGGCGTCCTCGTCGAGCACCAGCACCCGGACCAGTGCGGAGTCGAGGGCGAACGCCGTCGGCAGGCTCTGCTCGATGTGCGCGGCCACCTGGGCCGCGGACCGGTCGGACTCCAGCAGCACGTTGCCGGACTGGATGTAGCTGCGCACGGCACCGAAGTGCTCGCCCAGGTGGTCGCGCAACGCCGGCATCGCCACCTTGTTGCGACCGCCGACGTTGATCCCGCGCAGGAGGACGACGTACTGCATGGGGCGAGTCTGCCGCTCGGCGACGGGACTGGGAAGGCGGACGCCCTTGCCAAGACATCGATTGTCTCTATTCTGTACTGAGTTACAGTACTTCAGGACGGGAGCAGGCACATGGAACGTGGCTTGATGCGTGAGGGTGAGTACGACGCCGAGCGCGCGGAGCGCACGGGACTGAGCCGCCGCCGTCTCCTGAGCTGGGCGGCGGTGGCTTCGGGGGGAGCGGCCGCCGCCCAGGTCGCCGGGGTGTTCGGCCCGTCGCCGGGCTGGGCGCACCCGGCGACCCCCACGGCGTCCCTGGCGCCGACACCCTCGCCCGTGCCCGGCATCGTCAAGCCGCTGCCGGCGACGCTGCTCACCCCGCGCGGCACCAACGCCGAGATGCGCTGGGAGTCGATGCGCGGCCAGGGCTACCTGACGCCGGCCGACCGGTTCTTCGTCCGCAACCACACCACCACCCCGGCCATCGACGTGGCCACCTGGCGGCTGCGGATCCACGGCACCGGCGTACGCCGCGAGGTCTCGCTCTCCTACGACGACCTGCTCCGGCTGCCCCGGGTCACCGCGACCCGGGCGGTCGAGTGCGCCGGCAACGCCCGCAACCTCTTCGGCAGCCAGCAGGGCACGCCCGCCGCCGGCACCACCTGGGGCCTGGGCGCGATCGGGGTGGCGACCTGGACGGGCGTCCGGCTCTCCGACGTGCTCGACCGGGCCGGGGTGACCCGCGCAGCCCTCGACGTGATGCCGGTCGGCCTGGACTCGATGGCGGTCCGCCGCCCGATCCCGGTGGAGAAGGCGCTGGCCGCCGACACCCTGCTGGTGATCGGGATGAACGGCCGCACCCTGCCGCCCGACCACGGCTACCCGGTGCGGCTGCTGGTGCCCGGCTGGGTCGGCGTCTCGCACGTCAAGTGGGTCGGCGAGATCGAGGTCTCCACCACGCCGCTGCTCTCCCAGTGGAACACCACCAGCTATCGCCTCTTCGGCCCCGACTACCCCGACACCCCGCTGGTCACCACGCAGGTGGTCAAGAGCGCGCTCGAGCTGCCGTTCCCCGCCACCCTGGGCCGCGGCGTCCAGCTGCTCACCGGGCGCTCCTGGTCGGGCCTGGGGCGGATCGCCCGGGTCGACGTCTCGGTCGACGACGGGCCCTGGCGCCCCGCGCACCTGTCGTGGCGCAACGACGAGAAGGCGTGGCGGCAGTGGTCGTTCCTGTGGCACGCCAAGCCGGGCGAGCACCGGATCCGGGTCCGCGCCCGCGACGACCGGGGCAACGTGCAGCCCGACGCGGTGCCGTTCAACGAGCAGGGCTACCTGTTCGGCGCGGTCGCCCAGCACCCGGTGACCGTCTTGTGAGTGACGCTGCCTTGTGAGTCACCGGGCCCCGTCGGGCGGCAGCGTGCGCAACAGGTAGGTCTCGGCCGCGCCGGCCTGCTGGGCGACGTCCCACAGGATCGAGGAGACCCCGCCGGGCGGCCGCCTGCCCTGTCCGTCGTACGACGGGATCTCCGCCGCCGTCGGCACCAGCGACCGGATCGCCGGCTCCATCGCGTCCGGCGCCAGCTGCCGGGCGTCGACCAGGGTGGTCAGGTCGCGCAGGCTGGTGCGCAGCCGGTCGAGCTCGTCGAGCTGCCGGTCGTCGAGCTGGTCGTGGTCGGGCACCAGCTCGTCCTGCTGCTGGGCGGCCTCGCGGCGCAGCGCCAGCTGGTCGGGCAACGAGGTGCCCGACCCGAGCGAGGAGGCGCGCAGCACCGCGGCGGTCGCGCCGGTCGCCGACTCGATCCGGCGGCGCAGCGGGGGAGCGCGGAACGCGGGGACGACGGCGAAGCCCAGCACCACGCTGACCACCACCGCGGCCGCGGTGAGCCCGACGTACTGCGCCAGCAGCTCGACCGGGTCGAGGTCGCGGCTCACCGCGTTGAAGCCGACGCTGACCATCACCATGAAGCCCGAGCCCACCGCCGGGCGGGTGCTGATGAACCACAGGCCCAGGCACAGGCAGACGCCGGCGATCGGGGCCAGCAGACCCGACGGCGCCACCAGCAGGATGACCGCGACCGCCAGCGAGCCGACGCTGACCCCGACCACCTTGTTGCGCGCCTTGGTCAGGGTGTCGCGCCAGCTCGACTGGAGGATGCTGAAGGTGGCGAGCAGGACGGTGGAGACCAGCGGGTCGCCCGAGGAGAGCGGGGCGGTGATCAGCAGCATCACCAGCAGCCCCAGCGCGGTGCGCAGCGCGTGCCGCACCTGCACCGAGCGCAGCCGGGCCGAGGGGTGCAGGACGGCGTCGGCGATCTTCCGCCGGGCGTCGTGGTCGAGCCTGACCGGTGTGGTGTCACGGGTCTCGACCGCCTGCTCGACGGCGTCCAGGGCGTTGGTGGCCTGCGGCACCGGGTCGTCGACGAGCCCGGCGGGCGCCGGCGGTGGCTCGGTGCCCGGGCGCGCCCGGACCCGCGTGGCCAGCCACTCGGCCCGCGCCCGCAGCGCGGCCAGCTCGGTGGCGTCGGCGGACTCGGAGAGCTCGGCCGCGCGCATCGCGAGCCGGTAGCGCGAGGCTCCCTCGAGCACGTCGGCGAGCCAGCGCGGTCGTCCGTCACCGAGCCAGGTGTCGAAGGCCTGCGTGGTCGCGCTCGCCGGGGAGTCGGCGACCAGCACGGCGGCCACCTGCTGCCGGGTCGGGCCCGAGGGGTCCGTGGCGCCGAGCAGCAGCCGCAGGGCGAGGGCGACCAGGACGCCCGCCACGGCCGCGACGACCAGCTGCACGTGGTCGGCGGTGCCGTTGATGGCGTAGCCGTAGCCGAACATCGTGGTCATCCCCAGCCCCAGCCCGGCGTTGGTCAGCCGACCGCCGCCGAGCGGGAGCAACGCGGCGACGAACCCGAGCAGCACCACCAGCGCGATCGCCGCGGGCCGGGAGACCTCGGCCACCGACCGGGGGACGACCGCGGCGAAGACCAGCAGCGGCGCCAGCACGGCGGCCAGGCGCAGGTCGCTGCGCAGCGGGCCGCCGATAAACGCGATCAGGGAGAAGAGCCCGGTCAGGCCGCCGACGATGCCCGCGGCGCCCGCGCCCCAGCTGTCGGCCAGCACCACCGCCGGCACGACGACCACCAGCATCAGCACCAGCACGACCGGGCTGCCTCCCGGGCGCTTCCGGTCCTGCTCCCGATCCGAGTCGTCCGGCGTCATCTGGACCTCCTGCCGCCCCGGGCCCGTCCCGGAACGTGCCCGTCGCTCGACGCTAGGCGCGACGCGCGGCTCGCACCAGGGACCTCGGTCAGGACGCCGTCGGGACCTCGATCGCCCGGTTGACCCAGGTGTCGCGCACCTGCATCCCGACCTTCTCGTAGAGCCCGAGCGCCCCGGTGCGGGAGTCGGTGGAGAGCTCGCACCGGGTGGCGCCGTGCGCGCGCCCCGCGGCGAAGGAGTCGACCAGCAGCACCTGGGCGAGCCCCTGGTGCCGGTGCGCGCGGGCCACGGCCAGCCGGCTCACGTAGACCGCCTCGTCGCCGAGGGTGAGCAGCGAGGTGCCGACCACCGCGCCGTCCGGGCCGAGCACCACCCGCAGGTGCCACGGCTCGAAGCCGGGGCGGCCGAGCACCGAGGCCTCGAAGTCGTCGTACGGCTCCCGATCCCGCTCCGACCACTCCAGGAACGCGTCCTCGGCGACCGTCCACACCTCCCGCAGCTGCGCAGGGGTGGCCACCGCCAGCGAGTACCCGGCAGGCAGCTCCCGGGCTGGGATCTCCGCGCCCTCCGGCAGCTCCAGCACCCACGAGGTCCACCGCACCTGCCAGCCCAGTGAGGCCAGCAGCCGGTCGCCCGCCGAGCCCTGCGGCACCGGCATCCCGACCACCCGGTGCCCGTGCTCCCGGGCGATCTCGACCATCCGCGCGGCCAGCGCCGTACCGAGCCCGCGGCCGCGCAGCTCGGGCAGCACGGCCGCGTCGCCCCGGCCGCCGGGCGAGACCTCGACGTAGCCGACCAGCTGCTCGCCGTCGAAGACGCCGGTGGTGCGGTGCGCCAGGTCGGCGGACGACCTGGCCCAGTCCGAGACGATGTCCGCCTCCTCGATCTCGACCCAGCCCAGGTCCGCCTGCTCCTGGGTCGCCATCAGCTCGTAGACGGCGTGCGCGTCGTCGTGGCGCAGCGGCCGCGTGGTCAGAGCGTGGCCGGTGAGCCCGGGGGGCAGGTGCGCGAGCGCGGGAGGCTCCATGTGTGGCAGCCTGGCACCCGCCGTCGCGGCTGTCGCGGGGTTTTCGGTCGCGCTCGGGCGAGCGGTGACCGATCTCGCGCGGCCCGGAATCTCTCCCTGCCCCTGCCTGCGACTAACGTGGGAAGCATGAGTGACGATGCGCCCGCAGATCAGGCGGCCCCGGAAGTACCCACGTTTGCGGAGCTGGGGCTTGACCCGTCAGTCCTGAAGACCCTCGCCGAGGTCGGCTACGAGCGACCTTCGCCGATCCAGGCAGCGACCATCCCGCCGCTGCTGGAGGGCCGCGACGTCGTCGGACTGGCCCAGACCGGCACCGGCAAGACGGCGGCGTTCGCGCTGCCGATCCTCTCCAACATCGACCCGCACCAGAAGACGCCGCAGGCGCTGGTGCTCGCGCCCACCCGTGAGCTCGCGCTCCAGGTCTCCGAGGCGTTCGAGCGCTACGCCGCGCACCAGAAGAACATCCGCGTCCTCCCGGTCTACGGCGGCCAGGGGTACGGCGTCCAGCTCTCCGCGCTGCGTCGCGGCGTGCACGTGGTGGTCGGCACCCCGGGCCGGATCATGGACCACCTGGAGAAGGGCACGCTCGACCTGAGCGAGCTCCGCTTCCTGGTGCTCGACGAGGCCGACGAGATGCTCAAGATGGGCTTCGCCGAGGACGTCGAGACGATCCTCGCCGACACCCCGGCGACGAAGCAGGTCGCGCTCTTCTCCGCGACCATGCCCGCGCAGATCCGCCGGATCTCCAAGAAGCACCTCGACAACCCGGTGGAGGTGACGGTCAAGAACAAGACCACCACCTCGGCCAACATCACCCAGCGCTACCTGATGGTCAGCTACCCGCAGAAGGTCGACGCGCTGACCCGCATCCTCGAGGTGGAGAACTTCGAGGGGATGATCGTCTTCGTCCGCACCAAGCAGGTCACCGAGGTGCTCGCCGAGAAGCTGCGCGCCCGCGGCTTCTCCGCCCAGGCGATCAACGGCGACGTGGCCCAGGCACAGCGTGAGCGCACGATCAACCAGCTGCGCGACGCCAAGCTCGACATCCTGGTCGCCACCGACGTCGCCGCCCGCGGTCTCGACGTCGAGCGGATCAGCCACGTCGTCAACTTCGACATCCCGACCGACACCGAGTCCTACGTGCACCGGATCGGCCGCACCGGCCGCGCCGGCCGCAAGGGCGACTCGATCGCCTTCGTCACCCCGCGCGAGCGGCACCTGCTGCGGGCGATCGAGAAGGCCACCCGTCAGCCGCTGACCCAGATGCAGCTGCCCTCGGTCGAGGACGTCAACTCCACCCGGCTGAGCCGGTTCGACGACCAGATCACCGCGGCGCTGGCCGACACCGAGCGGATCGAATTCTTCCGCGACGTGGTGAGCCACTACGTCACCGAGTACGACGTGCCCGAGGTCGACGTCGCCGCCGCGCTGGCCGCGGTGATGTACGGCGAGCAGCCGCTGCTGCTCGACCCCAAGGCCGAGGCGCAGGTGCTGCACACCCCGCGCGAGCGCGACGACCGGGGCGGCAACGACCGCGACCGCGGGCCGCGTCAGAGCCGCGAGGGCAAGGGTCCTCGCCGCGCCGGCACGGACGCCAACCTGGCGACGTACCGGATCGCGGTCGGCAAGCGGCACAAGGTCGAGCCGCGCCAGATCGTCGGCGCCCTGGCCAACGAGGGCGGCCTGGGTCGCAACGACTTCGGCAAGATCGACATCCGGCCCGAGTTCTCCCTGGTCGACCTGCCCGCCGACCTGCCCCCGGGCACCTGGGAGGCGCTGAAGGACACCCGGATCTCCGGCAAGCTGATCGAGCTGTCCAAGGACACCGGCCCCCGGCGCTCCTCGGGCCCGCGCGAGGGCGGCCACGAGAAGCGGGACTTCGACAAGCGGAAGCCGCGGCACAAGGACTGAGCGACGCCCCGGGGGCGTGACCGAGTCCTCGTGCTCGCCCCCGATCGGCCCGTACGTGGTTCCATGACCTGGCCGCACCCGCGGCGACGGGTCAGGGGGGACAATGGGCCGGACGTGGCGTGGAGCGGCGGGCTTGAGCGCAGTCGCGGTGCTGTCGCTGCTCGGTGCGTGCAGCACCGGCGTGGGGCCTTCGGGACGCGGCGCCGGCGAGCATGCCTGCGGCCCGGCGAGGAAGGCCGAGCAGTTCTTCCCCGAGCCGTCGGTCGTGGGCGTGCAGGCCGACGGGCACGGCGCCGGTCCCGGGACGATCGCGGAGAGGGTCGACCTCGACGAGCTCGTGGAGCTGGCCCGGTCCGGCCCCTCGCGGGAGCAGGGCGAGCAGTTCGCCCTGCGCTTCGCCCAGGCGGTGATGGACTCCCGGGAGCAGGTGGACGAGCAGCGGCTGGTCGACGCGCTGATGGCCGACGAAGTCCCAGGAGCAGCGTGCGAGCACGTGCTGACCCGTCTGCCCTCCATGCGCCGAATCGGCTGGGACGTGTTCGTGGTGCCGGACTTCGCGACCTGGCTCCGGAGCCGAGCCGAAGGTGACCCGGACGAGCCGAGCCGGATCGAGCTCGAGCTGATCATGGTCGTGGACCTCGAGCGCGACCCCATGCTCTTCGGGGTCCCGTCCACGCCCAGCGCCTACCGGGTGCGGGTGGACGTGGTGCGGGTGGACGACGTCTGGCTGGTCGCCGACTGGCAGGGGCCCGAGTCTGGGGGCTTCGAGCACGGGGAACAGCCGCGCGACGAGCCCTACGGGGCCGGCTGGCGCTCGTGGGAGCAGAAGGTCGAGTGAGCCCGGCCGAGGGGGAGACGAAGTGGTGGGTTGATGTCGCCGGAGAAGCCTCCGGGAACACCAACCCACCACTTCGCCCATCAGTTCCGCGGAGGCGTCAGCCCCGTGCCCTCATCGGACGACGCGGACCTTGACCGTCCTGCTCGACGAGCGGTTCCACTTGTTGCCGGCGTAGGTGACCGTCACCTTCTTCACCCCGGGCTTTCCGAACGCGGGGAGCGTGACGGTGAGCCGCCCCTTGGCCAGCCTCCCGCTGAGCTTGCGCTTGCCGGCCGTGGTCACGGTGACGGTGCCCTTGGGCCGTCCGGACGGCGCGTGCACGATGACCGCGAGCCGGCCCTTGCGTCCCACCTTGACCTTGCCGCCGAGCTTCACCACGGAGACCGAGGTCGCTGCCTTCTTCGCGACCGGCGGGGTCGCGACCGGCGGGGTCGGTGCCGGCGTCGGGATGGGCGTCGGGGCGGGGGTCGGCGTCGGCGCCGACGGGTCGGCCGCCAGCTCCACGGAGTCGGTGAACACCGCCGCGTTGCGGGCGGCGTCCTTGGCCAGGGCCAGCACGGTGACGCTCTTCACCGGGCCGGTGTCGCCGGCGTACTGGTAGCGGTCCATCACCACGGTGGCCCGGTAGGTCCCGGGCTCGTCGCCCGCGGCGAGCGTGAGCTCGTCGCCGTTCACGGTGAGCCAGACGTCGCCGGCCGCGACGTCGCTGTCGGTCTTCACGGTCACGACCAGGCGCGGGGAGGGGCTCGTCCAGCCCACCTTCTGCACGTCCACGTCGAGACCGGGTGCGGTCACGTCGGTCCGGTTCTCCGGACGCTGCGAGGCGTCGGAGGCCAGGGTGACGACGTCCTGGGTCAGCGCGGGCGTGCGCGGAGCCGGCACCCGGTGCTGCGTGGCCTGCTCGTAGTCGTAGGCGATCGAGAGCAGCTCGTTGTCGGTGTAGGGCACGCCCGCGAAGGTGACGCTCATCGGCATGGAGATGTCGGGGAGCAGTCCCATGGGCACGGAGACGCTGGGCAGGCCGAAGATGCGCATCACGTGGTCGGTGGCCGAGCGCCCGACGCCGTAGGCGTGCGCGGCGGTGTTGGAGGCGACGTTGACGTCGGCGTTGGCCTTGCCGATGTCGGCCACGGACGGGAACGCCAGGAGGTCGAGGTCGTTCTCCTCGAGCCAGTCGTCGAAGTCCTCCTCACGGGTCCGGTCCCAGCCCTCGACGGCCTCACGCAGGCCGGGCACCGAGAAGAGGTCCTCGGGCATCCGGGTCTTGATCGCCTCGATCCGGTTGGCGTACGACCGGGTGGTGGCGTCCGGGTCGGCCGGGAGGCGGCTGGGGTAGGGGAAGACGGTGGCGGGGTCGAGGTTCGCCCACGACGGGTAGTTGCTGTCCTTGTTGGACTTGAGGAACTTCTCCATCCAGAACGACGCGTAGTCGCCGGTCTCCAGGCTGCGCCACGCCGACGGCACGTAGCCGCGGGTGTACATGCTCTGCGCCCCGGGACGGTCCTCGAAGTAGTTCTCCACGAGCGGGAAGTCGACCTCGACGACCTCGGCGCCCTGGGCGCGCAGGTCGGCGGCGGTGCGCTCCCACAGGTCGATCACCGACTGGCGGGTCTTGATCGGGGTCGTGGTCTCGGTGTCCTTGTTGAGGTAGATCCGCGGTACGCCGATCCGCTTGCCCGCCAGCGCGCTCGTGTCCTTGAGGTCCAGGTAGGACTCGGGGCGCACGTCCTCGATGTCGGGCAGGTCGACGAAGGGCTGAGTGAGCCAGAAGTCGCCGTCCGGCGCGGTGTCCTCCTGGGCCAGCACGTCCAGGACCGTCAGGGTGTCCTCGACCGTGCGGGTGTGCGGGACGACGACGTCGCGGGTGGGCCACAAGGGGGCGTTGCCGCGGATGGAGATGAGGCCGCGCGAGGGGGTGTAGGCGATCAGGGCGTTGTTGGAGGCCGGCGAGCGACCCGAGGAGACCGTCTCCTCGCCCATCCCGAACGTCGCGAAGTTGGCGGCGGTCGACGTCCCGGAGCCGTTGGAGGAGCCCGAGCCCCACGCGGCGGTGAGGAAGCGCGCGTTGTACGGGCTCTCCGCCCGGCCGTAGACCCCCCGCTGCATGCCGCCGTTGGCGATGGGCGGCATGTTCGTCTTGCCGATCAGCAGGCCGCCGGAGTTCCGGATCGCCTCGACGGAGAACGCGTCCTCGTCGGCCACCAGGTTCTTGAACGCCGGGGAGCCGGAGGCCACGGTCAGGCCCTTGACCTTGTAGCTGTCCTTCACGGTGAACGGGATGCCGTGCAGCGGGCCGAGGACCGTGCCCTCGGCGCGGAGCTTGTCCATCCGGGCCGCCTCGGCCAGCACGTCCTCGTTGCGCACCACCACGGAGTTGAGGGTGATCCCGCCGTGGTCGTAGGCGGCGATCCGGTTGAGGTACATCGCGGTGAGCTCGACGCTGGTCAGCGTGCCCGACTCCAGCGCGGCGGTGATCTCGGCGATCGTCGCCTCGTTGAGGTCGAAGACGTCGGTCGCCGCGGACGCGACGGGGGGCTCGGCGGCCTGGGTGGGCGGGGCGCCTGCCAGCAGGGCGACGCCCAGGCTCGCGGCTGCGCCTCCCGCCAGCAGCCGGCGGTGGACCCGACCTCGCCGTCGGTTCGGGGATCCTGGGCGTCCGCGGGGGGCGCTTGGTGCTGGCGTCACTGGCTCTCCTAGGTGGTAGGTACAGCTCGGACCCGACGAGTCGCCGGGCTGCCGAAGACGGCGTACCTAAACTTCGGGACGCGCCAGCGTGATCGGTGTCGCACTTGTTTCGGCGCAGTGAACGCGCCACCCCGCCGCGTAAACACCTGGCCAACGGCTGTCTGCGCGGGGAAATGCAGAGAAGTGGTGGGTCGGTGTCACCGGGCAGGTTGTCCGGTGCACCGACCCACCACTTCTGCAGGGTCGTGCGGGGTGGCGGAAGCCGCCGGGGTCAGGCGTTCTTGATCGCCGAGATGTCGAACTCGAGCTTGATCTTCTCCGAGACCAGCACGCCGCCGGTCTCCAGCGCGGCGTTCCAGCTCAGGCCCCAGTCCTTGCGGCTGATCGAGGTGCCGCCCTCGAAGCCGAGGCGGGTGTTGCCGAACGGGTCCTGGGCGGAGCCGACCTGCTCGAAGTCGATGGCGACGGACTTGGTGACGCCCTTGATGGTCAGGTCGCCGGTGATGGTCCAGTCGGAGCCGTCGCGGGCCACGTCGGTGGAGACGAAGGTGATCTCGGGGTAGGTCTCGGCGTCGAAGAAGTCGGCCGAGCGCAGGTGGCCGTCGCGGTCCTCGGAGCCGGTGTCGATGCTGGCGGTCTTGATCGCGATCCGCACCGAGGAGGCGGCCGGGTTCTCCGCGTCGACCCGGGCGGTGCCCTCGTACTCCTTGAACTGGCCGCGGACCGTGGTGACCATCGCGTGCCGGGCGGAGAAGCCGAGGCGCGAGTGGCTGGCGTCGATGGTGTAGTCGCCGGTGACGTCGTCGAGGACGGCGGTCGGGGCGTCGAAGGTGTCGGTGCTGCTCTTGCGGCTGAAGATGCCCATGGTGGTCTCCTGGTGGCTGCGACTCGAAGTGATTAAGAGTTCAACTAAGTGAACCAGGACCCGTCCGGATCCATGCCCCGATCCCACGTGACCTACGTCACGCATTGATCTGCCCGAGTTCGGGCAGATTCTTGCCGCACCTCGAAGCCAGGCTCATGCTGGAGGAGTGCCCACGCGACAGAGCCCGGACGACGACGCCCTGGTGCGGCACCTGATGGACACCACCGGACTCGCCGAGGCCGAGGTGCGCCGGGTGATCGGCGACGTCCTCGCCTTCCACGCGGAGCCGGTCGAGGCCTACGTGCGTCGCCGGCACCTCCATCTGCAGACCTACGGCGCCAAGAACGCCGAGATCTTCCCGACCCTCGCCGCAGAGCTGACCACCCGGGTGGTCGCCGCACCGCGGCTGACGACACGTCAGCTGCGCCGGATCATCTACGGCTGACCGCCCCAGGAGGCACCCCGCATGTGTGGAATCGTCGGCTACGTCGGACCTCAGGACGCGCCCCCGCTGCTGATCGAGGGGCTCGCCCGGCTCGAGTACCGCGGCTACGACTCGGCCGGCCTGGCCGTGCTCACCGACCGGGACAAGCTGCGCGTGGTCAAGCGGGCGGGCCGCGTCCGCGACCTGGTCGAGCACCTGCCCCCGGGGTTCGGCGGGCACACCGGCATCGGGCACACCCGCTGGGCCACCCACGGACCCGCCACCGACGTCAACGCCCACCCGCACACCGACGCCACCGGCCGGGTGGCGGTGGTGCACAACGGGATCCTGGACAACGCCTACGAGCTGCGCGCCCGGCTGGCCGCCGACGGGGTCGAGCTGGTCAGCGACACCGACACCGAGGTGATCGCCCACCTGGTGGGCCGCTCGCAGGCCGCCACGCTGCAGGAGAAGGTGGCCGAGGCCCTCGGCCAGGTCCACGGCACCTGGGGGCTGGCGGTGCTGCACGCCGACCACCCCGGCGAGATCGTCGCGGCACGCAACGGCAGCCCGCTGATCCTCGGCGTCGGCAACGGCGAGATGTACGTCGCCTCCGACCTGGCCGCGATCGTGCGGCACACCACGACCGTGGTGCTGCTCGACGACGGGGAGCTGGCCTCGGTCACCGAGCGCGGCTTCAGCACGACCGGGGGGAAGGCGGCGGCCGAGATCGACGTCGACCCGGCGGCGTACGAGACCGGGGAGCACGAGTCCTTCATGCTCAAGGAGATCCTCGAGCAGCCCGAGACCGCGGCGCGGGTGCTGCAGGGCCGGTTGGACGACCGGTTCGGCACCACCCACCTGGGCGGGCTGGAGATGACCCCGCACGAGTCCCGGGCGTTCCGGCGGGTCAAGGTGCTCGGTTGTGGCTCCGCCTACTACGTGGGCGAGATGGGTGCCGGGCTGATCGAGGAGCTGGCCCGGATCCCCGCGCACGCCGAGCCCGCCAGCGAGTTCCGCTACCGCAACCCCATCGTCGAGCGCGACACCCTCTACGTCGCGGTCAGCCAGTCCGGGGAGACCCTCGACACCCTGCTCGCGGTCGAGGAGATCAAGCGCAAGGGCGGCCGGGTGATCGGCCTGGTCAACGTCGTGGGCAGCGCGATCGCCCGCGCCTGCGACGGCGGCATCTACCTGCACGCCGGACCCGAGGTCGCCGTGGCCAGCACCAAGGCGGTGACCAACATGTTCCTCGGCTTCGCGCTGCTCGCGCTGCACCTCGGCCGGGTCCGCGACCTCTCGGTCGCCGACGGCAAGCGCCTGGTGGCCGGGCTGGAGGCGCTGCCCGACCAGATCGCCGAGATCCTGGAGCGCCAGGACGAGCTCGCCGAGGTGGCCGACGAGCTGGCGAAGGCCGAGTCGCTCTTCTTCATCGGCCGGGTGCGCGGCTACCCCGTGGCGCGCGAGGGGGCGCAGAAGTTCAAGGAGATCAGCTACCGGCACGCCGAGGCCTACCCCGCCTCCGAGCTCAAGCACGGCCCGTTGGCGCTGATCAGCCCGACGATGCCCACGGTGGTGATCGTGCCGGACGACGACCTGGCCAGCCGCAACGTCGGCGCGCTGGAGGAGATCGCCGCCCGGGGCGGTCCGCTGGTGGTGATCACCCAGCCCGGGGTCGACCTGGGCGGGGTGCAGGTGACCCGGATCGACGTCCCGGCCAGCGAGGTCGAGCTGGCGCCGATCCTGCTCACCATCCCGTTGCAGCTGCTCGCCTACCGGGCGGCGCTGGCGCTGGGCCACGACATCGACAAGCCCCGCAACCTGGCCAAGTCCGTCACCGTGGAGTGAGTCGCCGGACGCCCTCGGCCCGGCCGCGGCGCCCAGGCACGTTGGGCGCCGCGCCCGAGGACCGGCGGCGGATCTGCGCCTAGGCTGCCCGGGCGGGGTGACCCGCGCCCGACCCGCCTGGGCACGTGGCCGGGACGTAGAAGACCCCTTGCTGCATGGGGTCAGCAAGGGGTCTGGGCGAAATTCTACCGAACGGGTCGGTGCCCACGCGGGTGGTAGGCAAGGTTTTACCCATGTGTATGGACCACGTCGTGGAGAGGGAGAGTCGATGACGCAGGCGAGCGGAACCAGGGACGGCTTGGAGGGCGTGGAGACCCGCCTCTTCATCGGCGGGACGTGGCGCGACGCGGACGACGCCGGCACGATCGACGTGCTCGACCCGGCCGACGGCTCGGTGCTCGCCTCGGTCGCCGACGGCGGCACCGCCGACGCGATGGCGGCACTGGACGCGGCGGCGGACGCGCAGGCGGCCTGGTCCGCCACGCCCCCGCGCGAGCGCGGCGAGCTGCTGCGCGCGGCGTACGAGCTGGTGGCCCAGCGCGCCGACCAGTTCGCCCGGGTGATCAGCCTGGAGATGGGCAAGCCCTTGGCCGAGGCCAAGGGCGAGGTCACCTACGGCAACGAGTTCCTCCGCTGGTTCTCCGAGGAGGCGGTGCGGGTGCACGGCCGGTGGATGGAGAACCCGGTCGGCGGCAGCCGGATGCTCACCATGAAGAAGCCGGTCGGGCCGTGCCTGTTCATCACCCCGTGGAACTTCCCGCTGGCGATGGGCACCCGCAAGATCGGGCCCGCGCTGGCCGCCGGCTGCACGGTGGTGATCAAGCCGGCCAGCCAGACCCCGCTGACGATGCTGCTGCTCGCCCAGGTGCTCGAGGAGGTCGGCGTGCCCGCCGGTGTGGTCAACGTGGTGACCACCAGCTCCTCCCGCGAGGTGGGCGCCGCGCTGATGGCCGACCCCCGGCTGCGCAAGGTCAGCTTCACCGGCTCCACCGAGGTCGGCCGCGGCCTGATCGGCCAGTCGGCCGAGCACCTGCAGCGGATCTCCATGGAGCTCGGCGGCAACGCGCCGTTCCTGGTCTTCGAGGACGCCGACCTGGACGCCGCCGTCGAGGGCGCGATGGTGGCGAAGATGCGCAACATGGGCGAGGCCTGCACCGCCGCCAACCGGTTCCTGGTGCACGAGTCGGTCGCCGAGGAGTTCGGCCGCCGGCTCGCCGAGCGGATGTCCGGGCTGACCGTGGGCCGGGGCCAGGACGACGGCGTCGACGTCGGTCCGCTGATCAACGCCGAGGCCGTCGAGTCCGTCGGCGCGCTGGTCTCCGAGGCGGTCGAGGAGGGCGCCCGGGTGCTGGTCGGCGGCAAGCCCGCCGAGGGGCCGGGGTGGTTCTTCCCGCCGACCGTGCTGGTCGACGTCCCCGCCGAGGCGACGATCAACCGGCACGAGATCTTCGGGCCGGTCGCCCCGATCACCACCTTCAGCACCGAGGAGGAGGCGGTCGCCGCCGCCAACTCCAGCGAGTACGGACTGGTCGCCTACGCCTACACCCGCGACCTGACCCGGTCGCTGCGGGTCAGCGAGGCGCTGGCCTTCGGCATGGTCGGGCTCAACACGGGCATCGTCTCCAACGCCGCGGCCCCGTTCGGCGGGGTCAAGGCCAGCGGGTTCGGCCGGGAGGGCGGCTTCGAGGGGATCGAGGAGTACCTCGACACCACCTACGTGGCGATCCCGCTCTGAGCCGGGTCGAGCGCCACCGGGGCCAGGTGGCGCTCGACCAGCTCGTGCAGCTCGATCATCAGCGCCTCCTCGGCGACCTGCTCGTCGACCATCGTGTGCAGGCTGAGCACGAAGCCGTGCCCGAGCAGCAGCATGGCGCGGGCGATGGCCGCCGGGTCGCCGTCGCGGACCGCGCCGCGGGCCTGGTGCTCGGCGATCCGGTCGGTGAGCGCCTCGAGGATGGCCTGCTGGCTGCGGCCGCGGCGGGCCAGCAGGTAGGGCAGCAGGAGCTCGGGGTCGAGCTCGACGATCCGGCGGAACAGCGGGTTGCGCCGCAGGTGCTCGACCACCGCGACGGCGCCGTCGGCGATGGAGCCGGTGAGCGTCGAGGTGGCCACGACCGCGCCCCACTCCCGGGCCATCAGGTCGCCCATCAGCGCGCCCATGTCGGGCCAGGCGCGGTAGATCGTCATCCGGCTCACGCCCGCCCGGCGCGCCACCTCGGTCAGCGTCGTACGCCGCCACCCGACGTCGAGGATGCAGGCGTGCGCCGCGTCCAGGTACGGGTCCTTGCGCGGGTCCAGCCCCGCGGCTCGCGCGAGCCGGGCTTCCAGCCGCTGGGCTCCGTCGTGCTCCATCGTTCCCCCCCCGAGAGTGACGTAGTGCGATGGTGTGTCACACACAGCCAACCACGTCGTGCGCCCTGCCGCCCAGAGTTTTCTGGACGGTCCGGAGCGCAGTCTCGTGCAGAGGTTGGGCGACGCGCCCAGGCGTCCGGCCCTCGAACGGGGCGCTCAGACAGGCAAGGTCCAGAGCAGCAGCTCAGTGTCGGTGACCGCCTCGAGCGCCAGGTCGCCGGCGTCCTCGGCCTCCCACAGCCGGACGGCGTCGCCGGGCTCGACCAGCACCGGGGTCGCGCCCGCGTCGGGCAGCCGCAGCCGCACCGTGCCGGAGGCGGCGAACAGGTGGTGCCGCGGGCTGACCGGCAGCGGGACGGTGCTGCCGGCGGCCAGGGTGCCGATCCACAGCGTGGCGCCCGCGGTGCCGACCGGCAGCTCGGCGCCCTCGCCGGCGACCGGGACCAGGCCGGGGCCGGCCAGGCCGGAGGCGGTGAACCGGGCCGGCGGCTCGCCGAGCTCGTCGGGGCGCAGCCACGACTGCACGAACCGGGTCGGCTGGGCCGAGGTGTCGGCGATCTCGGCGTGGGTGATGCCCGAGCCGGCCGACTGCACCTGCACGGTGCCCGGCGGGAGCAGCGAGCGCGCCCCCAGGGAGTCGGTGTGCACCAGCTGGCCGCGCAGCACCCAGGTGACCAGCTCGACGTCGGCGTGGGTGTGGTCGGAGAAGCCGGCGCCCCACGCGAGGTGGTGGTCGTCGTGGGCGATCAGCGGACCGAACGAGACGTTCTCCGGGTCGTAGAACTCCCCGAACGAGAACGAGTGGTGCGTGACGCGGTCCGGGTGCCGGGAGGCAAACCTTTCGGATCCGGCGTACACGCTCATCTGCATCCGGATATCGTCTCTGGGTGACCTTCCCCAGCACGCACCGGGGGGTGGGAGAGTTCCCCCTCCTCCCGGCCGGCTTCCAGTTCGGCACCGCGACGGCCGCCTACCAGGTGGAGGGCGCGGCGGCCCAGGACGGCCGCGGGCCGAGCGTCTGGGACACCTGGAGCGCCGTGCCCGGCCACGTGGCCGACGGCAGCACCGGCGAGGTCGCCAGCGACCACTACCACCGGGTCGAGGAGGACGTGGCCCTGCTGGCGGGCCTGGGCGCCCCCGGCTACCGCTTCTCCATCTCCTGGCCCCGGGTGCTCCCCACGGGCTCGGGCCAGGTCAACGCGGCCGGGCTGGACTTCTACGACCGGCTCGTCGACTCGCTGCTCGAGCACGGCCTCGCGCCGATGGCCACCCTGTTCCACTACGACCTGCCCCAGGGCCTTGAGGACGACGGCGGCTGGCTCAACCGGGCCACCGCCGACCGGTTCGCCGAGTACGCCGGCATCGTCGGCGAGCGGCTCGCCGACCGGGTCGCCCACTGGGTGCCGGTCAACGACCCCAGCGTGGTCACGATGTTCGGCTACGGCGAGGGCCGGCACGCGCCGGGCAAGGCGCTGCTCTTCGACTGCCTGCCGGTGGCGCACCACCTGCTGCTCGCGCACGGGCGCGCCGCCCAGGCGCTCCGGGCCGCCGGGGCTGCCAGCGTCGGCTGCGCCAACAACCACGCGCCGATCTGGCCGGCCAGCGAGGACGAGGCCGACACCGGGGTCAGCAAGGTCTTCGACCAGATGTGGAACGGTCTCTTCCTCGAGCCGATGCTGCTCGGCCGCTACCCGGTCGACCTGGCCCCGTTGATGGAGGACGTCGTGGCCCCCGGCGACATGGCCACCATCCGCCAGCCGCTCGACTTCTACGGGATCAACTACTACTACCCGGCCCGGATCGCCGCGGCGCCCGAGGAGGAGGAGAACCCGTTCCAGTTCGTCGAGGTGCTCGGCCACCCGCAGACCGACGCGGGCTCGCCGGTGGTGCCGGACGCGCTGCGGGAGTTCCTCATCATCTTCCGCGCCCGCTACCGGGCGGCCCTGCCGCCGATCTTCATCACCGAGTGCGGTGCGGCGTACAACACCGGGCCCGACGAGCACGGCGTCGTCGACGACCAGCCGCGGATCGACTTCTACGACGCGCACCTGCGCGCGGTCTCCGAGGCGGTCAACCGCGGGGTCGACGTGCGTGCCTTCTACGCCTGGTCGCTGCTCGACTGCTTCGAGTGGGCCAAGGGCCTGGAGCACCGGTTCGGGCTGGTGCACGTCGACTTCGAGACCCAGCGGCGTACGCCGAAGCGCTCCTACGAGTGGTTCGCCGCGATGGTCGCCTCCCAGCCCGTCGACCGCTGAGCGGGCGGCCCGGCTCCTCGGGGCCAGCCACTAGGCTGCGCGCATGAGCGAACCCGCCGAGCCCCGCCGCGTCGTCCTCGTCGTCGGGTCCGGCCGCAGCGGCACCAGCACGATGGCCGGCACCCTGCGCACCCTGGGGCTGCACGTCCCCCAGCCCGAGGTCGCCGCCGACGCCACCAACCCCAAGGGGTTCGGCGAGCCGCAGTGGCTGGTCGACACCCACGACGACCTGCTCAAGCGCTCCGGCGTGCAGGTCTCCGACGCCCGGCCCCGCGCCTGGCTGGACGCCGGCAAGGTCAGCGCCGACCACGCGGTGCGCGAGCGGGTGAGCGACTGGCTCGCCGACCAGCTCGGGCAGGCCGACGAGCTGGTGCTCAAGGACCCGCGGGCCGCCTGGTTCCTCGGGCTGTGGCGCGCCGCGGCCGAGCGCAACGGCGCCACCACGTCGTACGTGACGATGCTGCGCCCGGTCACCGAGGTGGTCGGCTCCAAGCAGAAGTACTACGACGCCCGTCAGGGCGGGGTCACCCGCACCGCGGCCTGGATCAACATGATGCTCGGCACCGAGCGCGCCACCCGCGGGGAGCAGCGCGCCTTCGTCCGGTACGCCGACATGCTGGCCGACTGGACCGTGCCGGTCTTCGCGCTGGGCGAGAGCTTCGACCTGCACGCGGTCAAGACGGCGATGGCGGTCGACATCGCGGCGGTGCACCGGTTCATCGACCCCTCGCTGCGCCGGGTCACCCTGACCTGGGACGACGTGCAGGTGCCGACCGCGCTCCGCGAGCTGGCCGAGGAGACCTGGCAGGCGCTCGACGGGCTGGCCGAGCCGGGCGGCGACACTCCCGAGGCGCACGCCGTCTGCGACCAGCTGCGCGAGGCCTACGGCGAGATGTACGACGAGGCCGAGGCGTTCGCCGCCTCCAGCGTGCTGGCCGCGCGGCGCGAGGGCGTCCGCCAGGGCCGGGCCGAGGCCCAGCAGCCGTCCGGCGGCGCGCTGGACCGGGTGCCGCACCGGGTCCGCGCCATGGTTCCGCCCACCGCGCGCCGCACCCTCCGCAAGGCGCTGGGCCGCGAGCGCTGAGTAGGCTGCCGCCATGCCAGCGCCCGTGGACATCGCCTGCCTCGAGGGGCTGTCCGACTTCGACGTGACCTGGCCGTGGACGGCCGGGGAGCCGCTCGCCCCGGGGCTGACCTGTGTCTTCCGGGTGCGCAACGAGGCGCGCAACCTCCCGTGGGTGCTGCCGCCGGTCCTCGCGGCGGTCGACCACGTGCTGCTCGTCGACAACGGCTCCGACGACGGCACCGCCGACGTGGCCCGGCGGGTCGCCGACGAGGCGGGCGCCGGCGACCGGCTGACCGTGCTCGACTACCCCCACCGGGTGAGCCGCGCGGGCGGCGAGCACCTGGCCACCCCGGCCACCTCGGTGCACTCGCTGACCCACTTCTACAACTGGTCCTTCAGCCACGTCCGCACGGCCTACTCGATGAAGTGGGACGGCGACATGGTGCTCACCGGCGAGGGGTCCAGCATCCTGCGCGACCTCTCCTGGCAGCTCCAGGCCACCGAGGCGATCGTGGCGATGCCGCGGCACCCGCTGACCGTGGTCGACGAGTCCACCGGCTGGCTCGACCTGAGCCTGCGGTTCCTCGAGCCCTGGGTCTACCCGATGGGCCCGGAGTTCACCTTCGTCAAGGCCTTCGACTGGGAGCTGCGCGAGTTCCCGCCGGGCGTCGAACGGGTGGTGCTGCCGCAGGGGCTGGTGGTCGAGGTCAAGTGGCTGGACGCCGACGAGTTCGCCCACTGGCGCACCGAGGGCGTCGACTTCACGAACACCCGGCTCTACCGCAAGCTGCGCGAGTTCGAGGTCGACCAGGCCATCCGCGAGGGCCGCGCCGAGGAGCTCGGCGGACTGACCCGGGTCGACGCCCCGCCCGGCGTGCACATCATCGACCACGTGACCGACACTTGGTTGCGGCAGGCACCCAGGCCGCTGGTCAAGCACAGCCTGCCCGCGTCGCTGCGTGAGAGGACCCCGCGTTGACCCACCCCCTCGACTCCTTCTTCGCGAACTCCCCGGCCCCCGTGCTGGTGGTGGCCGGCGACGACCCCGTGGTGGCCGCGCTGCCGATCGGGTTCCAGGGGTCCCTGCTGGCGCTCTCCCAGGTCGACCCCGGCGAGCCGGTCAAGCGCGGCTGGAAGACGGTGCTGCTGGTCGCCTCCGACCGGGCCGCGCTGCGCCGGGCCGCGTCGATGGTGCCGCGGCTGGGGCAGTGCCGCACGGTCGGCGTCTGGCTCACCGAGGGCACCGCGCCGCTGGTCCTCACTCCCCGCGGGGAGTGGCCGCTGATGACCAGCCTGCACGCCCGCCCGCTGCACGGCCCCAAGGGCGAGCAGGAGGCGGCCGGGTTCCTCACCGTGGCCCGGTTCGCCGAGCCCGTCGGCGCGCACCTGGTGCTCGCCGAGCTGGCCCGCCAGGCCGTCCCCGGCGCGGACACCGCCCACCAGGGCCTGGTCGTGGCGTACGCCGGTCGCCCGGCCGCCGAGGGTCTCGACGCCCGCGCGCTGCACCTGGGCGACCCGGCCGAGGCCGGCGACCCCGAGCGGGACGTGCCGCCGGACGTGGTGCTGACCGGCGAGCGGACCGCGGCCGGCGCCGCTCCGGCGAGCCACCACGTGATCGACCGGGCGCCCACGGTGGTCCGCGGTCGGGGGATGGAGCCGGTCGACGAGCTGGTCTTCAACCCGATGGGCTGGCGCAAGCAGTGGGAGCTCCCGCTGATCGGCCTGCTCGAGCTGGCCCCCGGCCCGTCCGGGGTGACCGAGGCGGTGGTCCGCAAGGCCCGCGCCCACCAGGGGGTCCGCGTCGACCTGACCCGGCACGACCCGGTGCAGGTGCTGCGGCTGGCGATGGCCGGCGTCCCGCTGGTGGTCACCGGCCAGCAGTCCGGCGACGGGCCGCGGGTGGACCCGGTGCTGCGGGCCACGATGGACGGCGCCGGCGACCTCGGCGACCCGCTGGCCCGCGAGGAGCACTCGCTGCGGGTGCGCCGTGCCGCCTTCGACGCCCACTCCACCCTGGTCTGGCGGGCCGGCCTGGCCGACGCCGCCGGGGTGCGCCCGCTGCCGGCCGGCGGTGAGCGCGGCCGGGTGCCCGGCCTGCCCCCGGTCAGCATCCTGCTCGCCACCCGGCGTCCCCACCAGCTGGAGTTCGCGCTGGAGCAGGTGGCCCGGCAGCGCGGGGTCGAGGTCGAGCTGGTGCTCGCCGCCCACGGCTTCACCCCCGACCCCGACCTGGTGACCAAGACGCTCGGCGATGTGCCGGCGACGGTGCTCGAGATCGGCCAGGAGACGTTCTTCGGCGACGTCCTCAACGCCGCGGCCCACGCCGCGACGAGCGACCTGCTGCTCAAGATCGACGACGACGACTGGTACTCGCCGTACGCCGTGCACGACCTGCTGATGGCCCGGCGCTACTCCGGCGCCGACGTGGTCGGGATGCCCAGCGAGTTCGTCTACCTGCAGGGGCCCGACGTCACGGTCCGCCGCAACCACCCCTCCGAGCTGTTCAACCGGTTCGTCGCGGGCGGCACCACGCTGCTGGGCCGCGAGCTGCTCGACGCGCTCGGCGGGTTCCGCCGGGTCCGGCGGTTCGTCGACACCCAGCTGCTCAGCGGGGTGGAGGCCGCCGGCGGCCGGATCTACCGGACCCACGGCCTGGGCTACGTGCTGCGGCGCACGGGCGAGGGCCACACCTGGGCGATGGACGACGAGGAGTTCCGACGTCCCGACATCGTCGACACCGAGTGGCCGGGCTTCCACCCCAGCAGCGAGCTCGGCGCCACCGTGGAGGGGGCGAGCGGCTGATGCCACGCCAGCCGGTGGTCCGGCACAACGACTACCGCTCGCTGACGCCGCCGGCGCTGGGTGAGTGGGATCCGCGCCTGTCGGTCTCGATGGTGGTGCCGGCGTACAACTACCACCGGACGCTGCCCTACGTGCTCGCCGGGCTGGCCGGGCAGAGCTATCCCGCGCACCTGCTCGAGGTGGTCGTGGTCGACGACCAGTCCACCCCGCCGCTGGAGCTGCCGGAGGTGCGGCCGGAGAACACCCGCATCCTCCGGGTCGAGTCCGGGTGGGGCCGGGCGAACGCCTGCCACCTGGGCGCCCAGGCCAGCGACGGCGACGTCCTGCACTGGTACGACGCCGACATGCTGCCCTACCGCGAGGAGGTGGAGGCGCACATGCGCTGGCACCACCTCGTCGACTACGCGGTGCCCGGCGGCGACAAGCGGTTCGTGGACCCCGACTGGCTCTTCGGCCTCGACCCCGCCGAGGTGCGGGACCGGGTCGCGGCCGGCGAGGCGGGGGACTTCTTCCCCGGCGTGCCGCACGAGGAGCACAAGTGGGTGGAGGGCTACTGGCGCCGCACCGACGACCTCACCCTGGCCGGGCCGCGGGCCCAGCGGGTGCACATCGGCATGACCGGCTCGGTGACCCGCGACCTCTACCGCGCCTCGCGCGGCTTCGACCCCCAGCTCCGGCTCGGTGAGGACATGGCCCTGGGCCACGAGCTGGCCCAGGTCGGCGGCGTCTTCGTGGTCGAGCGGGAGGCGCGCTCCTGGCACCTGGGCCGCTCCCAGGTGCTGCGCCGGGCCGAGCAGGTCAACCGCTACAACGACCCCTACCTGGCCAACCTGGTGCCGGCGATGCGGCCCAAGCGGCGCAAGCACGGCCGCAGCTACGAGGTGCCGTACGTCGAGGTCGTGGTGCCGGTCGCCGACCGGCTCACCGACCCCGAGATCGCGCAGGGGGCCGACGAGGTCGTGGCCTGCGTCGACGCGCTGCTGGACGCCGACTTCTCCGACCTGCGGGTGCTGCTGGTGGGACCGTGGGGCCGGGTGCACGAGGAGCGGATCCAGCCGGTCGAGGACCCGGCGCTCGAGCTGCGGATCGTGCACCGCTCCTACCGCGGCGAGCCGCGGGTGAGCCTGGTGGAGTCCGCGCCCGGGCACTGCCCTGAGTCGACGGACGCCGAGTTCCGGCTGACCCTGCCCGACACCTCCCACGCCCCGCTGCCGCAGGCCCTGCAGCGGCTGCTCGACGACCTCGAGCGCACCCACCACGGCCGCCGGACGATCACCTACCCCGACGGCGCCGAGGCCAGGCTGGAGCGGATCGCCGCGCTCGCCCGGGTCGAGCGGGTCGCCCAGGTCGGCGACGACCGCGACGAGCTGATGGAGGAGGCCTTCGGGACGGGCTCGTACGCCGCCAAGGAGGTGGGCTTCGTGCCCACCGAGGAGCGCGACCTGCCCCGGTTCGTGCTCAAGCCGAAGCCGGCGATGAGCCCGGAGGAGTCGCGGGCCCTGCTGCTCGGCACTCCCGCGTCCGAGACCCCTGTCTCCGACGCCCCCGTCTCCGAGCCGGTCAGCGGCGAGGAGAGCGGCCGTCGGTTCCGGTGGCGCCGCCCAGGGCACTGAACCGCCCCGAGCGCGGCGTCACCAGCGCACCGTGGCCCGCACCGCCAGATGATCGGCTCCGGCGAGCCGGACGGTGCCGGCCTCCTCGGCCGTGCAGCCGTCGAGGAGCACGTGGTCGAGCCGGGCGACCGGGCGCTGCGCCGGGTACGTCGGACCCGTGGGCACGCGCGTCCACCCGGTCAGTCGGGAGGCCACCGAGGCCGGCAGGTTGAGGTCGCCGAGCAGCACCAGCGGACGCGGCAGCGCCCGCGCCCACGCCACCAGCCCGCGCAGCTGGGCGCCCGCCCGCCACGGCACGAACGACAGGTGGGTGGTCACCACCGTGACCGGACCGCCCGGCGCCAGCACCCGGGCGGCCAGCGCGACGCGTTGCTCGTCGGCGACCACCACCCGCTCCTCGTCGGTCCAGGAGGGGTTGCGCACCGGGATCCGGACGGCCGAGGGGGCCATCCGGTGCTCGTCCCACTGCTCGACGGGGTGCCGGCTCAGCAGCGCCACGCCGTACGACGGCTCTTCCCCCACGGTCGCCGGGGCCGGCCGCATCGTGGCCGCGTTGCCGGGGGTGCCGTGCACTGCGGCGGCGAACCGGGCGTGCCAGGGGTCGCCTCCCGCCGCGAGGGCGTGGGCGACCGTCGCCGTCTGGTCGGCGTGGCCGGACCGGGGGAGCAGGTGGTCCACCTCCTGCACGGCGAGCAGGTCGAGGTCGAGCGCGGCGGCGTCGTGGGCCCAGTCGTCCAGCGCCCAGTCGCCCGGGTCCTTGGCGTGGCCGGACGCGGGTGAGGGAGAGCGGCCCGAGGCCGCGTTGGCGGTCGCGATCCGGAGCACGGGCGGGCTACTCCTCGGTGCCGGCGTACTTCTCGTTGGTGCTCGCGACCAGCTCCGCGGCGATCGTGTGCAGCTTGACGTTGCTGGCCTGGGAGACCCGGACCAGGAACTGGAAGGCCCGCTCCTCGGGCAGCTGGTAGCGCTCGGAGATGATGCCCATGGCCTGCCCGATCACCTTGCGGGTGGCCATCGCCCGGTTGAAGTTGTCCTCCTGGCGGGCCCGGCCCAGGGCGAGCGCCGCCTGGGTGGCGAAGAGCTCGGCCAGGTGCACGGAGTCGGGTGAGACCCCGGGACTGGTGGAGTAGAGGTTGAGGGCGCCGAGCGTCTCCTCGTCGGTGTAGAGCTGCAGCCCGAGCTGGGACCTGATCCCGCGCGCGACGGCCTGCGGCAGGTAGCGCGGCCACCGGGGGTCGGTGGCGGCGTCCTCGACCAGCATCACCGGGTCGCTGAGGATCGCGTCCACGCACGGGCCCTCGCCCAGCTCGTACTGCAGGGCGTCGAGCTCGCGGACCAGGTCGCTGCTGCTGGACCGGGTCTCGATCCGGCCGTCGCGGTGCCGGATGGAGACGCCGGCGTGCTCGAAGTCGGGCAGCGCCAGCAGCACCGTCTCCACGATCAGGTCCAGGCTCTCCTCGACGCTCTGCGCGGCATGGAGGGAACGGCTGACGGCGCTCAGCGCCGCAGCGAAGTGGGAGCTCTCCGTGCTGCCACCGCTCTCGGAGGTCACGAAGTCTCAGGCTTCACCGGGCAGCGGCTCCGGCTGCTCGGGGACGCCCGGGTCCTCGCCCGGCATGGGCGTGGGGATCGGCGCGGGGTCCCCGCTGGGGACGACGTCGGGGTCGGGTGAGGGCTCGGTGGGTGTGGTGGTCATGGAGGTCCGTACCCCACGGACGGGGCGCGCACGCCTCGGGCTCAGCTGCGGGCGAACTCCTCGTGCCGGGTGCCGACCTTGCGGGCGGACGCCAGGTGGCCGCCCAGGTAGCCGCCGAGGCCGGCCACCGAGAAGCCGAGCAGGGCGAGCTTGACGCCCGTGGCGTGCTGTCCGCGCCGGCGGGCCAGGTAGGAGGCGCCGTAGGCGGAGCCGGCGATCCCGTTGCTCAGCGCGTGCACCAAGCCCACCCGCTGGTTGCGGTCGTCGGCGGCCGTCCACTCCGCCCAGCCCGTGAGGGCGGTGGGCACGCCGGCAAGCAGCCCGATCCCGACCAGGCGGCGCGCGGCGTCCTGGTCGTCGCGTCCACCGATCAGGTCGAGCAGGGTGGCCGACGTCCAGGTGCCGATCACCGCGTCGGTCAGCAGCGGGTGCAGCGCGTGCCCGAGCCACTCCCCGCGCAGCAGTCGGCCGCGCTTGCCGGTCGCCAGGCCGGAGGCGAGCGGGCGGATGGCGCGGACGGGTCGGTCCAGCGCGGTGGACTCCTCGAGCGTGCGGGTCAGGCGGACGAGCGGGTTCACGGGCTCTCCTTCACGGTCGCAGCAGGGGACCGAGACGTACCCCGTCGGGAGAGCTCCTACTCGGCCCACCCCGCACGGACCGGCTCAGCGGCCGCCGCTCATCCACTCCGGCAGCATCCCGCCGGCGAGCGCGCCGTCCCGGACCGGCAGGGCCAGCTCGAGCACCCGCCGGGTCCCGTCCAGCCCCAGGTGGCGCCACCCCGCCAGCGCCAGCCGGTCGGTCTCCCGCTCGAGCTGCTTGCGGAAGGCGAGGCCGTCCTCGGTCAGCCCGCCGTCGGCGACCAGGCCGCGGGCGGCGAGCCGCTCGGCGCCCGCGGCGTACTCCTCGTCGGTCCAGCCTCGGGTGGCCCGCATGAACTCCATCGTGCCGGCGTAGAGACCGTTCAGGACGACCGCCTCGACCGGGTCGAGCTCGGCGGCGACGAGCAGGGCGAGGTGCCCGTCTCCCCGGTGCTCGCGGATCAGCGTCGCCGCGTGCCACAGCGCCGCGCCCTGGTCCTCGGGCCAGGGGAGGCCGGCGTACGCGGCGTACAGGGGGCGGCCGGGCGCGGTGAGCCCTGCGCAGACCGTGCGCAGCAGCCCGAGCAGCTCGGTGACGTGGGCGTCGTCGATCTCGGCCAGCACCTGCGCCATCACCCCGGCGATCGAGTCGCGCTGGGCCTCGACCACCTGCTCGGGGGAGGCGATCTCCCACGACGACGGCAGGGTCTTGGTGAAGAGCCAGGGGGCGAAGGCGTAGAAGGTCGCGGCAGGCACCTCGGGTCCGACCGCGCCGTACGGGGCCGAGCGCGCGGCGAAGTAGGAGAGGCGGGGCCGGAAGCCCAGGTCGACGTAGGCCTGGGTCACCGGCGGCGCGAAGTGGGCCAGCACGTGGACCGTCTCCAGCGCTCCCCAGGCCTTGCGGGACGTCTTGGTCAGCTCGAGGTCGTCCCCGGGGTCGGTCATGCGGCGACTCTAGCGACCGCCCGGCTCCTGCTCGTCCTCTCGCCGCATGCGGCGCAGCCGGTAGGCGCTCATCGCGAACATGAAGACGGGAAGAGGCAGGGTGAGGTAGAGGCTGGTCGGGTCCTTGGGATCCAGGACGGCGAGCACGACCAGCAGGACGATCAGGAGGACCGCGGAGAAGACCATCCCCACCTTCTCCGTGCTCAGGGCGAAGGGGCCCACCAGGCCGTTGGAGTACTGCTTGTTCGAGTCCTGCTCGTCGGGTGTCGACATGCGCGGATCCTGTCCCTTCGGCACGGCTTGAAACCCTCAGCCGGCGAGCGGTGCCCGGGGCGGGACCGCGCCGGGCGTGCAGTCGGCGAACCAGGGCGCCACGACCTCCGGGCTCACCGGCGTGGTGCCGTGCGGTCCGACCGCGAAGCAGTGCCCGTGGCGGCTCCGCCACACGTACGACCCCGGGGCGACCTGGCGCACCGCGAACCCGGCGTGGGTCTTGTAGCGGTGGTGTCGGCGCGAGAGCGGCTGGGAGTTGTGGGTGCCGGTCTGGCCGCGTGGCCCGCCCCGGACGTAGGGGTCGGGATGGTCGTAGTCCACCCGGCGGGACCGCCCGGGCGCCCACGGGAACATGTCCCGGCCCCCGGTGATCAGCCAGACCCGCTCCTTCAGGCCCTCGGGGTGCTCGTAGCCCGCCGCGGCCACCCGGTCGGCCAAGTCGAGGACCGGCCGCACGGTGACGTGGGAGTGCCGGAGCCACTCGGCAGCCTGGGCGGCCAGCACCGGACCGCACTCCTCGACCCGGGCCACCGAGCGGGTGGGGTCGGCCATGCCCTGGTCGGTGAGGTGGAGGACGAGGGTCGCCCTCGGCCGGAGCCGGGCGGGGTCGACGGCGCGCAGGGCGGCCAGCAGGTCGGCCGGGAAGGCGAGGGCACGGGAGGGAGCGGGCCGGGTGGGGTCGGTGTGCGCGTCCTGAGCCGGTGCCTCGTCGGCCGGCGCCTCTGTGGTGCGTGCGTCGTCGGCGTGCTCGAGGAGCAGCGTGAGCAGCTCGGCGGGACGCGCGAGCCAGCCCAGCGCGTCGGCGCGGAGCTGGTCCAGGGTCGGCCGCTGGTCCGCCGGCACGTCGTCGGGCACCTGGGTCGCCAGGATCTCCGCGACCCGGGTGACCATCGCGTCGACGTAGACCGCGTCGCCGGCCTCGACCCGCGCCACCACGTGCCGCAGGCCGTGCTCGTCGGTGCGCGAGAGGGAGACGTAGCGCCTCATCCGTTCTTGTTCCACCCGCGCCGCGTGCGCGGCCGGGTCGGCCTCGATCACCTTCGCCTCCGCGATCTCCAGCACTCGCGACGGCGCCTCGCCCGCCAGGCAGACGGAGACGGCGGCGTCGACCACGCCGACGTCGAGCAGAGAGAGCCGGCGGCTCATCGCGGCGACCCGGCGCGCCACCCACGCCTCGCCCTCCAGGGACTCCACCGCCGCCCAGGTCCGGGGCAACCGGTGCCGCAGGTCGAGCACGTCCGCCATCGCCGAGCGGACCGCGAGCACGTGGGTGCGCCGGACCACCGCGAGCTCGGCCAGGCAGAGGTCGCGCACCCGGGGCGTGCCCTCCCCGCCGAGCTCGACCAGCCGGTCCCACCCCGACGCCGTAGGGTCGTCGCGCGGGTCGCTGCCATGCAGCAGTGCCCAGTGGGCGACCAGTCGGAGGTCGTCGACCTCCGCCGCCCGCCGGGAGAGCAGTGCGACCTGGACGTGCTCCAGCACTCCCGCCGCGTCGAGCGCGGCGACGTCGGTCGCGCTCGTGCCCTGTCCGGTGGTCGTCATGCCATGACTCTACTCGAACAGGTGTTCGCATGACAGGGCTTGTCCACAGGGTGGCCCGGGAGCGACCGGGAGTGATTCAGTAATGACCCAGTGCGCTCCACGCAGGCGACGCGGCGCTCCTCTCCGCGGAGCCGTGGCCCAGAATGGCCCGGTGAACCTGCGCTGCGTGGTCCTGGCCGACGACCCCTCGCTGGAGGGGGCCATGTGGGCGATGCCCAGCTCGTGGCCCGAGTTCATGCTCCACGACCCCATCGGCAACGGCTACTACGCTGCACTCGACGAGTTCGCCGAGTACGTGCTCGTCTGCTTCGACGAGGCCGGCGACGTCGTCGCCAAGGCGTTCTCGGTGCCCTTCCACCTCGACGGCGACGAGCTGCCTGCCGACGGCTGGGACGGGGTGATCCGCCGGGGACTGGCGACCAGGCTCCCCGGCGGCCCGGCGGCGAACGCGGTCTCGGCGGTGGAGATCGCCGTCCGCCCCGACCTGCAGGGTCGCGGCCTGTCCGCTCAGGTCCTGGCGGCCTTGCGCGACAACGCCGCGCGCCTCGGGTACGCCGAGCTGGTGGCGCCGGTGCGCCCGAACGGCAAGGCCGACCCGCGCCAGCCGATGACCGAGCACGCCTTCGCCGTCCGCGCCGACGGGCTGCCCGTCGACCCCTGGCTGCGGGTGCACGTGCGTGCGGGCGGGCGGATCGACGGTGTGGCGTCACGCTCGATGGTGATCCCCGGGACGCTCGAGGAGTGGCGCGCCTGGACGGGCCTGGCCTTCGACCGGACCGGCCAGGTGAAGGTGCCCGGCGCGCTCACGCCCGTCCACTGCGACGTGGAGAACGGGACGGCTGTCTACGTCGAGCCGAACGTCTGGGTGCGGCACCGCACGGGTGCCTGAGCGCCTCAGTCGGAGCCGAAGAGGTCCCGGGTGTAGACGCGGTCGGCGACGTCCTTGATGTCGTCGGTGAGGCGGTTGGCCACGATCAGGTCGGCCTCGGCCTTGAACGCCTCGAGGTCGCGGACCACGCGGGAGCCGAAGAACGTGTCCTCGGGCAGCTCGGGCTCGTAGACGACGACCTCGATGCCCTTGGCCTTGATCCGCTTCATGATCCCCTGCACCGAGGAGGAGCGGAAGTTGTCCGAGCCGGCCTTCATGATCAGCCGGTGGATGCCGACGACCTCGGGCTTGCGGTCGATGATCTCGAAGGCGATGAAGTCCTTGCGGGTGCGGTTGGCCTCCACGATCGCCGAGATCAGCGTCTGCGGCACCTCGGAGTAGTTGGCCAGGAGCTGCTTGGTGTCCTTGGGCAGGCAGTAGCCGCCGTACCCGAAGGACGGGTTGTTGTAGTGGGTGCCGATCCGCGGGTCGAGGCCCACGCCGTCGATGATCGCCCGGGTGTCGAGGCCGTGGCTGAGGGCGAAGGAGTCGAGCTCGTTGAAGTAGGCCACCCGCATCGCCAGGTAGGTGTTGGCGAACAGCTTGATCGCCTCGGCCTCGGTGGGGTCGGTGAGCAGCACCGGGACGTCGGTCTCCAGCGACCCGGCGAGCAGCAGGTCGGCGAACCGCCGCGCCCGCTCCGAGCGCTCGCCGACGATGATCCGCGAGGGGTGCAGGTTGTCGAGCAGTGCCTTGCCCTCGCGGAGGAACTCGGGGGAGAAGATCAGGTTGTCGGTGCCCAGCCGGGCGCGGGTCTCGGCGACGTAGCCGACCGGGATGGTCGACTTGATCACCATCACGGCGTCGGGGTTGGCCGCGTGCACCTGGGTGATCACCGCCTCGACGCTGGAGGTGTCGAAGTAGTTGGTGGCCGGGTCGTAGTCGGTGGGGGTGGCGATCACGACGTACTCGGCGTCGGCGTAGGCCGAGGTGCCGTCGAGGGTGAAGGCGAGGTCGAGGTCGCGGGTGGCCAGGTAGTGCTCGATCTCGGTGTCGTGGATGGGGGACTTCTTGTCCTCCAGCAGCGCGACCTTGGCGGGGTCCACCTCGACCCCGGTGACCCGGCAGTGCTGGGCCAGCAGCACCGCGATCGAGAGCCCGACGTACCCCAGGCCGACCACCACGATCCGGGGCTGGTCGGCGTCGGGACGGGGGGCGAGGCTGCTCGAGTCCGGGGTCACGGAGGGTGAGTCTAGAAGGACGCGCGCATGCTCGGGGCAGGAGACGGGGTACCGGACTCCCATGAAGATCATGCGGAAGCTGGCTATGGCCGGCGTGGCCAAGAAGGTCTACGACGAGGCGCGCAAGCCCCACAACCAGGCCAAGATCAGGTCAGCAGTGGAGAAGGCCAAGGCCAGGCGATCGGGCCGACGGTGAACGCGGGCACCGTCCGGCGGCTGCGCGGGGGCGCCCTCGCGGGCGTGCTGGCGGCGGGCCTGCTCGCGGTGGGACCGGCGGCCTCCGCCGAGACGGTCACGGTCGTCGACGAGAAGGGTTCGCGCCTCCAGGACCGGCCCAACGAGCTGGTCAAGGGACGGATGACGTACGAGCCCTCCCGCACCGTCTTCGTGGCGCGGGTCGAGCGGCTCAACCGCACCAAGACCCGGGTCTTCGGCAGCGTCTACTACCCCGACGGCAGCTCGGTGAAGGTGCGCACCCAGTACCGCTCGGGCAAGCTCGTCACCCGTGGCACCTTCACCCGCGCGGGTCAGGAGGAGGGCGTCCCCCTGCCCGCCGTCGCCCAGTGGGACCTGGCCAAGAACAAGGTGACGATCACCGTGGCCGGCGCGGACGACCCGAAGCCGTTCAACCGCCGGGCGCGGCTCGACGTCTACACCGTCACCAAGGGCGCCCAGGAGGGGCCGCACTGCCCGATCATCGGCGGCGAGGTCCAGCCCTGCAACGACGACTACGTCACCGCCGAGCTCTCTCGCCGCTGATCAACCCAGGCGCTGGTCAACCCAGGGCGGCGGCGACCTCCGTGCCCTGCTTGATCGCGCGCTTGGCGTCGAGCTCGGCGGCCACGTCGGCTCCGCCGACCAGGTGCACCGTGGCTCCGCCGACCAGGTGGGCCGGGCCCTCCAGTGCGTCGTACAGGTCGCGCACCGACTCCTGCCCGGCGCAGACCACCACGTGGTCCACCTCGAGCAGCTGCGGCTCGCCGCCGACGGTCAGGTGCAGGCCGGCGTCGTCGATCCGGTCGTACGTCGCCCCGCTGACCTGGCGCACGCCGGACTGCTTGAGCACCGCGCGGTGCGCCCAGCCCGAGGTCTTGCCCAGGCCGATCCCGATCGGGGTCTCCTTGCGCTGGACCAGCGTCACCTCGCGCACCACCGACCGGGGCTTCCGCTCGGTCAGGCCGCCGCGGTGCAGCGACGGGTCGCCGACGCCCCACTGGGCCATCCAGTCGTCGAAGGTCTCGCCCGGGTCGTGGGCGAGGAAGTGCGAGACGTCGACGCCGATGCCGCCGGCGCCGATCACCGCCACCCGGCGCCCGACCGTGACCCGGCCGGCGAGCACGTCGGCGTAGGAGACCGCCTTGGGGTGGTCGATGCCGTCGATCTGCGGCACCCGCGGCTCCACGCCGGTGGCGACCACGACGTGGTCGAAGCCGGCCAGGTCGTCCGGGCCGGCCTCGGTGGAGAGCCGGACGTCGACCTCGAGCACCTCGAGGCGCCGGGCGTAGTAGCGCAGCGTCTCGGCGAACTCCTCCTTGCCCGGGACCTGCATGGCGAGCCGGAACTGGCCGCCGATCTGCGGCGCCTTCTCGAACAGGGTGACCGCCAGCCCGCGCTCGGCCGCGCTGACCGCAGTGGCCAGGCCGGCGGGACCGGCGCCGACCACCGCGACGGACTCGCGGCGGCGGGCCGGGGAGAGCACCAGCAGCGTCTCGTGGCAGGCGCGGGGGTTGACCAGGCAGGACGACGTCTTGTTGCTGAAGGTGTGGTCCAGGCACGCCTGGTTGCAGGCGATGCAGGTGTTGATCTCCTCAGCACGGCCCGCGGCCGCCTTGTTGACGAAGTCGGGGTCGGCGAGCAGCGGGCGGGCCATCGAGACCAGGTCGGCGTCGCCGGCGGCCAGGATCTCCTCGGCCACCTCGGGGGTGTTGATCCGGTTGGAGGCGCAGACCGGGACCGAGACCTCGGCCTTGAGCCGGGCGGTGACCGAGCGCCAGGCGGCGCGCGGCACCTGGGTGATGATCGTCGGCACCCGCGCCTCGTGCCAGCCGATGCCGGTGTTGAAGGCGGTGACGCCGGCCTCCTCGAGCCGCAAGGCCAGCTCGGCGGTCTCCTCCCAGGTCTGGCCGTCCTCGACCAGATCGAGCAGCGAGATCCGGTACATCACCGGGAAGTCGCCCACCAGCTCGCGGGTGCGGCGCACCACCTCGACCGGGAAGCGCATCCGCTTCTCCGTGCTGCCGCCCCAGGCGTCGGTGCGGTCGTTGGTGCGGGCGGCGAGGAACTGGTTGATCAGGTAGCCCTCGGAGCCCATGATCTCGACCGCGTCGTAGCCGGCCTTCCTGGCCAGCGCGACGGACCTGGCGAAGTCGGTGGCGGTGCGGTCGACCGCCTTGGCCGACAGCGCGGACGGCTTGAACGGGTTGATCGGGGCCTGCTTGCGCGACGCGCTCACGCTGAACGGGTGGTAGGCGTAGCGGCCCGCGTGCAGGATCTGCATGGCGATCGCGCCGCCCTCGGCGTGCACCGCCTCGGTGACCCGCTGGTGGCGCGCGGCCTGCAGCCGGGTGGTCATCTCGGAGGCGAACGGCTTGAGCCAGCCGCGCTTGTTAGGCGCGTAGCCGCCGGTGACGATCAGGCCGACCCCGCCGCGGGCGCGCTCGGCGAAGTACGCCGCCAGCCGGTCGATGTGCCAGGGCGCGTCCTCCAGCCCGGTGTGCATCGACCCCATCACCACGCGGTTGCGCAGGGTCAGCGGGCCCAGCTCGAGCGGGCTGAGCAGGTGCGGGTAGTCACTCATGAGCGGTCCTTGCTGTGGGCGTTGATGTAGTCCTCGAGCCAGCCGACCCAGAACTGCTCCAGGCCGATGCCGCCGCGCAGCACCAGGTACTGGTCGAGCTCGTGGCCGGTGAGGCCGGTCGGGTCGTCGTACGCCTGCTCCAGGCGGCGGTAGTGCTCGAGCCGGGCGAGGTGGTCGGCGAGTGCGCCGCGGACCACCTCGAGCAGGGCGGCGCGGTCGCCGAAGCTGCCGCCGCGCATCTTGACCGCGAGCTCGCTGCGCAGCTCCTCCATCGGGGTCGGCGTGGCCAGCCACTGCGCGAGCACCTCGGCGCCGGCGTCGGTGACGGCGTAGACCTTCTTGTCCGGCTTGGCGGCCTGCGGCACCACCTCGACGGCGAGCCAGCCGTCGGCCTCCATCCGGCCCAGCACCCGGTAGATCTGCTGGTGGGTGGCGTGCCAGAAGAAGCCGATCGACTTGTCGAACCGGCGAGCCAGCTCGAGTCCGGAGCCGGGCTTCTCGCTGAGCGCCACCAGGAGGGCGTGTTCCAGGGCCACGGGAGGAGGATGGCAGATGCTTGCAACGAGTTGCAAGCCCCCCCGAAGGTGAACTCTCTCATCCTTCCGGCCAGCACCTCGGCACCGCAGGTGGAGGCGCGCCGACCTCGCGGCGGGAGAGCGTGGACGCATGACGATCCTCCTCTCCGACCCGCGGGTCCGGGCCGTCCCGGTCCGCGAGAACGCCGAGCCGCTGGTCCGGCTCGCCCCCTCCTTCGGGCCCGCCCGGGCCCTGGTCCGCGCCGGTCTCGCCGAGCGCCTGGCCGCCGCGGCCGCCGACCTGCCCGCCGGGATCGCCCTGCGCGTGGTGGAGGGCCACCGCAGCGTGGCCCACCAGCGCGCGATCATCGACGCCTACTCCGCTGAGCTCCGCGCCGCCCGCCCCGAGGCCGGGACGGACGAGCTGCACCGGCTGACCAGCCGGTTCGTCGCACCGCTCGAGGTCGCCCCGCACGTGGCCGGCGCCGCGGTCGACCTGACCCTGGTCGACGCCTGCGGCGACGAGGTCGACCTCGGCACGACGATCGACGCCACCCCGGAGGCCTCCGACGGGCGCTGCTTCACCGCCGCCGCCGGGATCGGCGCCGACGCCCGCGCGCACCGCGACCTGCTCGCCCGGGTGCTGGGGGGCGCCGGGTTGGTCAACTACCCCACCGAGTGGTGGCACTGGAGCTACGGCGACCGGTACTGGGCGCTGCTCACCGGCGCCCCGGCGGCGCTCTACGGCCCCGTCGACCTGGCGGTGGCGGCATGAGCGCCCTCCCGGTGGACATGGTGGACGTGAGCCCGGCCGCACCGGTCGGGCCGGTGCTGCGGGTGGACACCGCCGCCGTGAGCGCCAACGTCCGGCTGCTGGCCGGGCGCACCTCCGCCGAGGTGATGGCCGTGGTCAAGGCCGACGGCTTCGGTCACGGCGCGGTCGAGGTGGCCCGGGCCGCGATGGCGGGCGGCGCCACCTCGCTGGGCGTGACCAGCCTCGCGGAGGCCCTGCCGCTGCGCGCTGCGGGTCTCGACGCTCCACTGCTCAGCTGGCTCAACCCCGTCGACGCCGACTTCGCCACCGCCGTGCACGCGGACGTCGAGCTCGCCGTCCCCTCGCTGGAGCACCTGGCGGCGATCACCGCGACCGCCCCCGGCGCCCGGGTGCACCTTCACCTGGACACCGGGCTGGCCCGCGACGGTGCTGCGCCCCAGGAGTGGGCAGCGCTCTGCCGGGCGGCCCGCGCCGCCGAGCGGACCGGCCGGCTCCGGGTGGTCGGGGTGATGGGTCACCTGGCCTGCGCCGACCAGCCGGGCCACCCGGCCAACGCCGTCGGCCGCACCCGGTTCGCCTGGGGCCTGCGAGTGGCCCGCGCCGCCGGGCTCCGGCCCACGAGCCGGCACCTGGCCGCCACCGCGGCCACCCTCACCGACCCGCTGGCCCACCACACGACGGTCCGGATCGGCGCCGGCCTGGTCGGGATCGACCCGACCGGGGACGGCGCGGGTGGCCTGCTCCGACCGGCGATGACCCTGACCGCCCCGGTGGTGACGGTCCGCCGGGTGCGCGGCGGCACGCCGGTCGGCTACGGCCACACCTGGACCGCCCCGGCCGCGACTACCCTGGGCCTGCTCCCGCTGGGGTACGCCGACGGGCTGCCGCGCGCGGCCACCGGTCAGGCCGAGGTGCTGGTGCGCGGGCGACGCCGTCCGGTGGTCGGGCGGATCTCGATGGACCAGGTGGTCGTCGACCTCGGCCACGAGCACGTGCGGCTGGGGGAGGAGGCCGTCGTCTTCGGCCCCGGCGACGCGGGGGAGCCGACCGCCGCCGACTGGGCGAGGTGGTCCGACACCCTGGAGCACGAGGTGGTCACCGGGCTCGGTGGCCGGGTGCACCGGGAAGTCGCCGGCACCCGTGTCGGCCTGAGGTCTCTCGCATGAGCGGGCTGCGGGTCGCCGTGATCGGCGGCGGCCAGAACTGCGAGCACGAGGTCTCTCTCGCCTCGGCGGCCTCGGTCGCGCGGGCGCTGGCCGAGCGCGACCACGAGGTGGTGCGGCTGACCGTCGACCGCGACGGTGCGTGGCTGGACGCCGAGGGCGGGCCGATCGGGCTGGCGGCGGCGGTCGAGGTGCTCCGCGGCTGCGCGGTCGTGGTCCCGGTGGTGCACGGGCCGCGCGGCGAGGACGGCGCGCTCGCCGCCCTCTGCGAGCTGGCCGGGGTGCCCTACGTCGGGTCCGGGGTGCGGGCCGGGGCGCTGGCGATGGACAAGTGGACGACCAAGCTGGTGGCCGACGCGGTCGGCATCGCCACCGCGCCGGGGGTGCTGCTCACGCCGGGCACCGCACCGTCGTACGCCTGGAGCCACCCGGTCGTGGTCAAACCGGTCGCGGCCGGCTCCAGCCACGGGGTCTCCCTGGTGCGCAGCGCCGAGGAGCTGCCGCCCGCCCTCGCGGCGGCGTTCGTTCTGGACGACCGGGTGCTGGTGGAGGAGCTGGTGGTCGGCCGGGAGATCGACGTGGCGGTGCTCGGCCGCCCCGACGGCTCGCGCACCTGCTCGCCGAGCCTGGAGATCGTGGTCGACGGGCTCTTCGACCTGGACACCAAGTACGACGGCAGCGCCGACTTCCGGATCCCCGCCGCGCTGGACGAGGTGGAGCGCAAGGGGCTGGAGGAGGCCGCGCTGGCGGTCTACGACGCGCTCGGCTGCGCCGGCGTGGCCCGGGTCGACTTCTTCCTCACCGCCGACGGGCCGGTGCTCAACGAGGTGAACACGATGCCCGGCTTCACCGAGCAGTCGCAGGTGCCGCGGATGTTCGCCGCGGCGGGGCTCTCCTATCCCGACCTGTTGGACCGGCTGGTGCGCGACGCCGCGGACGCCGGGTGAGCGGGCGGATCGCCGGGTTCGACCTGCTCCGCGGGATTGCGATCGGGCTGGTGATGCTGCGGCACGCACTGCCGGAGGCGTTCCCCGGCGCCGGGGTGGTCGGCGTGGTGATGTTCTTCGCGCTCAGCGGCTACCTGATCACCGGGGTGCTGCTCGCGGAGCTGGCCGGCGCCGGTCGGGTGGACCTGCGCCGGTTCTACCTGCGCCGGGCCCGGCGGCTGGTGCCCGCGCTGCTCCTGCTGGTGGTCGGCGTGGTGCTGGTGACGCTGACCCTCGACCCGCTGGGGGACCGCGACCAGCTGGGCAAGACCGTCGCGGTCGCCCTCACCTGGACCGGCAACCTGCCCTTCGGCCACGCCAGCGACGCCACCTTCCACCTGTGGACCCTGGCCACCGAGGAGCAGTTCTACCTGCTGTGGCCCGCGGTCCTGGCGCTCGCCTTCGCCCGCGGTCGGGTCGGCGTGGCGCTGGTGGGGGTGGTCTGCGCCTGCCTGGCCGCGTGCGTGGCCACCGTGGTCTGGCTGGCCGAGGCGCCGGACCTGGCCTACTCGCTGCCCACCTCGTGGGCGGTCTGCTTCGTGGTCGGCGCCGCGACCCGGGTGTACCGCGATCGCCTCGACGCCGTCCCGCTTCCGCCCTGGACACCCGCCGTGGCGTTGCTCGGTCTTACCCTCCTCAGCGTGATTCCCTTGCGCGGTCACGCGCTCACCTACCTGGCGGGAGGTCCGGCCATCGCCCTGCTCACCGCGGTGCTGCTGGTCTGCTGGCGCGCCTGGACGCAGGTGACCGGACCTGTCCTGGGCGCCCTGGTCTGGCTGGGCACGGTCTCGTACGCGGCGTACCTGTGGAACTACCCGCTCACGGTCTGGCTGCGGCCGCATCTGGAGCACGCGGGCTTGGTGGCCGCGGTGCTCACGCTGCCGCTCGCGGCGCTCAGCTGGTACGCCGTGGAGCGGCCGCTCCAGCCGCGGCCTCGTCCGCGCGAGGCGGTGGCGGCATGACGCAGGACTGGCGGCGCTGGGCGCCCGACCTGGCCGTGGGCCTGGTGGTGCTGCTGGCCGGGCTGATCGAGGTCATGGACGCCGACTCCTACGCTTCCCGGGGGCCGCTGACGCTGGTCGCGCTGGGCACGGCCGCCGCGGCCGGGCTCAGCAGGCACGCGCCCGGGGTGGCGCTGGGGGTGATCTGGGGGATCTGCGGCATCCAGCTGCTCGGCGGCATCGACCTGATGATCGTCCAGGTGGCGGTGGCGGTGGTCGCCTTCGGCACCGCCCGCTGGGGGTCCGTGCCGACACTGTGGCTGAGCGCGCTCTCGATCCCGGCGGCCGGTCTGCTCGTCCTCGCGCTGCTCGCCATCGACCAGCTCTCCGCGCTGCTGGAGGCGCCAGCGTTGACGAGCCTCGCCGAGCGCGTCTACTCCTACGGCGACACCTGGCAGCTGACTGTCGCCCTGATCGGGATCGGGGTGCTGGGCGTGCCCTGGCTCGCCGGTCTCGCGCTGCGCTTCATGTCCCGGGCCAAGCGCTCGGAGATCTCCCAGGTGGCCGCGGAGCAGGACGCGGCCCAGGCCCAGCGGGAGTCCGAGGAGGCGCTCGAGATCGCCCGGCTCCAGGAGGAGCAGGCCCGGCTGGCCCGCGACGTGCACGACGTGGTGGGCCACTCCCTGGCGGTGATCCTGGCCCAGGCCGAGTCGGCGCAGTACCGCCAGGACTCGGACGCCGCGGCGCTCAAGGAGACCCTGGCCACGATCGCCACCTCGGCCCGCGGCTCGCTGCGCGACGTCCGTCAGGTGCTCTCCACCACGGCGACCGCGACCGCGGCGGCCGGGCCCGGCGGGCTGGACAGCCTGGTGGAGGGCGTCCGGGGCAGCGGCCACCGGGTGGTCTCCAGCGAGGAGGGCGCCCCGCGTCCGCTGCCGCCCGAGCTGGAGACCGTCGCCTTCCGGGTGCTCCAGGAGATGCTGACCAACGCGATCCGGCACGGGCGGCGCGACGGCGTGGTGCACGTGGAGCGGCACTGGGAGGGTGAGCTGCGGATCGAGGTGCGCAACGAGGTCGAGCCCACCGCCGACGCCGGCGCGGAGCCGACCGGCGACGTGCCGACCATGCCGATCCGGGCGCTGGACGAGGAGCCGTTGACGGTCTGGCTGCCCGAGGAGCCGCGCCCCTCCGCCGGTCGCGGCCTGGAGGGGATGCGTCGCCGCGTCGAGGCGGTCGGCGGGCGGCTCGACGTACGCCGTCGGCAGGAGGAGTCCGGCCCGACCTTCACCGTGACCGCGTGGATCCCGCTGCGGGCGGGTGAGTCGTGAGCGCCGAGCAGATCCGGGTGCTCCTGGTCGACGACCAGGTGCTCTTCCGCGCCGGTGTCGCGGTGATCGTCGACGCCCAGGAGGGCATGTGCGTGGTCGGCGAGGCCGGTGACGGGTTCGAGGCGGTGCGCCTGGCCGACGAGCTCGAGCCGGACGTGGTGCTGATGGACATCCGGATGCCCGAGATGGACGGCGTCGAGGCGACCCGGCAGCTCTTCTCCCCCGAGCGGGTGGCCCGGCGCACCAAGCCGCTGCGGGTGGTCGTGCTGACCACCTTCAACCTCGACGACCGGGCGGCCACGGCGATCCGGCACGGTGCCAGCGGGTTCCTGCTCAAGGACACCACCCCGGTGCTGCTGCGCGACGCGATCCGCACCGTGCACGCCGGCAACGCGGTGCTCGCGCCGCAGGACCTCTCCACCCTGCTCGACGGCCAGTTCCGGTCGGCCGCCCCCGCCCCGGCGGCGTACCTGGCGCTCACCGAGAAGGAGCGGGAGATCTTCGATGCGGTGGCCCGGGGGCTGTCCAACACCGAGATCGCCGGGCAGGTCTTCACCAGCGAGTCGACGGTGAAGACCCACGTGGGCGCGATCCTGCGCAAGCTCGCGCTGCGCGACCGGGTGCAGATCGTGGTCTTCGCGCACGCGCACGGGCTGGTGGCGGGCTAGCTCGGAGTCACTCGAACCCGGCAGGGACGTGGCGGAGGCGCTCCTCGGTGGTGAGACCGTCGTGCGGGACCTCCGCGTCCGCCCAGGGCGCGCCTCTGGCGAGCCAGCTGGCGCGGTAGGCGCGAGTGCTCTCGGGGCTGTGGTCCTCGTACCCGGCCTCCACCTCGCAGACAGGACAGATCTCGAAGTTCGGGGTCTCGCCGGTGATGCCCCACGGCGGCTCGCCCCAGTCGTAGCCGCAGACACGGCAGTGGTGGTGGACGGTCATGTCGAGTCCTAGGGCGAGAGGAAGTAGTGCGGCGCGGTCCTGACTGACATGAGTCAACCGTGACAGCAGTTCTGTCACAATGTGGCGCATGACATACGAGCTCGGTCAGGGAACGGGTCCGCTCAAGGGCGTCAAGGTGGTCGAGATCGCCGGGATCGGGCCGGGGCCGCACGCCTGCACTCTCCTGGCCGACCTCGGCGCCGACGTGATCCGGGTCGAGCGTCCCGGCGGCAACCCGCTCGGCGGTGGCGCGCACGACTTGCTCACCCGCGGTCGGCCCAGCGTCGCGCTCGACCTCAAGAAGCCGGAGGCGGTCGCGGCCGTCCTCGACCTGGTCGCGAGCGCGGACGTGCTGGTCGAGGGGATGCGACCCGGGGTCACCGAGCGCCTCGGCCTTGGACCCGAGGACTGCTGGTCACGGAACCCCGCGTTGGTCTACGGCCGGATGACCGGGTGGGGACAGGACGGGCCGCTGGCCGAGGTCGCGGGCCACGACATGAACTACGTCGCCGCCTCCGGCGTCCTGCACGGCCTCGGCCAGGACCCGGCGCGGCCGCACTTCCCGACCAACCTGCTCGGCGACTTCGGCGGTGGCTCGGCCTACTTGGTGATCGGCGTGCTGGCCGCCCTGCTCGAGGCCAGGCTGTCGGGCCGGGGACAGGTGGTGGACGCCGCGATCGTCGACGGTGCCGCGCACCTCAACCTGATGGGCGCGAGCCTGCAGGCCATGGGCGTGCTGGACGAGCGCCGGGCGGCCTCCATGCTCGACGGCGGCGTCCCCTACTACGACGTCTACGAGACCTCCGACGGCAAGCACCTCTCGGTCGGCGCGCTGGAGCCCCAGTTCTACGCCGAGCTCCTACGCGTGCTCGATCTCGAGGACCTGCCCGACCGCAACGACCCGGCCAACCTGGCGGCCATCCGCGAGGCGTTCACCGCGCGCTTCGCCGAGCGCACCCAGGCCGAGTGGGCCGAGCTCTTCGACGGCACCGACGCCTGCGTCTTCCCGATCGTGCCGATGCGGGAGGCCGCCAGGCACCCGCACCTGGCCGCTCGGGGCACGTACGTCGAGCCCGACGGCGTGCTCCAGCCCGCACCCGCGCCACGGTTCTCGCGGACCGAGGCGACGCTCCGGCGCTCGCCCGAGGCCGTCGGTGCCAGCACCCGCGACGCGCTGACCGCCTGGGGTGTCGCGGACGTGGAGAAGCTGATCGAGTCCGGGGCCGCCGTCCAGTCCTGAGCGCCGCGGGGACGCTGTCCCTAGGCTGGGGGAACCATGCTGATCCGGCTCCTGCGCGAGCACCTCGCGCCGTACCGCTCCTGGCTGGCGGCGGTGGTCGCCTTCCAGGCCGTCGGCGTGCTCGCCTCCCTCTTCCTGCCGAGCCTGAACGCCGACATCATCGACAACGGCGTGACCACCGGCGACACCGGCTACATCGTGCGCACCGGCGGCGTCATGCTGGCGGTCTCGCTGCTCCAGGTCGTCGGCTCGGTGGGGGCCGCCTGGTTCGGCGCGCGGACCGCGATGAGCCTGGGTCGCGACCTGCGTGGCGCGCTCTTCTCCCGGGTCGGCACCTTCTCAGCCCGCGAGGTGGGCGCCTTCGGGGCGCCCTCGCTGATCACCCGCACCACCAACGACGTGCAGCAGGTGCAGATGCTGGTGGCGATGGCCTGCATCATCGCCGTCACCTCGCCGCTGATGATGGTCGGTGGGGTGGTGATGGCGCTGCGCGAGGACGCGGGCCTCGGGTGGTTGCTGGCCGTGGTGGTGCCGGCGCTCTTCGTCTGCGTCGGCCTGGTGGTCAGCCGGCTGGTGCCCAACTTCCGGCGGATGCAGATCCGGATCGACGCGGTCAACCGGATCCTGCGCGAGCAGATCGCCGGCATCCGGGTGGTCCGGGCGTTCGTCCGCGAGCCCTACGAGACCGCCCGCTTCGGCCGGGCCAACGACGAGCTCACCGACTCGGCGCTGCGCGCCGGGCGGTGGATGGCCGCGCTCTTCCCGCTGGTCATCTGGGTGGTCAACCTGGGCAGCGTCGCGGTCATCTGGTTCGGCGGCCACCGGGTCGCCGACGGGGACGCCGGCGTCGGGTCGCTGACCGCCTTCCTGGCCTACCTGATGCTGATCCTGATGAGCGTGATGATGGCGACCTTCATGCTGATGCAGGTGCCGCGCGCGGCGGTCTGCGCCGAGCGGATCGCCGAGGTGCTCGACACCCGGACCTCGCTGGGCGCCCCCGAGCACCCCGAGCCGCTGGACCCCGAGCGCAGCGGCTGGGTCGACCTGGAGCAGGTGGGCTTCGCCTACCCGGGCGCCGAGGTCCCGGTCCTGCACGACGTCTCCTTCTCCGCGCGACCCGGCCAGACTGTGGCCGTGGTCGGCTCGACCGGCTCGGGCAAGACCACCCTGGTCAACCTGGTCGCGCGGCTGCTCGACGTCACCGCCGGCGAGGTGCGGGTGGCCGGGCACGACGTACGCCGGGTGGCCCCCGAGGAGCTCTGGTCGCAGCTGGGGCTGGTGCCCCAGCGGGCCTGGCTGTTCAGCGGGACGGTGCGCAGCAACCTCCTGCACGGGCGGCCCGAGGCCGGCGAGGATGACCTATGGGCGGCGCTGGAGATCGCCCAGGCGCGCGACTTCGTCGAGGCCCTCCCCGAGGGACTGGACACCGCGGTCTCCCAGGGCGGCACGAACTTCTCCGGCGGCCAGCGGCAGCGGCTGGCGATCGCCCGGGCGCTGGTCCGCCGGCCCAGCCTCTACCTGTTCGACGACGCCTTCTCCGCGCTGGACGTGGCCACCGACGCCCGGCTGCGCGCCGCACTCCGCCCCGCCACCCGGGACGCCACCGTGCTCGTGGTCGCCCAGCGGGTCTCCACGATCCTGGAGGCCGACCTGATCGTCGTCCTCGAGGACGGTCGGGTGGTCGGCCGCGGCACCCACGCCGAGCTGCTGGCCGGCTGCGAGCCCTACCAGGAGATCGTCGCCTCCCAGCTCGGCACCGACGAGGAGGTGCCGGCATGAGCGGGCTGAAGGAGACCGAGAGGGTCGCCGCCCCCGGGCCCCGGCACGGCGGCGGACCCGCGGCGGTGGGGGAGAAGGCTCAGGACTTCCGGCACTCCGCGCGCCGGCTGGTCGGCCTGCTGCGCCCCGACCGGCTGACCTCGGTGCTGGTGGTGGTCTTCGCGGTGGTCTCGGTCGCGCTGACCGCCGCCGGGCCCTACGTGCTGGGCCGGGCCACCGACCTGGTCTTCACCGGCGCGGTGGGCGGCACGTTCGCCCCCGGCACGCCGGACTCCCAGCTGCCCGAGGCGATCCGTGGCCAGGGGGTGGTCCCCGGCGCCGGGGTCGACTTCTCCGCCGTCGGCCGGGTGCTGCTGCTGGTGGTGGCCATCTACGCAGCCGCCTCCCTGCTGGCATGGCTCCAGGGCTACCTGGTCAACGACGTGGTGCAGGGCACCGTGCGCCGGATGCGGGGCGAGGTGGAGCGCAAGATCAACCGGCTGCCACTGGCCGCGGTCGACCGGTCCTCGCGCGGTGAGCTGCTGAGCCGGGTCACCAACGACATCGACAACGTCAGCCAGAGCCTCCAGCAGACGATGAGCCAGCTGCTCACCTCGCTGCTCACCCTGGTCGCGGTGCTGGGGATGATGCTGTGGATCTCGCCCACCCTGGCGCTGGTCTCCCTGGTCTCGGTGCCGATCTCGCTGCTGGTGGCGCGGACGATCATGAAGCGCTCCCAGGGCCGGTTCAAGGCGCAGTGGCGGCGTACCGGCGCGCTCAACTCCCAGGTGGAGGAGGCGTTCTCCGGGCACGCGCTGGTCAAGGTCTTCGGCCGCCAGGAGGAGGTGGAGCGCACCTTCGCCGAGGAGAACGAGCAGCTCTTCCGGGCCAGCTTCGGCGCGCAGTTCGTGAGCGGCCTGATCATGCCCGCGCTGATGTTCGTCGGGAACCTGGGCTACGTGGTGATCGCGGTGGTCGGCGGGCTCCGGGTCGCCAGCGGCACGCTCAGCCTCGGCGACGTGCAGGCGTTCATCCAGTACGCACGGCAGTTCAACCAGCCGCTGAGCCAGGTCGCCTCGATGGCCAACCTGCTCCAGTCCGGCGTCGCCTCGGCCGAGCGCGTCTTCGAGCTGCTCGACGCCGAGGAGGAGCCGCTCGACCCACCGGAGACCGGGGCTCGGGTGACCCGGGGCGAGGTCGTCTTCGACGACGTGTCGTTCTCCTACGACCCCGAGCGCCCGCTGATCAGCCACCTCTCGCTGGTCGCCCGGCCGGGCCAGACGGTGGCGATCGTCGGGCCGACCGGCGCCGGCAAGACGACCCTGGTCAACCTGCTGATGCGCTTCTACGACCTCGACGGCGGCCGGATCACCGTCGACGGCCACGACATCGCCTCCCTGCCGCGTGCCGAGCTGCGTCGCCGGATCGGGATGGTGCTCCAGGACGCCTGGCTCTTCGGCGGCACGATCCGCGACAACATCGCCTACGGCCGCCCCGAGGCGACCGAGGAGGAGGTGCTGGCGGCGGCCCGGGCGACGTTCGTGGACCGGTTCGTCCACTCGCTGCCCGAGGGCTACGACACGGTGCTCACCGAGGACGGGGCCAACCTCTCGGCCGGGGAGCGGCAGCTGCTCACCATCGCCCGGGCGTTCCTGATCGACCCGGCGCTGCTGATCCTGGACGAGGCGACCTCCTCGGTCGACACCCGCACCGAGCTGCTGCTCCAGCACGCGATGGCGGCGCTGCGCACCGACCGGACGTCGTTCGTGATCGCGCACCGGCTCTCCACCATCCGCGACGCCGACCTGATCCTGGTGATGGAGGACGGGGCGATCGTCGAGCAGGGCACCCACGAGGAGCTGCTGGCCGCCGAGGGCGCCTACGCGAGGCTCTACCGGTCGCAGTTCGCGGCGGCTGCCACCTGAGAAGGTGGGGCATGCCTGACTTCGCCTCGATCTTCGTGCCCACGGCGCCGATCCTCGAGCTGGTGCTGCGCGGCACCGTGACCTTCCTGGCCCTGATGCTGCTGATGCGCCTGGTCGGCCAGCGGGAGTCCGGAGGGCTCGGCCTCACCGACCTGCTGCTGGTCGTCCTCGTGGTCGACGCCTCCAGCGCGGGGCTGACCGGGGAGGCCAGCTCGATCGGCGACGGCCTGGTCCTGGTGGTCACGCTGCTGTGCTGGAGCGTGGCGCTGGACGCGGTGGGCTACCGGTGGCCCCGGCTGGGTCGGGTGCTGAAGGCGAGGCCGAAGCCGCTGATCCGCGACGGCGAGCTCGACCGGCGGGTGATGCGCCGCGAGTTCATGACCTACGACGAGGTGATGTCCCAGCTGCGGCTGCACGGGATCGAGGACGTCGCCCGGGTCCGTCGTGCCTACCTGGAGCCCAACGGGATGGTCAGCGTGCTGCTGTCCGAGGCGTCAGCCGGTGACAACGCCGAGGACGCCCTGCGACCTCCCGCCGTCTGAGGCCGTGATCTGAGCCCTCCGGGGTACTGACGCCGGCCCGATACCCACGGTATGTTCCGCGAATGAGCGCTCACGAGGTCCAGCACAGCGAGGGCCAGCACGTCGACGTCCTGATCATCGGTGCCGGCCTGTCGGGCGTCGGCGCGGCCAGCCAGCTGAGCCGCGAGCTGCCCGGCAAGAGCTACCTGGTGCTCGAGCGCCGCCCCCGGATGGGCGGCACCTGGGACCTGTTCCGCTACCCCGGCGTCCGGTCGGACTCCGACATGTTCACCCTCGGCTACCGGTTCAAGCCGTGGCGCGGGGAGAAGGCGCTGGCCGACGGCGCCTCGATCCTGGAGTACGTCAAGGAGACGGCCGCCGAGCACGGGGTCGACCGGCACGTGCGATACGACCGCACGGTCCGCTCCGCCGACTGGGACTCCGACGCCGCACTCTGGACGGTCACCGTCGAGACCCGCCGCGAGGACGTGGGCGGCGGGATGATCACCGCGCACGAGACCTACACCTGCTCCTTCCTGTGGGCGTGCAGCGGCTACTACGACTACGACCGGGGCTACCTGCCCGAGCTGCCCGGCCTTGCCGACTTCGGCGGCACCGTGGTGCACCCCCAGCACTGGCCCGAAGGCCTGGACTACGCCGGCAAGCGGGTGGTGGTGATCGGCTCCGGCGCGACCGCGGTGACCCTGGTGCCGGCGATGGCGCTGCCGGGAGTCGAGGAGGGCGGGGCGGCGCACGTGACCATGCTGCAGCGCTCCCCGACGTACGTGCTCCCGGTGCCGGGCGTGGACAAGATCGGCCGGGCGGTCAAGCGGGTGCTGCCGGAGAAGGCGTCGTACGTCGTGACCCGGTGGAAGAACGTCGCCCAGGCGACGATCCTCTTCCAGGCCTCGCAGAAGTGGCCCGGCCCGGTGCGCCGGATGATCCGCAAGCTCAACGCCAAGATGCTGCCCGAGGGCTACCCGGTCGACGTGCACTTCAAGCCGACCTACGGCCCGTGGGACCAGCGGATGTGCCTGGTCCCCGACGGCGACCTGTTCGCCGCGATCCGCAGCGGCGACGCGGCGGTGGCGACCGGCACCATCGAGACGTTCGACGAGACCGGCATCCGGCTGACCGACGGGACGCACCTGGACGCCGACCTGGTGGTCACCGCCACCGGCCTCAACCTGCTCGCCTTCGGCGGGATGGAGCTGCGCCTCGACGGCAAGCCCGTCGACGTCACGCAGACGATGGCCTACAAGGCGATGATGCTCTCCGGCGTGCCGAACTTCGCCTACACGATCGGCTACACCAACGCGTCCTGGACGCTCAAGGCCGACCTGGTCGCCGAGTACGTCTGCCGGCTGCTGGCGCACCTGGACGAGACGGGTGCCCGCTCCGCCGTGCCGGTCCGCGACCCCGAGGTGGGCGAGGAGCCGTTCATGGACTTCGGTGCCGGCTACGTGCTGCGCGCGCTCGACCGGCTGCCCAAGCAGGGCTCGGTCGAGCCGTGGAAGCTGCGGCAGAACTACGTGCACGACGTGCGGACGATCCGGCGCGGTGCGATCGACGACGGGGTGCTCGCGTTCCGGTGAGGCCCCAGGCGGCTACAGCGAGCTGACCGCCCCGACCGATTCCGGGGAGAACCCCGGGAAGGTCTGGGCGGGGGAGGCGCCCAGCCGCGCCGCCGCGACCTCGGCCAGCACCGAGCGGTAGTCGGTGGTGACCAGCAGGTCGCCGTCGCTGCTGTCGGTCAGGCCTGGCCAGCGACCGTGGTAGCCGCCGTTCACCCCCGCGCCGAGGAGCAGCATCACGTTGCCGTGCCCGTGGTCGAGCCCGTAGTTGGCGTTCTCCCGGGTACGCCGGCCGAACTCCGAGATCGTCACCACCGTCACCCGGTCGGCCAGCGGGCCGAGGTCGGTGAAGAACGCCGCGAGCGCCTGGGCGAAGTCACCTGCCATCTTCTGCATCGAGCCCCACTCCAGCGTGCCCAGGTCGCTGTGGTGGTCCCAGTCGCCGTGGTCGACGGTGAAGACCTCCGCACCGACGTCGCCGCGGATCGTCCGGGCCACCCCGGCCAGGGCCGAGGCCAGGTCGCCCCGGGGGTAGGTCGCGCCGTGCTGCGCCTGCTCGGGCACCGCGCGCACCGGGCCGAAGTCGGCCACCGCCGCCATCGCCGACCGGGCGCCCGCGCCCAGCGGCCCGTCCACCCCGCCCCACATCGTCTGCAGCGAGCGCCGGCGCCGCGGCCCCTGGTCGCCGTCGGCGCCGGCGAGGGCCATCGACTTCACGTCCCGGTACGCCGAGGTGGCGCGCGCGCCGTACAGGGACGTGGGCGGGGTGGAGGTGCCCACCCCGACCGCGCGCAACGGGTGGTCGTAGGCGTCGCGGGCGATCAGCCGGTTGAGCCAGCCCACCCGCTCCCGCGACCCCGGGTCGGCGTCCTCGACCGCCTCCATCGCCGCGAAGTGCGAGCGGTTGGGCACCGCCAGGCCGGTGGCGTGCACGCTGGCCATCCGCCCCGACTCCCACAGCGGGAGCAGCGGCGCCAGGTTGGGGTGCAGCCCGAAGAAGCCGTCCTTGGCCAGCAGCCGCTCCGCGGGGATGCCGATCCGCGGGCGGGCCGCGTAGTACGCCGGGTCGCCGTGCGGCACGACCAGGCTCATCCCGTCGACCGCCCCGCGCATCGACAGCACCACCAGCACCCGGCCCGCCGGGCGCACGGCGCCGAAGGCCGGCGGCGCGAAGCTGGTCGAGACCACCGCCGAGCCGAAGACGCTCGTGGTGGACAGGGCCGCCGCGGCCCCGGCCGCCCGCAGCAGTCCCCGGCGGGAGATCCCCGCGGCGGCGTACTCGGCGCAGCAGCTGCGGGGTTCGGCGGCAGTCATGGCGGGCCTCATCGGGTCAGGTGGAACGGGGAGTCGAGGAAGACGGTGAGCAGGTGCGGCATCTGCCACTTCACCAGCGCGTGGTCCTTGTCGATGCGGCTGCGCTGCTTGAGCCCCGTGGCCTGGCAGGCGGCCCGGACCAGGCTGCGCGGCGCCGACCGGCCGAGCAGCTCCTCGCTGAGGTGGTCGACCAGCTCGTCGAACCGGATCGAGCGCCGCTTGCGGCTCAGCGGCACCCAGGCGCGGTGCGGCCGGTGCTTGACGTCCTGCTTGGGCCACCAGCCGCCGGCCAGGTTGAGGTGCACCCGCAGCGAGGCCAGGAACCGGGAGGTGGACGACCAGGCAGCCGCGTGGTCGGGCAGCCCGTCGGGGCGCGGCCAGGCGAACGGGTAGGTGCCCAGGTCGCCGGCCTGCCACAGGATCGCGTTGGCCGCCGCCTCGGGGCCGGTCGGGCGGCGCAGCTGCACCCGCAGCGCCCGGTAGGTGGCCACCAGGTCGTCGGGAGCAGTGCGCACCTTGGCGCCGCGCGAGGCCGCGAACTCCTGGTCGGCGATCAGCGCCCGGAGCACCGGGACGACGGCGGTGTCGGAGTCGAGGTAGACCCGGGCCAGCTTGGCCACGAGCCGCTCCGACGGCTCGTCGGAGACGAACCGGACGGCGATCCTGCGGGCCACGGTGCGCGCGGTCTGCGGGTGCCGCGCCAGGTGGTCGAGGTAGGCCCGCAGCACCGGCTGGCCGTCGGCGGAGCCGTTGGCGTGGGTGAAGCCCGCGACCGAGACCGGTCCGGTGGCGTGCGACTCGGGGTCGTACCAGACCCGCCAGGTCTTCCAGGTGTCCACGCGCAGGCCGGTGAGGATCCGCGCGGAGTCCCGCACGTCGGCCTCGGAGTAGTGGCCCGCCCCCAGGGTGAAGAGCTCCAGCAGCTCGCGCCCCAGGTTCTCGTTGGGCGCCCGCTTGGTGGAGACCGCGTTGTCCAGGTGCACCCCCATCGCGGGGTGGGTGACCGCGACCCGCAGCAGCTCGGCGTACTTGCCCAGCGCGTGCGAGCGCACCGCCTTGCCGTACGCCGCCCGGAACAGCGCCGCACCCTCGCCGCGGGCCGGCACGTGCAGGTGGTTCTCCCAGAGCTCGGTCATCACCTCCAGCACCTGGCGGCGCGAGTGGATGCGCCGCGCCAGCACCCAGCGCTGGTAGTTGGCGTCGGCGTCCCACATCGTCTCCACGCCGGCCTTGTCCCGCGCCCAGATCTCCTCGGGAGCGGCGTTGACCGAGGGCCACCAGGTCGCCGAGGTCTCGTAGAAGGTGTCGGGGTAGCCGCCGGTGACCTGCCGGTCGAACCACCGCTCGAACGAGCGGGCCTTCGTGACCTCGCGCGCCAGGTCGGGGGTCCAGCCGTAGCTGAACCGGGAGAGCGCGTGCAGGGTCGCGGCCGAGGAGGCGGTGCGCTTGCGGGCCTTCCCGCGCTTGGGCCGGCTCTTTCCCGACTTCTTCCTGGGCCCTCGGGCGGCCTCGGCGGTGGCGGGCAGGGCGGTGAGCAGCGCCGTACCGGTTCCGACGGAGCCCGCCCGGAGCAGGGCGCGACGGGAGGAGACGGAGGCGGCCATGGGGACCCCATCGGCAGGCAGCGCGCCGGGCTGAGGAAGGGCGAGGATTCCCCGGATATCGAACCGGGGGAGTAGTGTCCGACGCAGACGGCTCGTCAAGTCTTGCCTCGACCGTCATGCGGGTGCTCGATCATCCGCCCTCACGATCCAGTGAGGCACGCAGCAGCCCAGGTCGTACGCCGACCGTGCTGCCAGCCCCGCCGCCCGGCGGAAGCGCGTTGGTGAGACACCAACCGAAAGATCGCACATGAACTTCGCCGAACTCGGCGTGCCCTCGAACCTGTCCGCAGTGCTCGAGGCCCAAGGAATCACCGTCCCCACCCCGATCCAGGCCGCGACGCTGCCTGACTCGCTGGCCGGGCGCGACGTGCTCGGCCGCGGCCGCACCGGCTCGGGCAAGACCTTCGCCTTCCTGCTGCCGCTGGTGGCCCGCCTCGACGCGAGCAAGATGCCGGCGATGCCGCGCAAGCCGCGCGCGCTGATCATGGCGCCGACCCGCGAGCTGGTCACCCAGATCCGCGAGTCGCTGCTGCCGCTGGCCGCGGAGGCCGGGCTCACCACCCAGACCGTCTTCGGCGGCGTGGGCCAGGGCCCGCAGGTCGCCGGTCTGAAGAAGGGCGTCGACATCGTCATCGCCTGCCCCGGCCGGCTCGAGGACCTGATGGGCCAGGGCCACTGCGACCTGTCCGCGATCGAGGTCACCATCCTCGACGAGGCCGACCACATGGCCGACCTGGGCTTCCTGCCCGGCGTCAAGCGGATCATGGACAAGACCCCGAAGCAGGGCCAGCGGCTGCTCTTCTCCGCGACCCTGGACAAGGCGATCGACGTCCTGGTCAAGCGCTACCTGACCAACCCGGTCACCCACCAGGCCGACTCGGCGCAGTCGCCGGTCGCCAAGATGTCGCACCACGTGCTGCACGTGGGCCGCGAGCAGCGGGTGCCGGTGCTGGTCGACCTGACCAGCGCGCCGGGCCGCACGGTGATCTTCACCCGCACCAAGCACGGCGCCAAGGCGCTGGCCCGCCAGCTCAACAGCAAGGGCGTGCCCGCCGTCGAGCTGCACGGCAACCTGTCGCAGAACGCGCGCACCCGGAACATGGACGCCTTCCACTCCGGCAAGGCCTCCACCCTGGTGGCCACCGACGTCGCGGCCCGCGGCATCCACGTCGACGACGTGGCGCTGGTCGTGCACGCCGACCCGCCGGCCGAGCACAAGGCCTACCTGCACCGCTCGGGCCGTACCGCCCGCGCCGGTGCCGAGGGCACCGTGGTGACCCTGATGACCGACGAGCAGGTGCGCGACGTGCGCGACCTGACCCGGCTGGCCGGCATCAAGCCGACCACCACCAAGGTCACCTCGCTGGGTCACCCGATCCTGGTCCAGCTGGCCCCGGGCGAGCGCACGCTGGTCCCGGGCGGTTACGCACCCCCGGCTCCGGTGGGCGCTCGCAGCGCCGGCGAGCCGGGCCAGGCGCGTCAGGGTGGCGGCGGTCGCGGCCGTGGCCGTCGTTCCGGCGGCGGTGCCAAGCCCGGCGCCAAGCCGGCCGCCCAGGGCGGCCAGTCCCGCGGCGGTCAGTCGCGCCGCGCGGGGGCAGGTGCCGCGAGCGGTGCCGGCGCCTCGACCGGTGGTCAGCGGAGCGGCCAGGGTCGCAGCCGTCGCGGCGGCTCCGGCAGCGCCTCGGTCTACAGCACCTCCACCGGCGGCTCCTCGCACACCGCCGCCTCGTTCAGCGGACGCCGCTGACCCAGCACGAGGACGCCCCCGCACCCCTCCGGGTGCGGGGGCGTCCGTGTCTCCCCCTCGTAGAGTCGGGAGGCATGGAGGTCGGGAGCGGGGCGAGGACCGAGGGGCGCGTCGCGGCGTGGCTGCGGCGGGCCCTGTGGGACATGGTCCCCCGCGACCAGCGCGACACCCCCGCGGCGCTGCGCCGGCGCCAGGTGGTCACCGCGCTGGTGCTCATCGTCGGTGCGCTCACCCTCGGCTGGTCGCTGCGGATCGAGCCCGGTGACGGCCTCTTCTACGTCGCCACGTTCGCGCTGGCCGCGGTCTGGACCGTGGGCTCCTTCGCCTCGGGCCGCCTGCACCTGGGCCGGATCGCCTTCGGTGACCGGCTCACCCGGCCGGTGCTCACCCCGCTGGTCATCGGCTTCGGCCTGGCCGGGGTCTTCGTGGCCGGCGCGCTGGTGGTGCGCCAGATCCCCTGGCTCGACGAGCAGGTGCGCTCGGTGCTCGACTTCGCCGACCAGGGCTCGGTGCCGCTGCTGGTGCTGATCACCACGGTCAACGGGATCGCGGAGGAGCTCTTCTTCCGGGGAGCGGTGTACGCCGCGGTGCCGCGGCACCCGGTGCTCTGGACGAGCCTGGCCTACCTGGTCGTCACCCTGGCCACCGGCAACGTGATGCTCGCCTTCGCCGCCGCGCTGCTCGGCGTGCTGTGCGGCCTGGAGCGGCGCGCCTCGGGCGGCATCCTGGCGCCGATCCTCACCCACCTGAGCTGGTCGCTGACCATGCTGCTGGTGCTGCCGCTGGTCTTCGGCTGACCGGGCGGCAGACGGCGACTCAGCGCCCGGCCTCCTCCAACGCGCGGCGGACCGCCTCCTCGTAGCTGGTCGGCTCGAACGGGACCAGGTCGCGGATCGAGGTGTCGGAGACGACCACCTCGGTGCCCATCGAGTCGATCAGGTTGCGGCCGGTGGTGGCGTCGATGTCGGTGACCAGCGCCAGCCAGTACGACGAGAGCTTGGGCGTGAAGACCGGGACCGGGACGATCGGCCTCGCCTCGCCGAGCATCACCTCCGAGGCGAGCTCGAGCATCCGGCGGTAGGTCAGCACCTCGGGCCCGCCGATCTCGAAGATCCGGTCCCTGGCCTCCTCCCGGCCCACCACCCCGACCAGGTAGCGGGTCACGTCGTCCAGCGCGATCGGCTGGGTGCGGGTCTCGGCCCACTTCGGCACCACCATCGCCGGGAGGTTCTTCACCAGCTGGCGGGTGATCTCCCAGGAGACGCCGCCGTGCCCGACCACGATCGCCGCACGGAGCACCGTCACCGGCACCCCGCCCTCGCCCAGCAGCCGCTCCACCTGGCGGCGGCTGCGCAGGTGTGCGGAGAGCTCGCCGTCCTCGTCGCCCAGCCCGCCGAGGTAGACGATCTGCTCGACCCCGGCCTTGGCCGCCTGGGCGCCGAAGGTGCGGGCCGCGAGGGCGTCCTCGTCCTCGAAGTCGTCGCGGTCCAGGGAGTGGACCAGGTAGACCGCCACGTCCGCGCCCGCCATCGCCTTCGCCAGGCTCTCGGCGTCGGTGACGTCGGCGCCCACCGGCGTGCCCGGGCCGTCGTACGCCTCCGGCCGTCGGGTCATCGCCCGGACGTCGTGCCCCTCCTCCAGCAGCGCCGGGACCAGCCGGCTGCCGACGAAGCCGGTGGCGCCTGTGACGAGGACGGTGTGCGAGGCCATGCTGCCGACTCTAGGCAGGAGTAGGTTGGATGGTATGAGCAGCGACTTTGTCCCGGGACCCCTCGACGAGGCGGAGGTGTGGGAGTTCCTGCGCGGCCACGAGCTCGGCCGCCTCGCCTTCCACCTCCTCGACGAGGTGCACATCGCGCCGATCAACTACGCCGTCGACCACGACACCCTGCTCTTCCGCACCGCGGAGGGCAGCAAGCTCCTCGGGGTGGTGATGAACTCCGACGTGGCCTTCGAGGTCGACGAGCACGACGAGCAGCAGGCGACCAGCGTGGTGATCCGCGGGGTCGCCCGCAAGCTCGAGGAGGACGAGGAGCACCGTGCCGAGCACGTGCCCCTGCGTCCGTGGGTCGACTCGCTGAAGTACAACGTGGTCGAGATCCGGCCGACCGAGATCTCCGGCCGCCGGTTCCACCTCGACCGCCCCTGGCTGCACATGCGCCCCGGCGCCTGAACTCCCCCGGCGCCTAGGTCACCCCAGCGCCTGCTCGGCCAGCGCCTCCACCGGGTCCAGCCTGGTCAGCTCCAGGGTCTCCAGGTCGACCATCACCGCCATGTCGTCGGGCACGGCGGTCCAGCCGGGCTCGTCGAGACCGCTGGAGATGATGGTCAGGCCGTCCTCGTCGGTGCGGTAGTCCATCGCGAAGTACTCCGTCAGGTGGCGGGGCGGGACGTCGTCCTCGTTGTCGAAGAGGTCGCGCAGGCCCTGGCGGGGCGAGGTGGCCCGGCTGTTGACGTGGATCGCGACCATGTGGGTCGGGGTCAGCATCAGCGCGTTGAGGCTGCAGTCCGGGAAGTCCCGGAGCAGGTGGCCCAGCGCGTGCCGAACCCCGCTCTCCACGTCGCCGTGCTCGTCGACGGACTGCTTGACGAAGCGGAAGTACCGCTCGCTGTCGGTGTCACCGACCAGCGCCTCGCGGGTCTCGGGCTTGAGCAGCGACTCGAGCTCGCCGATCGGGGAGACGTGCCCGTTGTGCGCGAACGCGTAGTCGCCCTCGACGAACGGGTGGGTGTTCTCCGGGCGCACCGGGAGGCCGCCGGTGGCCCAGCGCAGGTGCACGAAGCCCGCGCGGCCCAGGGGCTTGCGGACCAGCTCGGCGTACTCCGGGTCGGTCGCCGCGGAGCCGGGCGAGGAGACCGAGTGGGTGCTGCCCTCCGGGTCCTGCCAGGCCATCCCCCAGCCGTCGGCGTGCACCGCGGTGAGCGCGGTGAAGCCCTCCAGGCCGTCCGGCCCCAGCAGCTCCTCCACCGAGGTCGGCGTACGTCGGACATAGCCCAGCAAGCGGCACATCAGGGGGTTCCTCCTCAGGTCGGATGTTCCCCACCCCGTGCCCGATCAGGGTCAGGTCATGAATCCCCCAGATGAGACGTTTCCCGACGCGGTGTCACGGGGTAAGAGGGCCCATGCGAGCGATGGGTGTTGAGGAAGAGCTGCTGCTGGTCGACCCGACGACGGGAGCGCCGGCCCCGCGGGCGGCTCAGGTGCTGCGCGCCGCGGCCGTCCGCGAGGAGAACGATCCCGCGCCCGCCACCGAGGAGGGCGGGTCGCTGGGCCACGAGCTGCAGAAGAGCCAGGTGGAGACCGACACCCCGCCGGAGGCCACGCTGGAGGGCCTCGAGTCGTCCCTGCGCGCCTGGCGCGAGCGGACCCGCGCGAGCGCCCTGGAGGTCGGCGCCCGGGTCCTGGCCACCGGCACCTCCCCGCTGGAGGGCCGCACCGGCCACCTCCGCACTCCGCGGTTCGACGCGATGGCGGCGCGCTACGGCCTGACCATGGCCGAGCAGCTGACCTGCGGGTGCCACGTGCACGTCGACGTGGAGGACGACGAGGAGGGCGTCGCGGTCCTGGACCGGATCCGGGTCTGGCTCCCGTCGCTGCTGGCGATCAGCGCCAACTCCCCGTGGGTCAACGGCGTCGACACGGCGTACGAGAGCTACCGCTCGCAGATGATGATCCGCTGGCCGAGCAGCGGCCCGACGCCGGTCTTCGGGTCGGTCAAGGCCTACCGGGCGCACGTGGACGCGATGCTCGCCACCGAGGTGCTGCTCGACGAGGGGATGGTCTACTCCGACGCGCGGGTCTCGGCGCAGCACCCGACCGTCGAGGTGCGCGCCGCCGACGTCTGCCTCGACGTGCGCGACACCGTGCTGGTGGCCGCGCTGAGCCGCGCGCTGGTCGAGACCGCGTCGCGGGAGTGGCGCGAGGGCCGGCCGGTGCCCACCGCGGAGGTGCCGGTGCTGCGGCTGGCGACCTGGCAGGCGGGCCGCTACGGCCTGACCGGAAACCTGGTCTGCCCGACCTCCTGCGTCCCGCGCTCGGCGCGCGCGGTGATCGACGGCCTGCTCGAGCACGTGGACGGCGCCCTGGGCACGTACGGCGACCGCGAGGCTGTGCACGCCGGTGTCGCCCGGCTCTTCACCACCGGCACCGGATCGGCCCGCCAGCGCGAGCTGCTGGCCGGCTCCGACCCGGCGGCGGTGGTCTCCCACCTGGCGCGGATCACCTCGGGCGAGGAGGAGTAGGCCGGGTCAGCCGCTGCGTCGCCGGATGCCCTCGCGCTTGGCCTCGTCCATCGCGGCCTCGTAGGCCGAGACCAGGGAGGTGACCGAGAGCGGCTTGAGCCGCTCCACCACCTCCTGGAGCCGCTCCGGAGTCATCCCGGACTCCTTGTACTTCGGCCAGACCATGGTGCGGAAGAGCTCGTAGAGCTCCTCGGCGATCTCCCGGCCGTGCCGGGCGTAGAGGTCGGTGGCCGCCTTCGCGGCCTCCACCGGGTAGCCGAGCTCGAGCAGGCCCAGGCCCACGGAGAGCTGGGAGACCGCGACGGTGAACCCGCCGTCCGCCGGCTCGACGATCCCGAGCTCCTGGAGGGTCGCTAGGTCGTCGGGGGAGAGCTCTCGGCCCGCCCGGCCCTCCAGCTCGGCGCGGGTCATCGGCACCGGGTGCTCGGCCATCCACGGGGCGAGCATCGTGCGGTGCAGGGCGACGTCCTCGGCGGAGGCGTTCTCGGGGATGGAGGCGACGTACCGCTCGATCGCCGAGAGCGTGAGCCCGTGGCTCTGCAGCTCCTGCACCAGCTCGAGCCGGGCGACGTGGTCGGCGGTGTAGAAGCCCGAGCGACCCCGGCGGATCGGCGGGGGGACCAGGCCGCGGGAGGTGTAGAAGCGCACGTTGCGCACGCTCATCCCCACCCGCGCGGTCAGCTCCTCCAAGGTCAGCAGCCCTGCGGTGCGGTCGGACACCGGTCCACCCCCCTTCCTCTCTGTCCTGTCTCCGTGGCCTGCGTGGGCCTGTGTCGTGGATCACACCAGAACGACTTCCGATGTTCCCTTGACGATTGTGACAGTAAGAGTGTCACAATCAACGGACACCCAGCCACCGGCGGCGCGCCCGCGCCTCGCAGGGGGCACCACAGGCACGAGCAAGGACGGTCATGGCAGAAGCATTCGTGTACGACCACATCCGCACCCCGCGCGGCAAGGGCAAGGCCAACGGCACGCTGCACGAGGTCAAGCCCATCGACCTCGCCGTCGGACTGCTCGACGCCGTGCGCGAGCGCAACCCGGGACTCGACCCGGCGCGCGTCGACGACGTCGTCCTCGGCGTCGTCTCCCCGATCGGCGAGCAGGGTGCCGACATCGCCAAGACCGCGGCGCTCGCCGCCGGCTACCCCGACACCGTCGCGGGCGTGCAGCTCAACCGGTTCTGCGCCTCCGGCCTCGAGGCGGTCAACCAGGCGGCCTCGCGGGTCCGCGGCGGCTTCGAGGACCTGATCCTGGCCGGCGGCGTGGAGTCGATGAGCCGGGTGCCGATGGGCTCCGACGGCGGCGCCTGGGCGCAGGATCCGGCGACCGCGCTGAAGACCGGCTTCGTGCCCCAGGGCATCGGCGCCGACCTGATCGCCACCGTCGAGGGCTTCAGCCGCTCCGACGTCGACACCTACGCCGCGCAGTCGCACGCCCGGGCCGCCAAGGCGTGGGCCAACGGCTACTTCGACAACGCCGTGGTGCCGGTGCGCGACCTCAACGGCCTGGTCGTGCTCGACCGGGACGAGACCATCCGCCCCGACACCACCGCCGAGAGCCTCGCCGGCCTGCGGCCCTCGTTCGCCCAGATCGGCGCCGACGCCGGCTTCGACGAGGTCGCGCTGGAGAAGTACCACTGGCTCGAGCGGATCGACCACGTGCACCACGCGGGCAACTCCTCGGGCATCGTCGACGGCGCCGCGCTGATGGCGATCGGCTCCGAGCAGGTGGGCACCGACCTCGGTCTCACCCCGCGCGCCCGGATCATCTCCACGGCCGTCTCCGGCGCCGACCCGGTGATCATGCTGACCGGACCGGCGCCCGCCGCCCGCAAGGCGCTGGCCAAGGCCGGCCTCGAGGTCGGCGACATCGACCTCTTCGAGATCAACGAGGCGTTCGCCGCCGTCGCCATGCGCTTCATGCGCGACATGGGGATCGGCGACGACATCACCAACGTCAACGGCGGAGCCATCGCGATGGGCCACCCGCTGGGCGCCACCGGCGCGATGATCCTCGGCACGCTGATCGACGAGCTGGAGCGCCGCGGCCAGCGCCGCGGCCTCGCCACGCTCTGCGTCGGCGGCGGCATGGGCATCGCCACCATCGTCGAGCTGGTCTGACCCCTCCCTCCCCGGTGGTCGAGGAGGTCGCGCAGCGACCGTCTCGAGACCCCGCGAACCGAAAGGCTTTCCGTTGAGCACCACCCAGAACACCGAGCAGACCGCGGTCCGCTACGACAAGGACGCCGACGGCGTCGTCACCCTCACCATGGACGACCCGACGTCCAGCGCGAACACGATGAACGAGATCTACCAGCGCTCGATGGACGCGGCGGTCGACCGCCTCCACGACGAGGTCGCCGCCGACCCGCAGAGCGTGACCGGCGTGATCGTGACCAGCGCGAAGAAGACCTTCTTCGCCGGCGGCAACCTCAAGATGATGTCGAAGGCCACGAAGGCCGACGCCCCCCGGCTCTTCGAGGAGGTGGAGGGGATGAAGGCGACCCTGCGCCGCCTCGAGACCTTCCCGCGTCCCGTCGTCGCCGCGATCAACGGCGCCGCCCTCGGCGGCGGCCTGGAGATCGCCCTGGCCACCAACCACCGCATCGCCGTGGACGACAGCAAGATCAAGATCGGGCTGCCCGAGGCGACCCTGGGCCTGCTGCCCGGCGGCGGCGGGGTCACCCGCACCGTGCGGATGTTCGGCCTCCAGACCGCGCTGATGGACGTGCTGCTCCAGGGCACCCAGTTCAACCCCGCCGCGGCGAAGGACAAGGGTCTGGTCGACGAGCTGGTCGCCACCCAGGACGAGCTGCTGCCGGCGGCCCGCGCGTGGCTGACCAGCGTCAAGGACGACGAGTCCGCGGCCGCGCAGCCGTGGGACCGTCCCGGCTACAAGATGCCCGGCGGAAACCCGAAGTCCCCGGCGATGGCGGCCTTCCTGCCCGCCTTCCCGGCGCTGCTGCGCAAGCAGCTCAAGGGTGCCGACTTCCCCGCGCAGAAGGCGATCCTCGCGGCCGCGGTCGAGGGTGCGACCACCGACTTCGAGACCGCCTCGCGGATCGAGTCGCGCTACATCACCAGCCTGATCACCGGTCAGAACTCCAAGAACATGATCCAGGCGTTCTTCTTCGACCTCCAGGCGATCAACTCCGGCTCCCTGCGCCCGCAGGGGATCGAGAAGTTCAAGGCCACCAAGGTCGGCGTCCTGGGCGCCGGGATGATGGGCGCCGGCATCGCCTACGTCTGCGCCCGCGCCGGGATGCAGGTCGTGCTCAAGGACGTCGAGGTGGCGAACGCCGAGAAGGGCAAGGCGTACACCGAGAAGCTCAACGCCAAGGCCGTCTCCCGGGGCAAGCTGACCCAGGAGAAGTCCGACGAGCTGCTCGGCCGGATCACCGCGACCGCGGACCCCGCCGACCTCGCCGGGTGCGACCTGGTGATCGAGGCGGTCTTCGAGGACCCGAGCCTGAAGGCGAAGGTCTTCGCCGAGGTGGCGCCGTACGTCAACCCGGACGCGCTGCTGTGCTCCAACACCTCGACCCTGCCGATCACCGAGCTCGCCGAGGGCGTCGACCGGCCGGCCGACTTCATCGGCCTGCACTTCTTCTCGCCGGTCGACAAGATGCCGCTGGTGGAGATCATCCGCGGCCGCGAGACCTCGGACACCACGCTGGCCAAGGCGTACGACGTGGTGCAGCAGATCCGCAAGACCCCGATCGTGGTCAACGACAGCCGCGGCTTCTACACCTCGCGGGTGATCGGCACCCAGATCAACGAGGGCCTGCGGATGCTCGGCGAGGGCGTCTACCCGATGTCCCTGGAGCGGGCCGCCACCCAGGCCGGCTTCCCGGTCGGGCCGCTGCAGATCAGCGACGAGCTCAACCTCGAGCTGATGCGCAAGATCAGGATCGCCAACGAGGCCGCGTGGAAGGCCGAGGGCAAGGACGTCGCTGCCGACCCGTCGACCCAGGTCGTGGAGAAGATGCTCGAGCTGGGTCGCCCCTCGCGGCTCAAGGGCGCCGGGTTCTACGAGTACGCCGACGGCAAGCGCGCGGGCCTGTGGTCCGGCCTGGCCGAGACCTTCCCGCCCGCCGAGGAGCAGATCCCGTTCCGCGACGTGAAGGACCGGATGCTCTTCATCGAGGCGCTGGAGACCGCCAAGTGCTTCGAGGAGGGGGTCATCACCTCCGCGGCGGCCGCCAACATCGGCTCGATCATGGGCATCGGCTTCCCGCCCGCCACCGGCGGTGCGGCGCAGTTCATGACCGGCTACGAGGGTGCCGACGGCACGGTCGGCCTGAAGGCGTTCGTGGCCCGGGCCGACGAGCTGGCCGCGGCGTACGGCGAGCGCTTCGCGCCCACCGCGCGGCTGCGGGAGATGGCGGAGAAGGGCGAGTCCTTCCCCGCCTGACCCCGTCACCTTCTCCACCCCCCTGCTCCACCCCCGCTCCAACCCCTGCTCCAACCCTTGTAACGCGCTGTTCAACTCACTCAGCCACCCCACCCAATGGGGGCTGATGTGTGAAAAACAGCGCGTTACAAGGGGAGGGGTGGGCAGAATGCGAACGGTGAACCAGAGCCCTGCGATCCCCCCGGCGGTCGACGTCGCCGACCTGCACGTGCGCTTCGGCGAGGTCGAGGCGGTGGCCGGCGTCTCGCTCACGGCGTACGCCGGGGAGTCCACCGCCCTGCTCGGCCGCAACGGCGCCGGCAAGTCGACCACCATGCGGGTGCTCGCCGGGGTGGTGCCGCCGACCGCCGGGCGGGTGCTGGTCGCCGGGCACGACGCCGCCCGGGACGCCCTGGCGGTCAAGCGCGCCGTCGGCTACTGCCCCGACGTCGGCGGCCTGGTGCCGCGGGCCACCCCCTGGGAGCACCTCCAGCTGGCCGCCCGGCTGCGGCGGATGCCCGACTGGGAGCCGCGGGCCCGCGACCTGCTGGAGCGGTTCGAGCTCGGCGACGTCGCGCACCGCGTGACCGCCGGGTTCAGCCACGGCATGGGCCGCCGGCTCTCGGTCATCCTCGCCGCCTTCCACGAGCCCGAGGTGCTGCTGCTCGACGAGCCCTTCGACGGGGTCGACCCCATCGGCGTGGAGGCGACCTTCGAGGTGGTCGCCGACGCCCGCGCCCGCGGGGCCAGCGTGCTGCTCTCCACCCACCTGCGCGAGCTGGCGATCGAGGTCTGCACCTCGGCGCTGGTGCTGCGCGGCGGGGAGCGGGTCGCGACCCTGGACGCCGACGAGCTGGCCGGGGAGGTCGGCGCCGATGCCTACCGCGCTCTCCTCGACTGAGTCCTCCCGGCGCACCGGCAGGTCCGGGGCCTGGGAGCAGCACGTCGTCGGCCCGCTGGTCGACACCGGTCACCTGCTCGCGTTCCGGGCCGGCTCCGTACGCCGCCCGCGGGCGCTGCGCCTCGGCTGGGGCGTGCTCGGGGCGATCACCCTCGCGGTGGTGCTGGTTCCCGCACTGGTCTCCGAGCGCGGTGCCGACCCCGCCCGCGTCCTGGACGTGCTGATCCTGCTGCCGACGTTCATGGTCGGCTTCCTGACCCTGGCGGTCGTCTCGTCGGTGGCCTCCGGCGGCGGGCGCGAGCTGCTCGCCGGCGAGCAGGCGGTCGCCTTCCCGGTCAGCCCCACCACCGACCACCTCGGGGCGCTGCTGATGGCGCCGCTCAACATCGCCTGGTTGCTGCAGGCCTGGTTCCTCCTCGGCGCGGCCTCCTGGGCCACCGGCTTCGGCGGCGCCCTGGTGCCGTTGCAGGTGGTGCTGCTGCTCTGGCTGGTGCTGGCCACCGCCACGGCGCAGGCGGTCGGCTGGACGCTGGAGTCCGTACGCCGCCGGCAGCACGGGATCGCGGCGCTGCGCGTCCTCGGGCTGGGGTGCGCCGGGGTGGCCGTGTGGGTGCAGCTGACCGGACGCTGGGGAGATCTCCTGGACGAGGCGCCCACGCTGCACCTGGTCACCTCGGCGCTGGGCGGGTTCACGCCCCGGTGGGCCGGCGCGGTCCTGCTGGAGGCAGTCGCGATCGTCGCCGTGGTGGCGCTGGGTGCCTGGCCGGCGCACGCCGCCGCGCGCCGGCTCGCCCGCGACGAGCAGCGGTTCGAGTCGTTGAGCTATCCCGGCCGTCCCACGCCCCGCACCGACCTGGCGATGCTCGTGCGGATCGACCGGGCCTCGGTCTGGCGCACGGTGCCGATGCGCCGCGGGCTCACGGTGCTCGCCGTCGGTCCGGGCCTGGTGGCCCTGGCCGGGGCCCTGTCCTGGGACATGGTGGTGGTGCTGCCGGGGCTGGTGGTCAGCGGCGGGGTGCTGCTGTTCGGGGTCAACGCGTGGTCGCTGGACGGTCGCGGCGGCCTGTGGCGCGAGAGCCTGCCGGTCGACCCGGCGGCGGTCTTCCGGGCCCGCAGCGCCGTGCTGGCCGAGTGGCTGCTCTCCGCCGCCCTGGTCACGGTCGTGCTGGCCTCGCTGCGCGCGGGCGTGCCCAGTGCCACGGAGGTGGCGGCCCTGCTCTGCTGTGTGGTCGTGGTCACCGCCCAGGTGGTGGCCGTGGCGATGACCTGGTCGCTGCGCCGGCCGTTCTCCGTCGACCTGCGCTCGGCCCGTGCGACCCCCGCCCCGCCGGTGGTGATGGTCGGCTACTCCGCCCGGCTGGCGACCAGCACCACGATGACCGCGATGGTCTTCTCCACCCTCTCGTGGACCGCACCGTGGTGGGTGCCGGTCCTGGTGGCGGTGCCGTTCCTCGGCTGGTCCGCGGTCCGCTGGCACCGAGCAGCACGCCGGTGGCTGGACCCGGCCCATCGTGCGCTCGTGGTCACCACCGTCGCCGCCTGAGTCGACGACTTACGATCTGGGCATGACCCGTCTCCCCCTCAGCGTCTCCCGCACCACCGGCCGCCGTCCCCAGGCCCGCCGTCTCGCCGCGGTCGCGGCCGCCCCGCTGCTGCTCGTCGGCGCCGCCTGCGCCCCCACCGAGGACGTGGACGAGTCCGCCACCGACTCCAGCCCGGAGTCCTCGGCCGCCGTCGACCCGGCCGAGTGCGCCGCGGACGCGGTGCGCACCGAGGGCACGCTGACCATCGGCACCGACTCCCCGGCGTACGAGCCGTGGTTCACCGACAACGACCCCGGCACGGGTGACGGGTTCGAGTCGGCGGTCGCCTACGAGGTCGCGGACCGTCTGGGCTTCGCCGTGGACGAGGTGACGTGGGTGACGGTGCCGTTCAACACCTCCTACAAGCCGGGGCCCAAGGAGTTCGACTTCGACATCAACCAGATCTCGATCACCCCCGAGCGCGCCGAGCGGGTCGACTTCTCCCGCGGCTACTACTCCGCCGCCCAGGCCGTGATCGCGCTCGACGACAGCCCGGCCGCCGACGCCACCACCGTGGCGGACCTGGCCGACCTGCGCCTGGGCGCCCAGACCGGCACCACGTCGCTGACCGCGATCCGCGACGTGATCAAGCCCGACGCCGAGGTGTCGGTCTTCGAGGACACCAACGCCGCCAAGCAGGCGCTGATGAACGACCAGGTCGACGCGATCCTGGCCGACCTGCCGACCGCGTTCTACATCACCGCGGCGGAGATCCCGGAGGCCACCATCATCGGCCAGTTCCAGCCCGAGACCGGCGACCAGGAGGAGTTCGGCCTGCTGCTGGAGAAGGGCAGTCCGATGACCGCCTGCGTCGACGCCGCGCTGGCGGAGATGGAGGAGGACGGCACCCTGGCCTCGCTGGAGGAGGAGTGGCTCTCGGAGACCGTCGGCGTGCCCGAGCTGAATTGATCGGGCGTCGGTGACCCTTCCCGAGGCGGCCTGGCAGCCCAGCGAGCGTGAGCTCGAGCGGCGCCGGGTCCGCCGCTCCCTGCACCGCCGGTCCCTGGCGATCGCGGTCCTGGCGACCGTGGTGGTCTTCGGGGCGATGGCGGTCGGTGTCGTCACCTCTCCCGGGTGGGCGACGGTCCAGGAGTACTTCTTCGACCCCGAGGCTGCGCGCGAGTCGTTCCCCGCGATCTGGGCGGGGTTCTGGCTCAACGTGAAGATGTTCCTGATCGCCGAGCCGCTGATCCTGGTGCTCGGCCTGGGCCTGGCGCTGGCGCGCCAGGCCCGAGTCCCGTGGCTGACCCCGCTGCGGCTGCTGGCGACCCTCTACACCGACCTCTTCCGCGGGATCCCGACGATCCTGCTGGTGGTGCTGCTCGCCTTCGGCATGCCCGCGCTGCAGCTGCAGGGCGTCACCAACGACCGGTTCTTCTGGGCGCTGGTGGCGCTGGTGCTCTCGTACGGCGCCTACGTGGGGGAGGTCTTCCGGGCCGGGATCGAGTCGGTGCACCCCTCCCAGCTGGCCAGCGCGGAGACGCTCGGGCTCACCCGCTTCCAGACCATGCGGTACGTCGTGGTGCCCCAGGCGGTACGCCGCGTCGTCCCGCCGCTGCTCAACGACTTCGTCTCGCTGCAGAAGGACACCGCACTGGTCTCCACGGTGGGCATCTTCGACGCCGTCTTCGCCGCCCGCGACTACGGCAACTACAACTTCAACGACACCCCGCTGGTGGTGGTGGCGCTCTTCTTCGTCGCGATCACCATCCCGCTGGCGCGGCTGACCGACTACCTGGCGAAGCGGACCGCGGCGCGGGAGAGGGCTGGTGCCCGATGAGCGAGCTGCTGCGGGTCCGCGGACTGCGCAAGAGCTACGGCGACAAGGTGGTGCTGCACGACATCGACCTCGACGTCGCGGCCGGCGACGTGGTCTGCCTGATCGGCTCCTCGGGGTCGGGCAAGTCCACCCTGCTGCGGTGCCTCAACCTGCTCGAGGAGATCGACGACGGGCTGGTCGAGCTGGACGGGGTGGACATCTCCGACCCCCGGGTCGACCGGCGCGCGGTGCGCTCCCGGATGGGGATGGTCTTCCAGGCCTACAACCTGTTCCCGCACCTGAGCGTGCTCGACAACGTCACCCTCGCTCCGCGCAAGGTGCACGGCGTCGGCCGCCGGGAGGCCGAGGAGCGGGCCCGGGAGCTGCTGGGGCGGTTCGGGCTCGGCGACAAGGCCGGCGCCCACCCCGACCAGCTCTCCGGCGGCCAGCAGCAGCGGGCCGCGCTGGTCCGGGCCCTCGCGCCCGCACCCAGCCTGCTGCTGCTCGACGAGATCACCGCCGCCCTGGACCCCGAGCTGGTCGGTGACGTGCTGGACGCGGTGCGCGCCCTCGCCGAGGCGGGCACCACGCTGGTGCTGGCCACCCACGAGATGCGGTTCGCCCGCGACGTGGCCAGCCGCGTCTGCTTCCTCGACGACGGCCGGATCCTGGAGGCCGGCCCGCCGGAGGAGATCTTCACCGCGCCACGGGAGGAGCGGACCCGGCAGTTCCTGCGCCGGGTGCTGACGGACTGACCCGCTCGCCGCCCGCTAGACCAGCTTGCGGAACAGCGGCATCGGCGCGTGCTTGATCACCCGGGCCAGCACCTCCCACGGCAGTCCCGGCACGTGCGCGGTGGCGCGCTCGGCCTCGATCGCGGCGACCATCGCCCGCACCCCGCGCTCGGTGGAGACCAGCAGCGGGGGCGGGGTGGTGCCGGGACCGGTGGGGTTCATCTCCGAGGCGATGTAGCCCGGGTAGATCACGGAGAACTTGATCGCGCTCCCGTGCAGCTCCGCGCGCAGGCCTTCGGCGAGGTGGGCGACGGCGGCCTTGGTGGCGGCGTACGTCGTCATCGCCTTGGGCATGCCGCGCACCGCGGAGACGCTGGAGACGACCACCAGGTGGCCGCTGCCCTGGGCGCGGAAGATCTCCATCGCGGCCTCGACCTGGGCCAGCGCGGCGACGAAGTTCGTCATCGCCGTCTCCCGGTTGGCGTCGAAGCGGCCGGTGCCGAGCGGGGCGCCCTTGCCGATCCCGGCGTTGACCACCACCCGGTCCAGGGTCAGGCCCTCGGTGGCGAAGTCGTCGCGGAACGCGCGGACGGTCTCGAAGACCGCGTCGTGGTCGTTGACGTCCAGCGCGCGCACGTGCACAGGGTGACCCGGCCGGGCGGCCTGGATCTCGGCCCGCAGCTCATCGAGCCGTTCGGTCCGGCGGGCGCAGAGGGCCAGCGGGTGGCCACGATCGGCGAGCTGGCGAGCCATCTCGGCGCCGAGCCCGCTGCTGGCGCCGGTGATCAGGGTGGTCCTCGGGATGGTGCTCGCCTGGGTCATGGGCGCCAGTGTGACGCACGCCGCGGCTCAGCGCAGGCGGTGGTGGATGTCCTCGCTCATCCGCACGATCGCGACGTAGAACTCCAGCGTCATCCGGATCAGGCAGAGGTAGATCAGCAGGACGATCGGGCCGCCGATGAGGAAGATCAGACCGCCCAGCGGCTCCTGGGTGAAGGCGGCGATCGTCATCACCAGCCAGACGATCGCTGCGAGGCCGATCCCGATGACCGAGAGGATGTAGACGAACTTCACCACCTTGGGGGTGACGAAGGTGCTGAAGGAGAAGTCGAAGAGACTGGCGAAGAACCCCTTCTCCGTCGTGCCGTGGGGCCCCTGGCCGCCCGGCCCCTCGCCGTAGCCGCCGCCGTACCCGCCCCCGCCGCCGTACGGGGGGTAGCTCCCGCCCGCGTCGCCGCCGCCGTAGCCGGGCTGGCTGCCGTACGGCGTGGTGGGCTGGTCTCCCTGGCCGTACGGGTTCTCCGGCGGGTTTCCGTAGCTCGACATCGTCTCTCCCTCTGCTGGTGGTCCGGTGGACCCGGCCTCGCTGCGCAGCCTATGAGCGCGGGACCCTCCTGCCCGCTGTCATCTGCGGCAAACCTGTGCGGGTGCGTGACAGTGAAGCGCATACCCGGTATACATACCGAGTATGGCGACGCGCCGTCGCCGGAACGGGGGGACCGCCATGTCGGTCAGGTTGGCGCTGCTGGCGCTGCTGGAGCAGGGGCCGAAGTACGGCTACCAGTTGCGCGCCGAGTTCGAGCAACGGACCGGGGAGACCTGGCCGCTCAACATCGGGCAGGTGTACACGACCCTGTCCCGCCTGGAGCGGGACGGGCTCGTCGTCGCCGAGGGTGACGACGGCGAGGGGCACGTGGTCTACCGGACGACGGACGCCGGGCTGGCCGAGGTCGACGCGTGGTTCGACACGCCGGTGCCGCGCGACCAGCCCCCGCCGCGCGACGAGCTCGCGATCAAGCTGGCGATCGCCGTCTCGTCGCCCGCGGTCGACGTCCAGTACGTGCTCCAGCAGCAGCGCACCGCGACCATGCGGGCGCTCCAGGAGCACACCCGGCTCAAGCGCAGCGGCAGGGCGGCGAAGCCCGAGACGCCCCAGGACCTGGCCTGGAGCCTCGTCCTGGACTCGCTCGTCTTCGACGCCGAGGCCGAGATCCGCTGGCTCGACCACTGCGAGGCCCGGCTGCAGGGAGCGGCAGGCAACCAGGCAGGCAACCAGGCAGGCAACCAGGTGGGCACCACCGAAGGGGGAACACGATGAAGAACGAGCTGCTTCTCGCGCTGTCGCAGGTCAGCCGGGTCCACGGGACGGGAGCGACGGAGGTCCGCGCGGTGCGCGACGCGTCGCTGAGCGTCGAGCCGGGCGAGCTGGTTGCGCTGATGGGGCCCTCGGGCTCGGGCAAGTCGACCCTGCTCAACCTGGCCGGCGGCCTGGACACACCCACCAGCGGCCGGGTCACGGTGGCCGGCGTCGACCTGGCCGGGCTGACCCAGACCGAGCGGGCCCGACTGCGCCGGACGACCATCGGCTACGTCTTCCAGGACTTCAACCTGATCCCCGCGCTCACCGCCGAGGAGAACGTCGCCCTGCCCGCCGAGCTCGACGGCCGACGGCGGTCCGAGGCCCGGGAGACGGCCCGGGCGGCGCTGGCCGAGCTCGGCATCGCCGAGCTGGCCGACCGGTTCCCCGACGACCTCTCCGGCGGCCAGCAGCAGCGGGTCGCGATCGCCCGGGCGATCGCCGGCGAGCGGCGGCTGATCCTCGCCGACGAGCCCACCGGCGCCCTGGACACCGAGACCGGCGAGCAGATCCTGCGGCTGCTCCGCGAGCGGTGCGACGCCGGCGCCGCCGGCGTGCTGGTCACCCACGAGGCCCGGCACGCCGCCTGGGCCGACCGGGTGGTCTTCCTCCGCGACGGCGTGGTCGTCGACGACACGGACGCCGGTCTGGCCGGCCTGGCCGGGGTGCGCTGATGAGCGCGTGGCTGCGCAGCTGGCGACCGCTGCTGCGGCTGGCCTGGCGCGACGTGCTGCGGTCCAAGGGACGCAGCGCCCTGGTGCTGGTGCTGATCGCGCTGCCGGTGCTGGCGGTGACCACGTCGCTGGTGCTCACCGCGACCGCCCAGGTCGACGGCGACGAGGCGGTGGAGCGGCGGCTCGGCGTCGCCGACGCACGGATCCGGGTCGAGGGCGAGACCACGGTCCAGCAGGGTGCCGACCCCGACTTCGGAAGCTCCTTCGGTGAGGGGGATGGCAACCACCTCACCCCCGCGGACCTCGCCGACGTGCTGGGTCGGGAGGTCCGGGCGGTCGAGTGGGGCACCACCGAGGTCTCGGTCCGGCTGGACGAGCGGGCCGTACAGGCGGGAGCCACCTGGCTGGACCTGCGCGACCCGCTCACCGAGGGGCTCGCCACCCTCGACGAGGGACGGCTGCCGGAGGACTCCGGCGAGGTGATGGTCAACCGGGCGCTCGCCGACCGCGGTCTCGGCCTGGGCGAGACCCTCACGACGGTCGAGGGCAGCACCTTCGAGGTGGTCGGCGTCGGGGAGGACGCGAACACCCGCTCCTTCCCGAGCCTGTGGGCGCCCGAGCGCCCGGCCGAGGTCCCCGAGGACTGGGGCACGACCTGGCTGGTCGAGGCCGGGGACGTCACCTGGGAGGAGGTCCGGGCGCTCAACGACCGGGGGGCGTTCGTGCTCTCCCGAGCGGTGCTGGCCGACCCGCCGTCACACGACGAGCTGCACCCGGAGGTGCAGTACGGCGGCGGCTCGGACGACGCCGTGGTCGCCGCCGTCGGACTCATCGTGGTGATGGTGCTGATCGAGGTGGTGCTGCTCGCCGGACCGGCGTTCGCCGTGACCGCCCGACGGCAGGCGCGCACCCTGGCCCTGATGGCCGCGGTCGGGGCGACGCCGGCCCAGGCGCGTCGGGCGGTGCTGGCCGTCGCCGTGGTGCTGGGCGGGATCGCCGCGCTCGGCGGCCTGCTGCTCGGGATCGGGCTGGCCGCCGCGCTGCTGCCGTTCCTGAGCCGCTGGAGCGGCTCCTACCCCGGGCCCTTCGACGTGCCGTGGGGCTGGGTGCTCGGGGTCGCCGGCTGCGGCCTGCTGGCCGCGCTCCTGGCCGCCGCCGCCCCGGCCTGGCTCGCCTCGCGGGCCGACGTGGTGGCCGTGCTCGCCGGCCGTCGTGGCGAGGCCAAGCCGTCGCGTCGCTCCCCGTTGCTCGGGCTGGTGCTGTTCGGGGTCGGCGTGGCGCTCGCCGTGGCGGGCGCCCGGAAGCAGACCTACGGCGAGACCTGGGTGGCGCTCGCGGCGGTGGTCTGTGTGCTCGGCATGGTCCTGCTGGTGCCGGTGGTGCTCGGCGTCCTGGCGCACCTCGGACGCCGGCTGCCGCTGCCGCTGCGGTACGCCGTGCGCGACGCCGTCCGGCACCGCACCCGCACCGTGCCTGCCGTCGCGGCGGTGGCGGCCACCGTCTGCGGGGTGGTCGCGCTGGGGATCAGCACCAGCAGCGACGCGCGGGAGTCCCGGGAGACCTACACCCCCGAGCTGCGCAGCGGCGAGGGGATGGTCACCGCGACGGAGGCGACGCCCGAGCTCTGGCAGCGGGCCGAGGCCGCGTTGCGCGACGGGCTGCCGGACGCGACCGTGACCCCGGTCGTCGGGCTGCCGGAGCCGAGGAACGGCGACGTGCATGTCGAGTACGTCGCGCCGGGTCTCGGGGAGGACTCCTGGGCGCTCGAGTGGGTCGGGGGCAGGCTGGGCACGATGCACGTCGTCGGCGAGCAGATCCCCCCGGCGATGCGGGAGGTCGACGACGCCGAGCGGGCCCGGGGCGACGCGGCCCTGGCCGAGGGCCGGGTCGTGGTCTTCACCCAGGTGCCGGTCGACGCGGACGAGGTCCGGCTGAGCGCCACCGCCTACGACTGGCAGACCGGGGAGGAGACCACGCTCGTCGAGCCGGTCACCCTGCCGGCGGCCTACGTCGAGGTCGAGGATGGCGGGTCGCCGGCGTACGCCGTCATCCCGCCGGCCGTCGCCGACGAGGTCGGGCTCGAGTCCGCCACCACCGCCCTGCACGTCGCGGGCGCCGAGATCGGCGAGGAGGAGCAGCAGCGGGTCGCGGAGGTGGTCGCCGCGGGTGTGCCCTACGCCGACTTCTACGTCGAGCGCGGCTACGTCCCCGACGAGTTCGAGCGGTTCGCCGTCTGGGTGCTCGGTGCGCTGGGCGCGGTGCTGATGATCGGCGGGACGCTGACCGTCACCTTCCTGGCGCTCAGCGACGCCCGGCCCGACCTGGCCACCCTGGCCGCGGTCGGCGCCGCGCCTCGGACCCGGCGGGCGGTGGCGGCGTCGTACGCCCTGGTGGTGGGCGGTACCGGGGCGGTGCTGGGGGCGCTGGTCGGGCTGGTGCCGGGGATCGCGGTGGCCTACCCGCTGACCCGCTCCTACTACGGCCCCGTCGCCGGGCAGGGGACCGGACCGTTCCTGGACATCCCGTGGCTGATGATCGGGGCCGTCGTGCTGCTGCTGCCGCTGCTCACCGCGGCGGTGGTGGCGCTCTCCACCCGGTCGCGGCTGCCGATGGTGGCGCGGGTGGGCTGAGCGCGGATCGAGCCAGGGGAATGTCGCACCGGGCCTACGGGGTTGGCCCGGTGTGACTTCTCCCGCTCAGCACGCCCTGCCCGCCCTGTCCGTCCTCGACCTGGTGCCGGTGCGCTCCGACCAGACCACCGGCGACGCGGTCAACGCGACCCTCGCCCTGGCGCGGGTGGCCGACGACCTGGGCTACACGCGGTACTGGCTGGCCGAGCACCACAACATGCCGGCGGTCGCGGCGACCAACCCGCCGCTGCTGATCGCGATGGTCGCGGGCGCGACCTCGCGGATCCGGGTGGGGAGCGGCGGCGTGATGCTGCCCAACCACTCGCCGCTGGTGGTCGCGGAGCAGTTCGCGCTGCTGGAGGCGGCGTACCCCGACCGGATCGACCTCGGCATCGGCCGCGCCCCGGGCACCGACCAGCTCACCCGGTACGCGCTGCGCCAGGGCGCCGGCGGCGAGGACCCGGTCGCGGAGTTCCCCCGATACGTCGACGACATCGGCGTGCTGATGTCGCCCGAGGGCGCCGCGATGGCGTTCCAGGGGCGCGAGCACCCGCTCAAGGCCACGCCCAAGGCGGCCTCGACCGCGCCGGTCTGGCTGCTCGGCTCCTCCGACTACTCCGCCCGGCTGGCCGCCTCCCGCGGGCTGCCCTACGTCTTCGCCCACCACTTCTCCGGGCAGGGCACCGCCGAGGCGCTCGAGCTCTACCGCTCGACGTACCGACCCTCGGAGCGCTTCCCCGAGCCGCGCACCTTCCTCACCGTCAACGCCTGCGTCGCGCAGACCGAGGAGGAGGCGCGTCGGCTGGTCCGGCCGCAGGTGCTGCAGATGCTCGCGATCGTCACCGGCGGGACGCTCACCCCGCAGGCGCTGGTCGAGGAGGCCGAGAAGGTCGAGCTCGACGCCGGCCAGCAGCGGATCGCTGACGGCATGATGAACCGCTGGGTGATCGGCGACGCCGCCACCGCCGGCACCCGGATCGCCGACCTGGCCGCCCAGTTCGGCGTCGACGAGGTGATGGTGCACCCGGTCGCCGGCTCGTACGTCGGCACGCCCGCCGACTCCACCCCGGCCCGCGAGGAGACGCTGCGCCTGCTCGCCTCCTGACCGCTCGCCGGCCGCTCAGCGGGAGGCAGGCTTGACCGGGGCGTCCAGCCAGGTGTCGAAGAACGCGTCGAGGTCCTGGCCGCTGACCGCCTCCGCTAGCCGGCGGAACTGTTCCGTCGTGACCGCCTGGCCGCCGTAGGCGCCGATCCAGGACTTCGCTAGCTGGAAGAACTGGGCGTCGCCGAGGCGGTGGCGCAGCGCGTGCAGGGTGGCGGCGCCGCGTTCGTAGACGGCGTCGGCGAACAGGTCGTCGCGACCCGGGTCGGAGACCACGGTGGTCCAGAAGTCGTCGTCGGCCGGGATGGCGAGCACCTCGTCGAACGCCTCCTGGCTGGTGGTGCCGCCGCGGGACTCGGTCCACAACCACGAGGAGTACTCCGCCCAGCCCTCGTTGAGCCAGATGTCGGACCAGCGGCGCGGACCCACCCGGTTGCCCATCCACTGGTGGGCCAGCTCGTGCGCGGCCGTGGACTCGCTCGCCACCTTGCTGAAGACCGACCGGGTCTGGGTCTCCAGGGCGTAGCCGACCGAGTCGTCGTCGACGGTCGAGCCGTAGGCGACGAACGGGTAGGGGCCGAACCGCTCCTCGAAGAAGGTCACCATCTCCCCGGTCAGGGCCAGGGTCGCCCGGCTCCGGCTCCGGTCCTCGGCGGGCAGGTCCCGGTCGAGGAAGTCGATCACCGGCAGGTCACCGGCGACGGTGGAGCGACGCATCCGGAAGTCCCCGATGGTGGCGGTCGCGAGATAGGAGGCCATCTGGTCGGGGGCGTCCCAGACCCAGGTGGTGCGCCCGTGGTGGGTACGCCGGCTCTTCAGCAGCCCGTTGGCGGCCACGGACAGCCCCTGCGGCACCGTCACCTCGAACCGGTAGGTGGCCTTGTCCTTCGGGGTGTCGTTGACCGGGAACCAGGTGGGCGCGCCGTCGGGCTCGTTGACCACGATCGCCCCGTCCCGGGTGGTGACCCACCCGTAGAGCGCCCCCTCGACGTCCTTCGGGCGGCCGGTGGCGCCGCCGTACCGCACGACCACCGTGTGCCACTTCCACGGACGCATCGAGGCGATGGGGGTGATCACCAGCTCGTGGTCGCCGACCTGCCGGAACCGCGCGGGGCGGCCGTCGACCCGCACCGACCTGGCCCGCAGCCCGCGCAGGTCGAGGTTGAACCGGGTCAGACGCCTGGTCGGGACCATCCGGATCTTCGCGACCGCGTCGAGCCGGCCCGTCAGCCGGTCGGCCCCCGCCCGGGGCGGGGTGTAGTCGAGGGTCAGGTCGTAGTGCTGCACGTCGTAGCCCCGGTTCCCGGCGAGCGGGAAGTACGGGTCGCCCGCCCCGGGTGCCCCGACCCCGGGCGTCGCGGCGGGGGCGGCGGAGGCTCCGGAAGCGAGCAGGGCAGCGAGCACCGCGCCCACGATCGTGCGCCTGTGACGGACGGACATCTCCAGCCTCCTCACCCGACGCCGGCCCACGGCGCCCGAGGACTCGACGGTAGCCCTCCGCCCGGCCGGGCGACAGGGCCGCGAGAGCGGGCGACAAGAGTGCGTCAAGGCGCGTCAAGATCGCGTCAATCTCGACGTCCGGAGGCCCGCCCGGCACTTGGCTGAGCCACATGAGTCTTGAAAGCGGCCTGCTGGTCGCGGCGGTCGTCGCCCTGGCGGCGTACCTGCTCGCGGCCCTGATCCTCCCGGAGCGGTTCTGATGGGCGACACCGTCTCCGGCCTCCTCTCGATCACGGTCCTCCTGGGACTGCTCGCCCTGGCCTACGTCCCGCTCGGTGACCACATGGCCCGGGTCTACACCGGCGTCCGCCACCTGCGCGTCGAGCGCGGCGTCTACCGGCTCGCCCGGGTCGACCCCGACGCCGAGCAGAGCGCCCGCTCCTACGCTCTCAGCGTCGTCGGCTTCTCCCTGGTCGGCGTCGCCCTGCTGATGGCGATGCAGCTGGCGCAGGCGTACCTGCCGTTCGACCGCGACCTGCCCGGCGTGGGCTGGGCGATGTCGTTCAACACCGCCGCCTCCTTCGTCGCCAACACCAACTGGCAGTCGTACGCCGGGGAGTCGACGCTCGGCTTCACCGTGCAGATGGCGGGGCTGGCGGTGCAGAACTTCCTCTCCGCCGCGGTCGGCATGGCGGTGGCGGTGGCGCTGATCCGCGGCTTCGTCCGGACCCGCACCGGCACGCTGGGCAACTTCTGGGTCGACCTGACCCGGGGCACCCTGAGGATCCTGCTGCCGATCGCCTTCGTCGCGGCCCTGCTGCTGGTCGCCGGCGGCGTGGTGCAGAGCTTCACCGACACCGGCATGCAGACCCTGGCCGGGCACCAGCAGGTGCTGACCGGCGGCCCGGTGGCCAGCCAGGAGTCGATCAAGCTGCTCGGCACCAACGGCGGCGGCTTCTTCAACGCCAACTCCGCGCACCCGATGGAGAACCCGAGCGGGTGGACGAACCTGCTCCAGGTCCTGCTGATCCTGCTGGTCCCGGTCTGCCTGACCCGGACCCTGGGCACGATGCTGGGCAACCGCCGCCAGGGCCTGGCCGTGCTCGCCGCGATGGGGGTGCTCGCGGCCGCCTCGCTGGCGGTCGTCGTCGCCGCCGAGGTGGGCGCTCGTTCCCAGGTGGCGCAGGCGGCCGGTGCGGCGATGGAGGGCAAGGAGACCCGGTTCGGGGAGTGGGCCTCGGCGCTCTTCGCGGTCGCCACCACCGGCACCTCGACCGGGGCGGTGAACGCCAGCCACGACTCGCTGACCCCCGTCGGCGGTGGGATGGTCCTGCTGAACATGATGTTCGGCGAGGTCTCGCCCGGCGGCGTCGGCTCGGGCCTCTACGGCATCCTCGTGCTGGCGATCCTCGCGGTCTTCGTGGCCGGCCTGATGGTCGGGCGCACCCCCGAGCTGCTGGGCAAGAAGATCGGCTCGCGGCAGATGACCTACGTGGCGCTCTACGTGCTGACCACCCCGGTGCTGGTGCTGCTCGGCACCGGGACGGCGATCGCCCTGGACCCGACCCCGGACGCCATGGGCAACCCTGGCGTCCACGGCTTCAGCGAGGTGCTCTACGCCTACACCTCGGCGGCCAACAACAACGGCAGCGCCTTCGGCGGCCTCACGGTCACCTCGGACTTCTTCCAGGTCACCCTCGGCCTGGCCATGCTGCTCGGCCGGCTGGTGCCGATCGTCCTGGTGCTGCTGCTCGCCGGCTCGCTGGCCGCGCAGGGGAGGGTCCCGGTCACCGCCGGCACCCTGCCCACCGCCAAGCCGCTCTTCACCGGCCTGCTCGTCGGTGTCGTCGTCGTGGTCAGCGCCCTCACCTACTTCCCCGCCCTCTCCCTCGGACCCATCGCGGAGGCCCTGTCATGAGCACCACCACCAGATCTCCCGCACCCGCCGCCCCGGCCGCACCGGTGCAGGCCCGGGTCCCCGCCAGGCCCGGCGCCCGGCTGCTCGCGGCGCAGGCGGTGGAGCAGCTGCCCGAGGCGGTCCGCAAGCTCGACCCGCGTCACCTCTGGCGCTCGCCGGTGATGTTCGTGGTCTGGCTCGGGTCGGCGCTCTCCACCGGGGCGGCGCTGCTCGACCCGTCCGTCTTCACCGTCTCGATCGCCGCCTGGCTGTGGCTGACCGTGCTCTTCGGCAACCTCGCCGAGGCGGTCGCCGAGGGACGCGGCAAGGCACAGGCGGCGTCGCTGCGAGCCACCCGGACCGACACCGTGGCCCGGCTGCTCGACGCCCAGGGCGGGGAGACGGGCGTACCGGCCACCCAGCTGCTGGTGGGGGACCGGGTGGTGGTCGAGGCCGGCCAGGTGGTCCCCGGCGACGGCGACGTGGTCGAGGGGATCGCCTCCGTCGACGAGTCCGCGATCACCGGGGAGTCCGCCCCGGTGATCCGCGAGGCGGGCGGCGACCGGAGCGCGGTGACCGGCGGCACCACGGTGCTCTCGGACCGGATCGTCGTCCGGATCACCGCTGCCGCCGGGGAGACCTTCCTGGACAAGATGATCGCGCTGGTCGAGGGCACCTCACGCCGGCGCACCCCGAACGAGATCGCGCTCTCGATCCTGCTCACCAGCCTGACCCTGGTCTTCCTGGTCAGCGTCGCCACGCTCGCCCCGATGGCCGCGTACGCCGGCGCCGAGCAGGACGTCGTGGTCCTGGTCGCCCTGCTGGTCTGCCTGGTGCCGACCACGATCGGCGCACTGCTCTCGGCGATCGGCATCGCCGGGATGGACCGGCTGGTCCGGGTCAACGTGCTGGCGATGTCCGGCCGGGCGGTCGAGGCCGCCGGCGACGTCTCCACGCTGCTGCTCGACAAGACCGGCACCATCACCTACGGCAACCGGCAGGCCTCCCGGCTGGTGCCGGCGCCGGGCGTGGAGCCCGGTGAGCTGCGCGACGCGGCCCGGCTCGCCAGCCTCGCCGACCAGACGCCGGAGGGCCGCTCGCTGGTCGAGCTGGCGCTGGCCCAGGGCGCCGACGACCGCGACCTGCCGGTGGGGGCGACGTACGTCGAGTTCACCGCGCAGACCCGGATGTCCGGGGTCGACCTGGCCGACGGCACCGAGCTGCGCAAGGGTGCGGGCTCGGCGGTGGCCGCCTGGCTGGGCCCGCAGCTGCCCACCGGCCTGCCGGTCGAGGTCACCGACGCCGTCGACGAGATCGCCCGGGGCGGCGGCACCCCGCTGGTGATCGCCCGGCGTACCCCCGACGGGCGGGCGCGGGTGCTCGGTGTGGCCCACCTCAAGGACGTGGTCAAGCAGGGGATGTCCGAGCGGTTCGCCCAGCTGCGGGCGATGGGCATCCGCACCGTGATGGTCACCGGCGACAACGCGCTGACCGCGCAGGCGATCGCCGCGGAGGCGGGCGTCGACGACTTCCTCGCCGAGGCCACCCCGGAGGACAAGCTCGCCTACATCCGCCGCGAGCAGGCGGGCGGCCGGCTGGTCGCGATGACCGGCGACGGCACCAACGACGCCCCGGCACTGGCCGCGGCCGACGTGGGCGTGGCGATGAACAGCGGGACGGCGGCCGCCAAGGAGGCCGGCAACATGGTCGACCTCGACTCCGACCCGACCAAGCTGATCGACGTCGTCGCGATCGGCAAGCAGCTGCTGGTCACCCGGGGGGCGCTCACCACGTTCTCGCTGGCCAACGACGTGGCGAAGTACTTCGCGATCATCCCGGCGATGTTCGCCGCCGCCTACCCGTCGCTGGACCGGCTCAACGTGATGGGGCTGGCGACCCCGGAGTCGGCGATCCTCTCCGCGGTCGTCTTCAACGCCCTGGTGATCGTGGCGCTGATCCCGCTGGCCCTGCGCGGCGTCCGGTTCCGGGCGGCCTCGGCGACCAGCGTGCTGCGCCGCAACCTGCTCGTCTTCGGCCTCGGGGGCGTGCTCGTCCCCTTCGCCGGCATCAAGCTCCTCGACCTGCTCGTCTCGACCATCCCAGGAATCGGCTGACATGACCCGCGACCTCCTCTCCCAGTCCCTCGCCGCGCTGCGGATCCTGCTGGTGCTCACCGCGCTGCTCGGCGTGCTCTACCCCGCCGCCGTGTGGGGGGCCGGCCAGGTGCTCGGCGACCGCGCCGAGGGCCAGCCGGTCACCTCCGAGGGCCGGGTGGTCGGCTCCCGGCTCCTCGGCCAGCAGTTCGAGGGGGACGAGTGGTTCCACTCCCGGCCCTCGGCCAACGACTACGACAGCCTCGCCTCCGCGCCCAGCAACCTGGGGCCGAGCAACCCGGACCTGGTCGCGCTGGTCGCCGAGCGCCGCGCCGAGGTCGCCGAGCGCGAGGGCGTCGCGCCCACCGACGTACCCGCCGACGCGGTGACCGCCTCGGGCTCCGGCCTGGACCCGCACATCTCCCCGGCGTACGCCGCCCTGCAGGCGTCGCGGGTGGCCCGGGCGCGCGGCCTCGACCTCACGCAGGTCGAGGCCGCGGTCGAGGCGGCGACCGACGGGCGCGGCCTGGGCTTCCTCGGGGAGCCCGGCGTCCACGTGCTCGAGCTCAACCTGGCCCTGCACCGAGCCGCGCAGGGTGGAGACTGACGCCATGACCCCGGGTGCGCCAGGCGAGCGAGGCAGGCTGCGGGTCTACCTGGGGGCCGCCCCCGGGGTGGGCAAGACCTTCGCGATGCTCGACGAGGGGCACCGCCGGCTGGCCCGCGGCACCGACGTGGTCGTCGGGTACGTCGAGACCCACGGCCGGCCGCGGACCGCCGAGCAGCTGACCGGTCTCGAGGTGGTGCCGCGGTGCGCGGTGGCCTACCGCGGGACGGTCCAGGAGGAGATGGACCTCGACGCCCTGCTGGCCCGGGCGCCGGCGGTCGCGCTGGTCGACGAGCTGGCCCACACCAACGTCCCCGGCAGCGGGAGCGGGCACGAGAAGCGCTGGCAGGACGTGCAGACGCTGCTGGCGGCCGGGATCGAGGTGGTCACCACCGTCAACATCCAGCACCTGGAGTCGCTCAACGACGTGACCGAGGCGATCACCGGGGTGCGGCAGCGCGAGACCGTGCCCGACCACGTGGTCCGCGCCGCCGACCAGATCGAGCTGGCCGACATGAGCCCGCAGGCGCTGCGCCGGCGGATGGCGCACGGCAACGTCTACTCCGCCGAGAAGGTGGACGCAGCCCTCTCGCAGTACTTCCGCGAGGGGAACCTGACCGCGCTGCGCGAGCTGGCGCTGCTCTGGCTCGCAGACCGGGTCGACGAGGGGCTGGACCGCTACCGCGCCGAGCACCGGATCGACTCCACCTGGGCGGCCCGGGAGCGGATCGTGGTCCCGGTCAGCGGAGGGCCCGAGTCGGCGACGCTGATGCGCCGGGCCGCCCGGATCGCCTCGCGTTCCTCGGGCGCGGAGTGGCGGGCGCTGCACGTCTCCCGCAGCGACGGGCTGACCCGCCTGGCCTCCGAGGAGCTGCTGGGCCTGCGGCGCAAGGCCGAGGAGTTGGGCGGCACCTTCCACACGGTGACCGGCGACGACACCGCCGAGGCCGTCCTCGACTTCGCCCGCGCCGAGAACGCCACCCAGATCACCCTGGGCGCCAGCCGGCGCGGCCGGGTCTCCACGCTGCTGCGGCCCGGGGTGGGGGAGCGGGTGGTGGCCGGCTCGGGCGACATCGACGTGCACATCGTCAACCACGACTACGCCCGGCAGGGCGCCGTGCGGGAGCGCCGGCCCGACCACCTCGGCCGGCGCCGCCGGCTGCTGGGCCTCGCGGTCGGGGCCGTCGTCCCGGTCCTGGTCAGCCTGGGGCTGCGGCCGTACGCCGACGTGGTGGCGCTGCCCACCGAGGCGATGGTGCTGATGGTGGTCGTGGTCGCCACGGCCATGGTCGGCGGCCTGCTCCCGGCGGTGGTCTCGGCCCTGGTCAGCGGGCTGCTGCTCAACCTGCTCTTCACCCCACCGCTCTACGAGCTGACCGTGGCGGAACCGGAGAACGTGCTGGTGCTCGCGCTCTTCATGGTCGTGGGGATCGCGGTCGCCACGGTGGTCGACGGGGCGGCCCGGCGGACCGCGCAGGCGGTGCGGGCCCGCGCGGAGGCCGACGCGCTCACCGCCCTGGCCCACGACCTGCTCAACGCCTCCGACGACGTGCCGGGGCTGCTCGCCTCGGCGGGGGAGGTGCTGGGCGCCTCCGGCGCGGCCCTCGTCCGCCGCGCGCCGGGCGACGGCGGGCCCGAGGAGGTGCTGGCCTCCTGGGGCGACCCGCCCGCCGACCTGGCTTCGGCCGAGGCGACCGCGGTGGTCGACGACCGGACCACCCTCGCGCTCGCCGGGACCGACCTGCCGGCGGCCCGCCGCAGCCTGCTCAACGCCTACGCCGCGTACGCCGGGGTGATGGCCGAGCGGCGCCGGGCCACCGAGGCGGAGGTGGAGCGGCTGCGGCTGACCGAGGCGGACCGGACCCGGACCGCCCTGCTCTCCGCGGTCTCCCACGACCTGCGCTCCCCGCTGTCCGCGGTGAAGGTCGCGGTGGACAGCCTGTGCAGCCCCGACGTCGCGTGGTCGGCCGAGGACGAGCGGGAGCTGCTGGAGACGATCCAGGAGGCCACCGACCGGCTGATCGGGCTGGTCACCAACCTGCTGGACATGAGCCGCGTGCACACCGGCTCGATCCACCCCCGCAGCACCGAGGTGGTGCTGGCCCACGCCGTGCACGACGCGGTCGCGCCGCTTCCGGGCTCGGCACGGATCGAGGTCGCGGTCGACGAGCAGCTGGTGGCGCTCGCCGACCCGGGGCTGCTGGACCGGGTGCTGGCCAACCTGGGCGAGAACGCGCTCAAGCACACGCCCGCGACCGCGCGGATCCGCGTCGACGGAGCACTCACCGGCGCCGCGGGCGACCGGGTGCTGCTCCGGATCGCCGACACCGGTCCGGGCGTCGGCGGGCGCGACCAGGCCCGGCTCTTCGACCCCTTCCAGCGGTTCGGCGACGTGCCGCGCGACGACGGGGTCGGGCTGGGGCTGGCCGTGGCCCGGGGGCTGACCGAGGCGATGGGTGGCACGCTGAGCGCCGAGGAGACGCCGGGCGGCGGCCTGACCTTCGTGCTGGAGCTGCCCGCGCTGATCCCCACTCTCGAGGAGGAGCTCGCGTGACCCGTGTCCTGGTGGTCGACGACGACCCCGCGATCCGCCGTACGCTCGGCGTCAACCTGCGCGCCCGCGGCTACGAGGTGGAGGTCGTCGGCGACGGCCGCTCGGCCCTGCAGGCGGTCGACGAGCAGCTGCCCGACGTGGTGCTGCTCGACCTCGGGCTGCCCGACCTCGACGGGGTGACCGTGCTCGGCCGGCTCCGGGCGATGGCCGAGGTGCCGGTGATCGTGGTCTCCGCGCGCACCGAGTCCGACGACAAGGTGGAGGCGCTCGACCTCGGCGCGGACGACTACGTCACCAAGCCCTTCTCCATCGAGGAGCTGCTGGCCCGGGTGCGCGCCGCCACCCGCCGCGCCGGGGCCGAGTCTCCGGCGCTGCGGGTCGAGGTCGACGGGCTGGCGCTGGACGTCAGCGACTGCGTCGCCCGGCGCGACGGGGAGGAGATCCGGCTGACCCCGACCGAGTGGCGGATCGTCGAGCACCTGGTCCGTCGGCGGGGGCGGCTGGTGCGTCAGACCGACCTGCTGCACGCCGTCTGGGGTCCTCGCTTCGACCGGCAGACCAACTACCTGCGGGTCCACATGTCCAGCATCCGCCGCAAGCTGGAGCGGGACCCCGGCCACCCGCGGCTCTTCCTCACCGAGCCGGGGATGGGCTACCGCTTCGTCGCCTGATTGCCCGATCAATAAAAAGTCAGGCTTGACTGTTTGTTAGTTGTGCCGCAGGCTGAGCACATGACCGACCAGCCGACCCGTGTCCCGCAGGAGGAGCGCACCCGCGCCATGCGGGCACGCCTGCTGGAGGCGACGGTGGAGTGCCTGGTCGAGCGCGGCTTCTCGGGCACGTCGACCACGCTGGTCTCCCAGCGTGCCGGCGTCTCCCGAGGTGCGCAGCTGCACCACTTCCCGACCAAGAACGACCTGGTCGTCGCGGCCGTCGAGCACCTCACCGCCATGCGCGCCGCCGAGCTGGCCGCCGTGCTGGGCGACGACCCGCGTCGCGAGCACGGCACCCGGGCGGTGCTCGGCACGCTCGCCGACCACTTCACCTCGCCGGTCTTCGTCGCCGCTCTCGAGCTGTGGGTCGCCGCCCGCACCGACGAGCAGCTGCTGGCCGCTGTCCAGCCGCTGGAGCAGCGGGTCGGTCGCGAGACCCACCACCTGACCGCCGCCGCGCTCGGCGTCGACGGCAACGCGCCGGGCACCCGCGAGCTGGTCCAGGCGACCCTCGACCTGCTGCGCGGCCTCGGCCTGGCCAACACGTTCTCCGACGACACCCGTCGTCGCGAGCGGATCCTCGACCAGTGGGCGGTCACCCTCGACGCCGCGCTGGTCTCGACAAGCTCGACCGACGAGCAGACCACCGAAGGAGCCTGACCCTTGCTGGACGACGTCCTGGCCGACCTCACCGCGGAGGGTGACCGGCTCGAAGCGCTGGTCGCCCCGCTCGCCCCCGAGCAGTGGCGCACCCCCACCCCCGCCGAGGGCTGGGACGTGGCCACCCAGGTGGCCCACCTCGCCTGGACCGACGAGGTCGCCGTCAAGGCGGCGACCGACAAGGAGGCGTGGGACGCCGAGGTGATGGGCGCGATCGGCAACCCCGAGGGGTACGTCGACGAGATGGCACTCCAGGGCGGCGCCGTCGACCCCGCCGACCTGCTCGCCCGCTGGCGCACCGCCCGGGCCGCGCTGGTGCAGACCCTGCGCGACTTCCCCGAGGGCCAGAAGCTGCCCTGGTTCGGCCCGCCGATGTCGCCGACCTCGATGGCCACCGCCCGGCTGATGGAGACCTGGGCCCACTCGCTCGACGTGCACGAGGCGCTGGGCGCCGAGCCGGAGCAGAGCGACCGGATCCGGCACGTCGCCCACCTGGCCGTGCGCACCCGCAACTACTCCTTCGCCCAGAACGGGCTGGAGAAGCCGGCCGAGGAGTTCCGGATCGAGCTCACCTCGCCCTCGGGCGAGACCTGGACCTACGGGCCCGAGGACGCCGCGCAGACCGTCACCGGCCCGGCGTACGACCTGTGCCTGCTGGCCACCCAGCGCGTCCACCGCGCCGACACCGCCCTGGTCGCGACCGGCGCCGACGCCGACCGGTGGCTCGACATCGCCCAGTGCTTCGCCGGCCCCGCCGGGGAAGGCAGGGCGGCACGATGACCAGGGTCGTGCGGATCGGCAACTGCTCCGGCTTCTACGGCGACCGGCTCTCGGCGATGCGGGAGATGCTCGAGGGGGGCCCGCTGGACTACCTGACCGGCGACTACCTGGCCGAGCTGACCATGCTGATCCTCGGCAAGGACACGATGCGCGACCCGAGCCTGGGCTACGCGCGCACCTTCGTCCGCCAGGCCGAGGACTGCCTGGGCCTGGCCCTGGAGAAGGGCGTCAAGATCGTCGCCAACGCCGGCGGGCTCAACCCCGCCGGGCTGGCCGACAAGCTCCGCGAGGTGGCCACCGGCCTGGGCCTCGACGCGAGGATCGCCCACGTCGAGGGCGACGACCTGCGCCCCCGCGCGGCCGAGCTCGGCTTCCCGAACGCGCTGACCGCCAACGCCTACCTGGGCGGCTTCGGCATCGTCGCCGCCCTGCGCGGCGGCGCCGACGTGGTCGTGACCGGCCGGGTCACCGACGCCTCGGTGATCGTCGGCCCTGCCGCCTTCCACCACGGGTGGACCCCCGAGCAGTACGACGAGCTCGCCGGCGCCGTGGTCGCCGGCCACGTGATCGAGTGCGGCACGCACGCCACCGGCGGCAACTTCTCCGGGTTCACCTCGATCGACCCGGCGCTGCGGGCGAAGCCGCTCGGCTTCCCGCTCGCCGAGATCGCCGCGGACGGCTCGTTCGTGGTCACCAAGCATGAGGGCACCGGGGGCGCGGTCACCGTCGACACGGTCACCGCCCAGTTGGTCTACGAGATCCAGTCGGCGAAGTACCTCAACCCCGACGTCACCACGCTGCTCGACACCGTCGAGCTCACCCAGGAGGGCCCGGACCGGGTCGCCGTCTCCGGGGTGCGCGGCGAGGCGCCGCCGGTCACCCTCAAGGTCTGCGTCAACGAGCTCGGCGGCTGGCGCAACAGCATGGAGATCCTGCTGACCGGCCTGGAGATCGACGCCAAGGAGGAGTGGGTCAAGGAGCAGATGGTCAGCGCCTGGGGCGACAAGGCCCCGGCGACCGTCGCCTGGTCCCGCTCCGCCCCGCCGGTCGAGGACCCGGACTCCCAGGAGCTCGCCTCCTGCGTGCTCCGGGTGATGGCGCTGGACGCCGACCCCAAGGTCGCCGGCAAGGGCTTCACCGCCCCCGCGGTCGAGGTCGCGCTGGGCTCCTTCCCGGGGCTGACCCTGATGGCCCCGCCCGGACCGGCGACGCCGTACGGGATCTACCGCCCGGAGTACGTCGACCGCGCGGCCGTCGAGCACACCGTGGTGCATGCCGACGGCACCCGCGAGGTGGTCCCCGACCCGACGACGTACCTGAGCGCCGACGAGCTGGCCGCCGTGCCGCAGGCCGGTCTCAGCACCGGGTCGGACGAGGCGCCGGAGGAGACCGTGACCCGCAAGGTGCCGCTGGGCACCTTCGTGCACGCCCGCTCCGGCGACAAGGGCGGCAACGCCAACCTCGGCCTCTGGGTCGCCCGCGACGGCTCGTCCGACGAGGCGACCTACCAGGCGCGCGTCGCCTGGCTCACCTCGTTCGTCACCCCCGCGCGGGTCAAGGAGCTGCTGCCCGAGGCCGCCGACCTCGAGGTCGAGGTCTTCGCCCTGCCCGAGCTCGGCGCGGTCAACGTGCTGATCCACGGGCTGCTCGGCGCCGGCGTGGCTGCCTCCACCCGGATCGACCCCCAGGCCAAGGCGCTGGGCGAGTGGGTCCGCGCCCGTCACGTCAACATCCAAGGAGACCTGCTCTGATGACCACCATCGACGCGGCTGCGGCCCAGTCGACCCCCGAGGAGCGGGAGGCGCTGCGGCAGATGGCCGCGGAGTTCACCCGCCGCGAGATCGCCCCGCACCTGCAGGAGTGGGAGGACGCCGGCGCGCTGCCGCGCGAGCTGCACGTCAAGGCCGGCCAGGCCGGGCTGCTCGGGGTCAGCTTCCCCGAGTCCGTCGGCGGCTCCGGCGGCGACCTGCTCGACACCGTCGCCCTCCAGGAGGGGATGTTCTCCCAGGGCGCCTCCAGCGGCCTGATGTCGGCGCTGTTCACCAACGGCATCGCCTGCCCGCACATCGCCGCGCACGGCAGCCCCGAGCTGGTCGACCGCTGGGTTCGGCCCACGCTGGCCGGCGAGCTGATCGGCTCGCTCGGCATCACCGAGCCCGGCGGCGGCTCCGACGTGGGCAACATCGCCACCACGGCGGTCCGCGACGGCGAGGAGTGGGTGATCAACGGGTCGAAGACCTTCATCACCTCCGGCACCCGCGCCGACTTCGTCACCACCGCCGTCCGCACCGGCGGCCCCGGGGCGGGCGGCGTCTCGCTGATCGTCGTCCCGACCGACACCCCCGGCTTCAGCGTCGACCGCAAGCTGGCCAAGATGGGCTGGCACAGCTCCGACACCGCCGAGCTCAGCTACGTCGACGTCCGGGTGCCGGTGGGCAACCTGGTCGGCGACGAGAACGCCGGCTTCTGGTACATCGCCGAGCAGTTCGTGGTCGAGCGGATGGCCCTGGCCATCCACGGCTACGGGATCGCCGAGCGCTCGCTGGAGCTCACGGTCGACTACTGCCGCCAGCGCAGCACCTTCGGGGAGCCGCTGATCAAGCGCCAGGTGGTGCGCCACAAGCTTGTGGAGATGCGCCGTCAGGTCGAGGCCGCCAAGGCCTACACGCACGCGGTCGCCGCGCAGTACGTCGCTGCCGGTGGACCGAACGAGGCGGTCATCGCCGCGGCCTGCATGGCCAAGGAGACCGCCTGCAACACCGCGACGTACGTGACTGACCAGGCCGTCCAGCTGCACGGCGGGACGGGATACATGCACGGGACCGAGGTGGAGCGGCACTACCGCGACTCCCGGCTCCTGCCAATCGGAGGAGGAGCGACCGAGGTGCTGACCGACCTTGCCGCCAAGCTGTTGGGATACACGCGATGAGCGCCGGGACCGCGGAGGAGGAGCGCCGCTCCCACCTGCTCGCGAAGATCGACGACCTCGGGACCGAGCAGGCCAAGGCCGTCGCCGGCGGCGGTGAGAAGTACGTCGCCCGCCACCACGAGCGCGGCAAGCTGCTGCCCCGCGAGCGGATCGAGCTGCTGATCGACGAGGGCTCGGCCTTCCTCGAGCTCTCCCCGCTGGCCGGCTGGGGGTCCGACTTCGCGGTCGGCGCCTCGGTGGTCACCGGGATCGGCGTGGTCGAGGGCGTGGAGTGCATGATCACCGCCAACGACCCGACCGTGAAGGGGGGCGCCTCCAACCCCTGGACGCTGAAGAAGACCTTCCGGGCCTCGCAGATCGCGGAGGAGAACGGCCTGCCCCAGATCTCGCTGGTCGAGTCGGCCGGCGCGGACCTGCCGACCCAGAAGGAGATCTTCATCCCGGGCGGCAAGATCTTCCGGGACCTGACTCGTGCGAGCGCCCGCAAGCAGCCCACCGTGGCCCTGGTCTTCGGCAACTCCACCGCCGGCGGCGCCTACGTGCCCGGCCTCTCGGACTACACCGTGATGGTCAAGGAGCAGGCCAAGGTCTTCCTGGCCGGCCCGCCCCTGGTCAAGATGGCCACCGGCGAGGAGACCGACGACGAGTCGCTGGGCGGCGCGGAGATGCACGCCCGGACCTCCGGGCTGGCCGACTACCTGGCCGAGGACGAGCGGGACGCGATCCGGATCGGCCGGCGGATCATCGCCCGGCTCAACTGGAAGAAGGCGACCCCGGAGCCGGTCGGCTACGCCGAGCCGGAGCACGACCCGGAGACCCTGCTCGACCTGATCCCGACCGACCTCAAGGAGCCCTTCGACCCGCGCGACGTGATCGTGCGCCTGGTCGACGGCGTGAGCGCGACCAACGAGGTGGCCTTCGACGAGTTCAAGCCGCTCTACGGCTCCTCGCTGGTCACCGGCTGGGCCTCGCTGCACGGCCGGCCGATCGGGATCCTGGCCAACGCCCAGGGCGTGCTCTTCTCCGAGGAGGCGCAGAAGGCGACCCAGTTCATCCAGCTGGCCAACCAGAAGAACACCCCGCTGCTCTTCCTGCACAACACCACCGGCTACATGGTCGGCAAGGAGTACGAGCAGGGCGGCATCATCAAGCACGGCGCGGCGATGATCAACGCGGTCTCCAACTCCACGGTGCCGCACATCTCGGTGCTGATCGGTGCCTCGTACGGCGCCGGCAACTACGGGATGAACGGGCGTGCCTACGACCCGCGCTTCCTCTTCACCTGGCCCAACGCCAAGTCCGCGGTGATGGGGCCGGCCCAGCTGGCCGGCGTCCTCTCGATCGTCTCCCGCGCCGCCGCCGAGGCGAAGGGCAAGCCCTTCGACGAGGAGGCCGACAAGGGGATGCGCGAGTTCGTCGAGGCGATGATCGAGGAGCAGTCCCTGCCTTACGCGCTGTCCGGGATGCTCTACGACGACGGCGTCATCGACCCGCGCGACACCCGCACCATCCTCGGCATCTGCCTCTCCGTCATCGACACCCAGGCCGTCGCGGGCACCGACCGCTTCGGCGTCTTCAGGATGTGAGCACCGATATGACCACGATCACCCGCATCCTCGTCGCCAACCGCGGCGAGATCGCCCGCCGGGTCTTCGCCACCGCGCGTCGCCTCGGCATCGAGACCGTCGCGGTCCACTCCGACGCCGACGCCGGCCTGCCGTTCGTCGCCGAGGCCGACCACGCGGTCCGGCTGCCGGGCAACACCCCGGCGGAGACCTACCTGCGTGCCGACCTCGTGCTCGAGGCGGCCCGCAAGGCCGGCGCGGACGCCGTCCACCCGGGCTACGGGTTCCTCTCGGAGAACGCCGGGTTCGCCCGTGCGGTCCTCGACGCGGGCCTGGCCTGGATCGGCCCGGACCCGTCCTCGATCGAGTCGATGGGCTCCAAGATCGAGTCCAAGAAGCTGATGGAGGCCGCCGGCGTGCCGGTGCTCGCCGACCTCGGCTCCACCGCGACCGAGGGCGACCTGCCGCTGCTGGTCAAGGCCAGCGCCGGTGGCGGCGGCCGCGGCATGCGCATCGTCCGTGACCTCGCGGCGCTGCCCGCCGAGGTGGAGAAGGCGGCCGCCGAGGCGGCGTCGGCGTTCGGCGACGGCACCGTCTTCGTCGAGCCGTACGTCGAGCACGGCCGACACGTCGAGGTCCAGGTCGTCGGCGACCGGCACGGCAACGTCGCCGTCTTCGGCGAGCGCGACTGCTCCATCCAGCGGCGCCACCAGAAGGTGGTCGAGGAGGCTCCGGCCCCCGGCCTGAGCGAGGAGACCCGGGCCGCGCTGCACGAGGCGGCCCGCAATGCCGCCGCTGCGATCGACTACGTCGGCGCCGGCACCGTCGAGTTCCTGGTCGACGCCTCCGACCCGACGCGGTTCTGGTTCCTGGAGATGAACACCCGGCTCCAGGTCGAGCACCCGGTCACCGAGGCGGTCTTCGGGGTCGACCTGGTCGAGGCGCAGATCGCGGTGGCCGAGGGCCACCCGGTCGAGGCCCCGGCCGACGGCCCGCGGGGTCACGCCGTCGAGGTGCGCCTCTACGCCGAGGACCCGGCGGCCGACTGGCAGCCGCAGTCGGGCGCGCTCGCCTCCTTCGGCATCCCGGGCGTCGACGTCGAGTTCGGCCTCGTCCCGGGAGCGCCCAGCGGCCTGCGCCTGGACACCGGCTTCGTCGCCGGCTCCGAGGTCGGCACCCACTACGACGCCATGCTGGCCAAGGTGATCGCCTGGGCGCCCACCCGGGCCCAGGCGCTGCGCCGGCTCGCCGGTGCGCTGGACCGGGCCACCGTGCACGGCCTGACCACCAACCGTGACCTGCTGGTCGAGGTGCTGCGCCACCCGGTCTTCGCCGCGGGTGACGTCTCCACCGACTTCTTCGAGGTCCAGGAGCTTGGCTCCCGGGCCGGGGGCGTCGACGAGGAGGCGGTGCGCCGCGCCGCGTTCGCCGCGACGGTGGCGCTGGCCGAGGCGGACCGCGAGGCCCGCACCGTGCAGCGCCGGATCCCGGTCGCCTGGCGCAACGTGCTCAGCGCGCCCCAGGTCACCGAGCTCTCCCACGCCGGGTTGGAGAAGCCGGTGCGGGTGGAGTGGTACGGCGGTCGCGACGGCTACGCGGGCGAGGGGATCTCGGTGCTCGCCGCGTCGTCGACGTCGGTGACGCTCGAGGTCGACGGCGTCGCCACGACGTACGCCGTGGTGATCGACGCGAGCGCGTCGGTGACCGCCCCGGTGGTGCACGTCGACTCGCCCGCCGGCTACGTCCGGCTGGTCCGGGTGCCGCGGTTCGTCGACCCCTCCGAGGTCGTCGCCACCGGCTCCCTGCTCGCGCCGATGCCGGGCAGCGTGATCAGCGTCGCCGTCGAGGAGGGCGCCCAGGTCACCGCCGGGCAGACCGTCCTGGTGATGGAGGCGATGAAGATGCAGCACACGGTGACCGCACCGACCGACGGCGTGGTCAGCCAGATCAACGTGAAGGCCGGGTCCCAGGTCGGGGCCGGGGACGTGCTCGCCGTCGTGGACGGCGTGGAGGGGGAAGAGGCATGAGCGACAACGCGTTCACCGAGTCCGAGGAGCGGGGCGAGCTGCGCAAGGCGGTCTTCGCCCTGGCCAGCAAGTACGGCCACGAGTACGTCGCCGAGAAAGCCAAGTCCGGCGGCAAGGTCACCGAGCTCTGGCAGGACATGGGCAAGCACGGCTTCCTCGGCGTCAACATCTCCGAGGAGTACGGCGGCGGCGGCGGCGGGATCGGCGACCTCGCCGCGGTGCTCGAGGAGGCGGCCGCGGCCGGCGCTCCGATGCTGATGATGGTCGTCTCCCAGGCGATCTGCGGCTCGGTGATCGGCCGGTTCGGCACCGAGGAGCAGAAGCAGCGCTGGCTGCCCGGGATCGCCGACGGCTCCTACACGATGGCGTTCGCCATCACCGAGGCCGACGCGGGCTCCAACTCCCACAACATCACCACCACCGCCACCCGCGACGGTGACGAGTGGGTGCTCAAGGGGTCGAAGACCTACATCTCCGGCGTCGACGAGGCGCAGGGGATCCTGGTGGTCGGGCGGGCCGCCGACGCGAAGACCGGCAACCTCAAGCCGTGCCTGTTCGTGGTGCCCACCGACGCGGCCGGCCTGGAGAAGCAGGTCATCGACATGACCTTCGACGCCCCGGAGAAGCAGTTCACCCTCTTCTTCGACGACGTCCGGCTGCCGGCCGACGCGCTGGTCGGGGACGAGGACGCCGGGCTGCTGCAGCTCTTCGCCGGTCTCAACCCGGAGCGGATCATGGGCGCGGCCTACTCCAACGGCATGTCGCGGTTCGCGCTGAACAAGGCGGTCGAGTACGCGAAGACCCGCTCGGTCTGGAAGGACAAGCCGATCGGCTCGCACCAGGGGATCGCGCACCCGCTGGCCAAGGTCAAGATCGAGCTCGAGCAGTCCAAGCTGCTCCAGCAGAAGGCGGCGGCGCTCTACGACGCCGGCGACGACATGGGCGCGGGCGAGTTCGCCAACATGGCCAAGTACGCCGCCGGCGAGGTGGCGTGCAACTCCACCGACGTCGCGGTGCACACCCACGGGGGGTCTGGCCTGACCACCGAGCTGGGGCTGGCCAACATGCTGGTCGCTGCGCGGCTGGGCCGGATCGCCCCGGTCAGCCGGGAGATGATCCTCAACTTCGTGGCCATGCACTCGCTGGGCCTGCCGAAGTCGTACTGAGCCCGCAGCAGGAACGCAGGGCGAGGTGGCTCACGCCGGGGCCGGACCAACGGATCCCCGGCGTGAGCCTCCCTCCTCACACCCCCGGTGAGAGCCAACGGCGGCGCCGCGCCAGCGGTGCCGCCGGCTGGGCGAGGGCGGGTTCCGGCACGGTCTCGACCGGACGACTGGTGAGCTCCTGGACCCGGGTCCGGAGCGAGGAGGTCGGCGTGAGCTCGATGCCTGCCGACAGCAGCTCGGCGGCGTCACGCACGTCCTCGACGTCCTCGCGGCAGTCCGTGCACTCGATCAGGTGGCCCTCGAAGCGGAGCAGGTCGATCCCCTCGAGCCCGTTCAGGGCGTAGGCGACGGACCGCTCGTGGGCCTGGTTCACCTGCGTCACACCGCCACCCCCGTACTGGCGGTCCGCGCGGCCGGCACGGACGGCGCCGCGAGCGCCGGGTCGCGGTGCAGCTCGGCGAGGTGCAGCATCGCGCGGTGCACGGTCCGGACGGCGGTGCCGGCCGACCACCCGAGGCGGCGGTCCGCCTCCTCCACGCCACGCCCGCCGAGGTAGACCTCCGAGAGCGCCTCCCGCTCGTCCTCGGCGAGGCCGACCAGCCAGCTCCGGTCCGGGGGGAAGGCCCGAGCGCCACCCCGACGGGGACCGGCAGCGCGGCTCGCGGCCACCGCGGTGCTGTGTGCGAGGTGGAGCAGCCAGGGGAGCCCGGCGCCCGGTGGCACCTCGACGTCCCCCTCCCACACGGCCGCGTAGACGTCGACGGTGAGCTCGTGCGCCTCCTCGCCGGGACCGACCACGCGGGAGACCAACCCGAGCACCCGACCCGCGGTGAGGTCGTAGAGGTGGACCAGCGCCTTCGCGTCGGCGTCGGCGGCGCGGGGGAGCACGAGCTCGACCCGTCCGTACAGGTCGGCCGCCGAGCCGGGGGTGGGGATGCTCCTCGTCATGATCGCCCATCTTGGAGAACCGGACGGGCGAATAGGAGGCCGAGGGCTCCGGTTCACCCATTTCAGGGACCGCAGGACGCAGGTGGTCCAGACCGCTCCGACCGGCGAGTAGCACACGGAGTGCAACGACGAGTTACAGATCCGGTCGTCCTGACCTGGCGATATGGTGCGCACCATGCCGCACACCCGGACCGGAATCGCCTACGAACGAGGCGGTCCCCGCGGCCGGGTGCCCGTGGTGCTCGTCCACGCAGGCGTGGCGGACCGGCGCATGTGGGACGCACCGTGGTCGGGGCTGGTGACCGAGCGCGACGTGGTCCGGCTGGACCTGCGCGGCTTCGGGGAGTCGGTCGAGCCGCCGACCGGGCCGCTGTCGCCCGTCGACGACCTGCTCGAGCTCCTCGACTCGCTGGGCATCGGGCGGTGCCACCTCGTGGGCGCCTCCTTCGGCGCGGGGGTCGCGGTCGAGGCCGCGGTGACGCGGCCCGAGCTGGCCGAGAGCCTGCTCCTGAGCGCTCCCGGCGGCTCGCTGATCGCCGAGGCGACCGACCAGCTGCGCGACTTCCTCGCCGCCGAGGAGGGGGCTCTCGCGGACGACGACCTGGACGCCGCCGTCGAGGCGAACGTGCGCTGGTGGCTCGACGGACCGCACCGTGCCGCGGGCACCGCGCCGGCGGCGATGCGGGCTGAGGTGGCCGCGATGCAGCGTCTGGCCTTCGAGATCACCTCGTCGTGGGGCCCGGTCGAGGAGCGCGAGCTCGACCCGCCGGTGCTCACCCGGCTGGGAGAGGTCGTGGCACCCACCCTCGTGCTCGTCGGGGCGCAGGACCTCGACGCCATCGCGGACACCGCGGCCCGGGTCGCCTCCGGCGTGCCCGGGGCCCGCACCATCGAGTGGCCGGACGCGGCGCACCTGCCCTCCGTGGAGCACCCGGACCGCTTCCTGGAGCTGCTGCGAGGCTGGCTGGAGGAAAGCCCTCAGACGAGGGGCACGAACCGGTAGTAGCCGTGCTCGGTCACCTCGTCGCGGGTGACCCGCAGCATCACCCCGCCGACCGGCACGACCAGCACCCCGTCGTCGGCCAGCTGGGCGCGCAGCGCGTCCGGGAGCTGCGTGGCCATCGCGGAGACCAGGATCCGGTCGTACGGCGCGTGCTCTGGCAGTCCCAGCACGCCGGGGACGGCGGGCTCGATGCTCGCCCACGGCTGACCGGTCCGGTCGAGGTGGCCGCGCCCGAGCCCGACCAGCGCGTCCACCACCTCCACGCCCCGGACCCGCCCGGTCGGCCCGGCCAGGTGCGCGAGCAGCGCGGTGGTCCAGCCGGACCCGCTGCCCACGTCGAGCACGTGCTGCCCGGGACGGACGTCGAGCAGGCGGAGCATGTCCGCCACGGTGCGCGGCTGCGAGCTGGTCTGGCCCGCCCCGATCTCGAGCGGGCCGTCGTACGCCGCCCGGTCCCGCACCTCGGAGGGCAGGAAGCCCGCGCGCGGCCACACCGCGAACGCCCGGTCGACCTCGTCCATCACCCCATTGCACCCGGGACCGCCGGTGTCTTCAAGCGGTCCCGGGTCGTCGGGGAGTCAGTCCTCGAGCTCAGCCCAGCTCGAACAGGGCGATCGGGTCGCTGGTGGGCCGCTTCGACCCGCCCTCGGGCTCGACGGTGATCCCGACGGCGGTGGCGTCCGAGGCGTCCCCGTCCAGCAGCACCGTCTGGTCGGTACGCCGGGGCATCAGCCCGGCGGGCACCATGTCGTCGTCCGGGGTCTGCAGCCACAGCTCGTAGACCTTGCCCTCGGGGGCCGGCGGCATCGCCTCGGTGACCAGCACCGCGCGCCCGTGCTCGCGGGAGCGGACCAGGGTGGCCCTGGCGTCGCCGAGCTCGAGCACGACCCGGTCGGCGGCGGTGTCGGCGAGCACCCGGTCGCTGGCGGTCAGCACCCGGGAGGAGCCGCCGCCGTCGTCGGCCTCGGGCCAGACCGTGACCCCGACCCCCACGCCGACCACCGCGACGGCCGCGGCGACCGCGGCCGGGAGCCAGCGGCGGCGCCGGGGGTCGCCCCGACGCCGGCCGACGCCGGTGCGCGGCGGGAGCGGGCGGACGGTCCGCGCGTCGGCCAGGACGAGGTCGCGCAGGTCGGGGGGAGGGGTGGCGGCGGCGTCGAGCGCGGCCAGGCCGGCGAGCAGCGCGGTCGCCTCTCGGAACGAGGCCACCTCGGCCTGGCACTCGGAGCACCCCTCGAGGTGCCGTTCGAACTGCGCCCGCTCGAGCTCGTCGACGGCGTGGATCGCGTAGGCACCGGAGAGGGCGTGGATGTCGCTCATGACGCCACTCCCATCTGGTCGCGCAGCCGGATCAGTCCGTCCCGGATGCGGGTCTTGGCCGTGCCGACCGGGAGGTCGAGCAGCTTGGCCACCTCGGTGTGCGTGTAGCCACCGAAGAACGCGAGGCCGACGGCCTCGCGCTGCACGTCTGTGAGCGACTCCAGCGCCTGGCGGACCCGGTGGGCCTCCAGGGCGGCCGTCGCCGCGTCGGAGGTGGCGTCGTGCGCCACGTCCTGGTTCTGCTCGTGGTACGAGGTGTCCCGCCGGGTGGCGGCCTCCGCGGCGCGGACCCGGTCGACGGCCCGGCGGTGGGCCATCGTCATCAGCCAGGCGAGCGCGGAGCCCCGGGCGGTGTCGAACCGCGAGGCGGTCCGCCACACCTCCAGGTAGACCTCCTGGGTCACCTCCTCCGACTGCGCGGGGTCGCGCAGGACGCGCAGGACCAGCCCGTGCACCCGCGGCGCCGTGGCGTCGTAGACGGAGGCGAAGGCCTGCTCGTCGCCGCGTGCGGCCAGGTGGAGCAGGGCCGCGAGCTCGTCACCCGTCCCCCCCGGCGGACCGGAGGGGACGGGAGAGAGGTGGCTCATGGGTTCCATGTAACAGGAGTCGGTGGAACCGGATCAGGGCATCAGGACGGTGTCGATGACGTAGACCTTGGCGTTGTCGGTCTCGACGTTGCCGCACAGGACCTTGGCCATCTCGTCGCCGACCTCCCACATCTCGCCCTCGCCGGTCACCTCGACGGTGTCGCCGTTGAGGGTGGTGTGCTCGCCGGCGATCTCGTCCGGGCCGAGCTCGCCCTCCACCACGTGGTGGGTCAGCACCTGGGTCAGCGCCTTCTTGTCCTTGAGCAGCGCGTTGAGGTCCTTCTTCGGGATCTTGGCGAACGCCTCGTCGGTCGGGGCGAAGACGGTCAGCTCCTCGGCGTTGTTGAGGGTGTCGACCAGGCCGGCCTCGCCGACCGCGGTGACCAGGGTCCCGAGCAGCGGGTTGCCGGAGGCGGCGGTGGCGACGGGCTCCTCGGCCATCACGGTGGCCGAGCCGGGGCCGTCGGCCGGCAGGGAGGCGCAGGCCTCGCCGAACGCGGCGTCGTCGTCCATCGCGGAACCGCTCATCGACTCGCTGGGGGACTCGCTCATCGAGTCGCTCGGCGACTCCATCGTCGACTCCGAGGAGTTGTCGCTGCCGGCGCTGTTGCCGTCGCTGTCGTCCCCGCAGGCCACGAGGCCGAGGGAGAGGGTCAGGGCCATCGCGGCCAGTCCGGTGGTGCGGGTGAGAGTACGCATCGTTCTCGTCCTTCGGTCGGGGAATCTGGAGCGACCCGAGGCCGCGTGTCGCAAGGAGTTCGCGGCTGGGGGAGGACCGGATTGGTCGATCTCGCGGTTTTTCCTCAGGCGACGCGCACGACGATCTCCTGGACCCCGGTCGAGCCCTCCGGGAACGGGGTCATCCGGGCGCTGGTCTGCACCTCGCCGTCCTCGGTGGTGGCCCGGACCGCGAGCATGTGCTCGCCCGGCTCGGCGTCCCAGAGGAAGTACCACTGCCGCCAGTAGTCGATCCCGGCGTACGGCCCGAGCTCGCACGGCTGCCAGGCGCCACCGTCCACGCGCAGCTCGACGCCGGCGACGCCGCGCTGCTGCGCCCACGCGACGCCACCCACGACGACCTGGCCGGCGTCGGCGGTGGAGAGCGGACGGGGGGTGTCGATCCGGCTGGAGACCTTCACCGGCGCGTCGGTGGCCCACTCCCGCTCGGTCCAGTACGCCGTCTCCTCGGCGTAGGTGGTCAGGGTCAGCCGGGTCAGCCACTTGGTCGAGCCGACGAAGCCGTAGAGGCCGGGGGTGACCAGCCGGACCGGGAAGCCGTGCTCGCGGGGCAGCGGCCGGCCGTTCATCCCGACCGCGACCAGCGGCTCCCGCCCGTCGAGGACCGCCTCCAGCGGGGTGCTGATGGTGAACCCGTCGACGTCGGTGGAGAGCAGCTGGTCGGCCCCGGTGTCCGCGGTGGAGCGCAGCCCCGCCCGAGCGAGCAGCCGCGGCAGCGGGACGCCGAGCCAGCGGGCGGCGCCGACGTACTCCCCGCCCACCTCGTTGCTCACGCAGGTCATGGTGATGTCGCGCTCGACCAGCGGCATGGCGAGCAGCTCGTCGAAGGTGAGCTCCACCGGCCGGGGCACGTCGCCGTCGATCCGCAGCCGCCACCCGTCCAGGTCGACCACCGGCAGGGTGAGCCGGGTGTCGACCCGGTAGAAGTCGCCGGTGGGGGTGCGGAACGGGGAGATCCCGGCGTACCGCTCCTCCAGGCCGGCCGGCAACGGGGCGGCCGGGCGCCGGGCGGCGGGCAGCACCACGTCGGCGATCCGGGTGCGCGCGCGGCCGCTCCACTCCCCGGCGCCCGCGAGCGCGATGGCGGCTCCGGCGGCGAGCAGGAAGCCTCGCCGCCCCAGCGGACCGGTGCCCGGGGCCCGCTCCGCCGGGTCGCGCCGTGGCCGCGGAGTCAGCAGCGCGAGCACCGCGACGCCCACGGCCGCGGCGACGACCGCAGGAAGCACGGCGGACGCGCCCGCCTCGGGCCGGGTCACCGCCACGAAGCCGGCCACCCCGGTGAGCAGCACGATCCCGGCGGCACCGGCGACGAACCACCGCCGGGCGGCGATCCCGGCCAGCGCCGCGAGCAGCAGGGTGCCCACGAGCACGCTGCCGATCAGCACCGGCTTGTCGGCGGTGCCGAGCTCGCGGACCGCCCACTCCTTGACCGGGGTGGGGGTGAGGTCGATGACCTGGGAGCCGACGGCCAGGACCGGCGAGGTCGCGGGATCGGTGAGGGCGGCGACGAGGTGGGCGGCGGCCGCGCCGGTACCGGCGGCGAGGATCCCCGCCGCGGCACCGGTCAGCCGGGCCTGGAGACGGGAGGGAGCCATGAGGAGTCTTCGGAGCCGACGACGCGCACGGATTGCTCCGCGGGGCGCAGCGACGACGACACTGGGGGCATGTCGATCGAGGTGGTGCCCTGGTCCCCGCGCTGGGCCGCGGAGTTCGAGGAGGTCGCCGCCGAGCTGCGCGTCGCGCTGATCCACGTCGCGTCGGCGCGGGTGGAGCACGTGGGATCCACCTCGGTGCCGGGGCTGGCCGCCAAGCCGGTGCTCGACATCGACGTGGTGGTCGACGGGCCAGACACCGAGGCGGCGATCGACGCCCTGGAGTCGATCGGCTACCTGCACCGCGGCGACCTGGGCGTCACCGGCCGGGAGGCGTTCAGCGCCCCCGACTCCGAGCCACGGCGCAACGTCTACGTCTGCCTGACCGGAACCCTCGCGCTCCGCACCCACCTGGCCGTGCGCGACGTCCTGCGCCGCCGCGACGACCTGCGCGACGAGTACGCCGCGACCAAGCGGATGCTGGCCGCGCAGCCGGGAATGGACATGCCCAGCTACGTCGCCGGCAAGTCGATGGTGCTGCAGCGGGTGCTCGAGGAGTCGGACCTGAGCGAGCAGGAGCGGCTGGCCGTGCTGCTCCTCAAGGGCGGGGCGTGAGCTAGCGGCCCAGTCGCCAACCGCGGCGCGCGGGCTGCTCGGACAACCGGGCGACCAGCTGCTCCAGCTCGCGTGGGGTGAGGTCCACGATGGATCCCTCCGGCCGGTCGGCCGGTCGGTCCAGCAGGAGCAGGTCGACCTGGCGCAACAGGTCCAGTCGCTGCTGCTGGCGCTCGGCGCGCCGCTGCAGCTTCTCGCTCAGCCGCTGCGCCTTGTCCCGCATCCGGTCCCGGTCCTCGGCCACCTCGGTCAGCTGCAGGTTCGTGTGATGGAGCACGGTGGCGAGCTCGCGCGCCTGGTCGTTCATCTTCGTGGCGTCGTGCTGGGTGCTCGTGAGGATGGCGCGGAACCGCTCGAAAGCGTGCGGGGGCATCAGCATCTCGACCTGGTCGAACTTGTCCAGGACCCGGTGCATGGCCTCGTCCCACTCGGCCTTGTCGTGCTCGTCGCGGGAGGAGCCGGCGCCCCACCAGCGATAGACGGTGGTGATCTCCGGGACCGAGTGCACGCCCACGACCCCGGCTGAGCGGACGATCAGGTCCCAGTCCTCGGTGGTGTTGAGGGTCTCGTCGAAGCGCAGGGAGAGGGAGTGGAAGATGCCCCGCGGGAAGGCGATCGTCATGCACGGGCTGTAGTTGGCCCGCAGGTGGTCGATCATCTCGTAGCGCAGTGGCCACTCGCGCCGGGCGGGTGCGACCGCCCGGGGCAGGAACTCGTCGGTGCTCGGGTCGGTGCGCACCGGCTGGAGCAGGGCCACGGAGCGAAGCAGCATCCCCTCCGCCTCGGACTCCGCCCGGTGGAACGTCTCCACCCAGTGCTCCAGGACGGTGTCGTCGTCGTCCAGCATCACGAGGTAGCGCCCACGGGCGGCCTGGAACCCGTCGTTGAGCGGCGCAGAGCGCCCGGGCCGCGAGACCTCAAGCACGCGCACCCGCTCCCTGAGCCACGCCGGGAACTCCGCGATGACTCCGCGGGTCGCGGCCACCGCCTCGGGTGCGGCGCGGTGGCACATCAGCAGCAGCTCGAAGTCCCGGTCGGTCTGGGCTGCCAGGCAGGTGAGCACGTCCTCCAGGGTGTGCGGCCGCAGCCCCTGGGTGCGGGTGACGATCGACAGGAACGGACGCTGCTCGGCATCGGACGCGTCGGCCTCCGTGGCCGACGGGCGCATCCCGATGGCGCCGAGGAACGAGCTGAGCGAGGTCGCGGGAAGGACGGCGGGGTGCAGCGAGCCCGACGTACGCGGAGGGGGGACCTCGTCCAGCTCGGGCAGCGGAGCGTCCAGCCGGAGCGGGTGCCCCTCCTGGTCGACCCGGACGCGACGGAAGACCGTGGCGGTGGGCGCAGGGACGACCCGGGCGCCGGCGACCTCGAGCAGCTCCTCCAGTCGCTCGCCCGCGCCGTCCTGCGGGGACGAGGTCCAGGCCTGGCCCAGGGTGCGGAAGGTGCCGGCGTCGAGCAGCACCAGGGCCCCCGAGACCTGGTACGGGCCGACCTCCGGCAGCGGCGGCTCCAGCGTGTCCTCCTCGGCCTCGGACAGCATGGCGCGTACCTCGGTCGGCAGGACCCGGGCGTCCACCAGCTCGCCGGGGCCGCCGTACGCCGCCAGCAGCCGGGAGACCGCGAGGGGCGAGGGGGAGGAGGTGGCCTCGGAGACCAGCAGCAGGTCGGTGTCCGCCAGTCCGAGGGCCTCCACTGCGTCCAGCCACCAGCGCTCACCCCCGACCAGGAGCGTCGAGACCGGCGCGGTGCGGTGCAGCTCGGGGCTCCGCCGCCCGCTGCCCACCACGACCCGGACCAGGTCGGCGGAGGCGTCCGCCCCGGCCAGGGCACACGCCCACGACTCGACCACACGCTCGTCCGGCTCCCAGCCCTCGACGCCCGCGGGCGCGGACGGCCCTGCCTCCCGCCAGTCCATCAGCACGGTGGTCAAGCGGCGGGGGGCGGTCACGGGCAACGCCTCTCTGGTGTGGTCGGCGAGCCCTGCTGGCCCCCCGGCGGGGCCAGCATAGGCGCTCAGCGCAGCACGGTGAGCAGCTGCGTCGCGCGGGTGAGGACGACGTAGAGCGTCGCCCGGCCGGTGGCCGACTCCGTCTCGATCTCCTCGGGCCGCACGACCACGATCGCGTCGAACTCCAGTCCCTTGGTGTCCAGACCGGTGAGCACCACCACCCGGTCGTCGCCGGACGGCGAGACCGACGGGTCGACCGCCCGCGCCGCCCCCCTGGCGTCGTCGGCGAACTCCGGCCACGAGGCCAGCCACTCGTTGACCTGCGAGCGCCGGGCGACCGGCACCACGATGCCGACCGTGCCGGCGACCCGGGACGCGACCTCGCCCACGGCGGTGCGCACGGTGGCCTGCAGGTCCGCGCCGGCGTCGCGCTCCACGGGCTCCTCACCGGTCGAGCGGACGGCCTCGGGGAGGTCGGCGTCGAGGCCGACCCGCCGGGCGTACGCGGCGGCGTAGTCGTAGATCTCCGCGGAGTTGCGGTAGTTCTTCGACAGGTGGAAGGAGTGCACCTGCTTGCCCTCGAGCGCGGCCGCGCGGGCCGCCTCGGCCTCCTCGCGGACCGGCCACGAGGACTGCGCCGGGTCGCCCACGATCGTCCAGGACGCCGTCCGGCCACGCCGGCCGACCATCCGCCACTGCATCGGCGTCAGGTCCTGGGCCTCGTCGATCAGCACGTGCGCGAACGGGTCGTCCTCGAGCTTGTGCAGCGGCGGGGACCAGGCGCGCCCGCGCGGGGCGTACTCCCGCTCCGAGGCGGTCGTGAGCTCCTGCAGGTCGACCCCGCCGTCGCGGTAGGCGAGGGTGTCGTCGAGGTCGTGGTCCTCGTCGGTGCGCTGCGGCACGTCGCCGATCAGGTAGCGCAGCTCGTCGAGCAGCGCCACGTCCTCCACGCTCAGCGGCTCGGCGACGCCGGGGCGGGTGGGGAGCAGGCCGCGTCCCTCGGGGTCAGCCTCCTGCCACGAGCGCAGCAGCAGCTTCTGGTCGTCGGCGGAGAGCACGCCCTCGGAGACCCGGGCCAGGAACTCGGGGTCGCGCAGCCAGCCGAGGACGTCCCGGGCGGTCAGCGGGGGCCACCAGTCGGCGGCGAAGTCGACGAACGCCGGCGTGGAGAGCATGTCGTCGTCGAACTGCTCGCGGCCCCGCTCGCGGCCGCGCTCCCCCTTGACCTGGCGCCACATGGCGTCCAGCAGCGCGTTGGCCACCCGCGGCAGCTGCCGGTTGCGCGCACCCTGGCTCATCAGCTGGCCGCGCACCCGGCGCAGCACGGCACCGTCGAGCCGGAGCGAGTCGTCGCGCCAGAAGATCTTGAACTCCCGGGGGCTGCCCGGCGCCTGCTGGCGGGCCGCGCGCCGGAGGACCTCGGCCATCCGGGCGGCGCCCTTGACCGCGGCCACCGCCGGCTCGTCGTGCCGGGTGGCGCGGACCCCGTCGACCACCTCGCCCAGCGAGCGCAGGGCCACCGCGGTCTCGCCGAGGGAGGGCAGCACCCGCTCGATGTAGCGCATGAAGACGCCGCTGGGCCCGACCACCAGGACGCCGCCGCTCTCGTAGCGGCGACGGTCGGAGTAGAGCAGGTACGCCGCGCGGTGCAGGGCGACCACGGTCTTGCCCGTGCCGGGGCCGCCGGAGATGGAGACGACACCCTTGCCCGGGGCCCGGATCGCCCGGTCCTGCTCGGCCTGGATGGTCGCCACGATCGAGTGCATGGAGCGGTCGCGGGCCCGGGAGAGCTGGGCCATCAGCGCGCCCTCGCCGACCACCGGCAGGTCCCGGTCCTCGGCGGCCAGGGCGTCGGCGTCGAGCAGCTCGTCCTCCACCCCGACCACGGTGTGGTGGTCCGAGCGCAGCACCCGGCGCCGGACCACGCCCTCGGGCGTGGCGGCCGTGGCCTGGTAGAAGACCGCGGCGGCCGGGGCGCGCCAGTCGATCAGCAGCGAGTCGCGCTGGTCGTCGCGCAGGCCGATCCGGCCGATGTAGCGCGGGGCGGGGTCCAGCTCCTCCCGCAGGTCGAGACGCCCGAAGACGAGGCCCTCGTGGGCGGCGTCGAGCTGGGCCATCCGCTTCGCGGCCTGGAAGACCATCGCGTCGCGCTCGACCAGCCCGCCCTCGTGGCCCAGCCGGCCACGGCTGTGCCCTTCCTTGGCGAGCTGCTGCGCGGCGGCAGCGGACTTCTCCAGCTGCACGTACACGCGGTCCACGAACGCCTGCTCAGTCGCGATCTCGCGCTCGACGAGCTCTTCGGACAACTCGGTTCCCCACTCCTGACGGCTCTGGTGGCAAGTGCTCAAGACTACCGGCCGGGAGCGGGGAACCGTGCAGCCGGCCCGTCAGTCGGCCCGGGTGTAGATCGCGGCTCCCCACGTGTGCCGGGAGCCCGCCCCGGCGCCGTCCATCCGGACCCCGACCCGGCTGCCGGTGGGCACGGGGATCCCGCCGATACTGCCCGAGCCCTCGCCCCGGATGTTGGAGCGCTCGTGGTCGCCCACGCGGATCCGCGCGGTGGCCCCCTGCGGGACGCGGGAGACGAAGACGTGCGCCAACGACGGCTCGTCGACCGGTCGGCCCCGGTCGGCGCGGCTGCCCCGGCCGAAGGTCTCGGTGCGGTCGAGCTCCCAGGTGACCCCCAGGTGCTCGACCAGCCGCGGCACCTCCTGCCCCGCGGCCTCGGCAGCCGGCTCCGCCATCTCGTAGAAGGAGGTACCCAGCACGACGTCCTCCCCGACGTCGAGCGGTTCGCCGTCGGCGTCGAGCAGGCGCACCTCGACGTCGACCACGTCGCCGGGGGCCACGGGGCCGGCGTCGGTCTCGAGTCCCTCGGGGAAGGAGGCCGTCCAGTGGGCGCCGGGGTCGAACGGGGCGCGAGGCCCGCAGCCGCCGCCCGAGGAGACGACCTCCCCGTCGAGGGAGAGCGCCAGCTCGACCTGCCCGTCGCGGCCGGCGCAGAAGGCCCCGAACCGCAGCGTCCCCGTGGGGACGGTGAGCCGCATCGAGAGGGTCGACGCGCCGCGCACGGCGTTGGCGACGATCAGCCGGTCGCCGGCGACCCGGTCGCGGAAGGTCACGCCCTCCACGGTCACGCCGGCCGGAGGCTCGTCGGAGAGCTCGTAGACCGCCAGGGCGTTCTCGCCCGGGCCGTAGAAGGTGAAGGTGCCCGCCACGTCCGCCGGCGCCTGCCAGTACTGGGAGAAGTCCGCCGCCTCGGGCTGGTAGACGTACCCCTCCGGCTCGGCGACCTTCCAGGCCTCCAGCTGCCCCGGCGGCGGGGTCACCTCGTTGGCCCAGGCCAGCAGCCGGGGCTCGTCGGCCTCCGCCAGGTCGAGCTCCACCTGGTCGGTGCCCGTGACGGAGCCGGCGTACTCGTAGGTCCAGCCGGCCGCCTCGATCGTCTCCGGCACCGGGTGCCCGGCGAGCTCGGCGGGCACGTTGGCGGGCCCGGGCGACCGGTCGCCGGACAGCAGCACCGGCGCCAGGGCGACGGCGGCGACCACGGCCGCGGTGACCACGCCCGCCCCGGCCATCCGGCGCCGACGGACGGCGCGGACCCGCCCGCGCAGGGAGGCCGCACGGGCCGGGGTGTCGAGCATGCCGGCCTGCTCAGGGTCGGCGGCGTGGTCGCGCAGGGTGCTGCGCAGGTCGTCCAGGGTGTTCATGCCCGGTCTCCGTCCATGAGGTCCGAGGCGGCGAGGGAAGGGTCGATGCGGAGCTTGGCCAGCGCCTTGCTGGTCTGGCTCTTGACCGTCCCGGTGGAGCACTGCAGCAGCGCCGCGGTCTCCCCGACCGAGAGGTCCTCGAAGTAGCGGAGCACGACGACGGCGCGCATCCGGCGAGGCAGCCGGCCCAGCGCCTCCCACAGGTCGTGGGTGTCGTCGGCGGCGCCGGTGCCGTCGGCGGCGCCGCGCTCGGGCAGCCGCTCGGTGGGGCGCTCGTCGTTCCACCTGCGCCGCCACCAGGAGGAGTAGGTGGTGACCAGGATCCGGCGGACGTACGGCTCGGGATCGCGGTCGATGCGGCGCCACGCGAACCACGCCTTGGCCAGGGCCGTCTGGAGCAGGTCCTCGGCCAGCGCGTGGTCGCGGGTGAGCAGGTAGGCGGTGCGCAGGAGGCCCCGGGAGCGGGCCGCGACGAAGTCGTCGAAGCCCGGCGCGGTGCCGGTGACTGGTGGCACCGGCCCCTCCCGGGTCTCGTGCACGGACGTGGTGGTCATGCCCCTTCTACCGGTCGGGGCGGGACGGAGGTTGCCTGGCGGCGGCTACTTCTTCCGGGAGAGGAACGCCGTCATCGCCTCGCGCGCCTCGTCGGAGCCGAAGAGCCGGGTGCTCAGCGCGGACATCTCGTCGCCGAGCTCGTCGATCCGGGCGACCAGCGAGGCGTTGAGGATCTTCTTCGACTCCGCGATGCCCTGGTTGGCCCCGGTGGCCACGTCGGCGCAGAGCTTCGCGACGTACTCGTCCAGCTCGGCGGCCGGCACCGCCTTGGTGACCAGGCCGTACTCCTGGGCCTCGGCGCCGGTGAAGACCTCGCCGCCCAGCGCCGTCAGGGACGCGGCGCGCGGGTTCATCCGGGAGAAGACCGTGAGGCTGATGATCGCCGCGGCCAGGCCCAGCTTGACCTCGGTCAGGGCGAAGGTCGCCTCCTCGGCGGAGACGGCGATGTCGGCGGAGGCGACAACGCCGATGCCGCCGGCCCGGACCGCGCCGAGGTTCTTGGTCACGACCACCTTCGGCATGGTGGCGATCAGCCGCTGCAGCGCGATGATCCGCCGGGTGCCCTCCTCCATGCTGGTCGTGGCCGCCTCGGAGAGGTCGGCGCCGGAGCAGAAGACCTTGCCGGAGCTCTGGATCAGCACCACGCGGACCTCGGGGTCCTGTCCGGCCGCCTCGAGGTGCTCGTACAGCTCGGTCACGAGCTTGCGCGAGAGGGCGTTGCGGTTGTGCGGGGAGTCCAGGGTGATGGTCGCGACACCGTCGGCGGTGGTGCGGGTGACGAACGGGGACTCGGGCGTCGGGCTGTGTGACATGGTGCACAGTGTGCCGGGGTGGGCCCGTCAAGGGCGTCGGGGGGGCCGTAGACCTTGCGTTAACATCGCCTGTCCACGGGAGAGGCACGTCGTCGCACGAGGGGGCAGGACCGCATGACGCCATGGGTGAGGCGCGGGATGCTCGCTGCTTTCGACATCCTCTGCTGGTCCCTGGCCACCGCGGTGGTGCTGGGGGTTCGCCACGACTTCAGCATCAGCGAGGTCCAGTGGGAGTCGGTCCTGTTCTACTGGGTGACCAGCTCCCTGCTTCTCGTCGTGGTGGGATACTTCACGAAGTTCTACCGGGGTCGGTTCCTGGTGGGCTCCTTCGACGAAGCCGCGGGTCTTGCCGTGCACGTGGGGATCGTCGCAGTCCTCGCACTGGTGTCGACGCCCATGGTCAACGAGACCCTGCCCCGCAGCATTCCGGTGCTGGTCCCGCCGGTTGCCCTGCTGCTGGCCGCGGCCGGCCGGTGGTACTACCGCTCGCTTCGCATCCGCTCCGGAGATCCCCAGGGAGTGGACACCGCGCGCCCGGTGCTGGTCTACGGCGCCGGCGACGCCGGCCGCCAGGTGTTGCAGCTGTTGCGCGCCGAACGTCGGCCCGGCCTCGATCTGCGGGTTGTCGGCTTCCTGGATGACAACCCGGGCAAGCGGAACCTCCGCATCCAGGGGGTCCCTGTGCTGGGGACCGGCGAAGCCATCGCCGAGGCGGCTGAAGAGGTCGGTGCTCGCGCGGTCATCCTGGCGATCCCGCAGGCGACCGGAGACTTCATCGGCAAGGTCCAGGACCAGGTTGCCAGCCGCGGGCTGGACTTCTACGTCCTGCCCAGAGTGGCTGACCTGCTGGGGAGCGGCGTCGATGCCAGCGCCATCCGACCGGTGGAGATCGGTGATGTCCTGGGTCGCCACCAGGTCACCACGGACCTGACGTCGATCGCGGGCTACCTGACCGGCAAGCGAGTCCTGATCACTGGTGCCGGCGGCTCCATCGGCTCGGAGCTCACCAGGCAGGTCCACCACTTCGGGCCGGGTTCCTTGGTCATGCTCGACCGGGACGAGTCGGCGTTGCACGGCGTCCAGCTGGCCGTGCACGGTCATGGACTGCTCGACGGACCGGACACCGTGCTGGTGGACATCCGGGACGCCGAGAGCCTGCGCTCGGTCTTCGAGGAGCACCGGCCAGAGGTGGTATTCCACGCAGCTGCCCTCAAGCACCTGCCCATGCTGGAGCGGTTCCCCGCCGAGGGCTGGAAGACCAACGTGCTGGGCACGCTCAACCTGCTCAACCTGTCCGCGGAGTTCGGTGTGGAGCGCTTCGTCAACGTCTCGACGGACAAGGCGGCGGACGCCACCAGCGTTCTGGGTGCCACCAAGCGGCTGGCTGAGCGACTGACCGCGTGGCACGCCCAGGAGACCGGTCGGCCCTACATGAGCGTGCGGTTCGGCAACGTGCTCGGCTCCCGGGGATCGATGCTGCACACGTTCAACGCGCAGATCGCAGCCGGGGGGCCGGTGACGGTGACCCACCCCGAGGTCACTCGGTACTTCATGACCATTCCGGAGGCGTGCGAGCTGGTCATCCAGGCGGGTTCGATGGGCGGCGCCGGGGAGGTCATGGTGCTGGAGATGGGCTCTCCCGTGCGGATCCTCGACGTCGCGAAGCGGATGATCCGACACTCTGGCGCCCAGAAGGTGGAGATCGTCTTCACCGGTCTGCGGCCTGGCGAAAAGCTGCACGAGGTGCTGTTCAGCGACGACGAGGTGGCCTCGGCGACCGACCACCCCATGGTCCGCACGGTCCCGGTCCCGCCGGTCGCGCCCGCCGGGCTGGACGGGCTGGACGCGCTGGACGGGCTGTCGAGCATCCGCGGGCTGCTGAGGCCTGTCTCTGTGCCCGCGTCTGTAACTGTGCCTGTAGCCGCGACCGAACCCGAACGAGGAGAGCTGTGAGCGAACGGATCCACCTGTCCTCACCCGATGTCGGTCCGGAGGAGGAGGCGGCCCTGGTGCGCGCCCTCCGCTCGGGCTGGGTGGCCCCACTCGGCCCTGACGTCGACGCGTTCGAGGAGGAGATCGCGGTCGCGACCGGACGGTCCTGCGCGGTGGCGCTCTCCTCGGGCACCGCGGCGCTGCACCTCTCCCTGCTGGCCCTGGGTGTGGAGCCGGGTTCCGTGGTCATCACCTCCAGCATGACGTTCGCCGCGACCGCCAACGCGATCACCTACACCGGCGCCACCCCGGTCTTCGTGGACTCCGACGCCACCGGCAACGTCGACCCGATCCTGCTCGAGAAGGCCGTGGCGGACCAGCTCGCCCAGGGTGCACGTGTCTCGGCCATCGTCCCGGTCGACCTGCTCGGCCGGATCGCAGACCACGCCGCGATCGCCGAGGTGGCAGCGCGCCACGGCATCCCGCTGATCGTCGATGCCGCGGAGTCCCTCGGGGCAGTCCGCGCCGGTCGGCGCGCCGGCCAGGACGGCATCGCGGCGATCGTCTCGTTCAACGGGAACAAGATCATGACGACCTCCGGAGGCGGCGCGCTCGTCTGCGACGACCCTGGGCTGGCGGCGCGGATCCGCTACCTGGCCACCCAGGCGCGTCAGCCGGTCGTTCACTACGAGCACGTCGACATCGGCTACAACTACCGGATGTCGAACCTCCTGGCCGCGCTGGGCCGGGCCCAGCTGGCGCGGCTGCCGAAGATGATGGAGCGGCGTCGCGGGTGGCGGGACCGGTACGCCGACCTCTTCGCGCCGGTCGCAGGGGTCGAGGTGCTGGGTCAGGAAACCGGCCGGACGGTGAGCGAGGACGAGCACGACAACTACTGGCTCACCTCGGTGGTGGTCGACGCCGACGAGGCGGGCTGGCACGCCGACCAGCTGCGGGAGCACCTGGCCGCACTGGACATCGAGGCGCGTCCGCTGTGGAAACCGATGCACCTCCAGCCCGTCTTCGCCGACTGCCCGGCCTACACCTCCGGCGTCTCCGAACGACTCTTCCGTACCGGCCTCTCGCTGCCCAGCGGCTCGGTGTTGAGCGACCAGCAGTTCGACCGCGTCGCCGATGCGATCGCCTCCTTCTTGTCCACCGCCGGCGCGCCGGCCGACGCACTGTCCCCCGCTAGGAGACTTTGATGACCAGCCAGCACCCCTCGATCGAATCCGCCGTGGCCGGCAAGGTCGTCACCATCACCGGAGGTACCGGCTCGTTCGGTTCCGTGATGGCACGGCACCTGCTGGAGGAGGGTGCGACCCGGATCAACATCTTCAGCCGCGACGAGGCCAAGCAGGACGAGATGCGTCGTCGGACGAACGACGAGCGGATGCGCTTCTTCCTCGGCGACGTCCGCGACCTGGACTCGGTCCGTACAGCGGTCAGCGACGCGGACTTCGTCTTCCACGCCGCCGCACTCAAGCAGGTCCCCTCGTGCGAGTTCTTTCCCGAGCAGGCCGTGAAGACGAACATCAACGGCAGCCACAACGTGATCAACGCCTGCGCCGAGGCCGACGTGCAGTCGGTGGTGCTGCTGAGCACCGACAAGGCCGTCTACCCGGTCAACGCGATGGGCATGTCCAAGGCGCTGATGGAGAAGACCGCGCAGGCCTACGCGCGCAACCACCCGGACTCCGAACTGACGGTCTCGGTGACCCGCTACGGCAACGTCATGTACTCGCGCGGCTCGGTCATCCCGGCCTTCATCGAGATGCTCAAGAGGGGCCGGCCGCTCACCATCACCGATCCGCGGATGACCCGCTTCCTGATGTCGCTGGCCGACTCGGTCGACCTGGTGAAGCACGCGTTCGCGCACGCCAACCCCGGTGATCTCTTCGTCAAGAAGGCGCCTGCCGCGACCGTCGACACCCTCGCGCGGGCGGTCGCCGAGCTCTTCGGCGTCGAGGACCCGGAGATGGTGCACATCGGCACTCGGCACGGCGAGAAGCTGCACGAGACGCTGCTGACCCGGGAGGAGCTGGCCAAGGCCGAGGACCAGGGCGACTACTTCCGGATCCCGCTGGACACCCGCGGCCTGCAGTACGAGAAGTACTTCTCCGAGGGCGAGGAGGAGATCGACGACAGCGTCGACTACGCCTCCGACTCGGTGCCCGGGCTCTCGGTGGACGAGACCCGCGACCTGCTCCGCACCATCCCCGAGCTGGCCGGTGACCCGGCCCTCGTCGGATGAGCGCGGAGAGCTCGGGCGTGCCCAAGAAGGTCCTCGTCACCGGAGGCGACGGCTTCCTGGGCTGGCACCTGCGGTGCCGTCTCCACTCCACCACCGACCACCAGGTCACCGCGGTCGGCCGCGCGGACTGGCACCGGCTGCCCGAGCTGGTCGCCGACGCCGACGTGGTCTACCACCTGGCCGGCATCAACCGGGCCGATCCGCAGGACCTGGTCGACGGGAACGAGCGCCTGGCCCGCGACGTGGCTGCGGCCCTCGAGGCCCGGACGCCTTCCTCCGACGGACCTGTGGTGGTCTTCGCCAACTCGGTCCAGGTCGGCAACGGCTCGCCGTACGCTGAGGGCAAGGAGCGGGCGGCCGGCGTGCTGGCCGCGGCAGCGGAGCGCGCCGGCGGCGCGTTCAGCGACGTGCTGCTGCCCAACCTCTTCGGGGAGCACGGCCGGCCGGCGTACAACTCCTTCGTGGCCACCTTCGTGGACGCGGTGGTGCGCGGCGAGACCCCGCAGGTCCAGGACCGCGAGATCGGCCTGCTGCACGCCCAGGGCGCTGCGGCCGGACTGGTCCTGGCCGCCGAGCGGCCGGGCGCGGAGGTCGAGCTGGCCACCGAGGAGACCTCGGTGGTCGAGGTGCTCGACACGCTGCTCGGCTTCCACGCTCTCTACCCCGAGACCGGCGACGTGCCCGACATCTCCAGCACCCTGTCCCGCGACCTGTTCAACACCTACCGGGCCCGCCTCTTCCCCGAGCGCGGCCCGATCGCGCTCACCCCGCGCGCGGACCAGCGCGGTCGGCTGGTCGAGACGGTCCGGGCGCACGGGCGGGGCGGCCAGACGTTCGTCTCCACGACCGTGCCCGGCGTCACCCGGGGCGAGCACTACCACTTGCACAAGGTGGAGCGGTTCGTCGTGCTGGAGGGCGAGGCGGTGATCGCGCTGCGCCGGATGTTCACCGACGACGTGGTGGAGTTCAAGGTGACCGGCGACCAGCCGGTGGCCATCGACATGCCGACCATGTGGGCGCACAACATCACCAACGTCGGGGACTCGACGCTGACCACGCTCTTCTGGACCGACACCCTCTTCGACCCCGAGGCGCCCGACACCACACCGGAGCCGGTAGGCACCAAGGAGCAGCAGCGATGACCAAGGTCATGACCGTCGTGGGCACCCGCCCTGAGATCATCCGACTCTCGGCGGTGATCAAGTTGCTGGACCAGCACGTCGACCACGTTCTGGTGCACACCGGCCAGAACTACGACTACACCCTCAACGAGGTCTTCTTCACAGAGCTGGGGCTGCGCGCCCCCGACCACTACCTCGGTGTCGACACCAGCAGCCTGGGCCGGGTCCTGGGCGAGGTGCTGATCAAAACCGAGGAGGTGCTGATCGCCGAGCGACCCGACGCGCTGCTGGTGCTGGGCGACACCAACTCCTGCCTGTCGGCGGTGATCGCCAAGCGGATGCGGATCCCCGTGTACCACATGGAGGCGGGCAACCGCTGCTTCGACGAGAACGTGCCGGAGGAGACCAACCGGCGGCTGGTCGACCACGTCGCCGACTTCAACCTCGTCTACACCGAGCACGCGCGCCGCAACCTGCTGGCCGAGGGCCTGCACCCACGCAAGATCCTCAAGACCGGCTCCCCGATGAAGGAGGTGCTGGCCGCGCACGCAGACCAGATCGACGCCTCCGACGCCCTGGACAAGCTGGGTCTCACGGCCGGGGCGTACGTCCTGGTCAGCGCCCACCGCGAGGAGAACGTCGACAACCCCGACCGGCTGCACGCCCTGCTGGACTGCCTCGAGCGCACGGTGGGCGAGTTCGGCCATCCGGTGCTGGTCTCCACCCACCCCCGGACCCGCAAGCGCCTCGACGCGCTGGGACGCCAGGTGGAAGGGATCACCTTTCACGAGCCGCTCGGCTTCCTGGACTACAACCAGCTGCAGAAGAACAGCTTCTGCGTGCTGTCGGACTCCGGCACCATCGCCGAGGAGTCCTCGCTGCTCGGCTTCCCCGCCGTCACACTGCGCAACTCCATCGAGCGGCCCGAGGCGCTGGACACCGCCTCGATCCCGATGACAGACCTGGATCCCGACAACGTCGTGGAGGCGGTCCGCTTCATGACCTCGGGCCTGGCGGAGACCGAGGTGCCGGCCGACTACCAGATCGGCGACTGCGCGCGGCGTACCGTCAACTTCATCCTCTCGACGCACCGTCGCTACGAGAGCTGGCTCGGGATCCGCACCTGGGAGGCCGAGACCCGGTGAGGAGGAGCCGGCAGGCACGCGGCGGCACGGAGGTCCTCTACGTCTCCTCGGTGGCCTCCCCTGCCCAGTTCGCGGCGATGAAGCGCGCCCGCCTCCCCGACGTGCAGGAGGTCACCTACGGGATGCCGGAGTCCGGCTTCAAGTTCCACAGCCTGGTGCAGCGCGGGCTCCTCGACGCCGGCGCCCGGGTGCACTCCCTGGTCGGGCGCAGCGCCACCCCGCTCTTCTACCGCGGCGGCTGGTGGCCGCGGGTGGTGGAAGGCCGCGGCACCGGGCTCTGCGTGGACCACCGCGCCTTCCCCAACGTGCGCGTGCTGAAGCAGCTGTGGCTGGCACTCTCCCTGACCCTGGGCACGCTGGCCTGGCGGTGGCGCACCCGGAACGCCGCGGAGCGGCTCCTGGTCGTCGACGGCGCCTACGTCTCGGCGCTGCCGGGTGTCCTGCTCGCCGGCCGCGGCATTCCCCGGATCGCGATCTTCTGCGACGTCTACTCGTTCATGGCCGACGTCTCCGACGCCAGCGGCCACTCCCGCAGCCCGGTTCACCGGCTGGCGCGCGCGGTGCTGCCGCGGGTCTATTCCGGCGTCGACGGCTTTGTGCTGCTCACCGAGCAGATGGGCCCGGTGGTCAACCGGGACGGTCGCCCGCACATCGTGATGGAGGGGCTGGTCGACTCTCGGATGGAGCAGGCACCCAACCTGCTGGGGGAGAAGACCGACGAGCCGACGGTGCTCTACGCCGGAGCGCTCCGGGTCGAGTACGGGCTGCAGGACCTGGTCCGGGGCTTCCTGGACTCCGGGGTGGCCCAGAGCCTGGGGGCGCGGCTCGTGGTCTACGGCAACGGGGACTACGCCGCCGAGTTGCGCGGTCTCGCCGAGACGCACCCAGGCATCGAGTACCGCGGCACCGCCCCGATGGAGGAGGTGGTAGCCGAGGAGCAGCGGATGTGGCTGCTGGTCAACCCCCGCCCCGTCGAGTCGGAGTTCACCGCGCTCTCCTTCCCCTCCAAGAACATGGAGTACCTGGCCTCGGGCACCCCTGTGCTCACCACTCGGCTGCCCGGGATGCCGCAGGAGTACTACGCCCACGTCTCCACGATCGACGTTCCCGGACCCGAGGGGGTGGCCCGCGCACTGGCCACCGAGCTGGCGCGCGACCCCGCCGACCTGCACGAGCAGGGCTGCGCCGGGCGCGACTTCGTGCTGGGCGAGAAGAACGAGAACGTCCAGGCACGCCGGATCCTCGACCTGGCTGCGAGGTGCCGCTGATGTACGCCGACCGTGACGTGCCGCTTCTGTTCAGGTTCGAGGGGTTCACCCGCTACGTGCCGCTGGCGCTCAGCGCCGGCTTCTTCGCCGCCAGCGTGCTGTGGGCCCTGATCGGGCCGATCGACTGGAAGATCGACTCCCCGGTGAAGGTGTTCGGTTTCGTCGGGCTCTGCCTCGCGGCGCTGGTCGGCGGCTACGTGCTCGCCGTTCGCCGTTCGACCCGACCCCCCGCGGCGATCTCGGCCGACGGCGACCCTGCGGACGCCGAGCCCGCGGCACTCCCGGCCTCCGGCCTGCTGCTCGTGGCCAGCCTGGCGTTCCTGGTGCTCTACCTGCCGGTCGTGCACGCCTCCACCGGCCGCTGGTACCCCGACGTGATCACCGGCCTGACCGACGCCGGCGCCGCCTACGAAAGGGCGAAGGACGCCGAGTCGCTCACCAGCGGCCTGGCGTTCTACCTCAAGATCCTCGCCGGCCCGCTCACCATCCTCATCCTGCCGCTGACTCTCTTCTTCTGGCCCCGGCTCACCCGGGCCGCGAAGGTCGCCGGCGCGACCTGCCTCGTGCTCTCCGTCGCCCTGACGGTCTCTCAGGGCGTCAACAAGGGCGTCGCGGACATCTGCGCCTACGTCATCCTCTTCCTGGTGCTGCTGCTGGTCTCCTCGCTCCGCTCGCGCGAGCGGCGCCGCGCGGCGAGGTCCGCCGTCGGCATCGTGCTGGTGGCCGGGCTCTTCCTGGGCTACTACGTCTCGACCATGAACAGCCGGGTCGCGGAGGACCAGTCCTCCGAGGGACGGGTGAAGGCCAAGGACGTGGACGACGCGATGTCGCTCAACGCACTGCAGGGGGTCGGGGACGTGCGTGAGGGCCACCTGCTGATGACCTTGACCCCCACGCCCCTGCACGGCGAGGCGCTGCTGCTCTCGAGCTACCTCACCCACGGGTACCGGGGCCTGGCGATGGCGATGGACATGCGGTTCGAGCCGACCTGGGGGCTGGGCTTCTCGGAGTTCTACCGGCACAACCTGGTGCGGGTCGCCGGGCAGGCGGACCGCGAGGAGGAAGTCAAGGAGCGCACCTACGCCGGCAAGCTCACCGAGGCCGGCTGGCCCGACGGGATGACCTGGTCGACGTTCTTCATCCACCCCGCCTCCGACCTGAGCTTCTACGGGGTGGTGCCGCTGATGGGGCTGATCGGCTTCGGCTTCGGACTGGCCTGGCGCGACACACTGGTGCGCCGCGACCCGCTGGCCTGCGGAGTCGCCTTCCACCTGTGCATCCTGGTCTTCTACCTCCCGGCCAACAACCAGCTCTTCCAAGGCGGTGAGCTGGCGATCGGCTTCGTCGTGGTGACGGCGGCCTGGCTGCTGCTGCGGACCGGCCGGTTCCGGCCACGGCACCGGGGGGCCTGAGTGGCCGAGGCCAGCCGCCGCCTGATCGGGCGCGGGTCGATCTACACCCTCGGCAGCGCAGCCCCGATGCTCGCCGGGGTCGCCGTCACGCCCCTGCTGACCCGCTCGCTCGGGGTCGAGGCGTACGGAGAGGTGTCGATCGCGGTGACCGTGATGCAGTGGGCGCTTGGTCTCTTCGCCCTCGGCCTGCCGGTCGCGATCACCCGGTATGCCGTGCTCGCCGGTCCCGGGCCAGAGGCGGCGGCCCGAGCCCGCGGCGTCACCGGAGCCGGAGCCGCGCTCTCGCTGGCCCTGACGCTGGTGCTGGCGGGTTGCGGCTGGGTCCTGGGGGACGTGCTCGCCGACTCGCTGCCGACGGCGGCGCTGCTGGCCCTGGTGGCCGGCGGGCTCGGCGCGGGCGTGGCGATGTGCCAGGCCTGGGCGCTGGCCCACGAGGACAGCTGGTTCTACGTCGCCCTCGCCTTCGGCGTCGCGCTCGTGGCGCCGGCGGCCGGCCTGCTCACCGTCGCCGTCACCGACTCCGGTGCGGTGGCCTACTTGTGCGGTCTCGGGGCGACCGTGCTGGTGGTGGAGCTCCTCGGGCTGGCACGGGTCCGTCGCAGCGGACGTTTCGTGGTGAGCTGGCCGGTGCTGCGGGAGAACCTGCGCATCGGCCTGCCGGTGGTGCCTCACCAGTTCGCCACCGGCAGCGCCACGGGCGTCGCGGTGCTGACCGCAGGCAGCGTGCTCGGTCGGGCCGCCGGCGGCCAGGCTCAGGTCGCGGTCTACCTCGGCACCGTGACGCTCATCGTGACCAGCGCTCTGAGCTACGCCTGGACCCCGATCATCCTGCGGGCCCCCGAGGAGGAGCGCGGGGGACAGCTCTCCGAGACCGCCCGGGTGGTCACCTGGATTGCCGGGCTGGCCGCGACCGGCGTGGCAGCGACCTCCCCGCTGCTGCTGCGGTTCCTGGTCCCTGCGAGCTTCGACGTCGAGAGCCTGGTCCCGGTCGCCGCCCTCGTCTCGCTGACCGCCCCGCTGGCGGCGGTATACCTGGCCCATTCCCAGCCGGTGGTCGCCTCGGGACGCACCGCCGGACTGGCGCTGGCCAGCCCGTCCGCGCTGCTGCTGGGGGCGGGCGCCTCGGTGATCGCCACCCGCGCCTGGGGCCTGGTCGGGGTTGCGATCGGCTACGTCGTCACCTACGTGCTGCTCTATGCCTTCACCCGGACCCTGGCCCGCCGGGTCAGCGATCTGCGCTGGCACGAGCTGCCGGTGCTGCCGGCGCTGCTGGTGGCGCTGGCAGGGTGCCTGGCCGGGGCCCTGCTCCCGGTCACCGGCCTCGAGGCGGTGCTGAGCCGGGGCCTGCTGGCCACCGTGGCCGGCGTCCTGCTCGGGCACCGGGTGCTCAGCACCCTGCGCCCGCGCACCCGCGGTGCCGGCGCCCCCGAGCCCGGGGCGGTGGTCTGAGTGCGCGTGGTCATCGCCGCGCCGGCGTACTACCCGGCGCACAAGGCCGGCGGTCCGGTCCCCGGAATCATGGGGGTCGTCGAGGGCCTCGCCGGCCACGAGGTGCACGTGGTCACCTCCGACCGCGACCTGGGCGAGAGCGCCCCCTACCCCGCGCCGTACCGAGACACGGTGCAGGTCGGCGCCGCCTCCGTCACCTACCTGCCGCCGCCCGGCCGTGGCACCGCAGGCACCTGGTGGCGGGCGCTGCGGCTGCTGCACTCCGCCGACGTGGTGCAGTTCAACTCCCTGATGTCCAAGACGCACACGATCGTGCCGCTGCTCTTCCTGGCGCTGACCCGGTTCCGCGGGCAGGTCGTCATCAGCCCACGCGGCGAGCTCGCCTCCTCCGCGCTGGTCCTGGGTGGCAGCCGGCAGAAGCGCCTGTGGCTGGGCCTGCTGGCCCGGGCCGGCTGGTGGCGGCGCGTGGGCCGCAGCAGCAACGGGGGTCGCGACGCCAACGTGCTGTGGGTGGTCAGCTCCGACCACGAGGGCGACGACGTGCGCCGCGCCTTCCCCGGCGCGGCCGTGGCGGTGGCGCCCGAGCGCCTGCGCGGCGCCGGCTCCCGGGCCCGTGGGGCGCGCCCGCCGCTGGCAGAGGGGCTGCGGATGGTCTCGGTGGGGCGGATCGCCCCGGTCAAGGGCACCGTGGACCTGGTGCGCGGCCTGGCCGCCGTCCGCCGGCCGGTGCACCTGCGGCTGCTCGGCCTCGTCGAGGACGCGGACTACGCGGCCCAGGTGGAGGACGCGATCGCTGCGCTCCCCGAGCACGTCACGGTGGAGCTGGCCGGTGCGCTGCCGCCCGACGAGGTCGAGGCCGAGCTCGGCGGGGCCCACCTGTTCGCCCTGCTCACCCGCGGGGAGAACTTCGGGCACGCCCTCGGCGAGGCGCTGCGGGCGGGCTGCCCGGTGCTGGTCACCGACACCACGCCGTGGACCCCGGTCGGGGAGGCGGGCGCGGGGGTGGTTCTCACCGTGCCGGACTGCGCGTCAGTCGAGCGGGTCGCCGAGGCAGTCGACTCGTTCGCGGAGATGGACGACCGGACGCACGCACTGTGGTCCGAGCGAGCGCGGGAGTACGTGGCCGGGCTGACCCAGCCGCCGTCCCTCGTGGAGCTGCTCGAGCAGCACCCGTGACCGTGGCGGCGCGAATCGGCCTAGCGACGACCGGCTGGGCCGAGCGTCATGGCGGCTTCCAGTGCCGCGGCCAGGCGCTGCGGGCCGACCGCCGGCGAGTAGTGCGTCTCGAAGCTGTCCCGCGCCGCGCGCCCCCGGGTCCGGAGCTCCTCGGAGGTCGCGGCGAGACCAGCGTCGATGGCGGCGAGCACGCTGGCCACGTCGCCCGGTGCCGCCGACCAGCCGGCACCGGCGCCGGTGACCACCTCGGCGGCATCACCCGCGGCGTGGGAGAGGATCGGGCGTCCGGCGGCCATCGCGGCCTGCACCTTGCTGGGCATGGTGACCCGCAGCAGCGGCGAGTCCTGGAGCGACACCACCTGGGCGTCGGAGGCGGCCAGGTAGGCGCCGACCTCCTCGGTGGGGACCCGGGGCAGGAAGATCACGTTCGTGGCGCCGAGCCGCTCCGCCTGCGCCACGAGGTCCTCGCGGGCCACCCCGTCGCCGAGCAGCACCAGGTGGGCGCGCGGCCGCTGCGCGAACGCCTCGACCAGCGTCTGGAGCCCCTGCAGCTCGCCGAGGTTCCCGGCGTACATCCAGGTGGGTCCTTCGGGGAGACCGAGCGCCTTCCGGTCGAGCGCGTCCCGGTCCAGCTCGGGCAGCAGATGAGAGTCGTCGATCCAGTTGGGGGTGTAGTGGATCCGGTCGGCAGGAACGCCACGGGTCTCGAGCACTTCCCGCATGCCCGGCGAGATCACGCCCACCCCAGCAGCGTGCCGATAGGTCCACTGGCAGAACGAGCTCAGCGACCGCTCGGCGATCTCTCCGGCACGTCCTCCGACGAACCCCGAGTCGGTGACGCTGTCGGGCCACAGATCCTGGATCAGCAGGAAGATCGGCGCCCGGCGGACTCGCAGCATCCTCACCGCAGGGATGGCCGCGGTCGCCGGCGAGGAATAGACCAGCCAGACATCGGGACGCCCCACGGCGGCCCTCGCCACCACCGAGGCGCCGGCCGCGAAGGACAGGTAGTTGAGGGCCCGGGGCACAGCCGCCCGGCCGTGGCTGGGATAGAGCGGGGCGCGGTGCACCGTGACTCCGGGAGCCGGACTCTCGCGACGGTAGGGGCGCACCGGGTAGCCCGGCGCGAGCCTCCCGGTCGGGTAGTTGGGGAAGCCCGTGACTACGTCGACCCGGTGGCCGAGGGCCGCCAGGTCCGAGGCGATGGAGAACGGCACGATCGCCGGCTCGGGCGGGAACCACTGCGTGACGAAGCCGATGTGCACGGGCCTCACCCTAGGTGCTGGCGAGTTCGCCCTCCCGTCGGGCCGCCCTGACCTCGCGAGCCGTGCGGGCCGCGACCCCGGCCACCATCACCAGGCAGAACCAGCCGAGCGGGATCGTGGAGAGCGGTTCGGTGATCCCGCAGAGCACCAGCCCGAGGACGGCGAGCACAGCGAGCCGTGCGGTCACCTCGTCGTCAGGACCGGGCTGCGGGGACCGGAAGACCAGGAGGGTGGCCCGAAGCCCGCCGGCCATGATCGTGAGGTACGCCAGGATGCCGATCAGGCCGACCTGGGGAGCCAGATCGATCAGCGAGTTGTGGCCGTGCGTGAGCTGGTAGCCGGCATTGAAGTAGATCCGGTCGAAGACGTTGTTGGGCCAGGCGGGCTGCCACGGGTGGGGCCAGACCGTGCCCCAGCCGTAGCCCTGCAGGACCCGGTCGTCGAGCTCCTCCAACGTCGCCCGCCAGAACGGCACCCGGCCCGAGAGGGTGGTGCTGTCCCGGCCGAGCAGGCGGCCCAGAAGGTCGGGACGGACGGAGAGCGTGGCAGAGGCCAGCAGGAGGACCGACCAGACGGCCGTCCATCCCCGCCGGGAGAGCCGCGGGAGGGTCGAGGAGCCGATCTGCCGACGACTCAGGCGCAGCGCGAGCGCGACCAGGATCAGCGCCGGGGCCGCGGCGGTCGCAGTACCAGAACCGGCGAGGTAGATGCCGAGAAGGATGGTCGCCAGGCTGAGTCCCCACAGGACGCGTCCCCAGGTGCTCCGCGGGACCGCTGCCAGCGCGAAGCACAGGGCGAGCACCAGCGTGTAGGCAAGGATGTTGCGGTTGGTCCCGATACCCGCCAGGAAGCCATCCTCGGTAGGGGGCATGCGCCCGGTGAGCTGGGCCCAGTAGCTCAGCACCACTACCGCGACACCGCCGAGGGTGACACCGTGGCACAGCACGGCGGTGCGGGTGTTGGCGGCGGCCAGGAGTGCGATCAGGGCGATGTGCACATACATCTGGGTGGAGCCCCGCGTCTCCACCTCGCTGATCGACCACAGCGTGGTCAACCCGGCGAAGGCCATGAAGAGGCCGACCGGTATCGAGACCAGCGGAAGCCTCAGCCACGGGAGCGTCACCAGGCAGATCACCCAGGTGACGTCGATGGCCCGGTCCAGCGCGGCGAAGAAGTTCGGGAGCAGGACCAGCGGGTTGCTCATCAGGACGAAGAGCGTCGCGATGGCGACCATCCAGGCAAGGGCCTGGGGAGTTCCGACCGCTGCCGGTGACCGGCGGGCGCGCCAGGCGTGGACGCGGTCCAGGAGGTGCAGGGCCCGGGCGGTGCCGGTGCGGGCCAGAGCCCGTTGTCCTGCTTCGCTCACTCGTCGCCGTCCTGGGCAACCCGGCGGGCGGGCATGATCGGAGCGGAGCGGACGCTCGGCTGCGACACCCGGTCGACGCAGGTGGGCCAGGCCGGCTTGGTGGCCAGCCGCACGGCGACGGCAGGGATGGCCATGGTGCTCCTTGATGGGTGTGGGTCGAAGGCCCTCAGAGGTCGGGGCGCCTCAGTGTATGGGGCTCCGGATCGCCCGGTGGGACACAGTGGGGCACGCGGCAGCACGCGAACTAGGGTTCGTGGCATGAACGAGTCCACCCTCGCCCCGGACGCGGCACGAGTCCAGGCTGTCCGAGCCTCGCTCACCGAGCTCCAGGGGCACCAGGCGTGGGCGTTGCTGCGCCTGTCCCGACGTGAGCCCGGCGACCCGGACGTGGTGACCTTCGTCGGCGGCGGACGCAGCGAGGTCGACTCCCTGCTCGACGTGCCCCTCGAGGAGGGCGTGCCGTCCGAGGGCCGTCGGTTCGACCGGCTCCTGGCCGTCCCGTTCCGGCAGGTGCGCGAGCGAGGCTTCGAGGCGCACGACGACGGCGCCCCGCTGGTGGTGGTCGACGTCGAGACCGAGCAGCGGCACGCGGTGGCCGACGTGCTGGCGGCGATCGAGGACACCGGGGTCGAGTTCACCGACCCGGGCGGCTTCGAGACCTCCGACGAGGAGTACGCGCAGATCGCCGAGGCGATCATCCGCGACGAGATCGGCCAGGGCGAGGGCGCCAACCTGGTGATCGGCCGGCACTACCGCGCCTTGGTCGCCGACTGGGACGCCGAGAAGGCGCTCACCGTATTCCGCCGCCTGCTGGACCGCGAGCGCGGCGCCTACTGGACCTTCCTGTTCTTCACCGGCGACCGCTACCTGATCGGGGCGAGTCCGGAGCGGCACGTCAGCGTCCACGGCGGCGACGTGCGGATGAACCCGATCTCGGGCACCTTCCGGGTGGGCAGCCGGAGCGCGGCCGAGATGAAGCCCGCGCTGCTCGACTTCCTGCGCGACGAGAAGGAGATCTACGAGCTCTTCATGGTCGTCGACGAAGAACTCAAGATGATGTGCGACCTGTGCCACGAGGGCGGCATGGTGCTGGGCCCGTTCCTCAAGCCGATGACCCACCTGGTGCACACCGAGTACCTGCTGGCCGGGCGCTCGCGCCGCGACGTGCGCGAGATCCTGCGCGACACGATGTTCGCCGCGACCGTGACCGGCAGCCCGGTGGAGAACGCCTGCCGGTTGATCAAGACCTACGAGGCTGAGGGACGCGGCTACTACGGCGCGGCGCTCGCCCTGCTCGGGCGCGACGAGACCGGGGCGCCCACCGCGGACAGTCCGATCGTGATCCGCACCGTCGACGTCGACCTCGAGGGCCGGCTGAAGGTCACCGCCGGTGCGACGCTGGTGCGAGACAGCGACCCGGCGTACGAGGTGGCGGAGACCCACGCCAAGGCCGGGGGCGTGCTCTCGGCGCTGGGCCTGGTGCCCGGCGCCGGCGCTCCTGCGGAAGGCCTGGCCGACCTGACCCGCGACGAGGACGTGCTGATCGCCCTGCAGTCGCGCAACCGCCGGCTGTCCACGTTCTGGCTGACCGACCAGGCGGGTGCCACGCCCGACCCCGCGCTGGCCGGCAAGCGCGTCGGGATCCTCGACGGCGAGGACGACTTCGTCAACATGCTGCGCCACCTGCTCGGGGTGATGGGCATGACCAGCGAGGTGGTGCGGCACGAGGCGTACGTCGAGGGGTGCCTGGACGACTACGACCTGGTGATCGTGGGTCCCGGCCCTGGCGACCCCCGCGACGGGTCCGACCCGAAGATCGCCCGGTTCCGGGCCGCGGTGGAGCGCCTCCTGTCCCGCGAGCAGAAGTTCCTCGCGGTGTGCCTGGGCCACCAGACCCTCTGCGACCGGCTGGGCATCCCGCTGGCCTTCAAGGACATCGTCTTCCAGGGCACGCAGGCCCTGGTCGACGTCGACGGCCGGGCCGAGCGGGTCGGGTTCTACAACACCTTCGTCGCCCGTCCCGGTGACACCGGCCTGCCGGACGGGGTGAGCGTGGAGACCGACCCCGGGACCGGGGACGTGCACGCGGTCCGCGGTCCGCACTTCCGCGGCATCCAGTTCCACGCGGAGTCGATCCTCACCGAGCGCGGCTACGACCTGATCAACGAGATCGTGGCCGACCTGCTGACCTGAGCGCATCCCGCGGTTCCACGAACACGCCCCATTCCGGCCGCTTAGGCTGTCCGCGCCTCGACAGCCCGTGCGCCTGCGCGCGCGGGCGCTGCCGTCGCCAGATCCCCGTACCTGAAGAGAGCTCCGTCACGTGTCGTCAGTCGACCTCCGGCCTGGTCCGCGGTCCAACAACCTCGACGGGCTCCGGCTCGTCGGAGCGCTCCTGGTCATCTTCGGCCACGCCTACGCGCTGATGGCGCTGCCGGTGCCCGTGCCGGTGGTGGCCGGCTACCCGGTGCAGACGCTGGGGCTGACGCTCTTCTTCGCGATCAGCGGCTACCTGATCGCGGCCAGCTGGAACCGCACCCGCAACCCCGTCACCTACCTGGTGGCCAGGTCGCTGCGGATCTTCCCGGCGCTCGTCGTGGTGGTGCTCACCACCGTCTTCGTGCTCGGCCCCTGGTTCACCAGCCTCACCCGCGCGGAGTACTTCGACGACCCGCGGACCTGGGACTACCTGGGCAACATCGCGATGCGGCTCCAGCACGACCTGCCCGGCGTCTTCCTCGACGGCCCGTACCCGATCGCGGTCAACGGCTCGCTGTGGTCGCTGCCGGTGGAGTTCGCCTGCTACCTGCTGGTGCCGCTCCTGCTCCTGGTCCCGCGCCGCCTGCGGGCGATCGTGCTGGTCGCGGCCGCCCTCTACTGCCTCCAGCTGGCGCAGGTGCCGGTCGAGGAGGACATCATCATCTGGGGGACGCCGCTCAACAACGCCGCCCCGATGTGGGCGTTCTTCGCCGGTGGGGCGCTGATGCGGGTCCTGCACGAGCGGTACGCCGGTCTCTTCCGCGCCGACGTCGCGGTGCTGGTCACCGCCGCCTTCCTGCTGGTCACCGCGACCGTGCCGGAGTGGCATGCCGACGTGGCGTGGGTCGCGGTGCCCTACGTGGTGCTCACTCTCGGCCTGGCGAGCACCCCCTACCTGCGTCGGACCGCCCGCTTCGGTGACGTCTCCTACGGCCTCTACCTGTGGGCCTTCCCGGTGCAGCAGGTGGTGAGCCGCACCGTGGCGCCGGAGTCGTTGGCGGTGAACCTGGTCCTGGTCACCGCGATCACCGGCGTGCTGGCCTTCGCGTCCTGGCACCTGGTGGAGAAGCCGGCGCTGGCCCTCAAGGACCGGCTGGTCCGGCCGCGTCGGGGTGCGCGACGCGCCGTCGTGGCCGAGACGACCGGCGGTGGCCCCCAGGCGTCCCTAGTCTGAGTGCGAGCCGGGGGAGGACGCCGTGGACGGATCTGGAGGGGTCGGCGCACGGGCGCGGGCCGTGGGCACGCTGCTGGCCGCCTGGGCGCTGCTCTGCGGCTGCACCGCGGCGGTCGGCGAGGAGACCACGCCGCGGCCGGTCCCGCGCGAGTCGGCCCCGCAGGTCCAGCGGGACCGGCCGGGCCAGACCCCCCAGCCCGACCTGGCCGGGTCCCGCCCCGACATCGTGATGGTCCTGATGGACGACTTCTCCATGGACCTGCTGCCCACGATGCGCAGCGCCCGCCGGATGAGCCGGACCGGCGCGGGCTACGACCACTTCGTCGTCGACTCGCTGTGCTGCGTCTCCCGCGCCAGCCTGATGACGGGGCAGTACCCGCACCAGACGGGGGTGCGCACCAACACCTCCGAAGGCCTCCTGCCGTACGGCGGCTACCCGGCCTTCGCCCGCTACGGCAACGGCCCGCGCAGCGTCAACGTGCGGCTCCAGCAGACCGGCTACACGACCGCGTTCGTCGGCAAGTACCTCAACGAGTTCGAGTACGTGCCCGGGGTGCGGGACGCCCCGCCGGTGCCGCCGGGCTGGTCGCAGTTCCACGTCCTCTTCGGGTCGGCGTACGACGGGTGGGGCTTCGACAGCACCGCGCTGGTCGACGGGGCGCTGCGGGTGCGCTCCCACCCGGCCCCGCCCGCCGGGTCGCCGACGGCGGTGCTCGACGCGGCGTACGCCGGGCAGGTGGTCGAGGACTACGCGCTCGACTTCATCGCCGGCCAGCGCGGCTCCGCGGACCCCTACTTCCTGCAGGTCGCCCCGTACGCCCCGCACAACCGGGTCAACCCGGAGGGCGCCTACCCCGGCGACCCGGTCTTCCCGGCGGCCTTCCGCGACCGTCCGGGCGGGCGGAAGGCGGGCGGCGACTGCGGCCGGGTCGCCTGCTCCTCGCTGACCGTGAAGGACCTGCCCGGGTTCGGCGACAACCGTCGCGACAACGTGCCGCGGACCCGCGCCGGCAAGCGCGCCCGGGCCTGGAACACCATGCGCCCCCTGGCTGCGGGCGGGGCGACCGCCCGGCTGCGCGACCGCGCCCGGATGGTGCAGTCGATCGACCGGACGGTCAGCCGGATCCTGCGGGCCGTCGACGAGGACACCCTGGTGGTCCTCACCTCCGACAACGGCTTCCACCTCGGCCAGCTGGGGCTGGGGATGGGCAAGGGCACGGCGTACGACACCGACGTGCGGGTGCCGCTGCTGGTCACCGGCCCCGGCGTCGCCCCCGGGCAACGGCAGGGGCTGACCAGCAACCTCGACCTCGCGCCCACCTTCGAGGAGCTGGCCGGCCTGACCCCGGCGCCCTATCGGTCCGGGCGCTCGCTGGTCCCGAGCCTGGCCGACCGCACGGCCCCCACCGGCGACCACGTCTTCTTCGAGCACACCACCGGCACCGCCGGCGGCGATCCCGACCGGGCGTTCACCGGTGGCGAGCTGATGCGGATCCCGAGCTTCGTGGCGGTCCGCTCGCGCGAGGCTCTGCTGGTGCGCTCCGACCTGGACCCCTCACCGGACAGCGTGCGGCACGGCTACGAGCTCTACCCCTACGACAAGCACCCGTGGGAGAAGAAGAACAAGTACGGCGTCCGCAAGTACGCCGGGCTCCAGCGTGACCTGATGCGCCGGCTGCGGGACTTCGACCGCTGCACCGGCGTCACCGGCGACGCCCCGGTGCCCGCCCGCTGCCGGCGGCTGACCGGCACTCCGACGTCCTAGACTCCTGGCCCGTGAAGGCCTACGACCCGTTCAAGCGCGCGATCGACCTGGTGGTCGGCGGCGTCGCTCTCGTCGCCTCCCTGCCCGCGCAGCTGCTGATCGCAGTCCTGGTGCGCACGCGGCTGGGATCTCCCGTGCTCTTCCGCCAACCGCGCCCGGGCAAGGACGAGCGAGTCTTCGAGCTCGTGAAGTTCCGCACCATGCTCGAGCCGGACGAGGCCCGCGGCCTGGTGACCGACGAGCAGCGGATGACGCCGTTCGGCTCGTTCCTGCGCGCGACCAGCCTGGACGAGCTCCCGACGCTGTGGAACGTGGTGCGCGGCGACATGAGCCTGGTCGGACCGCGACCGCTGCTCGTGCGCTACCTCGACCGCTACTCCCCGGAGCAACGCCGACGGCACGAGGTGCGCCCCGGCGTCACCGGCCTGGCGCAGGTGAGTGGCCGCAACGCGATCGGCTGGGACGCGAAGTTCGCGAAGGACGTGGAGTACGTCGACGGGCGCAGCCTGATGCTCGACCTGAAGATCCTGCTGCGCACGGTCTCCGGAGTGCTGCGCCGTGACGGCATCTCGGCGGACGGCGAGGCGACGATGAGCGAGTTCACGGGCGGGCCGACGCAGGTCTCGGAGGTGTCGGGGCATGCCTGAACTTGTCGTGGTCGGCGCGGGCGGCTTCGGCCGCGAGGTGCTCGACGTGGTGGACGCGATCGGGCCGGACTCCTGGCAGGTGGTGGGAGTGGTAGACGACGGCCCCACCGAGAAGAACCTCGAGCTGCTGGCCCGCCGAGACGTCGCCTACCTGGGGACCCTGGAGAGCCTGTTGGCCCAGCGGGATGCCGGCAGCGTCACGGCCAGCCACTACGTCGTCGGGATCGGCAGCCCGGCGGTCCGGCGTGCGGTGGCCGAACGACTCGACGCGGCCGGGCTCCAGCCCGCCACCCTGGTGCATCCGACGGTGACGACGGGGTTCGACGTCACCGTCGGTCCAGGTTCGGTGGTCTGCGCCGGGGTCCGGCTGACCACGAACATCCGCCTCGGCAGACACGTCCACCTCAACCTCAACACCACCGTCGGACACGACACCGTGATCGGGGACTACGTCAGCGCGAACCCGCTCGCCTCCATCTCGGGGGACTGCGTGCTGGAGGACGAGGTGCTGGTGGGGGTCGCCGGGGTGGTGCTGAACGGACTGACCGTGGGGCGTGGCTCGGTGGTCGGGGGCTCGGCGTGCGTGGTCAAGGACGTGCCGCCCGGCGTGGTGGTCAAGGGGATCCCGGCGCGATGAGCCGGGGTGCCGCACCGTCGGCGCACCTCAGCCCGGTCGATGTGGACCGACCGGACGTCGTGGTCGTGGACCACCACGACTCCTACACCTGGAACCTGGTGCACCTGGTCGCGGAGGTCACCGGGCGGCTGCCCACCGTGCTCCAGCACGACGAGGCGACCGCGGAGCAGGTGCTGGCCCACAGCCACGTCGTCCTCTCCCCGGGCCCCGGGCACCCGTCGGTGCTCCGGGACTTCGCCGTCGGCCGCGAGGTGCTGGCGGCGGCGAGCCGGCCGGTGCTCGGGGTCTGCCTGGGGCTCCAGGGGATGGTCACCGCGCTCGGCGGGACCGTCGACCGGGTGCCTCCCGCGCACGGGACCGTGACCCGGGTCCGGCACGACGGAGCCGGGCTCTTCACCGGGCTGCCGCAGGGGTTCGCGGCGGTCCGCTACCACTCGCTGGCGGCCACCGAGGTGCCGGACGCGCTCGCGGTCACCGCCCGGGCCGAGGACGGCACGGTGATGGGGGTGCGGCACCGGACCCTGCCCTGGCACGGGGTGCAGTTCCACCCCGAGTCGGTGCTCTCCGAGCACGGCGCCGCCCTGGTCGCCAACTTCCTCCGGGCCGCCCCGTGAACGACTCCGTGAACGACTCCGTGAGCGTTGGCGAGGAGGAGCTCTTCGCCCGGGTCGCCGGCGCCTCGCCCCGCTGCTTCTGGCTGGACGGCGGCGGGGCCCGGGAGTGGTCGGGCCGGCGCTCCGTGCTCGGCTGGCTGGAGCCGGACGACGTCTCGCTCACCTTCTCCGCCACCAGCGGCGAGGTCCGCCGGCACACCGGTGCCGGGTCGGAGGTCGTCGGCTCCGACGTCTTCGAGGTGCTCGAGGCCGAGCTCGCCGCCGGTCCGGCCGACGCCCAGTGGTTCGGCTACCTCGGCTACGCCGCGCGCCGCGACCTGCCGGCCCGGCCCGACCCCGAGCTGCCGGACGCCGTCTGGATGCGGCCCAGCCGGGTGCGGTCGATCGAGCACCCCCCGCGCACGCCCCACCCCGGCTCCCCGCCGGCACCCGTGCCCGCGGCGGTGCCCGCGGAGTACGCCGCCGCGTTCGCCCGGGTGCAGGAGGAGCTGCACGCCGGCAACTCCTACGAGGTGAACCTGACCCACCGGGTGCACGAGGCCGGGCCGGTCGACCCGGTCGCGGCGTACCGGCGGCTGCGGGCGCTGAACCCCGCGCCGTACGCCGGGTTCCTCCAGCACGACGTCCCGGGGGCGGAGGCCTGGCTGCTCAGCTCGTCGCCGGAGCGCTACGCCTTGGTCCGCCCCGACGGGTCCGGCGGCCGCGAGCTGGTGACCCGCCCGATCAAGGGGACCACCCCGCGCGGCGCCACCGCCGAGCAGGACGAGGAGCAGCGCCGCCGCCTGGCCGCCGAGCCGCGGTTCCGGGCGGAGAACCTGATGATCGTCGACCTGCTGCGCAACGACCTGGCGACGGTCTGCGAGCCGGGGTCGGTCCAGGTGCCGGCGCTGATGGAGGTGGAGTCCTACGAGACCGTGCACCAGCTGGTCTCCACCGTGCGCGGCCGGCTGCGCCCGGAGGTGAGCACGGTCGCGGCGCTGCGCGCTCTCTTCCCGGCCGGGTCGATGACCGGGGCCCCGAAGCGGCGGACGATGGAGATCATCGACGGGGTCGAGGCCACCCCGCGGGGGGCGTACGCCGGGGCGTTCGGGTGGCTGGCCGCCGACGGCCGCGCCGATCTGGGGGTGGTGATCAGGTCGCTGACCTCCGCGGGCGACGGGTGGACGGCCGGCACCGGCGGCGGGATCACCGTGCACTCCGAGGTCGGCGAGGAGCACGCCGAGGCCACCTGGAAGGCGGAGCGGCTGCTGGCCGCGGTGCAGTCGGGTCAGGCCTCCGGCGCCTGACCGGGCACCCACATCAGCAGTCGGGCCCCGCCGCCCGGAGCCTCGTCGGCGCGGACCTGCCCGGAGTGCCGCTCGACGGCCTGGCGCACGATCGAGAGACCCAGGCCGGAGCCGGGCAGCGCCCGGGCGTCGTCGGAGCGGTAGAACCGGTCGAAGACGTGCGGCCGGTCCTCCTCGGCGATCCCCGGCCCCTGGTCGTCGACGGTGAGCACGCCCGACTCCAGCCGGACCGTCACGGTCCCCTCCGGAGGGCTCCACTTGGCGGCGTTGTCGAGCAGGTTGGTCACCGCCCGCTCCAGGGCGCCGGCCTCGCCGCGCACCCGCCACGGCTCGGTGCGCACGTCGAACCGGGCCGACGAGCGGCGACGCACCCGGGCGACCGCGCGGTCGACCACCTCGGCGAGGTCGAACTCGGAGATGACGTGCGAGAGCGGCTCGTCGCGGGCCAGCTCGACCAGGTCGCCGACCAGGGTGGAGAGCTCCTCGATCTGGGCGCGGACGTCGTCGAGCAGCTCGGCGCGCGCCTCCGCCGGCAGGCCGTCGCCGGCCTGGCTGAGCAGGTCCAGGTTGGTGCGCAGGCTGGTCAGCGGCGTACGCAGCTCGTGGCCGGCGTCCGCGACCAGCCGGCGCTCGCGGTCCCGGGAGGCCGAGAGCGCCTGGACCATCTCGTTGAAGGCGATCGCCAGCCGGGCGATCTCGTCGTCGCCCTCGACCCGCATCGGGCGCAGGTCCTGGGTGCGGGCGATCGTCTCGACCGCCCCGGTGAACCGGCGCACCGGCCGCAGCCCGTTGCGCGCGACCAGCCACCCGGCCAGGGCGGCGACCAGCACGCCGGTGCCACCGAAGATCGACATCACCGTGCCGACCCCGCGCAGGATCTGCTGGGTGCCGGTGAGCGGCTGGAGCAGGACCAGCGCCTGGCCGGCCCCGGCAGGCACCGCCGCGACCCGGTAGTCGATCCCGCCCTGGGCCCGGATCGTGCGCACCGACTCCGCGGCGGCGCCGTCGGCGACCGCCATCTCCGGGGCGCCGAGCGCCACCCGCGGACCGTCGCTGCCGGCGGTGATCACCCGGCCGTCCGAGCGCAGGAAGGCGATCCGCACGTCCGCGGCGCCGAGCATCCACGGCGGGACCGCCCGGTCGGTCATCTCCGCCAGGGCGCTGTACGACGCCGCCTTGGTCGCCCGGTCGAGCAGCGACTCGTCGAGGTTGGACTGCAGCTGCATCCGCACGGTCAGGAAGGCGCCGGCCGCCATGAAGGCGATCGCCACGCCGACGGCCATGGTGGTCAGCAGCGCCACCCGGCTGGCCAGCGACCGGCGGTAGTGCAGGGTCTGGTTCACCACCCACTGGCGCGCGGTCATGATTCCTTCAGCACGTAGCCGATCCCGCGGACCGTCTGGATCACCCGGGGCTCCCCGCCGGCCTCGGTCTTGCGGCGCAGGTAGCCGACGTACACCTCCAGCGAGTTGGCGCTGGTGGGGAAGTCGTAGCCCCACACCTCCTCGAGGATGAAGGAGCGCTCCAGCACCCGGCGCGGGCGCCGCATGAACATCTCCAGCAGGGTGAACTCGGTGCGGGTCAGGTCGATGGTCCGGGTGCCGCGGCGGACCTCGCGGGTGGCCAGGTCCATCGAGAGGTCGCCGAAGACGAGCGTCTCCTCGTCGTCGGGGCCGGCCGGGGCGGCCCGGCGCAGCAGCGCGCGCAGCCGGGCGAGCAGCTCCTCGAGGGCGAACGGCTTGGTCAGGTAGTCGTCGGCGCCGGCGTCCAGGCCCTCGACCCGGTCGCCCACGGCGTCCCGGGCGGTGAGCACGAGGATCGGCAGGTCGTGGCCGGCGGCGCGCAGCGCCCGGGTGGCCTCCAGGCCGTCGAGCCGCGGCATCATCACGTCCATCACCACGGCGTCCGGGGCGGCGGTGGCGATGGCGGCGAGCGCCTCGGCCCCGTCGCCGGCCAGAGCCACGTCGTACCCGTTGAACTCCAGCGAGCGGCGCAGCGACTCGCGGACGGCTCGGTCGTCGTCGACCACGAGCACGCGGGGCCGGGCGGGGGCGGGGTTCTGCACGCGACCACTGTGCCACGCAGGGTCTCAGGGCCACGCAGGCTGGAGCGCACCCGCTCAGTAGCGGCGCGCCACCTCGCCGGCGCGGGCGCCGTACCCGCCGTTGAACATGCTCGCGTGCACCAGCAGCGGGAAGAGCTGGTGCAGGCCCTGCCGCTCCTCCCAGCCGGGCTCGAGCGGCTTCACCTCCTGGTACGCCGCGATCACCCGGGGGAGGTTCGGCAGGCCGAAGAGCGAGAGCATCGCCAGGTCGGTCTCCCGGTGCCCGCCGTGCGCCGCGGGGTCGATCAGGTGGGCGCTGCCGTCCAGGCCCCACAGGACGTTGCCGTTCCACAGGTCGCCGTGCAGCCGGGCCGGTGGCTCCTCGGGCACCAGCTCTGGCAGCCGGCCGACCAGCGCCTCGATGCTGCGGGCGTCCTCGGGCTCGATGGCGCGCCGGTCGCTGGCCAGCTTGAGGTAGGGCAGGATCCGGCGGGTCGCGAAGAACTCCGCCCAGGTGGGCGCGGGCTTGTTGGGCATCGGCAGCCGCCCGATGTAGCTGGTCCGACGGCCCGCGGGGCCTTCTGGCCCGACTCCGTGCGCGACGGCGCCGGCCGCGTGCGTGGTGGCCAGCCGGCGACCCAGGTCGACCGCGGCGTCGACGGAGGGACGGCCGGGCTCGATCCAGCGCAGGATCAGGCAGTCCCAGTCGACGGCCAGCACCTCGGCGGCGGGGACGCCGTCGGGCACCTCGCCCAGCCACCGCAGCCCGGCCGCCTCGGCCGCGAAGAAGCCGTCCGGCGGGTGGGGCAGCGTCTTGATCAGCGCGGTGCTGCCGTTGTTGAGCCGGAGCCGGGTGGCCATCGCGACGTCGCCGCCGGCCACCGGCGCGGTGCTGACCACCGCCGCGCCCAGGAGGGCCTCGGCGCGACGGGCGACCACGGGCAGCCGGGTCATCCTCCGGACGGCCCGCCCGGCTCGTCGGCCAGCTGCTCGGCGAGGAGGGCGACGAGGCGCGAGCTGCTGCGCTCCACCATGGCCAACACCTCCTGGAAGCCGTCGTCCCCACCGTAGTACGGGTCCGGGACCTCCGCGCCGGGCTCGTCGGGGTCGAAGTCGCGGAACATCGCCACCTGGCCGGGGTGGCCGGGCTGGTCGGCCAGCGCGAGGACGTCGCTGCGGTTGGTCGCGTCCATCACCAGCACCAGGTCCACGTCGTCGAACCAGCCGGCCTCGAACTGGCGGGCCCGGTGCCGGGAGGGGTCGTAGCCGGCGGCGGACAGGGTGGCCGCGGCGCGCGGGTCCATCGGCTTGCCCACGTGCCACCCGGCCGTGCCCGAGCTCACCACCTCGACCCGGTCGGCGAGCCCGGCCTCGGCCACCCGTGCCTCCAGGACGACGTGGGCCATGGGGGAGCGGCAGATGTTGCCGAGGCAGACCACGGCCACCCGGTAGCGGCCGGCCGTGCGGGGACGGGGAAGGGCGACGCGCTCCATCAGTCCGACAGCACGGTCTCGAAGAACCAGCCGACCACCGAGATCACGATCGACCCGCCGACCGCCGTCCAGAAGCCGTCGACGTGGAAGCCCAGGTCCATCGAGTCGGCGATCCACGCGGTGAACATCAGCAGCAGCGCGTTGATCACCACCAGGAAGAGCCCGAGGGTGAGCACGATGAACGGGAGCGAGAGCAGCTTGAGCAGGTTGCCGAGCAGGATGTTGACCACCCCGAAGATCAGCGAGACCGCGAGCAGCGGGCCGATCTTGTCCTGCAGCTCGGCGGAGAAGGGCTCCGAGGCGCCGGAGAAGGAGATGCCGTCGAAGAGCCACGCGGCGGCGGCGACGGCGAGGGCGGTGGCGATCAGCCAGGAGAGGAAACGCATGCCCCTCACCCTAGGAGACCTCAGGTGACCGCCACCGGGTCGTCGGGATGGGTGCCTCGCGCGGTCTGGGCGAGCAGGATCCCGCCCACCACCGCGAAGCAGCCGAGGACGGCGACCGGGCTCAGCGCCTCGGCGTACCAGGCCCAGCCGAGCGCCGCGGCGCCCACCGGCTCGAGCATCGCGATCGCGGTGACCAGCGTCGCCGGGATGAACCGCAGCGCCACCAGCTCGACCCCGAACGGGGCGAGCGTGCCGAGCAGGACCACCGAGGTGAGCACCACCCACAGCGGCAGCGACAGGTGGTCGAGGTTGCCCTGCAGCGAGACGCTCGCGGTGTAGTCCGCCTCGATCAGCCAGACGGGCGAGACCAGGTTCATCGCCACGGTGGCCACCGCGAACCCCCAGACCATCACCTGCACCGAGGAGAGGCCGGCATCGTGGCACGCCTCGCCGAGCAGGAAGTACGCCGCGAAGCAGACCGCGCCGCCGAAGCCGGCGACCACGCCGAGGGTGTCGAACGAGGTGCCCTTCCAGATCTCGGTGGCCGCGGCGAGGCCGGCGACCGCGAGCGCGAGGCCCACCCAGAGCCGTTGGCCGACCTGCGCCCGCTGCACGAACTTGGCCCAGAGTGCGACCAGGATAGGCGCCTGGTACTCCAGGAGGAGCGCGAGGCTGATGGTCAGCCGGTCCAGCGCGACGAAGTAGCAGAACTGGAGCAGGGCGACGCCGAAGAGGCCGAGCGCGGAGACCAGCAGCAGCTGTCGGCCCCGGGGGAGCCGGAGTGCGGAGCGCTGGAAGAGCGCGGCGATCAGCACCAGGGCGACCAGGGTGCCGGTCACCCGCAGCGAGGTGAGCTGGAGGGAGTCGATCCCGTTGCGCAGGGCGATCCGGGAGACCCCGGAGTTCAGGATGAACAGGCTGGCGCCGAGCACGACCAGGGAGATGCCGATCCGGCGCGAGGAGCCCATCTCGGCATTCTCACACCCCGCTAGGGTCGGGCGCGTGGGTGCGGGCGGGATCGGGGTCATGCTGCTCCGCGTCGGGATCGCGGGGGCCGTCGCGCTGCTGCTGTACCTGCTGCTGCGCCGCCGGACGGGCCGGTTCTCCGCGGCGTCGCTCGCGGGCCTCCTCTGGGTCCTGGCCTGCCTCGCGGTGCTCACCCTGACCCCGGCCTACGAGGTGCCCGCGGTGGTGCCGGCGGACGGGCGCTCGAGCACCTGCTCCTGGGACTACGGCGGGCCGTCGCCGGACGGGTTCTGGATCTTCGGCGGCGGCCAACGGCTGCTCAACGTCCTGGTCTTCGTCCCGGCCGGGGCGCTGGTCGTGCTGGCGGTCGCCCGCTGGCGGGCCGCCTGGGTGCTGGCCCCGCTGGGACTGCTCGGGCTGGTGGGCTACTCGGTGCTGATCGAGCTCACCCAGCTGGCGCTGGCCCGGATCGACCGCGCCTGCGACGTCACCGACGTGGTCGACAACGCCACGGGCGCCGGCCTGGGCTTCCTGGTCGGGCTGGGGGTGGCGGCCGTGCTCAGGCCCTGGCGGCGCTCACTAGGGTGACGTCCATGACCACGTCCCCGCAGCCCCGCGCGAACGTCGCCGCCATCCCGGCGTACGTCCCAGGACGGCCGCCGACCCCGCGGCCCGGGCTCACCAGCTACAAGCTCTCCTCCAACGAGAACCCCTACCCGCCGCTGCCCGGCGTCCTGGGGGCGGCGGTCGAGGCCGCCGCGGAGATGAACCGCTACCCCGACATGGGGACCGCGGCGCTCTACGAGGCGCTCTCGCAGCGGCTCGGCGTGCCGACGGACCACCTGGCCGCGGCCACCGGCAGCGTCGCGCTGATCTACCAGCTGCTGAGCGCCTTCTGCGACCCCGGCGACGAGGTGGTCTACGCCTGGCGCTCCTTCGAGGCCTACCCGATCGCGGTCACGGTCGCCGGCGCGACCTCGGTGCGCGTGCCGCTGACCGCCGACGGCCGCCACGACCTGGCCGCGATGGCCGACGCGGTCACCGAGCGGACCAAGGTGGTCCTGGTCTGCACCCCCAACAACCCGACCGGTCCCTCGGTCACCCAGGCCGAGCTCGACGACTTCCTCGCCCGGGTGCCGAGCCACGTGGTGGTGGTCGTCGACGAGGCGTACGTCGAGTTCGTCCGGATGGCCGACCCGGTCGACGGCGTCGCCACCGCGCTGGCGCACCCGCACGTGATCGTCACCCGGACCTTCTCCAAGGCCTACGGGCTGGCCGGCTTCCGGGTCGGGTACGCCGTCGCGCAGCCGCCGCTGGCCGCGGCGCTGCGGGCGGTCTCGCTGCCGTTCGGCGTCAGCCACGTCGCCCAGGCGGCGGCGATCGCCTCGCTGGCCGCCGAGGACGCGCTGCTGGAGCGGGTCGACGCCCTGGTCGCCGAGCGTGACCGGGTGCTCGCCGGCGTCCGGGAGGCCGGCTGGGAGGTCCCGGACGCCCAGGGCAACTTCGTCTGGTTCCCCGCGGGCGACCGGGCGCTGGAGCTGGCCGCGGCCGCGGAGGAGCTGGGCATCACGGTGCGCCCGTTCGCGGGCGACGGCGTACGGGTCAGCATCGGCGAGACCGAGGCCCACGAGCGGGTGATCGAGCTGGCCCGGCGGACCCGCTCGTGACCGTCCAGTAGCGGCCCCCGGTTGACCCGTCGTCTCCCCATCCGAGTTACGGTCGAGCCATGACCGACTACTGGAAGCCTGGAGAGACCGTCGTACGGCGCGAGGTGACCCGTGGTCGTCCGACGCTCGGCTACGCGGTCCGGGTGGTGCGCGACGACATCGACGTCCTTGCCACCTACCTGGCTCCCGGCTCCCAGGTGGCTCACACCTCGGAGCACCCGTGGCGGGCCGCCGGACGCGACCACGCCCCGGGCCACGGTCGTCTCACCCTCTACCGCTTCGGCGACGCCTACGCGGTCGACCTGCTGTGGGACGGGCCCGAGCGCCGGTTCGCCGGCTGGCTGGTCAACCTCGAGGAGCCGGTCAAGCGGCACGCCCACGGTTTCGACACCCGCGACCACCACGTGGGCTTCCGGGTCCAGCCGGACGGCTCCTGGAAGCTGGTCGGCCCGCGGACGATCGAGGAGGTCGACCCCGACGTCCGCGAGACCGCGAAGTCGGTGCGCTCGATGCTCGACTGGCGCAACCAGTGGTGGGAGTCCTCCTGGGCCAGCTGGCAGCCGCCCGCCGACTGGGGCTCGCTCAAGCTCCCCGAGGACTGGGCCGGGCGCGACGTCGCATGAGCGACGACCTGGCCCCGACGTACACCGAGAAGGGCAAGGCGTTCGAGCGCGACATGTCCTACATCCCCGACCGCATCCTGGCGGGGGAGCGCTCGCAGGACCCGCACGACGCGACGTACGGCGGGCGGGACGACGTGCAGGTCTGGCCGGTCGAGCCGGGGCGCTACCGCCTCGTCGCCGCTCCCGCCTGCCCGTGGGCCAACCGCAGCCTGATCGTGCGCGAGCTGCTCGGCCTCACCGACGTGATCAGCGTCGGCAAGCCGGGCCCGACCCACGACAAGCGCTCGTGGACCTTCGACCGCGACCCCGGCGGCCGGGACCCGGTGCTGGGCATGGAGCGGCTACAGGAGGCATACCTCAACCGCTTCCCCGACTACCCGAAGGGGATCACCGTCCCCGCGATGGTCGACGTGGAGACCCGTGAGGTCGTCACCAACGACTTCCCGTGGATCACCCACGACCTGTACTTCGAGTGGCGCGACCACCACCGGCCCGGCGCCCCGGACCTGTGGCCCGACGACGTCCGGGACGAGATGGAGACCGTGATGAAGCGGGTCTTCACCGAGGTGAACAACGGCGTCTACCGGTGCGGGTTCGCCGGCTCCCAGCAGGCGTACGACGACGCCTACGACCGCTTGTTCACCGCGCTCGACTGGCTCGAGGAGCGGCTGGCCGACCGCCGCTACCTGATGGGGCCGACGGTCACCGAGGCCGACGTCCGGCTCTTCACCACCCTGGTCCGGTTCGACCCCGTCTACCACGGGCACTTCAAGTGCAACCGCAACAAGCTCAGCGAGATGCCGAACCTGTGGGGATACGCCCGCGACCTCTTCCAGACCCCCGGGTTCGGCGAGACGGTCGACTTCGAGCAGATCAAGGCGCACTACTACGTGGTGCACACCGACATCAACCCGTCGGGCATCATCCCGAAGGGCCCCGACCTGGCCGGCTGGCACGCCCCGCACGGGCGCGAGAACCTCTGACTGGGTACGGCCCCGCCATGCGACGCGGGACGTGCCGGATCGGGATCAGCGGCTGGCGGTACGCCGGGTGGCGCGGTGACTTCTACCCGAAGGGCCTGCCCCAGCGCCGCGAGCTCGAGCACGCCGCCTCCCAGCTGACCTCGATCGAGATCAACGGCTCCTTCTACTCCCTCCAGCGCCCCACGTCGTACGCCGCGTGGCGAGCGGAGACCCCCGACGACTTCGTCTTCGCGGTCAAGGGCGGCCGGTTCATCACCCACCTCAAGCGGCTGCGCGACGTGGACGCCGCGCTGGCCAACTTCTTCGCCTCGGGGGTGCTGGCGCTCGGGCCCAAGCTCGGTCCGCTGCTGTGGCAGCTCCCCGCCAACCTGGCCTTCGACGCCGAGGTGCTCGACGCGTTCCTCGCCTCGCTGCCGCGCACCACCACCGAGATGGCCGAGCTGGCGGCGCGGCACGACGACAAGCTCGCCGACGACCGGGCGCTCACCACCGCCGAGGCGGAGCTGCCGGTGCGGCACGCGCTGGAGTTCCGCTCCGAGACGTTCGTCGACGAGCGGGCCTACGCGGTGCTCCGCGAGCACGGCGTCGCCTGCGTGCTCGCCGACACCGCCGGCCGTTGGCCGAAGGTCGAGCAGGACACCGCCGACTTCCGCTACGTGCGGCTGCACGGGGACGCCGAGCTCTACACCAGCGGCTACTCCGACGCGGCGCTCGACACCTGGGCCGCGAAGTGCCGCGCGTGGTCCGCGGCCGGCCAGGACGTCTTCGTCTACTTCGACAACGACGCCAAGGGCTTCGCCCCGCACGACGCCCGCGCGCTCATCGCACGGCTCGCAGGACCCGACCCGCGGGACTGACCCCGCGGCCCTCCCGGCTGCCGACGTACGCCGTCGCCCGGACCCGGGCCAGCCACCGCGGCACCACGGTCCATCCGGGAGGGCTGTGCAGCACCGGGTCGAGGTCGACCCGGTCGGGGGCGACCTCCTCCAGGGTCAGCAGCCCCGCCTGGAGCACCCGGTGGGGCGTCGCCACCCGCCAGGTGATCCGCACCGGCAGGTGCTCGGCGGGCTCGCCCGGCCGCGGCGAGACCAGCCGCGGGTCGTCGACCGTCAGCAGCACCTGCGCCCGGGTGCCGTCCGGCCCCTCCCAGGGCATCAGCGTGCTCAGCGTGGCCCGGTGCCAGCGACGGACCGGGCGCAGCACGAGCCTGCGCCACCCGCGGCTCCCGACGGTGGTGGCCAGCACGTCGACCGGCCCGTCGGCGGTCTCCACCCGGGTCCCCACCCCGAGCAGGTCCGGCCAGCCGGCGAGCACCCCGACCCCTTGGGAGAGCCGCACGGCACAGCGGTGCGGTCCCGGGGGCAGCGGGCCGTCGCCGGTCAGCTCCAGCGACCCGGCGTACGACGCCCCCACGGGGTGGAAGGCCCGGGCACGGCGCACCCGGGCGAGCAGGCGGAACGAGGTCTGCAGCAGGTCCATGCCAGCCGGTACCCGGCTAGCGGCGCAACCACCCCGTGATCGTCGGGATGCCCTCGACCCAGCGCAGCCGGGCGGCGTACATCGCCCGCTCGGCGCGCTGCCGGACCCGCTTGGACCAGTCGAACCCCGAGGCGCACGGCTTCGGCTTCCCGTGGCAGACCCAGCCGTGCAGGAAGAGCCGGGAGCCGGCCAGGTCGGCGCCGCCGGGACCGCACAGCCCGGTGGTCGTCCGGTCGAGCAGCACCCCGCTCTCGGCCGTGCTCCAGTCCGTCACGGTCGGCGAGCGCAGCCAGATCGTCTGGTAGGTGCACCGGGTGTAGTCGCCCTCGGAGAGCAGCAGCACCCACCCCTCGGGCCGCTGGACCAGCAACGGGTTCTCCACCACCCCGGGGTAGCGGTAGAGCTCGACGCTGGTCGCCCCGGACCGCACCCGGGTGCCGGAGCGGTCCAGCGGCACGGTGCGGATCGATGACGGGATCCGGTCGGTCTTGTAGAGCAGCTGGAGCCCGTCCTCGCCGACGTGCAGCGACGGGTCGATCACCCCCGCCCGGGGCAGGCTGGGGTCGCGGGGGAGCAGCGGGTCCTCGGCGGTCGGGACCTTCCTCACGTACGCCGGGCAGACCAGCGGGCGCCCGCCCACCGGGGTGAAGCCGTCCAGCGCCTTGCGGGAGCGCGCCACCCCGATGCACCGGCCGTACGGGCCGAGCCCGCGCACCGGAGCGGAGTAGTAGAGCACCCACCACCCGCGGACCCGCTTCACGTCCGCCGCCCAGATGTCGCCGGGCCGTGACCAGGAGGGCAGCCGGGTCAGCGCCGGGCCGTGCCGCTGCCAGCGGCCGTTGCGGCTCCGGGTCCAGGCGCGCGGGGCGCGCTCGCCGGTGGCGAAGGCGACGTAGCCGCCCCCCAGCCGCTCGACCGCGGGGTCGGCGAAGTTGCCGCGCAGCACCGGGCGCGGCACGTCGGTGGCGGCGAGCGCCGGAGTGGGCGCGAGCGGGAGCAGGAGCGCCAGGGCCAGCCCCAGCGCTGCGAGCGGAGGCCTCACCAGCTGAGCTCGCGGCAGTCGGAGGCGTCGTTCTCGACCTGGAGCGTGGCGTGGTCGACGCCGAACCGCTCCAGCAGCACGGTGCGGGCCGCGCCCAGCACGGCGTCCGGGGGAGTCGACCCGGCGACCAGGTGGGCGGTAGCCACGTTCATCCCCGAGGTGAGCGTCCACAGGTGCAGGTCGTGCACCTCCTGCACGCCCGGCACCTGTGCCAGCGCCGACTCGACGTCGGCCGGGACCATGCCGGACGGAGCGTGCTGGCCCAGCACCGCGAGCACCTCGCGGCCGAGCAGGACCGCGCGGACCGTGACGAAGACCGCCACCGCCAGCGCCACCCCGGTGTCCCACCAGGCGCTGCCGGTCACCGCGACCAGCACGCCGGCCGCGATCACCCCGACCGAGCCGACGGTGTCGGCGACCACCTCGAGGTAGGCGCCCTTGACGTTGAGGGACTCCCCGGCGCCACCGCGCAGCAGGACCAGGGCGACGAGGTTGGCCAGCAGACCGAGCGCGCCGACGACCATCATCGGCCCGGCGTCCACCTCGACGCTCTCGCCGATCCGCGAGAGCGCGGTGACGCCGACGTACGCCGCGGCGCCCAGCATCAGCAGCACCACCAGGCCGGAGGCGAAGATCTCGGCCCGGTAGGACCCGTAGGTCCGCAGGCCGGTGCGGTCGCGGCGGACCGCGATCCGGGTGGCGGCCAGGGCCGCGCCCAGCGCGACCACGTCGGCGGCCATGTGGCCGGCGTCGGAGAGCAGCGCCAGGGAGCCGGAGAGCAGGCCGGCGACCAGCTCGACCACGAAGAAGGTGGCGATGACACCGAACGCCACGGCGAGCCGCCAGCGGTGCCGACCGCCCGCGTGGCTCGACCCGTGCCCGTGCCCTGCGCCCATGACGGTTCAGCCTAGGGGAATACGTGAGGGTGGGTGGGGTACTGGCGCGCCATGGACGTCCGACCTCACCGCTTCGCGACCCGCGACCCGGCCAGTGCGGAAGAGTTCCTGCGTGACCGTTGGGACAGCCTGGGCAAGGTCGAGTTCGGCCCCCGCTTCTCCATCGAGGTGAGTGGGATCCAGGCCCCCGACTTCCGGGTCGAACGCCTCAGTCACAGCTCCAGCATCCGCGTCACCGCCACGGCCCCCGGGCCGGTGCAGGTGGTGGAGGTGCTCGGCGGCACGATCACCGTGGAGGACGGCGACACCGTCACCCGGATGGGCCCCGGCGAGCTGTTCGCGATCGACGCCGTGATCACCCCGTCGACCACCAGCAGGTCGGTGCACGTCGGAGTGGTCACGCTCTCGCGCGAGCTGCTCGGCCAGGTGGCGGGGGTGCCGGCCGACCGGCTGCGGATCCCGCGCCGCCAGCCCCTGCCCGCCGCGGCCGACCAGTGGCGCCTGGCCGTACGCCGGGCGAACCGGGAGATCTCCGAGCACCTGCGCCGGGGCACCCGCCCGCCGATCGACGTGGCCCATCGGCTGGCCCAGGCCGCCCTGACCGCCTTCGGCGTGGAGACCGTGCCGCTCGAGCCGACCGACGCCGAGGGGCTGGGCCCGCAGCACCCGGTCAACCAGGCGATCGCCTTCATCGAGGCGCACGCCGGGGAGTCGCTCAGCGTCACCGACATCGCGCACGCCGCCCGGACCAGCGTGCGGGCGCTCCAGCAGGGCTTCGCCCGCCACCACGACACCAGTCCCACGGCGTACCTGCGCCGGGTCCGGCTGGAAGGGGCGCACCGCGAGCTCGCCGCCGCCGAGCCGACCGGCCCGGTGACCGTGGCCGACGTCGCGGCCCGGTGGGGGTTCAGCCAGGCGGGCCGGTTCGCGGCGCACTACCGCGAGGCCTTCGGGGTGCTGCCGAGCGAGACCCTGCGCGCCCGGCCGCACGTCTCCCCGCTCTCCGGTGGGGCCGAGTAGCCCTTCGTGGACTCGCGCAGGTAGGTTGGCGGCACTGTGGTGCCGGTCACACCCCGACCGGCACGCTGCGGAGCAACCGGACGGTGACCCCCGGGTCGGTTGCGCGACCTGAAGGAGTGCACGTGAGCCACCACGGATTCGGTCCGGACCTGGTCGAGGTCTTCGGCCCCTCGCAGACCGACGGCGGACCCGAGCTGGTGCAGCTGCTCACCCCGGAGGGGGAGCGCACCCACCACCCGGAGTTCGACCGCGACTTCAGCGCCGAGGAGCTGCGCGGCTTCTACCGCGACATGGTGCTGACCCGGCGCATCGACACCGAGGCGACCGCCCTGCAGCGCCACGGCGAGCTGGGCATCTGGGCGCAGCTGCTCGGCCAGGAGGCCGCGCAGATCGGCGCCGGCCGCGCCCTGCGCCCGCAGGACCACGTCTTCCCGACCTACCGCGAGCACGGCGTCGCCTGGTGCCGCGGGGTCGACCCGCTCGCCCTGCTCGGACTCTTCCGCGGCGTCGACCACGGCTCCTGGGACCCCGCCGAGTTCGGCTTCGGCCTCTACACGATCGTGATCGGCGCGCAGGCGCTGCACGCCACCGGCTACGCGATGGGCATGCAGCGCGACGGCGTGGTCGGCACCGGCGACCCGGAGCGGGACGCCGCGGTCGTCGCCCACTTCGGCGACGGCGCCTCCAGCCAGGGCGACGTCAACGAGGCGTTCATCTTCGCCGCCTCCTACCAGGCCCCGGTGGTCTTCTTCTGCCAGAACAACCAGTGGGCGATCTCCGAGCCGATCGAGCGGCAGTCGCGGATCCCGCTCTACCAGCGGGCGCTGGGCTTCGGCTTCCCCGGCGTCCGGGTCGACGGCAACGACGTGCTGGCGACGTACGCCGTGACCCAGGCCGCGCTGCAGCGCGCCCGAGACGGCCAGGGCCCGACCCTGGTGGAGGCCTACACCTACCGGATGGGCGCCCACACCACGACCGACGACCCCACCCGCTACCGGCTCTCCGACGACGTCGAGCGGTGGAAGCTCAAGGACCCGATCTCCCGGCTGGAGGTCTACATGCGGCGCAACGGGCTCGCCGACGCCGAGCTCGTCGACGCCGTCAAGGAGGAGGCCGACGAGCTGGGCCACCGACTGCGCGAGGGGTGCAAGGCGATGCCCGACCCGCGGGCGCTGGACATGTTCGACCACGTCTACGCCGAGGAGACCGAGGAGCTGCGCGTCCAGCGCGAGGGCTACGCGGCGTACCTGGCGACCTTCGAGGAGGCCGGCCGATGAGCGAGCAGATCACCCTGGCCAAGGGGCTCAACGCCGGGCTGCGCAAGGCGATGGAGGGCGACCCCAAGGTGCTGGTGATGGGGGAGGACGTCGGCAAGCTCGGTGGCGTCTTCCGGATCACCGACGGCCTGCAGAAGGACTTCGGCGAGGACCGGGTGATCGACTCCCCGCTGGCCGAGTCCGGCATCGTCGGCACGGCCGTCGGCCTGGCGCTGCGCGGCTACCGGCCGGTGGTGGAGATCCAGTTCGACGGCTTCGTCTACCCCGCCTACGACCAGATCGTCTGCCAGGTCGCCAAGATGCACTACCGGTCCAAGGGCCGCTCGCCGATGCCGATGGTGATCCGGATCCCGTTCGGCGGCGGCATCGGCGCGGTCGAGCACCACTCGGAGTCCCCGGAGGCGCAGTTCGCGCACACCCCGGGCCTCAAGGTGGTCGCCTGCTCCAACCCGGTCGACGGCTACTGGATGATCCAGCAGGCGATCGCCTGCGACGACCCGGTGATCTTCCTGGAGCCCAAGCGGCAGTACCACGCCGACAAGGTGCTCCTCGACGAGTCGATCAGCCCCGACCCGCTCTTCTCCTCCCGGGTGGTGCGCCGTGGTGAGCACGCCACGCTGCTCGCCTACGGGCCGACGGTGAAGACCGCCCTCGCGGCCGCCGACGCCGCTGCGGTCGAGGGCAAGTCGCTGGAGGTCATCGACCTGCGCACGCTCTCGCCGCTGGACATGGGCCCGGTGCTGGACTCGGTACGGCGCACCGGCCGCGCCGTCGTCGCCCACGAGGCGCACGTCAACCTCGGCCTCGGCGCCGAGCTGGCGGCCCGGATCACCGAGGAGTGCTTCTACTCCCTGGAGGCGCCGGTGCTCCGGGTCGGCGGCTTCGACACGCCGTACCCGGCCTCGCGGATCGAGGAGGAGTTCCTCCCCGACCTCGACCGGGTGCTGGACGCCGTCGACCGCTCGCTGGACTACTGAGGAGACCTGAGATGTCCGAGTTCCTGCTGCCCGACGTCGGCGAGGGCCTCACCGAGGCCGAGCTCGTCTCCTGGAAGGTCAAGGAGGGCGACACGGTCGAGATCAACGAGATCATCTGCGAGATCGAGACCGCCAAGTCGATCGTCGAGCTGCCCTCGCCGTTCGCCGGCACGGTGCTGGCGCTGATGGTCGCCGAGGGCCAGACGGTCGACGTCGGCACGCCGATCATCTCCATCGGCGACGCAGCGCCCCCCGCCATGGAGATCGACCTCTCCAACCCCGCCGCCAGCGGCGGTGGCGAGGGCGAGTCCCTGGTCGGGCGCAACAAGGCCGACCGCGGGCCCCAGCGCCGGGCGCGCAAGGGCGCGGCCTCGCCTGCCTCCCAGGCGGGCGCGCAGGCGCAGCTCCAGGTCCAGGGCGCCTTCGCCCCCGGCGGCGCCCAGTCGCAGCCGGTGGCCCCGGCCGACGAGCCGCCGGTGCCCGCCGAGTCCGCCGCTCCGGAGCCGGTGCCCACGCTGACCGCGGCGCTCCGCGCCCTGGCCAAGCCGCCGGTGCGCAAGCTCGCCAAGGAGCTCGGCATCGACCTCAGTACGCTCACCCCCAGCGGTCCGCGCGGCACCGTCTCCCGCGACGACGTCCGCGCCGCCTCCGTGTCCCTCTCTGCTGGACACGGTGGCGGCGCCGACGTGGGCGAGGCCCTCCCGGAGACGGCCCGCGAGCGCCGCGAGCCGGTCAAGGGCGTACGCCGGGCGATGGCCCAGGCGATGACCCGCTCGGCCTTCACCAGCCCGCACGTCACCGAGTGGGTCACCGTCGACGTCTCGGCGACCATGCGCTTCCTCGAGCGGCTCAAGACTCAGCGCGACTTCGCCGGCGTCCGGGTCAGCCCGACGCTGGTGGCCGCCCGGGCCGCGATGCTGGCGATGCGGCGTACTCCCGAGATCAACTCGTGGTGGGACGAGGAGGCCCAGGAGGTCGTCTACAAGTCCTACGTCAACCTCGGGATCGCGGCGGCCACGCCGCGTGGACTGGTCGTGCCGACGATCAAGGACGCCGACTCGCTGTCGCTGCTGGAGCTGGCCGAGGCGCTGGGCGAGCTCACCGCCACGGCCCGGGAGGGACGCACCCAGCCCGCCCAGATGAGCGGGGGCACGTTCACCCTCACCAACGTCGGGGTCTTCGGGGTCGATGCGGGCACGCCGATCATCAACCCCGGCGAGTCGGCGATCCTGTGCCTGGGCGCGGTCGGCAAGCGGCCCTGGGTCGACGAGGAGACCGGCGAGATCGTCGCGCGCGACGTCACCACCCTGGCGCTCTCCTTCGACCACCGGCACATCGACGGGGAGAAGGGTTCGCGGTTCCTGGCCGACGTCGCCGGCATCCTCCGCGACCCGGCGAGCGCGCTGTTGTTCTGAGTCGACCCGCCCCCGGACGGAGAAATACCCCGTCCGGGGGTGGTTTCGACTTCATCCACCGGGGTAGAACGTCGCCGTGAGCCTGCCATCGTCCCGCATCGGCCCCTTCGTGGTCGGTCGCCAGATCGGTCGCGGCGGCGTCGGCGTGGTGCACGCGGCGCTGCCGCAGCCGCGACTGGTGGGTCCCGAGGAGCGGCTCTCCGGCCAGCCGCCCGCTGCGGCGCCCGAGGTGGCGCTCAAGCTGCTGCCGGCCGACCTGGCGCAGGACCGCGACTTCCGGTCCCGGTTCGCCCGGGAGGCGCGCACCCTGGCCCGGCTCGACTCCCCGCACGTGCTCCCTGTGCGGGCGTACGGCGAGGAGGGCGGCCGCCTCTACCTGGCCAGCGACCTGGTGCCGGACGGCGACCTCGAGCGGATGCTCCGTACGCACGGCACACCCCCGGTCGACCTGGCGCTGCGCCTCGTGTCCCAGGCGGCGCTCGGCCTGGCCGACGCCCACGACGCGGGACTGGTGCACGGCGGGGTCAAACCGGCCAACGTGATGCTGCGCCGGGTGGACGAGGAGTTCCAGGCCTGCCTGACCGACTTCGGCACCGCCCACGGCGCCGCCGGCCCGCTCCAGCCCGGCAACGCCCGCTGGGCCGCGCCGGAGCTGCACACCGGCGCCGAGCCGTCGGTCGCCTCCGACCTCTACTCGCTGGGTTGCGTGCTCTGGACGGCGCTCACCGGCTCCGCGCCGTACGACGCGCCCACCGAGTTCCAGCTCGCCTCGGCCCACCTGGGCTCGGCGCCGCGACAGCTCGCCGGCGGCTCCCCGCTGGTGCTCGAGCTCAACCGGGTGCTGACCAAGGTGCTCGACAAGGACCCGTCCCGTCGGTACACCTCGGCCCGGCAGCTGGCTGACGCGCTGGCTCGGGCCCGGTCGCTGGCCGGGGCGCGCGAAGCTCCGCTGGTGCCGGCCCCGCCCGTCGGTGGGCCTCCGGTCGTCGTCCCGGTGCCGTCCCGGCCCCGGCGCTGGCGGTCGGCCCTGGTCGGGGTGGCCGCGCTGGTGCTCGGCATCGTCGGCACCCTGGCGATCGTCGAGGGGGACGCCGTAGGCACCGCTCCTGCCGCGCTCAGCGGAGGCGACCGGGAGGACGAGCCCGTGCTCAACTCCGAGGCACGGGCGGTCACCAGCATCGCCGACGGCTTCGTCGACGTGCTCCTGGTCGACCAGGAGAACGCCCGTTGCATCGCGGGCCGCTGGGTCGAGGAGATGGGGCTCGGCCGGCTCATCGCCGCAGGGTTCCTCGACTCAGACCTGGGCTACCGGGACCATGACCTGGAGGCCGTCGACCCGGCGATCAAGCAGTCCCTGGAGCAGGCCACGCAGGTCTGCCTTTCCTGAGACGACCCGTGTTACTCGCGAGTAAAGACCGCTAGGTTGACGCCCGCTCAGGGAATCTTCGGAGGGGTGTGGACATGGGGTGTCCCAGGTGTGGCATGCAGGTGCGCTCGGCCGCGCCGTGGTGTCCTGACTGCGGGTTCGAGCAGCTGGTGCCGGAGATCCACCCGCCGCTGCCCGGGCGTACGCCCCTGGGCGTGGGCACCGGCACCCCCGTGCCGCCCCCGCGCCGGGGGTCGGGTGGTGCGCCGCTGCTGATCGCCGCGGCCCTCGCCGTGATGCTCGCCCTGGTCTTCGTCGACCTGGACGGGGACGACGACCCGTCCGCGGCGGTCGGGCCGCCGGTCCAGCCGGTCGGCCTCACCGCGAGCCCGCAGGCGACGCCGTCGCCGGTCGACGACCTCGAGGCCGACGATCCGGCGCTGACGAAGGCCGAGCGGAAGGCCCGCCGCGCCGAGCGCACGGGGCTCGCCTCGCCCACGGCTTCGCCGACCGCGTCGCCGAGCGCCTCCTCGACGGCCTCGCCGACCCCGAGCGGGCAGCCGACGCCGCAGGTGCCTCCGACCTCGAAGCCGCCGAAGTCCCCGAGGCCGCCGAAGCCCTCCGCGACCCCGCCGACCTCGGTGCCCACTCCGGTGCCGACCCCCACGCCCCCGGCGCCCACCCCGACTCCGCAGCCGCCCACCGCGGCGCCGACCCCGCAGCCGCCCACCGCGGCGCCGACCCCGGAGCCGCCGGCCACCCGCACGCCGGCGGAGATCGCGGCGTCCTTGTCGCGGTGGCAGACCTGCCTCTCGCTGAAGAACGCCGGCCACAGCTATGAGGTCGCCAAGGCCTACTGGGAACTGCGCGGCCGGCCGTGGGGCTGGGACCTCTTCAACCAGGACGGCCGGATCTGCGAGCTCACCTACCGCTGAGGACGGGCGCTCGGGCTGGCTGACCTGCCTGTGGAGAGGGCCAGCGACTGTCGGCGGGCAGGACTATTCTCGAACGCATGATCGAGACGCAGGTGCGGTGCTGGGACGCCGCTCCCTCGGAGCCCGCAGCGCCCCAGGGTGCCTGGACGACCCCAGAGCTGTCGGCGTTGGCGGCGAGCCTGGCCGACGTCGGCCCCGCCCCCTCCCGCACCGCGGACTGCCTGGCGCAGGTCGAGGCGTTGGAGGCGCTCAAGGCGGCCGCGGCCGCCGCGCAGGCCAGGGTCACCGCCGCGTACGCGGTCCGGGAGCGAGCTCGGCTGGAAGGACTCCGCTCCACTGACGCTGGGGGCCGTCGAGGTCCCGCGCCCGAGCCGGTGATCGGCTGCCAGCTCGGGCTGGCCCGCCGGGAGTCACCGGCCCGTGGCCGGTTCCTGGTCGGTGCCTCCACCGCGCTGGTCGAGGACCTCCCGCAGACTCTTGCCGCCCTGACGCGCGGCGAGCTCACCGAGGAGCGCGCGCTGCTGATCGTGCGCGAGACCGACGACCTGGCTCGCGAGGACCGGACCCGGGTCGACGACGACCTGGTGGTCCGGGACCGGTGCCGGCTGTGCGGCCGCTCTCGGCACCGATCAGCTGCGCGAGCTGGTCCGCCGCCTGGTCACCGCTGCGGACTCCGAGGCGGCGACCCGGCGGGCGTCCCGCGCCCGGGCCCGCCGTCACGTGGCCGGCCGGTTGCTCGGCGACGGCACCGGCCGGATCACCGCGGTGGTTCGCTCCGAGCGCTACGGGCCGGTGATGAAGGCGCTCCAGGAGGCCGCCTCTGCCGCCCGGCTCGCCGGTGACCCGCGGACCGCCGACCAGGTGCGCGCCGACGTCCTGGTCGAGCGTGTGACCGGTCTCGATCCCCAGGTGCCGCGCCGGATCGACCTGCGGCTGGTGCTGAGCCTGGCCAGCCTCTGGGGTGAGTGCGAGGACCCCGGCTGGGTGCCGGGGTCGGGCCACCTGCCCGTCGAGGTCTGTCGCCAGCTGCTCGGCGAGGCGTTCGAGCAGCACGCCGTGACCGTGCGCCGCCTCTTCGCGCTGCCCGACGACGGGCAGCTGGTTGCGATGGAGCGGCCCGGCCGGTGCTTCGACGGGCTGCTGGCCGAGATGATCCGCCTGCGTGACGGCGAGACCTGCCGGACCCCGTGGTGCGACGCGCCGATCCGCCAGCTCGACCACGTGGTGCCGCGTCGGGAGCACGGGCCCACCAGCTTCGAGAACGGTCAGGGGCTCTGCGAGACCTGCAACCAGGTCAAGGAGGCGCCCGGGTGGACGAGCTGGGTCGGGTTCGCCGGGGGTGGTCCGGAGATCGGCGCCTTCACCAGCAGCGGCCGCGCCTACTACGGCAAGCCGCCACCGCTCCCCGTCTGAGCCGGGGCGGGGCAGCGGTCAGCGGATCCGCTGCGCCCGTTCCTGCGGCGTCCCCGGGCCGCGCGCGAGCAGCCCGATCAGCTCGTGCTCCAGCACCGCGCCCACACGACGGCAGAAGGCGGCGGGCTCGTCGGCGGCGTCCGGGTGCTCGGCGACGATCCGGTCGACGATGCCCAGGCGCTTGAGGTCGAGAGCCCGCACGCCCTGGGCGCGCGCCATCTCCGGCGCGTGCTCGGTGTCGCGGTGCACGATCGCGCTCGCTCCCTCCGGCGGCAGCGGCGAGAGCCACGCGTGCTGGGCGGCGATCACCCGGTCGGCGGGCAGCAGGGCCAGTGCGCCGCCGCCGTTGCCCTCGCCGAGCATCAGGCACAGGGTGGGGGCGGGCAGGGTGACCAGGTCCTCCAGCGACCGGGCGATCTCGCCGGCCAGCCCGCCGTTCTCCGCCTCCGCGGAGAGCGCCGCGCCCTGGGTGTCGATCACCGTCACCAGCGGCAGCCCCAGCTCGCCGGCGAGCCGCATCCCGCGCCGGGCCTCGCGCAGCGCGCCGGGCCCCATGGGTCGGTCCGTGGTCTGCCCGCGACGGTCCTGGCCGAGGAAGACGCACGGGGCCTCGCCGAACCGCGCCAGCGCGAAGAGCAGCCCCGGGTCGGACTCGCCCTGCCCGGTGCCGTTCAGTGGGATCACGTTGGTCGCGCCGTAGCGCAGCAGCCGGCGTACGCCGGGACGGTCGGGACGCCGCGAGCGGGTGACCGCGTCCCAGGCGTCGACGTCGCCGACCTCCTCCTCGCCCGGGTCGGCGACCTCGGGCAGCGGGGCGCGGGGCCGCTCGAGGATGTCGAGGGTCCGGCCGAGGATGTTGCGCACCGCCCCGGGCGCGATCACGCCGTCGACGATGCCGCGCTCGTAGAGGTTCTCCGAGGTCTGCACCCCCTCGGGGAACGGCTTGCCGTAGAGCGCCTCGTAGACCCGCGGACCCAGGAAGCCCACCAGCGCCCCGGGCTCGGCGACCGTGAGGTGCCCGGTCGAGCCCCAGCTCGCCATCACCCCGCCGGTGGTGGGGTGCCGCAGGTAGACCAGGTAGGGCAGCCCGGCGGCCTTGTGCGCCGCGATCGCCTCGGAGATACGGACCATCTGCACGAACGCGGCGGTCCCCTCTTGCATCCGGGTGCCGCCGCTGGCGGGCGCGCCGAGCAGCGGGAGTCCCTCGGCGGTCGCCCGGCGGATGGCGGTGACCAGCCGGTCGGCGGTCGCGCGGCCGATCGAGCCGGCCAGGAAGGAGAACTCGCCCAGCACGACCGCGACCCGGTGCCCGTCGAGCAGCCCCTCGCCGGTGACGACCGCCTCGTCGACGCCCGATTTCTCCCGCGCGGCGACCAGCTGGTCGGCGTACGCCTCGTCCGCCGCGGTGTGGTCGGGCTCGGTGTCCCACGAGGACCACGACCCCTCGTCCAGCACCAGGTCGATCAGGTCGTGGGCGGAGAGGCGAGCGGTCACGGCACGAAGGCTATGCCAGCGGGGACCGACGTCCTGCCACGGAGGTCTGGACCGGATGATCCGATATGCGCAAGGGGCGGAGGCCGGGAGCGGGCCGCGACCTATCATCGCGGCCAATCGCGCCGGGACGGGCTCGGCGCCGTCACGGGGGTGTCCATTGCTGTTGCGTGTCCGGTCCGCTCTCCTCCTCACCATGCTGGTGGGCTCGCTGCTCGGGCTGGTCGCCCTGCCGGTCCAGGCCGCGGACGAAGCCGCTGGGACGGTGACCGGGCAGGTGACCTTCCCTGGCCAGTCCGACTGGGACACGAGTGTCTACATCGTCGACGTGGACGAGTTCCAGGTCGTCGGTCGGGCCGAGATCGGCTCATCCTCGCCGGGCTACGAGATCGACGTGCCTCCGGGCACCTACCGGGCCGAGTTCGCCCGGACCTGGCTCTCCGCGGAGGTGGCCGAGGGCCAGTTCAGTGGCGGTGCCCCCGAGTATCTCGGGTGGGAGTCGGCGGTGACCTTCACCGTGGCGCCCGGACAGACGGTGAGCGGGATCGACGCCGAGCTCCAGGTGGGCGGCAGCATCGAGACCACGGTGCGCAACGTCGACGGCACGCCGGTCTCGAACTGCGGGGTGCGCGCCGTGGGCGGCCGGACCTACGTCAGCACCCGGGAGAAGGTGACCTCGGACGCGGGTGCCGTCACGCTGGGAGGCCTGACCACCGCCGACTACGTCGTCGAGGTGTTCGGGTGTGTCGACCAGCCCGTCTACTACGTGGGCGGGGGGCAGATGAGCTACGAGTTCACCGACGCGGTGCGGGTCCCCGTGCAGCGAGGCGTCACCCAGACCCTGCCCCACGACCTGGTGGTCGACGTCGAAGGCGTCGCCCCTCCGCGCATCCAAGACATCGACCCGCCGGTGGTCACCGGCACGGCTCAGGTGGGCCAGGAGCTGACCGGGACCGCCGGCACCTGGTCGCCCGCCCCGGAGCGGGTCACCTACCAGTGGGTGCGCAACGGCGACACGATCCCGGGTGCGACCTCGTCGACCTACCGCGTCACCGACGCCGACGTCGGCGCCCGGCTCCGGCTGGAGGTCAGGGTGTTCCGCGACGGCTACCTCTCCGGGTTGAGCGGCTCGAGGGACACTGAGCGCGTGGTCCCGGATCCCAACGCCACGCCGGCGCCTGAGCCGACGCCGACGCCTGAGCCCACGCCGACGGCCACGCCGGAGCCGACGCCCACGCCGACCCCGACCCCGACCCCGACGGCCACGCCTCCCGCGCCGCTGCCGACCAAGGCGCCGGCGGTCAAGGGCAAGCCGAGGGTGGGCAAGAAGCTCAAGGTCACCATCGCTTCCCTGCCCGGGGTGACGGTCAAGATCCAGTGGTTCCGCAACGGCAAGAAGATCAAGAAGGCGACCAAGGCGTCGTACAAGGTCACGGCCAAGGACCGGGGCAAGAAGCTCCGGGTCAAGATCACCTATCTCCGGGGCTCGGAGAAGAAGGTGGTCTCGGGGAGGGCCCGGAAGATCCGCCGCTGAGCCCGGCCATACTCCCCATTGTCATGTAAGACAATTGACAATGGGGAGTATGGTGCTGCCATGGGTCTTCTCCTCCGGTCCGTGCGGCTGCCGATCTCGGCGACCGCTGCGGGCATGACGCCGCTGGCGGAGGTGCCCGCGGCGCGCACACTGGAGGAGGCCCGCCTGGTCCGGACCCACGTGCCCAACCCCTTCCTGCCGGGGGTGGTCCCGTTCGTCGCGCCGACCGAGGCGGCTGCCTGGGCGGTGGAACGGGAGGCGAACGAGGCGCGAGCCCCCTGGTGGCCTGGGGTGGCCCTGCGGCACCGGCTGGTCATCGGCACCGCCGACCAGGTCGCCGAGGAGCTCGTCTGCTGGTACGCCGCAGGCGCGGTCGACGGCTACCACCTGATCCCGCCGCCGACGCCGCACGGCCTGGCCCCGTTCGCGGAGTCGGTCCCGCCCCTGCTCGCCCACCTCGCGCGGTGGTCGCGGGCCGGGTGAGCCTCAGACCTGTTCGCGCAGCAGCGGACGGGCCAGTCGGCGCCCGTGGTGGATCTGCGCCTTGACCGTGCCCAGCGGCACGCCCAGCGTCTCGGCGATCTCGTCGTAGGCCAGCCCGTAGACGTCGCGCAGCATCAGCGGCTGCACGAACGCGGGGTGCTCGGCCTCGATCGTCTCAAGCGCCTCCAGCAGGTCGAGCCGGGTCCCGGCGATCACGCTGGTGGTGCGCGGGTCGGGCCGCTCGGTCGGCAGCACGTCGCTCGGGACGGCCTGGTTCTTCAGTCGCCGGTACGTCGATCGCGCGCTGTTCAGCGCCACCACGTGCAGCCAGGTGGTGAATCGCCCCCGCCCGTGCCACTGGCCGATCTTCCCGGCCACGGAGATGAGCGCCTCCTGGCAGGCGTCCTCGGCGTCGTCGGAGTAGGGCAGCACGCCCTGGCAGATCCGCAGCACCCGCGGGCGCAGCTCACCCAGCAGCCGATCCATCGCCTCCCCGTCGCCGCCCTGGGCGCGTCGGGCGAGCTCGTCAGGCGTCATCCGGTTCCGCCATCCTCCGGTGCATCTTGGCCTTCACCTTGTCCGGCAGCACCTTGCTGGCCGCCTCCTGCACCCGGGTGACGAGCCGCCCGCCGACGACCCGGGCCTCCCCGGCCATCAGCGCGTCGTACCCCTGCCTGGCGACCAGCGCCGGGTCGTCCTTGCGGCCGCGGCCGACCTGGGTGTCCTCCATGTCGGCGCGCTCGAAGAACTCGGTCTCGGTGGGGCCGGGCATCAGCAGGGTGAGCGTGACGCCGGTGTCGGTCAGCTCCTCCTGCAGCCCCTCGGTGAAGGACTGGAGGAACGACTTCGACGCGTTGTAGGTCGCCTGGAAGGCGCCCGGCATCTCCGAGGCGATCGAGGAGGTGACCAGGACCCGGCCCTCGCCGGCGCGGACCATCTCGCCCAGCACCAGCTTGGCCAGCTGGACGGTGGAGACGATGTTGAGCTGGATGATCCCCAGGTCGTGGGCCAGGTCGGTGTCGACGAACCGGCCGCCGTGCCCGACGCCGGCATTCAGCGCCGCGGCGGCCAACGGTCGGCCGTCGGCGCGCACGGCCTCCCACACCTGGGAGACACCGTCGGGTCGGCGCAGGTCCGCCTGCACCTCGACCACCTGGGCGCCGCCGAGCCGCAGCTCCTGCGCCGCCGAGGCGAGGGCCGGGTCCTCGGCGTTGACCACCAGGTCGAAGCCGTGCTCGGCGAACTGCCGGGCCAGGTCGAGGCCGATGCCGCTGCTGGCGCCGGTGACCAGCGCGAGGGGAGGGACGGAGGCGGTGCTGGTGGGCTCGCTCATCTGCGGTCCGTACCCGACCGCGCCTGGGCCATTCCGTCGAGCTCCACCCCGGCCAGCGCCCGTTCGGCGGCGGCGAGGTCGCTGCTGCGTACCTGCACCCAGAGCAGCCGGTCCTCGGCGACGCGCGCCACCCGCTCGACCACCACCGGAGCGGGCGCGGGGCAGCCCGTGTGCACGACCGTGAGGGCGTCCACTCCCTCCGGGGCGTCGGGGCCGGGCCGTTCGTCGGCGCACTCGGGGTGGCCGGGCGTCCGGGCCGGCAGGTCGTCCCCCTCGGCGAGGCCGGCGAAGACGCCCTGGCCCTCGGTCCGCCACGTCCGGTCGGTGCCGAGCGCCAGCGCCGGGAGCACCTGGTCGGAGTCCGGCGGGGTCCACCCGTCACCCTGCACGGACGACGTCCACGCGGCGGGCACGGTCACGGCGAGCGTGCCCGTGGTGTCGCTGACCCGGTGCTCGCCCCGGGCCGAGTCCGCCGCCCAGGCGCCCAGGCCCGCCCCGGCCAGCACGAGCGCCGTCGCGGCGAAGAGTGCGGGCAGCCCCCGGTCCCGCGCAGGAGCGGTCCGGGCGGGAGTGCTCCGAGCCGGCTCGATCAGGGTGCCGTCGGCCCGCCCCGCCTGCGTGAGCTCGGCGACGAACTCCGCCACCGAGGCCTGCCGGTCCTCCCGGTCGACGCAGAGCGCGCGCAGCACCGCCGCCTCCACGGCCGGCGGGACGGCCGCACCCATCGGCGGCACCGGCGGCGGCGACCCGGCGACCGCGAGCGACTCGGGGGCGCGAGCGGGCCTGCCGGTGAGCAGCAGGTGGGCCAGAGCGGCCAGCGAGTAGAGGTCGGCGCGCGCGTCCAGCCCCTCGCCGCGCGCCTGCTCGGGAGCGACGTACGCCGGGGTCCCGGCGATCACCGTGAGCCGCGAGGAGACGTCGAGCGCCTTGCCCAGTCCCAGGTCTGCGAGCATCGCCCGCTCGCCGTCGTCGTGCCCGCGCAGCAGCACGTTGCCGGGCTTCACGTCGCGGTGCAGGACGTCGCGGTCGTGCAGGGCCTGGAGGCCGGTGCCGAGCTCGACGAGGATCCGCAGGGCCTCCGGCGCGGGGACCGGGCCGAGGGCGAGCCGGTCGGCCAGCGTGCCGCGGTCCGCGTAGGCCATCACCAGGTAGGGCCGGCCGTCGTCGAGCTCGCCCGCGTCGTAGACCGGCACGACGTACGGCGAGTCGACCTTGCGCAGGAAACGGCCCTCCTCGACGAACCGGCGCCGCACGTGGGCGTCGCCGGCCCAGTTGTCGGCGAGCACCTTGATCGCGACCTCGCTGTCCAGCTGGTCGTCGACCGCGAGCCAGACGGTGGCGAACGCGCCGGCGCCGAGGCGGCGGCGTACCTGGTAGCGACCGAGGCGGGTGGGATGGGACATCGCGGTCAGCCCTGCCGCATCTCGGCCGCGACCCGGTCCAGCAGCTCGCGGGCGCCGGCGGCGTCCCGGCTGCGCCCGGACAGGTTGATCTCGGCCTCGGCGTGCGGGTTGCCGGTCAGGTCGAGCCACCGCGCGTGCAGGTGGCGCAGCCGGCCGTGGTCGTCGACGTAGGTGTACTCCAGGCCGTCGCCGGCGGTCTCCAGGATCCGGACGCTGTGCTCCCGCGCGCGGACCGCCTCGATCCGGGCGGCCCGGTGCTCGGTGACCGTGCGCTTCTGGCTGCCCACGTGCGAGACCCGGAGCACGTAGGTGTCCAGGGGCTGCCCCGGCACCTTCCACCGGTACTCGTTGGGCGCGTTGGTGAGCCGCTTCCAGCCGGCCGGCACGGGGAAGGAGAGCCGGGCCTCCCCGTCGCCGAACGACGTGGGCGTCAACGCCAGGCCCGTGGCCAGCGCCGGCTGCGGGAGGTCCTCGGTGAGGTCCTCGGCGACCGGCACCGGGAACCGTGGGTCAGCCGCCGGAGCGGGGACGGCGGCACCGGACGAGGGGGAGGGCCGGGTCGCGACCGTCACCGCAGCCCACCCCACCACCGCGCCGAGCAGCAGCAGCGCGGCCGTCGCCGCGCCGACGCGCCAGGGCACCACTCAGGCCAGGCGCGCGGGGAAGCCGCCGGTCGCGACCGGGCCCCACGACGTCGGGGTGATCCGCAGCAGCGACTTGCCCTGCTCGACCATCGCGGCGCGGTACTCCGCCCAGTCGGAGTGCTCGCCGGAGATGTTGCGGAAGTACTCCACGAACGCGTCCAGCGCCTCGCCCCCGTCGGTCGCGTCCAGCACCTCGCAGCTCCCGGTCACCTGCACCCAGGCGCCGTTCCAGTCGTCGGAGACCACCACGACGTCCACCTCCGGGGTACGCCGGGCGTTGCGGGTCTTCGCCCGCTCCGGGTAGGTCGCGACCACCAGCCGTCCGGCGTCGTCGACGCCGCCGGTGACCGGGGAGGCCTGCGGGCTGCCGTCGGCCTTGCGGGTGATCAGCAGGAACCGGTGGCGGGGCCGGACGAACTCCAGGAGCCCGTCGAGGTCGACCCGGGTGCTGGTGGCGATGGAGCGAGACATGGGTCGAGGCTAGTGGCTCGGACCGGCGGCCCAGGGGACGCCGGCCGACTTACGCTTTGAGCATGGACCACCTGCTCATCCGCGGCGCACGACTCGTGCCCGTGACCCCCGGTGACGTCGCGCCGGACTCTCCCGTCGACCTGCGGGTCCGCGGCGGCCGGGTGAGGGAGGTCGGGCCCGGCCTCGAGCGTGACGGCGCCGAGGAGATCCGGGCCGAGGGCCGGTGGGTGATTCCCGGCCTCTGGGACCAGCACGTCCACCTCGGCCAGTGGACGCTGACCAGCGCCCGGCTCGACCTCTCGCACGCCCGGTCGGCCGCCGAGGCGGTGCAGCTGGTCGCCGAGCGGCTCCGCGAGCAGCCCGACCAGCCGGTGATCGGGTGGGGCCACCGGCCGACCGCGTGGCCCGAGGACCCGGTGGTCTCGATGCTTGACGCGCTGGGCACCGACCAGCCGATCGTGCTGATCGCCGGCGACTGCCACCACGGCTGGCTCAACACCGTGGCGCTCACGACGCTGGCCCTGCCGATGCGTGAGGGCGTGGTCTCCGAGGGGGAGTGGTTCGGCGCCTACGGCCGGCTCTCGGCGGTGATCGGCGACGACGGCACCGGCCCCGACGCCTACCGGCGCACCCTGGAGCAGGCGGCTGCGCTCGGCGTCGTCGGGGTGACCGACTTCGAGTTCAGCGGCGGCCACGAGGACTGGGCGCAGCGGTGGGCCCAGGGCGCCGACCTGCTCCGGCTCCGGATGGCCACCTACGCCCCCGACCTGGACGCCGTCGTGGCGGCCGGGCTGCGCACCGGCGACGTGCTGCCGGGCTGCGACGACAAGGCCCGGATGGGCCCGCTGAAGATCATCAGCGACGGCTCGCTCAACACCAGGACCGCCTGGTGCTGCGACCCGTACGCCGGCCCCTCGCCGCTCGGCTTCCCGCTCGGCAACCCCAACCAGACGCCCGAGGAGCTGCAGGAGCTGCTGGCCCGCGCGGTCGGGGCGGGCCTGGAGTCGGCGGTGCACGCGATCGGCGACCGGGCGGTCACCGTCGCCCTGGACGCCTTCGAGGCCACCGGGGCGCGCGGCAGCATCGAGCACGCCCAGCTGGTCCTGCGCGACGACGTACGCCGGATGGCCCGGCTGGGCCTGACCGCCAGCGTCCAGCCGGCCCACCTGCTCGACGACCGCGACGTGAGCGAGCGGCTGTGGCCCGGGCGCGGCGAGCGGTGCTTCGCGCTGCGCTGGATGCTCGACGACGGGGTGCGCACGGTCATGGGCTCGGACGCGCCGGTGGCGGTGCTCGACCCGTGGCTGGCGATGGCGGCCGCCGTGCACCGCAGCGCGGACGACCGGGCGCCGTGGCACCCGGAGCAGGCGGTCACCGCGCAGGAGGCGCTCGCCGCCTCGACCGACGGCTGGGGCACGGTGGCGCCCGGGCACCCGGCCGACCTGGTGCTGCTGGACGCCGACCCGCTCGCCGGCTCCGGCGACACCGCCGCCGTCGCGGCGCACCTGCGCGAGACGGGGGCCGGGGTCTTCGGGACCTGGGTGGCCGGGGAGCAGGTCTTCGCGCGCGAGTCCTGAGCGCCCTTGCGCGACCCTCCGGAGAAATGATTAAGGTAAGCCTTACCTAAGTTCCTCTCGGAAGGTCGATTCTCGGTGACGTCCGTTCCTGTCCATCTGTTCCACTCCAGTCGCGTCCAGGACTACCTCGAGGCCGTCGGCGCGGGGGCCGCCGCCGTCGCGGGCCACCTGGAGCGCCGTGGCCGCCCGGCCACCGGCCGAGGCCCGCGGGAGGCCGCGCGAGCCGTGGCCGCGGTCGACCTCGACCGCCCGCTCGGCGACGGCGACCGGGCCCTGGCCGAGCTCTCCCGGCTCTGGCTCCAGGACACCGTCTGGTTCCACGAGCCGGCCTACGCCGCCCACCTCAACTGTCCGGTGGCGATCCCCGCGCTCCAGGCGGAGGTGCTGATCAGCGCCGTCAACGCCTCCCTCGACACCTTCGACCAGTCGGTCGGCGCCACGTTCATCGAGCGTCACCTGGTCGACTGGACGGCCGGCCGCGTCTACGGCGACTCCGCCCCCGCGGCCGACGGGATCTTCACCAGCGGCGGCACCCAGTCGAACCTCCAGGGCCTCCTGCTGGCTCGCGACCACGCTCTGGCCGGCGGGGCCGAGGCCTCCCGGCTGCGGATCCTCGCCTCCGCCGAGGCGCACTTCAGCGTGCAGAAGGCGGCCCGGCTGCTCGGCCTGGGGGACGCCGCGGTGCTGCCGGTCGGCGCCGACGCTGAGCGCCGGATGGACCCGGTCGCGCTGTCCCGGAGGCTCGCCCGCGTGGCGGACGCGGGCGACGTGGCGATGGCGGTGGTCGCCACCGCCGGCACCACCGACTTCGGCGCGATCGATCCCCTGGCCGAGGTCGCGGCGCTGGCCCGCGCGCACGACGCCTGGCTGCACGTCGACGCGGCGTACGGCGGTGGCCTGCTCGCCTCGCGCACCCGGCGGCACCTGCTGGCCGGGATCGAGCACGCCGACTCGGTCACCGTCGACTACCACAAGACCTGGTTCCAGCCGGTCTCCGCGAGCGCGCTCCTGGTCCGGAACGGCGCCACCCTGCGCCACGTCACCTGGCACGCCGACTACCTCAACCCCAAGGACGCCGCGCACCCCAACCAGGTCGACAAGTCGTTGCAGACCACCCGGCGCTTCGACGCGCTCAAGCTGTGGATGACCCTGCGCACGATGGGCGCCGACGCCCTCGGCGACTGGTTCGACACGGTGATCGAGCTGGCCGCCGAGGTCGCCGACCACCTGGAGACGCTGCCGGACGTCGAGCTCGCCGCCCGCCCCTCGCTCTCCACGGTGGTCTTCCGCTACCGCCCCGACGGCCTGGACGACGAGGCGGTGGACGCGCTGAACACCCGGGTCCGCGAGGCGCTCTACGACTCGGGTCGGGGGATGGTGGCCGCCACCAAGGTCGACGGCCGCACCTTCCTCAAGCTCACCCTGCTCAACCCGGTGGCCACGACCGAGCAGCTGGTCGGCCTCGTCGACCTGGTCCGCGAGCACGGGCGAGCGCTGACCCGTCCGGTGCGCGCCGCGGACCTGGTGGGGGTGGCCCGATGAGCCGCGTCCACGACCTCGTCGGGATCGGGATCGGCCCCTTCAACCTCGGCCTGGCCGCGCTCGCCGAGCCGGTGCCCGACCTGGACGCGGTCTTCCTCGACGCCCGGCCCGGCTTCGACTGGCACGGCGGGATGCTGCTCGACGACGCCACCCTCCAGGTGCCGTTCCTGGCCGACCTGGTGACCCTGGCCGACCCGACGTCCCGCTTCTCCTGGCTCCAGTTCCTCAAGGAGACGGGGCGGCTCTACCCCTTCTACATCCGGGAGAGCTTCTATCCGCTGCGCCGGGAGTACAACCTCTACTGCCGGTGGGCCGCCGACCGGCTGGCGCACCGGCTGCGCTGGGGACGCGAGGTCACCGAGGTGACCCACGACGGCGAGGCGTACGTCGTCCGCGCCGCCACCGGGGAGACGTTCCGCGGGCGCCGGCTGGTGCTCGGCACCGGCACGGCGCCCCGGGTGCCGGCCGGCCTGGAGGAGGTGCTGGCGGACGGTGGCGTGCACACGGCCGACTACCTGCCGCGCAAGGTCGAGCTGCAGCGCGCCGGCTCGATCACCGTGGTCGGCTCGGGGCAGTCCGCCGCCGAGGTGTACGCCGACCTGCTCGCCGACCAACCCGCCTTCGGCTACGCCTTGCACTGGGTGACCCGGAGCCCGAGGTTCTTCCCGATGGAGTACACCAAGCTCACCCTGGAGATGACCTCGCCCGAGTGGAGCCGGCACTTCCAGGAGCTCCCGCCGGAGACCCGGGCCCGGGTCCAGGCCGGCCAGGCCGCGCTGTCGAAGGGGATCAGCTCGACCACGATCGACGAGATCTACGACGCGCTCTACGCCCGCTCGGTCGAGGGTGCCCCCGAGACCACGCTGCTCAGCGCCACCGAGGTGACCGGCGCCGAGCGCGTCGGCGACGGCTGGCGGCTGGCCCTGCGGCACACCGAGACCGAGGAGTCGTTCGCGCTGACCACCGGGGCGGTGGTCCTGGCCACCGGCTACGCCGCCCGGGTGCCGGAGTTCCTGGCCCCGGTGCGGGACCGGATCCGCTGGGACGAGCAGGGCCGCTTCCAGGCCGACGAGCGGTTCGCCCTGGACGACGAGGCGACGCTCTTCGTGCAGAACGGCGAGGAGCACACGCACGGCTTCGTCGCCCCCGACCTGGGGATGGGGGCGATGCGCAGCTCGGTGATCCTGGCCGCCGTCCTCGGCCGGGAGGTCTACCCGGTGGAGAAGCGGATCGCGTTCCAGGAGTTCGGGGTGCCCGACCGGCTCCGCGTCGGCGCCGAGGCGGTGGCCCGATGAGGCTCACCCTCGAGCCGCTCGACCTCGGGCGGGACCTCGCGCTGCTGCACGCCTGGGTGACGCACCCGCGGTCGGTCTACTGGCAGATGCAGGAGGCCTCGCTCGACGAGGTCGCCCGCGAGTACGCCGCGATCGCCGACGACCCGCACCACGACGCCTGGCTGGGCCGGGCCGACGGGACGCGGCAGTTCCTGGTCGAGACCTACGACCCCGCCCGGCACCCGGAGCTGCGGGACCTGCCGGAGCTGGAGCCGGGCGACGTGGGGATGCACCTGCTGGTCGCGCCGACCGAGCGGCCGGTGCCCGGCTTCACCGCCGCGGTGATGCGCGAGGCGGTCTCCTTCTGCCTCGCTCGCGGGCCGCGGGTGGTGGTGGAGCCGGACGTGCGCAACCACCGGATCGCCGCCCTCAACGCCGCCGCCGGCTTCCGCGTCCTGCGGCACGTGCCGCTGGCCACCAAGACCGCGGCCCTGAGCGTGTGCACCCGCGACGACTTCGCCGGCTCCGACCTGGGAGGGACCCCGTGACGTACGACGAGCACCTGACCCCCGAGCTGATGGCCCGGGCGCAGCGGCACCTGGTGACCAAGGCGATCGCCGAGTTCAGCCACGAGCGGATGCTCTCTCCCGCCCCGTCGGCCGAGGAGGCCGGCCGCTTCGCGCTCGCCAGCCCCGACGGGCGGACCTGCTACTCCTTCACCGCCCGGGTGCTCCCGCTGGAGCACTGGGTGGTCGACGAGGCGTCGCTGACCCGGACGGTCGACGGCGCACCTGCCGAGCTCGACGCCCAGGACTTCGTCGCCGAGATGGCGCCGCTGCTCGGCATCCCGGACCGGCTGCTGCCGCTCTACTCCGAGGAGCTCGCCGCCACCCTGGCCGCGGCCGCGTGGAAGCTGGCCCGGCCACGGCCCACCGTCGAGGAGCTGCTGGACGCCGGCTACCAGGAGATCGAGGCGGCGATGACCGAGGGGCACCCCGGGTTCGTCGCCAACAACGGCCGGATCGGGTTCGGGGCCGACGACTACGCGGCGTACGCGCCGGAGGCCGGCAGCGACGTGCGGCTGCTCTGGCTCGCCGTGCGCAAGGACCAGTCACGGCTCTCCCTGGCCGCCGGGCTCGACGAGGAGACCCACTACCGGCGAGAGCTGGGGGAGGAGACGCTCGCCGGCTGGCGCGAGCGGCTCCGCGCGCTCGGCCTGGAGCCCGACGCCTACCGGTTCCTCCCGCTGCACCCGTGGCAGTGGGTCAACAAGGTGGCGATCAGCTTCGCGCCGTCGGTGGCGCGGCGCGACGTGGTGCTGCTCGGGGAGGGGCCGGGCGCGTTCCGGGCCCAGCAGTCGATCCGCACCTTCTTCCCGTCCCACCACCCCGAGCGGTCGTACGTGAAGACCGCGCTGGCGATCCAGAACATGGGCTTCCTGCGCGGCCTCTCCCCGGCGTACATGGGGCCGACCCCGGCGATCAACGACTGGGTGGGCGACCTCGTGGCGGGTGACCGGACCCTGGCCGGGTGCAGCTTCACGATGCTGCGCGAGCACGCCGCGATCGGCTGGACCGGCGACGCGTTCCACCGGCTGGAGGTGCCGTCGGCGCACCGCAAGATGGTGGCCGCGCTGTGGCGGGAGAGCCCGGTCCCGGCGCTCGCGCCCGGCGAGCGGCTGGCCACGATGGCCTCGCTGCTGCACCGCGACCCGGTCGACGAGGGCGGTGGGTCGTACGCCGCCGCGCTGGTGCGCGCCTCCGGGCTCGACCCGGCCGTCTGGGTGCGGTCCTGGCTGCGGGCCTACCTGCGCCCGCTGGTGCACTGCCTGCTCGCCCACGACCTGGTCTTCATGCCGCACGGGGAGAACCTGGTGCTGGTGCTCCGCGACCACGTGGTGGTCCGGGCGGTCATGAAGGACGTCGGCGAGGAGGTCGCCGTGCTCGGCGACGCCGAGCTGCCGGCCGAGGTGGAGCGGATCCGGGCACAGGTGCCGGTCGACGAGCAGTCGCTGGCGATCCACACCGACGTCTTCGACGGGGTGCTGAGACACGTCGCCGGGCTGCTCGACGAGGAGGGCGTGCTGCCCGCCGAGGAGTTCTGGGCGGAGGTGCGCCGCTGCCTCGACGAGCACGCGGCCGACCACCCCGAGCTCGCCGACGCGGTCGCGCGCCACGACCTCACGCGTCCGCGGTTCCGGCACAGCTGCCTCAACCGGCTCCAGCTGCGCAACACTCTGCAGATGGTGGACCTGACCGACCAGGCGCAGTCGCTGATCTTCGCCGGCACGCTCGCCAACCCGGTCGCATGAGCACCACGGTCGACCTCTGGGGGGTGCCGCACGTCCGCGCCCGCGACGTGCTCGGGCTCGCGCACGAGCAGGGCCGGGTCACGGTCGAGCTGCGCGGCGACCAGCTGGAACGGCAGCGGCGCTACGCCGAGGGACGGATCGCCGCGCTCGACGGTCCGTCCGGCGTGGAGTGGGACACCTTCGCCCGCCGGCTCGGGATCGCCGAGGTCGCCCGCCGCGGGTTCGAGCGGCTCGACCCGGAGACCGCCGCCTTCGTCACGGCGTACGTCGACGGGGTCCGGGCCGCGGGCCTCGACGGCTGGCGGCCGTGGACCCCGCTCGGGGTCTTCCTGGTCGAGCACGTGCACTTCGCCAACTACCCGCACGCCCTGTGGCGTCACCACGTGCGGCGTCACCTGGGGGAGGAGGCGGTGGGACTGCTGCGCCGCGAGGGGCGGCCGCACGGCAGCAACGCCTTCGTGGTCGGCGGGGGCCGGACCGCCTCCGGCCTGCCCCTGGTCGGCGGCGACCCGCACCGGATCCTGGAGTCGCCGAACGTCTACCTGCAGGTGCGGCTGACCTGCGACGAGCTCGACGTCGTCGGGCTGACCTTCCCCGGCGTGCCCGGCGTGCAGCACTTCGGGCACGCGGGCGACGTCGCCTGGGCGGTGACCAACGCGATGGCCGACCACCAGGAGCTCACGCCGGTGACGGAGGCGGACGTGCTCTCCCGGCGTACCGAGGTCGTGGAGGTCGCGAGTGCGGAGCCGGTGACCGTCGAGGTGGCGACGACCCGGTACGGCCCGGTGGTGGTGACCGGCGCGGACGGCGACGCCTGGGCGCTGCGGACGCCGTCGACGACCGACGGCGACGTGGGCTTCGGCGCGCTGCTGCCGCTGCTGCGGGCCCGCTCGGTCGCCGACGTCGACGCGGCGCTGGACGCCTGGGTCGAGCCGGTCAACAACTGGGTCGTCGCCGACACGGCGGGGCGGCTCCTGCACCGGGTCGCCGGCCAGGTGCCGGGCGCCGACGCCCTCCCGCGGGTCGAGGGCGGCCCCGATGACGTCCTGGTCACCGCCAACGACCGCCGCGACGACTCGTTCGCGGTGCTCGGGAACGACTTCGCGCCGCCGTTCCGCCGGGACCGGATCGGCGAGCTGCTGGGCCAGGACCCCGGCGACGGATGGGACGCGGCCACGGCGGCGGCGGTGCTCACCGACGACCTGCAGGTGGCCGGCCGCTCGCTGCTGCAGGCGCTGCCGTCAGGGAGCTGGGTCACCGACCGGCTGCGGACGTGGGACGGGCGGATGGCCGCCGACAGCGAGGAGGCGGCCCTCTTCGCCGCGGTGCGCGCCCGGCTGGTCGGGCTGGTCTGCGAGGCTCCCGCGCTGGAGCCGCTGCGGGGCTCCTGCCCGTACGGCGCCCTGCACGCGCCCTGGTTCGACCTGCCCGGCCGGGTCGCCACCGCGCTGCCGCACCTGCTGGAGCAGTCCGACGACGTACGCCGGGTGCTCGGCGTGGACCTTGCCGCGCTGCTGGCCCAGGTGGTGGCCGACGTGGCGGCGGACCCGCCGACCGGCGTCTGGGGGGAGCGGCACCGGCTCGTGCACGACGGGACGCCGCTGGGCGGGGACAGCGACTGCGTCGCGGCCACGGGGTGGCTCCCCGGGTCCGACCTGGTGGTCCGCGGCCCGGTCGCGCGCTACGTCTGGGACCTGGCCGACCGGGGACGGAGCCGGTGGGCGGTCCCGGAGGGGAGCCAGGTCGAGGCCTGGGCCACCGGCGCGCTGGTGCCGGTGGAGCAGTTCGCGCTGCGCCCGGTCGATCCGCCGCGCGACGCTGCGCTGATCCACTCCTGGGTCGACCAGCCGCGCGCGGAGTTCTGGGGGATGCGGGGCAAGCCGCTCGCGGAGGTCGAGGCGATCTACGCCTGGATCGTCGAGCAGGAGCACCTGACCGCCCAGCTGGTGCTCGACGACGGCGCGCCGGTGGGTCTGGTGCAGAGCTACGACCCGTTCGTCGACGAGATCGGCGAGCACTACGACCGGCGGCCGGGCGACGTGGGGCTGCACCTGTTCCTGGCCGACGTGCCGGCTCGCGCGGGCCACACCACGGCGCTGATGGCCTACCTGACCGCTCGCGCCTTCGCCGACCCGCGGGTCGAACGCCTGGTGATGGAGCCCGACGTCCGCAACGAGAAGTCGGTGGGACTGCTGCGTCGGCTCGGCGCGACCTTCGGACCGGTGACCGAGCTCCCGGGCAAGACCGCCCAGCTCGCGTTCCTGGTGCGTCAGCCGCGCGCGGCGTCCTCGTTCCGGCCGACCCGCACCAGCGCGGCGGCGACGGTGACCAGCGCCGCAACCACCGCGACGACGGTGGTGGTCAGGGACTCCGGCGCCTCCGAGGACCGGCCGTAGGCGATCCAGCCGAGCCCCCACGCCATCGCGGCCGCGATGCCGAGGACCAGCACCGTGCGACCGCCGAGCCGCCAGGCGTAGAAGACGGCCAGGGCCGCCACGACGGTGAGCACCACCGCGGCCAGCACGTCCGCGGTGGGGGAGGTGGGGGTGTAGCCGCTGTCGGCCAGGGCGGCGGCGATGTTGGCGCAGGTGGCGACCGAGACCCAGCCGAGGTAGAGCCCGAAGGTGCCCTCGACCACGATCCGGTCGACGGTTCCCGGCCCGCCCGAGGCGTCCGAGGAGACGAGGACCAGTCGCTGGGCCAGCAGGCCGAGCACCAGCGCGAGCGCCAGGATCACCGCCACGCTGGCCCAGACCGAGCCGGTCTGGGTGACCAGCAGCCAGGCGGCGTTGAGCAGCATCGAGAGCGCGGCCAGCCAACCGGTGGCACGCAGCCGCGGGTCGGTGGCACGGCCGGGCAGCCACTGCCAGATCGTGTAGGCGAAGAGGCCGACGTAGATCACCGACCAGATGGAGAACGCCGGGCCGGCCGGCGCCAGCAGGGTGGCCTGGTCCGACAGCGCGCCTCCGGCGCTCTCGGCGACCGGCGTCCCGATCACGCCGGTGCCCACGAGGGTGCCCAGCACGCAGAGCACCTCGCTGATCGTGACCGTGACCTGGCGGGCGCGGTCGGTGCCGGTCGCGGTGACGGGACGGCCGACCTGCCGGGTGCGGGTGCTCTCCATGACCGCGCCGTGCCCGATCGTCGCGGCCCGCATGCGGGCGTTCAGCCCAGGGCGATGGTCGCGGCCCGGACGAACTCGGGATCGTCGAGCCGGTCGCCGTACGCCTCGCGGAGCTGCCCGACCCGGTAGCGCACGGTCTGCGGGTGCACCACCAGCGCCTCCGCGACCGCCTCGCGCCGACCCTGGTGCAGCAGCCAGGTGCGCAGCGTGTCGGTGAGCTTGTCCCGGGCGGCCGGTCCCAGGTCGGCCAGGGGTGCCAGCACCTGCTCCCGCAGGTCGGCCAGCGCCTCGGGGTCGGCGTGCACCACCAGCTCGGCCAGGTGCTGCTCGGTGTCGGTGACCGCGATGTCGAGGTCGACCGCGCGACGTGCACGCTGCCAGGACGCGCGTGCCTGCTGCCAGGGCCGGGCCGGGCCGACGACCGCGGGCACCCCGGAGAGCGCGCGCAGCAGGACCGCCCGGGTGGCGTCCGGCACCAGCAGCACCACGTGCTCCTCGGCGGTGGGGTCGGCGACGGCCACCGTCTCCGGCGCCACGGAGCCGAGCGCCGAGCGCACGTGCGCCTCGGCGAGCACGACGGCGGTCAGGCTCTCCGGCGGCTCCCACTCGGCCCGGGCGGCGGCGCGCAGCAGCAGGTCCGAGGCGTCGCCGCGGAGCAGGGCGTTGCCGAGCGCCTCGCGCAGCTGGGCGCGCATCCGGCCGGTGGTCGCCGACTCGTCGCTGTGCCCGGCGACGCTGGAGGCGGAGAGCTGGTCGATGTAGGCGAAGACCAGGCCGGCGAACTTGGCCAGCGTCTCGGCATCCACGCCGTCGGCGAGCAGGCCCGCGGACATCTCGCTCCAGGAGACCCGGGCGCCCACCCGGTACGCCGCCAGCAGCGACTCCATGCTCCGGCCGGAACGCGCCTCGCCGCGCCCCAGCTGGTAGGCGGTCTCCATCGACGGCGCCGTGGGACGCGCGCCCCCCGAGCGCCGGGCCGCGAGCTGGATGAAGCCGCCGAGCGCGAGCTGCACCGCGTTGCGGATGGTCTCGCCCATCGCCCCCGAGAGCGCGTTGGCGTACGTCGGGACCTCGGCGATGATGGCGCTGACGGCCGCGTCGGCGACCAGCGGGAGCCGGTTCCGCATGATCTCCACGTCCTGGGCCGAGAGGTCCAGGCCGTGGTGCGTGGTCCAATCGGAGGAGTGAGCGGGCACAGGTCCCCCCGTTCTGTCACTTTTTTGTCCTTTGCGAACAATTGTGACGTAGAAGTTCACGTCTCTCGGTCAGGAATCTACCCCCAGTGACCAGTCATGATGGACTCATGGCCATGCTCCTGACTGAGACCGACGGCGCGGACCCGCGCCGCGGACGTCACCGCGACCGCGCTCCGCTCCGGCTGCGCGACCGGGTCGTCCGCCTCGTCGAGGCCGCCACCACGCCGTTGATGCCGGCCGACTACCTCGACCTCTTCGCCCCGCTCCGCTCCGGCGCCGACCTGCGCGGCCGGATCGTCTCGGTGCAGCCCGAGACCGCGGACGCCGCGACCATCGTCATCCAGCCGGGTGCCGACTGGGCCGGGCACGTCCCGGGCCAGTACACCCGGATCGGGATCGACGTCGACGGCGTCCGGCACTGGCGGGCGTACTCGCTGACCCACGGCCCCCGCGCCGACGGCAACATCTCGGTGACCGTCAAGGCCGTTCCCGACGGCCTGGTCAGCACCCACCTGGTCCGCGAGGCGAAGCCCGGCACCCTGGTCCACCTCGAGCAGGCGGCCGGCGAGTTCGTGCTGCCCCCCGACGGCGGCAAGTTCCTCATGGTCACCGCCGGCTCCGGGGTCACCCCCGTGGTCGGGATGCTGCGCAACCTCTTCCCGGTCGCCGACTCCGGCGTGGTCCGGCTCGAGCGCAGCGCGGGCTTCGACATCACCGTGGTCCACGTGGCGCCCAGCGAGCCCGACTCGATCTTCCTCCGCGACCTGCAGGCGCTCGACCGGGCCGGGCTGATCCGGCTGGTCCCGCGCTACGACGACGTGCACGGCGTCCTCGACGTCGACGCGCTCGACGAGCTGGTGCCCGACCTGGACGCCCGCACGACCCTGGCGTGCGGCCCCGCCGGCCTGCTCGACGCGCTCGAGGCCCACCACGGCGCCCGCGGCCTGGAGCTGCTCGTCGAGCAGTTCCGCGTCGCCCGGGTCGAGGCCGGTGAGGGCGGCACCGTCACCTTCACCAAGAACGGCGTCGAGCTCGAGGCCGACGGCGCCACCCCGATCCTGGACGCCGCCGAGGAGGTGGGCGTCCTGATGCCCAGCGGCTGCCGGATGGGCATCTGCATGGGCTGCGTGCTGCCGATGACCGAGGGCTCCGTCCGGGACCTGCGCGACGGCCGCGTCATCACCGCCATCCCGGGGGAGACCGACCCCGGCGGCATCAAGATCCAGACCTGCATCAGCGCCGCCGCCGGCGCCTGCCAGATCACCCACTGACCCGCCCGACGCACTCGACCGCTGACTGAAGGAGTCGACATGACCACGATCACGAAGAAGGCCGACAACCCGATCGCCCACCTCACCCCCGAGGACGTCGAGGACATCGGGCGTGAGCTCGACCGGATCCGGCAGAGCGTGATCGACGCTCGCGGCGGCAGCGACGCGGCGTACATCCGCGGCATGGTGAAGACCCAGCGCTACCTCGAGCTCGGCAGCCGCGCCGTACTCCTGTTCTCCGCCCTGCCGCCCGCCTGGGTGGTCGGCACCGCCGGCCTGAGCGTGGCCAAGATCCTGGAGAACATGGAGATCGGCCACAACGTCATGCACGGCCAGTGGGACTGGATGCGTGACCCGAAGATCCACTCCAGCACCTGGGAGTGGGACAACGCCTCGACCGCCGAGGGCTGGAAGCACAGCCACAACGAGGTGCACCACACCTACACGAACATCGTCGGCAAGGACAACGACCTCGGCTACGGCATCATGCGCGTCGACGAGGACCAGCGCTGGCACCCGATGCACCTCGGCCAGCCGCTGTGGAACTTCATCAACGCCTGCTTCTTCGAGTACGGGATCGCCGCCTACGACCTCGAGCTCGGCAAGAACCTCTCCATCCCGAAGGAGAAGCGCAGCCCCGAGTTCAAGCGGCGTGCGGCCAACACCGTGAAGAAGATCCGCAAGCAGATGACCAAGGACTACGTCGTCCACCCGGCGCTGTCGATCCCGACCGGCTCGTTCCTGCCCACGCTGGCGGCCAACTTCACCGCCAACCTGGTCCGCAACCTGTGGTCGCACTCGGTGATCATGTGCGGCCACTTCCCCGAGGGTGTCGAGACCTTCGAGAAGGCCTCCATCCCGGAGAAGGAGACCCGGGGCGAGTGGTACCTGCGCCAGATGCTGGGCTCGGCCAACATCTCCGGCTCCGAGGCGATGCACATCATGACCGGCAACCTCTCCCACCAGATCGAGCACCACCTGTTCCCCGACCTGCCCAGCAACCGCTACAAGGAGGTCGCCCCGCAGGTGAAGGCGCTCTTCGACAAGTACGGCCTGACCTACCTGGAGCGCCCGCTGCCGCAGCAGGTCTACAGCGCCTGGCACAAGGTCGTCCGGCTGAGCCTGCCCAACGGCTGGCTGGCCACCACCACGCCGAAGAACGCGCCGAAGCAGCTGGTCCGTCTGTTCAAGATGGCCACCGCCGACCGCAAGACCCGGCGCGCGCTGCAGGCCCGCCTGACGCAGGAGGCGCGTCGCGCCGAGGCGGCCAAGGACGCCCGGCTCGCCGCGTGAGCGGGAAGTTCCGCTCGCGCGGGTCGTCGCCCGGCTAGGGTGCTGGGCGTGGGCAGTGAGGGGACCGACTCCGAGCAGGGCGCGTCGACGCGCGGCGAGGACTACGCGGCGCGTCTGGTGAAGAAGCAGAACGCCCGTTGGAAGCAGGTGCTGGACGTCCAGCGCCCGTACCGGTGGAACCTCTCCCGGCTCGGCCTGGGACGCACCCTCGACGTGGGTTGCGGCATCGGCCGCAACCTGGCCAACCTCTCGCCCGAGAGCGTCGGCGTCGACCACAACGCGGCGTCGGTGCAGATCGCGCGTGAGCGTGGCCTGCGGGCGATGACCACCGAGGAGTTCCGGGCAAGCGAGCTCGGGCGGCCCGGCGCCTTCGACTCGTTGCTGGCTTCGCACCTGCTCGAGCACGTCTCCGAGGCAGTCGCCGACGAGATCCTCGCTGAGTACCTCCCGGCCGTGCGCTCCGGCGGCCAGGTGGTGCTCATCTGTCCCCAGGAGCGCGGGTACGCCTCCGACCCGACGCACATCCGCTGGTGCGACCTGTCGACGCTCCGCGCCCACCTCGAGCGCCACGGCCTCGTCGTCGAGCGCACCCAGTCCTTCCCGTTCCCGCGTTTCCTGGGCAAGGCCTTCATCTACAACGAGTTCTACGCCGTGGGCAGGGTTCGTTAAGGGTGGGTTGGCTCCTCCTGGCCCTCTGGGCCTTGTTCTACCTCGCCCTGGGTCCGTCGACCCTGCTGCTGACCGCGGCGCTGCTCGCGGTGCCGCGGGTCCGCGCGCGCGTGCCGCGACCCACCTTCACCCGCAAGGGCGTCGCGGTCGGCGCGGCCGTGGTGCTCGCCGGCGGCGCCCTGGTCTGGGCGGTCCCCGACGGCCGGCTGCCGATCCCGCACGCCGGCGGCCTGCTCGTCGCCCCGGCGTACGACGGCCGGCAGGTCTCCGCGACACCGATCGAGGCCGAGCAGCCCCCGGCCCACCCGTGGCTGGCCCGGATGGGCTCGGACGCGGTCAACAACGACGCCTGGTCCAGCGGCGCCCAGCTCGGTCCGGGCCCGCTCGGTGACCGGCCGCAGACCGACAGCGCCTGGTACGGCCTGGAGAAGTGCGGACGGATGGCCTTCGACTCCGCCGGGCGGATCGTCGCGCTGTGCCACGACCACCGTGGCGCCGTGCTGCGGGTGATCGACCCGGACTCGCTGCGCCCGTTGAGCAGCAAGCGCCTGCCCGACCGGCGGGAGACCGAGGCCTCGCCCTGGCAGGACCTGTGCCACGGCTCGCAGTTCTACCTCGACAACGGCGACCGCGCGGTGGTCACCACCACCGAGCGCCGGATCCAGGCGGTCGGCACCGCCGACGCCGAGGGCCGCCCCGACCTGACCATCGAGGAGTCCTGGAGCCTGGAGTCCCTGGTGCCCGAGAGCGACTGCCTGGTCACGGTGAAACCGGACTGGTCGGGACGCATCTGGTGGGCCAGCCGGGACGGCCGGGTCGGGCTGGTCGACCCGGTCAGCGGGGCCGTCCACGGCCTGGAGCTGGGGGAGAAGGTGACCAACTCCATCGCCGTCGACGAGAACGGCGGGGTCTTCGTGGTCAGCGACACCGCGCTCTACCGGTTCACCGCAGACGCCTCCGGGGCCCCCGGGATCACCTGGCGCACCGAGTACGACCGCGGCGTGGAGCGCAAGGACGGCCAGCTCGTCCAGGGCAGCGGCACCTCCCCGACGCTGGTCGACCAGGGCCTGGTGGCGATCGCCGACAACGCCGAGCCGCGGCTGCACGTGGTCTTCCTCGACCGCTCCTCGGGCGCCGAGGTCTGCCGCTCGGCGGTCTTCGACGGCGGCGAGTCCGCCACCGAGACCTCCCTGACCTCCGTGGGCTCGGGCGTGGTCGTGGAGAACAACCACGGCTACTCCACGCCGACCTCGACGCTGCTGGGCTTCAGCAGCTCGCCGGGGCTGGCCCGCGTCGACCACGTCGACGGCGAGTGCCAGGTCGCCTGGACCAACGACGAGGTGGTCCCCTCGGCGGTGCCGACCGTCTCCTGGCAGACCGGCCTGATCTACGCCTGGACCAAGCGGCCCTCGCTGTGGGGCGTCTCGGGCTGGTACCTGACCGCGATCGACGCCCACACCGGCCAGACCGCGTTCTCGGTCCGCGGCGGCACCGGCCCGCTGTTCAACAACCACTACGCGGCGGTGACCCTGGGCCCGGAGGGTGCGGCGTACGTCGGCACGATCGGCGGGCTGGTCAAGGTGCGCGACGTGGTCCGCAAGCCCAAGGACGACTGAGCGAGGTCAGGGCCAGCGCAGGCCCACGGCCTCCTCGCTGAGCTGCCACAGGCGACGCTGGGCGTCCTCGTCGCGGGCCACCGCCGAGGTGCCGACGACCTGGGGTGCGCCGCGGGCCTCGCCGGCGCCGCCCGGGCCGCAGTAGGTGCCGCCCGGCAGGTCGGCGGTCGCGGCCATCAACAGCGGCCACGCCCCGTGCGCGGCCGGCTGGGCCACCGCCCGGTTGGCCGCACCCAGGATGCCGGCCAGGACGCCGGAGGAGCGGCCGAGCTGCCCGTTGGCGACCAGGTGGGTGCCGGCGTACCCGGGGTGGGCCGCCAGTGCCCGCACCGGGAGGGCTCGCTCGCGCAGCCGGCGCTCCAGCTCGAAGGTGAAGAGCAGGTTCGCGAGCTTGGTCGCGCCGTACTGCGGCCAGCGGCGGTAGCGGGTGGTCTGCAGGCGGGGGTCCTCCAGGGGAGCGGTCCGGGCGACCCGGTGCATCTGCGAGCTCACGGCCACCACGCGTCCGTCGCCGCTCTCGACCAGCTGGGGGAGCAGCATCCCGGTGAGCAGGAACGGCCCGAGGTGGTTGGTGGCCATCTGCAGCTCGAACCCGTCGCCGGTGCGTTGGTAGGGCGGCGCCATCACGCCCGCGTTGTTGACCAGCACGTCGATCGCGCCGAGCTCCTTGGCCCGCTCGGCAGCCGAGCGGACCGAGTCCAGCGAGGCGAGGTCGACGACCAGCTCCTCCGTGCTCGCGCCCGGCACCTGCGCCAGCACGGCCTCGCGGGTGCCGGTGAGCTTCTCCGGGTTGCGCCCGGCCAGCACCACCCGGGCGCCGTGGCGGGCCAGCTCCAGGGCGACGAACTGCCCCAGACCGCCGGGGCTGGCCCCGGTGACCACCACGGTGCGCCCGGTCTGGTCGGGGATCGCGATCACGGGGTGACCGCCATCGCGGCCAGCACCCGGGCGGCCAGCTCCTGGTCGCCGGCGACCCGGACGCCCGCGGGATGCGGGGCCTGCCGGCCGCCGGCCAGCACCGTGAACGCCTCGCGGTCCAGCTCGATCGTCGCGGTGGGCTCGGCGGGGGGCTCCGGCAGACTCCGGCCGCGGCCGTCCTCGCCGACCTCGAAGGAGCGCGGCGCCAGGTCGTCGACGGTCAGCACCAGCGTGGTGCCGGGCGCTGCACCGACCCGCTTGGCCAGCACCAGCCCGAGGCTGTCGCTCAGGTAGCCGATCGTGTGGGTGGCCGCGGGGGAGCGGAGGTTGCCCGGGCGGCCGACCGCGCGGCGTACGTCCTGCTCGTGCATCCACACGTCGAGCGGGCGGTTGCGCAGCAGGGTGCGCTGCGTCCAGCCCAGGGCACCGAAGGCACCGGGGGCCGGCGCGTCCGGGTCGCTCGGCGGGTCCTCCAGCAGGGCGGTGCGCCGGCTGGTCGCCGACTGGCGGATCTCCTGCAGCAGGTCGTCGGCGTCGCGCTCGCGGCGGGCCGCCACGCCCTGCTCGGTGAAGACCTGCATCGGGCTGCGCACGTGCTCGAGCTCGCCGACCTCGACGTCGTCGTGCGCGGTGCCGGCCAGCAGCGACTCCAGGTGCGCGGTGTGGGCGACCACGGCGTGCACGTCCCACCCCGGCAGGTCCGTCGGGGCGGCCCAGGCCTCGGACGGCAGCTCCTCCAGCAGCCCGGTCAGGTCGTCGATGGCCTGCCACCAGGCGTCGACGTACCCGACCAGCTCGGGGTGTCCGGTGCTCGTGCTGGGCTGGCTCGCCTGCTGCTCGGTCATGCGCGCAGCCTAGGGCGCAGGTCGTGACGGGAGAATAGGAGCGACCAGGAGAATGGGCGCATGCGCGTGCGTGCCCCCGAGCTCACCGGCCGCGGCTGGCTCAACACCCCCGGCCCCCTGTCCCTCTCCGACCTGCGTGGGCGCTTCGTCCTGCTGGACTTCTGGACCTTCTGCTGCGTCAACTGCCTGCACGTCCTCGACGAGCTGCGGCCGCTGGAGGCGACGTACGCCGAGGAGCTGGTCGTCGTCGGCGTGCACTCGCCGAAGTTCGTGCACGAGGCCGACCCGGACGCGCTGGTCGCGGCCGTCGAGCGGTACGGCGTGCACCACCCGGTGCTCGACGACCCCGAGCTGACCACCTGGTCGGCCTACACCGCGCGGGCCTGGCCCACGCTGGTGCTGGTCGACCCCGAGGGCTACGTGGTCGCCCAGTACGCCGGCGAGGGGCACGTGCACGCCCTGGACCGGCTGCTCGCCGAGCTGGTCGCCGAGCACCGCGAGCGCGGCACCCTGCAGCCGGGCGACTCGCCGTACGTGCCGCCGACCGTCGAGCCGACCGACCTGCGCTTCCCGGCCAAGGCCGTGCCGCTGCCCGACGGGCGGGTGCTGGTCGCCGACGCCGGCCACGACGAGGTGGTCGAGCTGGCGTCGGCCGACGGCCCTGTGCTGCGCCGGTTCGGGGGGTTCGCCGAGCCCAACGGGCTCTGCCTGCTGCCCGAGGAGGTGGCCGCCGAGGCCGGGTACGACGTGGTGGTCGCCGACACCGTGCACCACCAGCTCCGCGGGCTGACGCTGGCCACCGGCGAGGTGCGGGTGCTCGCCGGCGACGGCGAGCAGTGGATGCCCGGCGACGGCCACGAGCGGCTCTCCAGCCCGTGGGACGTCGCCTGGTGGGGCGACCGGGTCTGGGTGGCGATGGCCGGCATCCACCAGCTGTGGACCTTCGACCCGCGCACCGGCGACGTCGAGGTCCTGGTCGGCACCACGAACGAAGGACTGCGCGACGGGCCGATCGACCAGGCGTGGCTGGCGCAGACCAGCGGACTGGCCGCGGCCGGCGACCGGCTCTGGCTGGCCGACAGCGAGGTCTCCGCGCTGCGCTGGGTCTCCGGCGGCGAGGTGGGCACCGCGGTGGGCACCGGGTTGTTCGACTTCGGGTTCCGTGACGGCAAGGCCGACGAGGCGCTGCTGCAGCACCCGCTCGGGGTGACCGCGCTGCCCGACGGCTCGGTGGCCGTCTGCGACACCTACAACGGCGCCGTGCGCCGCTTCGACCCGGTCGACGGGACGCTCGGCACGCTGGCGACCGGGCTCTCCGAGCCGAGCGGGGCCTACGTCGACGGCGAGCACCTGGTGGTGGTGGAGTCGACCGCCCACCGGCTGACCCGGGTGCCGCTGGGCGCCTCGGCCCAGGCGGCCGACTTCAGCCACCGCACCCAGCGCCCGGTCACCGACGTGGCCGCCTCGGTGCTGCTGGAGGCGGTCTTCACGCCGCCGCCGGGACAGAAGGTCGACGACCGCTACGGCCCGGCGACCCAGCTGATGGTGACCGCGACGCCGGCCGCGCTGCTGCGTACCGGCGAGGGGCGCTCGACCGACCTGCGACGCACCCTCGAGCTCGACCCGACGGTCGGGGAGGGGGTGCTGCACGTCGCCGCCCGCGCAGCCTCCTGCGACGCCGATCTGGGGGAGGGTGCCGCCTGCCACGTGCACCAGCAGGACTGGGGCGTCCCGGTCCGGGTCAGCGCCGCCGGCGAGGCCGTGCTGACCCTGCCGCTGGGCGGGACCGCCTGACCCGCTCCCCCCAGACTCTGCCCACGAACGACGAAGGGCCGCACCCAGCCGGGGTGCGGCCCTTCACTGTCGAGATTGGATCAGAACGCCGCCTCGTCGAGGTCCATCAGCGAGAGGTCGATCTGCTCGGCGATGTTTCGCTCCGCGGTCAGGCGGGGGAGGTTGGTGGCGGCGAAGAACTGCGCGGCCGCGACCTTGCCCTCGTAGAACGCCTTGTCCTTGGCGGAGACCTCGCCGCCCAGCTTGGCCAGCGCGACCTCCGCCTGGCGCAGCAGCAGCCAGGCGCAGACCACGTCGCCCAGCACCATCAGCAGGCGGGTGGTGTTCAGCCCCACCTTGTAGATGTTGCGCAGGTCGCCGCCCTCGGCGGAGGCGTCGGCCGACATCAGGTCGTTGATCATGTGACCGACGATGGCGTTGGCGTCCTGGAGCGCGGTGGCCAGCAGGGCCCGCTCGTTCTTCAGGCGACCGTTGCCCGCCTCGGACTTGATGAAGCCCTCGATCTCGCCGGCCAGGTGGCCCAGGGCGCGGCCCTGGTCCTTGACGATCTTGCGGAAGAAGAAGTCCTGGCCCTGGATCGCCGTGGTGCCCTCGTAGAGGGTGTCGATCTTGGCGTCGCGGACGTACTGCTCGATCGGGTACTCCTGCAGGAAGCCGGAGCCACCGAAGGTCTGCAGCGACTCGGTGCCCAGGAGCACCCAGGAGCGCTCGGAGCCGTAGCCCTTGACGATCGGGAGCAGCAGGTCGTTGACCGCCTCGGCCAGCTTGTCGTGCTCGCCGGCGTGCTCGGCGAGCATCACCTTGTCCTGCCAGGTGGCGGTGTAGAGCACCAGGGCTCGCATGGCCTCGGCGAACGACTTCTGCACCATCAGCGAGCGACGGACGTCGGGGTGGTGGGTGATCGTGACGCGCGGGGCGGTCTTGTCCGCCGACTGGGTGAGGTCGGCGCCCTGGATCCGCTCCTTGGCGTACTCCAGCGCGTTGAGGTAGCCGGTGGAGAGGGTGGCGATCGCCTTGGTGCCGACCATCATCCGGGCGTTCTCGATCACGTCGAACATCTGCGCGATGCCGTTGTGCACCTCGCCGACCAGCCAGCCCTTGGCGGGCTCGCCGCCGCCGACCTGCGGGTCGCCGAAGGTGACCTCGCAGGTGTTGGAGACCTTGATGCCCATCTTGTGCTCGACGTTGGTGACGTAGATGCCGTTGCGCTCGCCGGTCAGCTCGCCGGTCTCGTGGTCGAAGTGGTGCTCGGGCATCCAGAAGAGCGAGAGGCCCTTGGTGCCCGGGCCGCCGGCGCCCTCGACGCCCTCGGGGCGGGCCAGCACCAGGTGCATGACGTTCTCGGTCATGTCGTTGGTGGCCGAGGTGATGAAGCGCTTGACGCCCGTGACGTTCCACGAGCCGTCCTCGTTCGGGGTGGCCTTGGCGCGGCCGGCGCCCACGTCGGAGCCGGCGTCGGGCTCGGTCAGCACCATCGTGCAGCCCCACTCGCGCTCGACCATGATCTGGGCGACGCGCATGTCGCGCTCCACGCCGTTGGCGTTGTTGTAGAGCACGCCGGCGAACGGCGCGCCCGCGGCGTACATGTGGATCGGGGCGTTGGCGCCCAGCACCATCTCGCCGATCGCCCAGTTGAGGCTGGACGGGGCGGGGGTGCCGCCGAGCTCCTCGCGGATCTGCAGGCGCCAGAACTCGGCGTCCATCCAGGCGCGGTAGCTCTTCTTGAACGACTCCGGCAGCGGGGCCGAGTGGGTCTTCGGGTCGAAGACCGGCGGGTTGCGGTCGCTGTCCTCGTAGGAGGCGGCGATGTCCTCGCGGGCGAGACGGTCGACCTCGGCCAGCACCTCACGCGCGGTGTCGACGTCGACCTCCGCGAACGGGCCCGTGCCCAGGATCTCGTCGCGTCCGAACACCTCGAAGAGGTTGAACTCGATGTCACGGAGGTTGCTCTTGTAGTGGCTCACGGATCCACCCTTATCCAGTCTGATGGGGTCACCGGCCTTGCGGCCCGGCCTTGGCGCCCGACGAGTGGACACACGAGTCCTACCAGTCAGTAACTTGATTGTGCAACGAGGCGCACGCTCCCGCAAGTGGAACGCTGTGATCTTCCTGACGACCTCGGTCACTCGCGGGGGAATTGACCTCCAGGTGATAGGTAATGTCTACTATAAAAAGAGACATACGTTCACCACTCGAGAAGGCGCAACATGCGACAACTCATCGTCCTGGGATTCGTCGGATTCCTGGCTCAGCTCATCGACGGGTCCCTGGGGATGGCGTACGGCGTCACCTCCACGACGCTGCTGCTCGCCGCCGGCGTCGCGCCGGCCGCCGCCTCGGCGGCGGTGCACTTCTCCGAGATCGGCACCTCGCTGGTCTCCGGCATCTCCCACCACAAGCTCGGCAACGTCGACTGGCGCACGGTGATGATCCTGGCCGGCCCCGGCTTCGTCGGCGCGTTCGCCGGCGCGACCATCCTGGTCAACATCGACGGCGAGATGGCCAAGCCGATCGTCGCCGGCATCCTGCTCACCCTGGGTGTCTACGTGATCTGGCGGTTCCTGGTGCTCGGCGGCCGCCGGCCCACCTTCAAGGGACGTCCGTCGGCGACCTTCCTGGCGCCGATCGGCCTCTTCGGCGGCGCGCTGGACGCGATCGGCGGCGGCGGCTGGGGCCCGGTGGGCACCACCACCCTCCTCTCCTCGGGCCGGCTCGAGCCGCGCAAGGTGATCGGGTCGATCGACACCTCCGAGTTCGTGGTCGCCGTCGGCGGCTCGATCGGGTTCATCCTGGCGCTGGGGCACTCCGGCATCGACTGGGGGTACGCCGGCGCGCTGCTGGCCGGTGGCGTGCTCGCGGCCCCGATCGCAGCCTGGCTGGTCCGGCACCTGCCCGGCCGGGTGCTCGGCGTCGCGGCCGGCGGCCTGATCATCGTCACCAACAGCCGCACCCTGGCCGACTCGTTCGGCGCCTCGGGCGCCCAGGTCGCCGCCATCGTCGGCGCCCTGGCGGTCGTCTGGATCGTCGCCATCGCCTGGGCGGTCAAGCACGAGCGCGCGGCCCGTCGAGCCGAGCTGGCCGAGCAGGACGGGCGTGCCGCGGACGAGCTCGAACTCGCCTGAGCGGGCGTCTGGGCCCTGCGGGACCCGGCATCTGACAAACTGGGGCCATGCGCGTCTCCGCGAAGTCCGACTACGCCCTCCGGGCCCTCATCGAGATGGCGGCGCGCGCCGACGCGAAGCCGGTCAGCGCCGAGGAGCTGGGCAAGTCCCAGGACATCCCCCACGGGTTCCTCCAGGCCATCCTCGCCGACCTCCGCAAGGCGGGCGTGGTGGTCTCCCAGCGTGGCCAGTCCGGCGGCTGGCGGCTGGCCCGCGACCCGGGGGAGGTCTCGGTGGCCGACGTGATCCGCGCCGTCGACGGGCCGCTGGTCTCGGTCTACGGCCTGCGCCCGGAGGCGGTCTCCTACAACGCCTCCGCCGAGGTGCTCCAGCACGTGTGGATCGCCGCCCGGCACTCCCTGCGCGACGTCTTCGAGCAGGTCTCGATCGCGCAGCTGGCCAGCCAGGAGCTCCCGGAGGCGGTCACCTCGCGTACCGCTGACGAGGACGCCTGGCAGCCGCACTGAGCGAGGCTCAAGCCCCCCGGGCGTGCGTGGCGATCCACTCCACCAGGGGTCGGAGCTCCCGCCAGTCGGTACGCACCCGGTCGAGCAGCTCGGGGCCCAGGGCGTCGGCCTCGAAGCCGTAGGACCGGCCGACGAAGATCTGCTTGTGCCGCAGCAGCTCGATCCGCGGGTGGTCGGCGGGGTAGCCGCGCGGGGAGGTCTTGAGCTTGTCCCCGCCGACCTCCCAGCCCCGCTTCGCGTAGCGGGCGAGCATCTTCTCCAGCGGCACCCCAGTCAGCTCGGCGGCCATCGCCTCGCGGATCGCGGCCAGCCGCGGCCCGCTGGCGTCGTAGAAGCCGGCCCCCACCCGGGTGCCGCGCGGGGAGATCTCGACGTACCAGCCGGTCGCCTCGCCGACCGCGACGAAGGCGCCCTGGTGGGTCTTGTACGGCGTCTTGTCCTTGGCGAAGCGCACGTCGCGGTAGGGGCGGAACACCTTGGCGGACCCGAACTCCGGCTCCAGCGCGGCGACCAGCGCCTCCATCGGCTTGCGGACGGCCTCGGCGTAGACGTGCTTGTGCGCCTCCCAGAACGCTCTGGTGTTGTCGACCTCGAGGTCGTCGTAGAAGTCGAGGGCCGCGACGGGGAAACCGGTGAACTGCACGGCCTCAGCCTAGGCAGACGGGACCCGCGCCCAGAGCTGCTGGTCCCCGGACTCGCCCAGGTAGGTCAGCGTCAGCACGTCGTCCGCGCAGGCGGGCGGGGCGAGGAAGCCGGTGTCCCCCGCAGGGCCGCTCCACACCACGTCGGGGCCGTCGGGGTCGCCTGACCAGCTCAGCAGCCGGGCGGACTCGCCGTCCTGGGGGCCGCGGGCGAAGAAGACCGCGTCCCCGCACGGCACCAGGCTGCCGGTGGCACCGGGCCCGAGCTCGGTGCGGGTCCCGTCCTCGGTCCCGACGAAGGTGCCGGAGCCCACGGCCTTCTCGTCGCGCACCTCGGACCAGACCGCGCCGCCGTCGGTGGCCACCACGTCCCAGCCGACGCAGTCGGCGACGCCGTCGACCGGCACCGGCCCGGACTCCTCGAGCGTGACCAGCGTCCGGCAGGAGACCGGGCGGGCGTCGTCGAACGTCAGCACCGCCACGCCCGCGTCCGAGGTGGTCACCTGGGAGAACCCCTCGCCCCGCGGCGCGCAGTGCTCGAGCTGCGACTCCCCGCTGGGCAGGTGGACGGCGGCCAGGCAGTAGGCGCGCTTCGGCCCGTAGGTGGGGTAGCGCAGCTCCTCGCCGTGCAGCGACCAGGTGCCGCCGGGGGCCGGGCGCGGCCCGGGGAGGTCGGCGGTCGAGCCGTCGGCGAGCTGCACGACCAGCCCCAGTGCGGGGCGGCGCTCCCGGCGGTCGGTGGCCACGACGACGGCGTAGGAGTCGCTCATCAGCACCTGGCTGATCCGTCGGCCCGGGCCCGCGGCGAGCTCGGCCCGGCTGCCGTCGCGGGAGATCAGCGCGGTGCGTCCGTTCGGCGGTGCCACCGCCCGCCAGTCCCGCCCCACCACCACGGTCGCGTCCGGCGACTCGCCGGTCGACCGCCAGGACAGCGGCTCGGCGCTCTCCGCGTCATCCGGCTCCGGGTCGGCGGAGTCCGTGCAGCCGGCCAGTGCCAGTGCCAGCGCCAGCGCCAGCGCCAGGGTCGCGACGACGCGGCGCATCAGACCCCCACGTTCTGCTGGGGGTGCGCGAGGTTGGCGCGGTACTGCTGGTACGCCGACTGCCACTGATTGCGGGCGATGAACGGCTCGCTGGGGTCGAAGCGCTGCTGGTTCCAGGGCTCGAAGTAGCCCAGGAGGGGCTCCCCGCCCGGGTTCTGGTCGAAGCCGCGGCCCACCTGGAAGTGCCCCGAGGCGTCGTCGTCGAGGTAGGGGTAGAACCGCTTCTCCAGCACCGGGTGCAGCACGACCGGCGCCCGGTAGTCCTCCAGGTGGCGCATCATCAACAGGTACCACTCCTCGAAGGACCAGTCACCCACGTCGAGCACCACGTAGTCGCCGGCGTGCTTCTTGCGGTCGTAGCCGGTGTGGTCGTTGACCACGCGGACGAGCTCGGTGATCGAGGTGCCGGCGCGGGTGGTGCCGAGCTTGCCGGCCCAGTGCTTCTGCGACTGGCGGCGCTTGCGCCACCCCCAGGTGATCGCCTGCGCGGTGGCCGGGCCGCACCAGTACCAGCGGTTCTGCTCGCGCGAGCGCTTCGCCTTCATGATCGACCGGCGCCTCGGGTAGTCGGCGGCGCTCCTGCTCCCGTCGGCCTCGGCCCGCAGCCGCCGGACCTTGCCGGCCGCGCGGGCGGCGGCGGCCAGCTCGCGCCGGTCGGCGCGGGCCCGGTCGGCGGGCGACATCGCGGCGCGGCGCTCCAGCAGAGTGGCGGTGTCCAGGTCGCCGGTGTGCTCGCGGGCGGGCTGGTCGGCGGCCTCGGCTGCGGCGTCGGCGGCGGAGGCCAGGCGGGCCTGCACCTGCGCCTCGCTCTGCGTGGTCCAGCCGAGGCCGACGCAGTAGCGCTCGCCGTCGAAGGTGGCGCACCGGGTCGTGTCCGTCTTCGGTGCTGCGCTGCCGGCTGGTGCCGCGGTCAGCGGGAGCACGAGCAGGAGGGCCAGCCCGCAGGCGGCGTGGAGCGGCGTACGGCGGAGGGACCGGGTGTTCATGACGTCTCACTGTCCCCGACAGTCACAGGAGTCGCAAGATGCCAGCACCGAAGACGACAGCAGCCCCGGGCCGAGGGCCCGGGGCTGCTGGTGCGGAGCGGATGACGAGACTCGAACTCGCGACATCGACCTTGGGAAGGTCGCGCTCTACCAACTGAGCTACATCCGCACGGCCGGCCGCGATGGTGCAGCGCCCGACGACGGTGGATGCTACCCGATCCGGCGGAAGGTCGGGTGCTTGGGCGTCAGGCCGTCGCCCGACGAGCGCCCGGTGACCCGGCGGTGCACCCACGGCCCGAGGAACTCCCGGGTCCACCGGGCGTTCTCCCGCAGCTGCTCGCGGCGGCTGAGCAGCGGGGCCGCGGGCACCTCCATCGGGGTGAGGCCGTGCTCCACCCCGAGGGCGTCGAGCACCTGCAGCGCCATGTAGTGGTGGCCGGCGGCGTTGAGGTGCATCCGGTCGGTGTCCATGTGGGTGACCAGGTCGACGTCGCGCATCCGCCACATGTCGACCAGGGTGGCGTCGTGCTTGTCGGCGATCTCGCGGACCCACTCGTTGAAGATCGCCATCCGCCCGCGCACGGCGGCGTAGATCCCGGTCGAGCCGGGGTCGAAGATCGTGAACATCACCACCCGCGCACCGGTCGCGGTCAGCTGCCCGATCGCGTCGTCGTACGCCGCGGCCAGCGCGTCCAGGTCGACCTTGGGTCGCAGCACGTCGTTGCCGCCCCCGTGGATGGTGACCAGGTCGGGCTCCAGGGCCAGCGCCGGGGCCAGCTGCTCGTCGATGATCGCGGGCAGCTTGCGACCGCGGATGGCGAGGTTGGCGTAGCCGAAGTCGGGGTCGAGGGCCGCGAGGTGCTCGGCGACCCGGTCGGCCCAGCCGCGCAGCCCGTTCGGACGGTCGGGGTCGGGGTCGCCGACGCCCTCGGTGAAGGAGTCGCCGAGGGCCACGTAGCGGGTGAAGGTCTGGTCGCTGGGCATGGTGCCATTCTCGGGCACCGGGACAAGCGGCCACGACGGTAGGGTGCGGGCGTGCTGCTCTCCGACCGCGACATCCTGGCCGAGATCGACGCCGGCCGCATCGGCCTCACCCCCTGGGACGAGGAGATGCTCCAGCCCTCCAGCGTGGACATCCGGCTCGACCGGTTCTTCCGGGTCTTCGAGAACCACCGGTACCCCCACATCGACCCCGCGGCCGACCAGAGCGACCTGACCCGGATGGTCGAGCCCGACGGTGACGAGCCCTTCATCCTGCACCCGGGGGAGTTCGTCCTCGGCTCGACGTACGAGGTCTGCTCGCTGCCCGACGACGTGGCTGCGCGGGTCGAGGGCAAGTCCTCCCTGGGCCGCCTGGGGCTGCTGACCCACGCGACCGCCGGCTTCGTGGACCCCGGCTTCTCCGGTCACGTGACGCTGGAGCTGGCCAACGTGGCCACGCTCCCGATCAAGCTCTACCCGGGGATGAAGATCGGCCAGCTCTGCTTCTTCCGGCTCTCCTCGCCCGCCGAGCACCCTTACGGCTCGGCCAAGTACGGGTCGCGCTACCAGGGCCAGCGCGGGCCCACGCCGTCGAAGTCGTACGCGAACTTCCACCGCACGCAGATCTGAGGTCCCGGTCACCCCCGCTAGCCACGACGCGCGCTAAGGGCTACCTTATTTCGGTAAGGCTTCCCTAACTCGAGGATCAGCATGCGTCGTACCGCCACCACGCTCGTCACGGCCCTGGCCGGACTGAGCCTGCTCACCGCCTGCAGCACCGGTTCCACCGAGACCGCCGAGGAGTCCTCCGGCAGCACCACGTCGGTCGAGGAGGGGGCCTTCCCGGTCACCATCGAGCACGCCTTCGGCGAGACGACGATCGAGTCGGAGCCCAAGCGGGTGGCCACCCTCGGCTGGACCGACCAGGACAACGCGCTGGCCCTCGGCGTCGTCCCCGTGGGCGCCACCAAGCTCACCTGGGGCGGCAACGAGGAGGGCTCCTCGGACTGGTTCGACGCCGAGCTGGCCGAGGTCGGCGGCGAGGCCCCCGAGCGGTACGACGACTCCGACGGCATCCCTGTGCAGGAGGTCGCCGAGCTCGCGCCGGACCTGATCCTGGCCACCAACTCCGGCATCACCGAGGCGGAGTACAAGAAGCTCAGCAAGATCGCCCCCGTCGTGGCCTACCCGGACGCCCCCTGGGTGACCCCGTGGGAGACCTCGCTGGAGACCGCCGGCAAGGCGCTGGGTCGCAGCGAGCTGGCCGCCGAGGTGCTGGAGGAGACCGAGGGCGTGATCGAGGACGCCAAGGAGGAGTACTCCGACCTCGAGGGCACCTCGTTCGTCTTCGCCTACCTGAGCGCCACCGACCTGTCGACCGTCGGCGTCTACGGCCGCCAGGACCCGCGGGTCGCGGTGCTGGAGGACTTCGGCCTGGTCAGCCCCGAGATCACCGAGACGGCCGTCAAGGACGGGCAGTTCTACGGCACGGTCTCCGCCGAGCGCGCCGAGACGGTCGACTCCGACCTGCTGCTGACCTACGTGGAGTCCGAGGACGACCTCGAGACGTTCCGCAAGGACAAGCTGCTCGGCCAGATCCCCGCGCTCGCCTCCGGCCACGCCTACGGCGAGCTGGACAAGCACGTGGGTCTCTCCATCACCAACCCGACGCCGATCTCCATCCCGTTCATCGTGGAGAACTTCCTGCCCAAGGTGGCCGAGGCAGCTGACGGGTCGTGACCCTGCTCCAGTCCAGGGGGACGGACCGGCTCGCTGACGCCGGTCCGTCCCGCCCCCGCACCGCGACCGCCCTGCGCTTCGGCGCGGTGGCGGTCGTGGTGCTGGTCCTGGCTGGAGTCGCCTCCCTCCTGATCGGCTCCCGGGCGCTGTCCCCCGCGGTGGCGCTCGACCCCGGCCACCCGCTCCACCCGATCGTCGAAGCCCGGTTCGAGCGCACCCTGCTCGCCGCCGCGGTCGGGGCCGCGCTGGGCCTGGCCGGCGCGCTCATGCAGGGCCTGACCCGCAACCCGCTGGCCGACCCCGGGATCCTGGGCATCAACGCCGGCGCCTCGCTCGCGATGGTGCTGGCGATCTCCCTGCTCGGCGTCTCCGAGCTGAGCTCCTACCTGTGGTTCGCCTTCGCCGGGGCCGCGGCCGCCGCCCTGCTGGTGCACGCGATCGCCTCGATGGGCCGTGGGGGCGCCACCCCGGTCAAGCTCGCCGTCGCCGGCGCCGCCGTCACCGCCGCGGTGACCAGCTGGAGCACCGGCGTGCTGATGGTCGACCGCGCCACCATGGAGTCCTTCCGGCTCTGGCAGGTCGGCACCGTCGGCGGCCGCGGCCTCGACGTGCTGCTCACCGGGCTGCCCTTCCTGTTGGCCGGCGCGCTGCTGGCCGCCGTCGGCGCCCGGCTGCTGGACGCGCTGGCGCTCGGCGACGACGTGGCCCGCGGCCTGGGCCGCCGGGCCGGACGGGACCGGGTGGTGGTCGGACTGGCGATCGTCCTGCTCGCCGGCACCGCGACCGCGCTGGCCGGGCCGATCGCCTTCGTCGGGCTGGTGGTCCCGCACGCGGTCCGTGCCGTGGTCGGCCCCGGCCACACCCGGGTGCTGCCGCTGGCCGCCCTGGTCGGCGCGATCCTGGTCGTGGCCGCGGACACCGTGGGCCGCGTGGTGCTGCCGCCCGCCGAGGTCCAGGTCGGCATCATGGCCGCCGTCCTCGGCGTCCCGTTCTTCCTGGTCCTGGTCCGCCGCGGCCGGATGGGCACGCTGTGAGCACCGCGGTCCGGGTCCGGCCCGAGACCCTGGGCCCCGACGGCGCGGACGTCGTACGCCGGGCCCGTCGCGTCCCCCGCCGGCGCCGTACGCTGGTGCTCTCCGGGCTGGCACTGCTGCTCTTCGCGGTCTTCTGGGCCCGGGTGCTGCTGGGCGACTTCACCATCACCGTCCCGGACTTCTTCCGCATCCTCTCCGGGACCGAGATCCCCGGCGCCTCGTTCATCCTGATGGAGTCCAAGCTGCCCCGCGCCGTGCTCGGCGTCCTGGTGGGCGGCTGCTTCGGCGTCGCCGGAGCGATGTTCCAGGCGACCCTGCGCAACCCGCTGGCCAGCCCGGACGTGATCGGGGTGTCGCTGGGCGCGAGCGCCGCGGCGGTGACCGCGATCGTGCTGCTCGGGCTCGAGGGGGCGCCGGTCTCCGGAGCGGCGATCCTCGGAGCCCTGGGCGCCGCGGTGCTGGTGCGCGTGGTCGCCGGCCCCGGCGGCACCCACCACCTGGTGCTGGCCGGGATCGGCATGGCCGCGGCCCTGCTCTCGGTGGTGCACTACCTCTTCACCCGCGCCGACGTGTGGGACGCGCAGCTGGTGCTGCGCTGGCTCACCGGCAGCGTGGGCGCGGCGGACTGGCCGACCATCCGGCTGCTCGCCCTCGCCCTCCTGGTCCTGCTGCCGCTGATCCTCTGGGTGACCCGGACCCTGCCGCTGCTCGAGCTGGGCGAGGACACCGCCACTGGTCTGGGGGCCGGCCGGTGGTCGGTCGACGCCGTGCTGCTGGTCGCGGTGGTGCTGACCGCGGTCGGGGTCGCGGCGGCCGGCCCGATCTCCTTCGTGGCCTTCCTCGCCGGGCCGATCGCCCGGATCCTGCTGCGCGGCCGGACGACGCTGCTCGGCGCCGCGCTCGTCGGCGCCACCATCGTGGTGGGGGCCGACTACGTCGCCGACTACCTCCTGTCCGACATCAACTTCCCGACCGGGGTCGTCACCGGCGCCTTCGGGGCCCCGTTCCTGCTCTGGCTGCTCGCGAGCGGCCGCACCGGAAGGAGAGTCGCATGACGCTCACCCACGCACGACCCGAGGAGGTCCTGGTGGATCCGCTGCCCACCTCGCGCCTGGTCGCCCAGGACGTCTCGCTCGGCTACGGGGACCGTCCGGTGGTCCACGAGCTCTCCCTGGCCGTGCCCGACTCTCGCGTCAGCGTGATCGTCGGCGCCAACGCCTGCGGCAAGTCCACGCTGCTGCGCGGGATGGCGCGGCTGCTCAAGCCCACCGGCGGCAGCGTGCTGCTGGACGGCGAGGCGATCCACCGGCTGCCGTCGCGGCAGGTCGCCCGCACGCTCGGCCTGCTGCCGCAGAGCGCGGTCGCGCCCGAGGGGCTCACCGTCACCGACCTGGTCTCCCGGGGCCGGCACCCGCACAGCGGGCTGCTGCGCCGCTGGAGCCGCGAGGACGACGAGGCGGTGGCCGACGCGCTCGAGCTCACCGGGACCCTCGACCTGGCCGAGCGGTCGGTCGACGAGCTCTCCGGCGGCCAGCGGCAGCGGGTGTGGGTGGCGATGGCGCTGGCGCAGCGCACCGACCTGCTGCTCCTCGACGAGCCGACGACGTACCTGGACCTGGCCCACCAGGTCGAGCTGCTCGACGTCCTGCGCGACCTCAACTCCGCCCGCGGCACGACCATCGTGATGGTGCTGCACGAGCTCGCCCTGGCCGCCCGGTACGCCGACCACCTGGTCGCCATGCAGGACGGCCGGGTGGTGGCCGCGGGCACGCCCGCCCAGGTGGTGACCCCCGAGGTGGTGCGCCAGGTCTTCGGCCTGGAGTGCCGGGTGATCGACGACCCGGTCTCGCACACCCCCCTGGTGGTCCCGGTGGGCCGCCACCACCGCTGATCCCCTCTCCGAACGGAGCACCACCATGACCTCGACCGCCGCCGCGGCCCTGCCGCTGATCCTCGACGCGTTCGAGGTGGTCGCCGTCCAGCGACTCTCGCCCTCCTTCGTCCGGCTCGAGCTCGGCGGTGAGTCCCTGGCCGACTTCGGCACCGACGGGCCGCTGCGCGACCAGCGGTTCAAGCTGGTCTTCCCGCTGCCCTCGGGCGAGCTCCCGGACTTCTCCGGCGCCGACGAGTCCTGGTTCGCCAGCTGGCTGGCCATCCCCGCCGAGGAGCGGGGCCACATGCGCACCTACACGATCCGCGAGGTGCGCGGCTCGGGCGCGGAGACCCGCCTGGTGGTCGACATCGTGCTGCACGTCGGCGACGGCGAGCACGGGCCGGGCTCGGACTGGGCGGCGCAGGCCAAGCCGGGCGACCGGGTGATCGGCCTGGCGCCGCGTCGCGGCCAGGCCTTCGGCGGCGTGGAGTTCCTGCCGGGTGCCGCCACCGAGCTGCTGCTGGTCGGGGACGAGACGGCGGTGCCGGCGGTGGCCGGGATCTTGCGTGACCTCCCGTCGGATGCCCGCGGTGCGGCGTTCCTGGAGGTGCCGCTCGAGGCGGACTTCCTGCCCGACGTGGTGGCGCCCGACGGGGTCGAGCTCACCTGGATCGCCCGCGGGGACGCGCCGCTGGGGGAGCGCCTGCACGCGGCGGTGATCGAGCACCTGGGCGTCGACGGGGTCTCTGCGGCTGCCCTGGCCGTCGAGCCCGACGAGATCGACCCGGACCTGTGGGAGACCCCCAGCTACTCCTCCTCCGGGGAGGACGTCGCTGCGGACCCGCTGCCGCACGAGGGGCTCTACGCCTGGATCGCCGGGGAGTCGGGGATGGTCACCGGGCTGCGCCGCCACCTGGTCAAGGGGCTCGGCGTCGGCCGGCGCCAGGTCGCCTTCATGGGCTACTGGCGCCGGGGCGTGGCGATGCGCTCCTGACGGGCTCCCGGCCCGCGCAGGCCACGCAGGTCGTGGCGGTGGGGCGCGCCTCGAGCCGCTCGTCGGGGATCGGCCGGCCGCACACCTCGCAGGTGCCGTAGCTCCCCGAGTCGACCCGCGCCAGGGCGTCGTCGATCTCCGCCAGCCGGCGCCGGGTCTGGGTGACCAGGGCGTCGACCTGGGAGCGCTCGAAGGCGATCGTGGCGCCCTCCGGGTCGTGCTCGTCGTCGGCGTTGGTGTCCAGCGAGGCGGCGACGATCGCCTTGAAGTCGTCGGTCAGCATGCCGAGCCGCGCCAGCGTCGTACGCCGTTCCTCCTCGAGCAGGGCGCGGGCCTGGTCAGGGGCCATCAGGTGTCGAGCCGGTCGGCGACCCGCCGCAGCTGCTTGGCGAGCTGGGCGCGACGGCGTACGGGCTGCGGCTTGGGGTGCTGACGGGTGCGCCCCGGCAGCCGGTTGTGCACGATCATCTCGATGTCGGCGGGGGTGTAGTCCATGACGTTCTCCTGGGTGTGATCAGAGCTCGGTGAGCACGATGTCGCCGGACGAGGTCTTCATCCGGAGCTCGACGTGGTCCTGGCCGTCGGCGGGCTCGCCCACGGGGGAGAGGCTGGAGCGGATGCCGCCGCTCGCGGTGGTGACGTCGGTCCACACCGGCACTCCGCGGGGGATCGACAGGTGCACGTCGCCCGAGGCGCCTCGTACGCCGACCCGGCCGCGGTGCACGGTCCGCAGCCTGGTGTCCCCGCTGCCCGTGGTCATCGCGACGTCGGCCCGGGAGCGGACGACGTCGAGGTCGCCGGAGCCGGTCTTGACCGACAGGTCGGCCTCGAGCGTCTCCACCCGGATGTCGCCCGAGCCGGTCGAGACGGTCGTTGCTGCCTCGACCAGGCCGAGCGAGACGTCGCCGGACCCGCTGGTGACCTGGAGCTCGCCGGCGACCACGTCGATGGCGACGTCGCCCGAGCCGGTCTGCACGAGTCCCTGCCCGGCCAGCCGGGCCACGGTGAGGCTCCCCGACCCGCTCTTCACCGCCAGGGTGGCCAGCGCGCCGGTGACGGTGGTTCCCGCGCTGCCCGCGCGGACCACCGCGACGCTGCCGGTGGGCAGCTCGACGTGCACGTGGACGCTCTGCTCCGTGCCGGACAGGAAGCCGATCCGGGGACGCGGGGCGGTCACCGAGACGACGCCGTCGTCCTGGGTGACCTCCACGGCGTCGGCCTGACGTCCCTGCACGGAGACGAGAGTCTCGCCCCGGTCACGGGCGGCGTCGGTGGCGTCGAGGGTGACGGTGCCGCGGTCGACCTCCACGTTGAGGTGGATCGGGTCGGGGGTGGTGAAGCTCTGCTCCATGACGTCTCCAGGGTGTGTGGGACCGGGGGAGTGGTGGGACGAGCGGGTCAGACCCAGCCGGTCATGCGCTGGCTGCCGCGGGCCTGCCGGGCGGGCCGACCGAAGGGATCGTGGCCGCCGAGGAACGGGATGCTGGACAGGTCGATGTCGATGTTGATCGCGTTGTCGTTGGTGGCGTGCCGGACGAGGGTGACCAGCCAGGTGTTGAGGCTCTGGCCGGACTCGGCCGCCTTCTCCTCGGCCTTCGCCTTCAGCGACTCCGGGATCCGCAGGGTGACCCGGGCCAGACCCTCGTCGGGGTCCTCCGGCTCCGGCGGGCGGGTCGTGGCGGCGGCCGCCTGGACCGGAGGAGCGACCTCGACCACGAAGTCGAGCTCGCGGCCGTTGAGCCGGACGTCCACGCTGCCCGAGGCCATCTCGGTGGTGATCTCCGCGGCGGCCTGGCTGATCGCCTCCATCAGCGCCAGCCGCGCGGCCGGGTCGAGCGCGAAGGCGAGGCGCTCGGCCGCCGACTTCAGCTCGTCCCCGCCGGCCTCGGCGGCCGAGACGAGATCCCGGCGGAGGTGGTCGACGTACGGCGTGATGTCCATGAGCACCACTATGACGTCACCGTGACGTCACGGTCAAGGGGTGATGACGTCTCGCAGGTGTCGGTCCGGAAATGCGGAACGGCCGCACCCCCTGGAGGGTGCGGCCGTCCTGGCAGTGCCTGTCGGCTCAGAGATCGAAGAGCGAGCCCGATCCGTGGATGTCGACGTCGGTCTTCGGCGAGTGCGCCTTGCCGTTGGCCGCCGGCTTCGGGTCGGACTTCGGCTCCTCGGCCTGCTCCTCGGTCTGGGGCTCCTCGGCCGGAGTCGCCTCGGCCTCGGCCTTGGCCTCGGTGTCGGCGTCGGACGCGGCCTCGGTGGCGGCCTGGCTGAGCGCGGCGCCGTCGGGGGCTACGGACGGCGCGGTCGTCTCCGACTCGCTCGCCTGCGGCTCCTCGACCTGCTCCTCGGGCTCCTCCACCTGCTCCTCGGGCTGCTCCACCTGCTCGTCCACCTGCTCGTCCACCGGGGAGGGCGACGACGTGGCGGCGGGAGCAGCCGCGGCCGGCTCCGGGGCGACGATGTCGAAGAGCGAACCGCCCTCCGGGATCGACTGCGCCGGCGGTGCCGCGGGCGCGGCAGCCTTCGGCTGGGGAGCTGCCTCGGCCGGAGCGGGCTCCGCCTCGGGCTCAGTCTCGGCTTCGGGCTTCGTCTCGGCGGGCGCGGCCTTCGGCTCTGCCTTGGCCTCGGCCGACTCGGCCTTCGCCTCAGGCTTCGACTCGGTCTTCGGCTCCGCCGGCGCGGCGAGGTCGAAGAGCGACCCGCCCGAGCCGAGGTCTGCCGCGGGCTTCGCCTCAGGCTTGGACTCGGCCTTGGGCTCGGCCTTCGCCTCAGGCTTCGACTCGGTCTTCGGCTCCGCCGGCGCGGCGAGGTCGAAGAGCGACCCGCCCGAGCCGAGGTCTGCCGCGGGCTTCGCCTCAGGCTTGGACTCGGCCTTGGGCTCGGCCTTCGCCTCCGGCTCGGCCTTCTCCGCCGGAGCTGCCAGGTCGAAGAGCGACCCGCCCGCCTCCTGCTTGGCGGCGGGCTTCTCCGCCGGCTGCTCGGCGGGCGCGGGGGTGTCGAAGAGCGACCCACCCGTCTCCTGCTTGGCGCCGGGCTTCTCGGCGGGCTTCTCCTCGGGCGTGGGAGTGTCGAAGAGCGAGCCACCCGACTGCTGCTTGGCGGCAGGCTTCTCGTCCGACGCCGGGGTGTCGAAGAGCGACGACCCGCCGCTGGCCTTGGCCAGCGGGCCCACGTCGGCGGTCTCGGTGACGGTCTCCTCGGTCTGGGTGACGTCACCGGCCTCGGGCTCGTCCTTGGTCGCGACGTCGCCCGCACCGGTCCCGGCCTTCGCCGAGGCGCCCACGGTCGCGGCCTTCTTCGAGGAGCCGGGGGCGGCCTTGGTCGCCTGCTCGCCCTTGACCGAGGCCAGCAGCATCTGCGCGACGTCGAGGACCTCGACCTCCTCGCGGGCGTTGCCCTTGGCCTGCTCGGAGGTCAGGCCGTCGGCCAGCATCACCCGGCAGAAGGGGCAGCCGACCGCGATCTGGTCGGCCCCGGTGGAGACGGCCTCCTGCGTGCGGTTGACGTTGATCCGCTCGCCGAGGTTCTCCTCCATCCACATCCGGGCGCCACCGGCGCCGCAGCAGAAGGACCGCTCGTTGCTGCGCTCCATCTCGACGTACTCGGCGCCGGGCAGGATCTGCAGCAGCTCGCGCGGCGGCTCGTAGACCTTGTTGTGGCGACCCAGGTAGCACGGGTCGTGGTAGGTGATCGAGCGCTTCGCCGCGCCCGCGCCGTCCTTGACCGGAGTCAGCTTGCCCTCGCGCACCAGGCGGTTGAGCAGCTGGGTGTGGTGGACGACCTCGAGCTCGATGCCGAAGTCCTTGTACTCGTTCTTCAGGGTGTTGAAGCAGTGCGCACAGGTCGAGACGACCTTCTTGACCTTGTACTCCTTGAAGGTCTCCACGTTCTGCTGGGCCAGGCCCTGGAAGACGAACTCGTTGCCGGCGCGACGGGCCGGGTCGCCGGAGCAGGTCTCGCCGTTGCCCAGCACGCCGAAGCTCACGCCGGCGATGTCGAGCAGCTCGGCGACCGCGCGGGTGGTCTTCTTGGCGCGGTCCTCGTAGGCGCCGGCGCAGCCGACCCAGAACAGCCAGTCGACCTCGTCGAGCGACTCGATGGTCTCGCCGACCACCTGGACGTCGAAGGGCAGGTCCTTGGCCCAGTCCATGCGCGCGTTCGGCGACATGTTCCAGGGGTTGCCCTTGTTCTCCAGGCCCTTGAAGAGCTGGTTGAGCTCGGCCGGGAAGTTGGCCTCCACCAGCAGCTGGTAGCGCCGCATGTCCATGATGTGGTCGACGTGCTCGATGTCGACCGGGCACTGCTGGACGCAGGCGCCGCACGAGGTGCAGGACCACAGGACGTCCTCGTCGATGACGAAGTCGCCGTCGGCGGGGTTGTAGAAGTAGTCCAGGACGTCGGTGCCGGCGCCGGCGGAGTCACCCTTGGAGCCGCTGCCGACCAGCGCCCGGTCCCGGTGCGACTCGGTGTCGGCGGCCTTGGCGTAGGCGTGGTCGCGCAGGCCGAGGACCAGCAGCTTGGGGGAGAGCGGCTTCTCGGTGTTCCAGGCGGGGCACTGCGACTGGCAGCGGCCGCACTCGGTGCAGGTGGTGAAGTCGAGGATGCCCTTCCAGGAGAAGTCCTCGAGCTTGCCGACACCCAGCGCGGAGTCCTCGTCCAGGTCGTCGATGTCGTCGAGGGTGATCACCTTGCCGTCCGACGTCAGCGGCTTCATCGCGCCGAGCGCGACGCTGCCGTCGTCCTCGCGCTTGAACCAGATGTTCACCCAGGCGGTGAACCGGTGCCAGGCCACGCCCATGGTGATGTTGCGGGCGATCACCATCAGCCAGACCATCGCCAGCGCGATCTTGAACATCGCGATGAAGAAGATGATGTTCTCGATCGTCCCCAGGTTCGACGTCGGGTAGAGGACGTCGCCCATCCACGAGGAGATCGGGTAGTGCGCGCGGCCTGCCTCCTCGTCGAGCTTCCACTCGGCGGCGCGGACGAAGAGGATCGCGGAGCCCTCGAAGAGCGCCAGGAACTCCACGAAGTACGCCTGCCACATGGTGGAGCCGAAGAAGCGGCTCTTGCGGCCCTCGGTGCGCGGGTGGTGCTTCTGGCGGTAGATGATCAGCCAGACGACGCCGATGGTGCTCAGCAGGCCGATCAGCTCGCTGAACCACTCGTACGGGTACCAGTGGCCGACGACCGGCCAGGCGAAGTCCGGCTTGAAGAGCTGGAAGTACGCCGCGAGCACCGCGGTGGACAGGAACAGGAACGCCGCGAAGACGAACCAGTGCATGATGCCGACCCAGGTCCACTGGAGCATCCGCGTGTGGAGGAACGTCTCCTTGAGCATGGTGACCGTCCGGCCGGCGGGGTTGCCGGAACGGCCGGGGGCGGATTGACCCAACCGGATCACGCCCAGCATCTTCCGTACCGCCGGGACCAGCATCGCGAGGGCCGCGAGGGTCAGGGCGAACGACACGACGATCGCGATGGTCTGCAACATGGAAGGAGAGCTCCTCGTGGCTGTGTGCACGTGCGCCCTGCAGCGGCACGTCAGGGCGGAGCCTATGTCGTGACCTACCACGAGCGTCAGGCACAGTCCTGCTGCGACAGCCTACCGTCCGGTAACTTGAGTGGTCCCCCGAACCGGGGTGCAGTTGCTCACCACATAGGAGGCGCCATGTACTTCGATCACCAGCCGTGCCGGGTCTGCGGCGCCGAGGTGCGCGTGCGCGAGCACACCCGGACCGTCCGCAACGAGCCGGACAGCACGGTCGACGACCGGGTCTGCACCAACCCGGACTGCCCCACCCGGCGCTCCGACCGGGAGGACGCCCCGTCCGCGTGAGCGCAGGCTGAACGGCTGATGCGGACCGCGGTCGGGACGTGGGAGGCTCTTCCCCATGTCTGACTACCCGCAGTACCCCTCGTACCCGAACGACCCGAAGCAGCCGTACGGCGGCGGCGCCCCCGCACCGGTGCGGCCCAGCAGCATCGACAACGCGGTGAAGCTGATGTACGTCGGCGCCGGCCTGTCGCTGCTCTCCCTGGTCCTCGGGCTGGTCACCCTGGGCGGCCTCAAGGACGACATCACCGAGTCGATGCGCGACGCCGACCCGAACGTCTCCCAGTCGACCATCGACGTGGCGTACACGACCTCGCTGGCGATGATCTTCGTGATCGGCCTGCTCGGCGTCCTGCTCTGGGTCTGGATGGCGTGGAAGAACGGCCAGGGCCGGTCGTGGGCCCGCGTGGTCGCCACCGTCCTGGGTGTGCTCAACGTGCTGATCACCCTGCTCTCGCTGGGCCAGCCCGGCAGCACCGCCGTCTCCACGATCTTCAACCTGCTGACCGTGGCCCTGGCGGTCGTGATCCTGGTGCTGCTGTGGAAGCGGGAGTCGACGCAGTACTACGAGGCCGTCACCCGCAGCCGGATGGTCTACTGAAGCTCCGGCAGCTCCTGGGCGGCGCCGATCAGGGCGCGGAACGGGTCGCCGAGCGACTCCAGCCGGTCCAGCACCGTGCGGACGGTCCAGCGGTCCGGCCGCAGGTCGGGGTCCTCGAGCTCGTCCCACTCGATCGGCACCGAGACCGGTGCGCCCGCGGCGGGCCGCGGTGAGTAGGGCGCGACCAGGGTCTTGTTGACGGCGTTCTGGGTGTAGTCGAGGCGCGCGAGCCCGCCGCGCGCCTTGACCTCCCACCGCCAGCTGACCAGCTCCGGCACCACCTGGCCGACCGTGCGCGAGACGCCCTCGACCCAGGCCCGGGTCTGCTCGAAGGTGTAGCCGCCGACCACCGGCACCCAGATCTGGATGCCCCGGCGTCCGGTGACCTTCGCCCGCGACACCACCCCGAGATGGTCGAGCGCGGTGCGGTGCAGCCGGGCCAGCACCAGCAGCTCCTCCCAGGAGGTGCGCTCGCCCGGGTCGAGGTCGAAGAGTGCGTACGACGGCTCGTGCGGCGCCCCGGTCGTCGACGTCCACGGATGCCACTCCAGGGCGCCGAAGTTGGCGAGCCAGACGAGCGCGGCGGGCTCGTCGGCGACGACGTACGTGCTGGTCTCGCCCTCGTCGGCGTCCGGGTTGTCCCAGGAGCCCAGCCAGTCGGGCGCGTGGTCGGGCCGCTGCTTGTGCCAGAACCCCTTCGTCCCGGCGCCGCTGGGGTAGCGGTGCAGGTTGACCGGCCGCCCGCGCAGGTAGGGCAGGGAGACCGGAGCGATCCGGGCCGCGTAGGCCAGCAGCTCGCGCTTGGTCACCGGCGGGTCGCCGGGGAAGAGCACCTTGTCCAGGTTGGTCACCTTGAGCCGTCGGCCGAAGACCTCCCAGGTGCCCCCGGAAACCAGGTCAGCGAGCGCGTCGATCGCCTCCTCGGGCAGCGCCTCGGGGACCAGCGACTCCGCAGCCTCGGACGCGGGGAGCCCCGAGTGCCAGAGCCGGTCGGGGTCGGCCAGGACCTCGTCGTTGGTGCGGCCGCTGAGCGTCGAGCGGGGATGGTCCTCGGGGTCCCAGCCGACGACGGCGTGCTCGTCGTGCTTGTGCAGCAGCATCCACTGGGTGGCGTCCTTCCCGCCGCGCCGGACCAGCACGAGCCGGCCGCGCAGCTTCTCGCCTCGCACCTCGACGTGCAGCTCGCCGGCCTCGACGGTGGCCCCGGGATCGTCGGTGTGCACCGGCTCCCAGGTGCCGGTGTCCCAGACGATCACGTCACCGCCGCCGTACTCCTTCGACGGGATGACTCCCTCGAAGAACAGGTACTCCAACGGGTGGTCCTCGACGTGCACGGCGAGCCGGCGGGCGTCCGGGTCGAGCGTCGGACCCTTCGGGACGGCCCAGCTGACCAGCACCCCGCCGATCTCGAAGCGCAGGTCGTAGTGGAGCCGGCTGGCCCGGTGCCGCTGCACCACGAACCGCGGGGTGTCGCTGCCGCGGCCCACGGGTTACCGCAGGATCCGGACGAAGACGTCGTCCATCCGTCCCCGGAACTGGTCGGGGTCGCCGGTGCCGATCTCCTTGCCGCCGACCCAGACGGGGGCCGCGTTGGCGAGGTGACCGCTCTCGGCCGGGGTCGTGGCCACCACGGCGCCGTCCACCAGCAGGCTGACCTCGGCGCCGGCGCGCCGGCAGGCCAGCGTGTGCCAGGCGCCGTCCGCGACCGACGCGGGGCCGAGCACGACCACCCGAGCGGCGGAGCCGTGGACCACGCAGCCGGGCACCCCGGCGTCGACCTGGAGCTTGTACTGCCCGCCGGGCTCGTCGTGCCAGCCCTTCTGGACGACGTTCATCGAGCCCGCCGCCTGCCGGGCGGAGAACCGCACGGCCGCCCCGAAGGAGAAGGCGTCCAGCCGCGGGTCCAGCGAGCTGCGGTCGGGCACCTCGATGATCGCCCGGCCGCAGCTCAGGCAGGGGAAGCGCAGCGCCCGGCCGCTGACGCCCTTGGCCCGCTTCAGCGCCGGTCCGTCGGTGCGCACGGTCCCGGAGCTGCGCCGGGGATCACCGCGGACCTCGTCGCCGTGGCGCAGGGCGGGGCCGGTGTCGAAGGCGAACGAGAGCCGGGTGCCGTCGGGTCGGGGCGCCGCCGCGGCGACGGAGGAGCCCGCGGTGACCGCGCCGGTGACCAGCACGGCGGTCGTCAGGAGGGCGCCCACGACAGGCCGGAGGCGGGAGGCACGGGAGCGCATGGGCACAGTGTGGCCTGCCACGCCCTCCTGCGGTCTGCGTCCCGTGTCCCGTGGTCTGGACCAGGTGGTGATCCACGTCCCACCTCGCTTACGGTGCTGACGCCGGCGTGACAGTCGGTGCCGAGGTGTCACATCCCGGCCTCTCGGCTCGCTCTTCTCGGGAAGGCCCCTGTCTTGCGACGCCCAGCTCCGCCACGCTCTGCCCCTCCATCCCTCCGCTCCCGGCTCGGCGCCACCCTGGCGCTCGGCCTCGTCGGCTCCCTCGCGGCCGTCGTCTCCGCCCCCACCGCCGCGCAGGCCGCGGAGGTGCCGACCGAGCCGTTCGACTCCTACGTCGCCCTCGGCGACTCGTTCACCGCGGGTCCGCTGATCCCGCCGACCGCGCTCGCTCCGTGCGCCAGGTCGACCACCAACTACCCGCGGATGCTGGCCGACCGGCTCGGGCTCGACCTGACCGACGTCTCCTGCTCCTCGGCCCGGACCGAGCACATGGCCAACCCGCAGGCCGGCATCCTCGGCACCGCACGCCCGCAGTTCGAGGCGCTGCGACCCGACACCGACCTGGTCACCCTGGGCATCGGCGGCAACGACGGCGGCCTGTTCGGCACGCTGATCTCGCGCTGCCCCGAGGTGGCCCCGACGGACCCCGACGGTGCTCCGTGCCGCGACGAGTTCACCCAGGACGGCGTCGACACGATGGCCGCCAAGATCGCGCAGACCAAGAGCGACGTGCTCGGCGTGCTCGACGGCATCCGGGCCCGCTCCCCGTACGCCACCGTCGCGGTGGTCGGCTACCTGAGGCTGATGCCGGAGAACGGCTCGTGCACCAACGGCGCCGTGCCGATGACCCGGCAGGACATGCTGTGGGCCGACGGCCTGCAGCGCCAGCTCAACACCGCGCTCGCCGAGGCGGCAGCCGAGCGCGGCGCGCGGTTCGTCGACACCTACGGCCCCTCCCGCGGGCACGACGCCTGCGCCGGCGAGGACGCCTGGGTGCAGGGCAAGTGGATCGACGTGCTGAAGGCGATGGAGTACCACCCGTTCGCCTCCGGCATGGACGCCACCGCGAGGCTGGTCTACGAGACCCTGTTCGGCACCGACCTGGCGCGCGGCCAGGCCGTGCAGGCCTCCGGCACCGAGCACCGCTTCGCCCCGTCGTACGCCGTGGACCACGACAGCTCGACCCGCTGGGCGAGCGGGGAGTGGGCGGACGGCGCCTGGATCCAGGTCGACCTCGGGCAGCGGCGCTGGGTCGACCGGGTGGCGCTGAACTGGGAGAAGGCCTATCCGCAGGGGTACCGGCTGGAGGTCTCCGACGACGGCGAGGCCTGGCGGCCGGTCTGGACGACGATCAACAGCGACGGCGGGCACGACACCGCGAGCTTCGAGGCGACCCCGGCCCGCTACGTGCGGCTCACGGCGGAGAAGCGGGCGACCCGCTACGGGATCTCGCTCTTCGACCTCGAGGTCTACGGCCCGGACCGGCCGGTGGACCCCGCGCCCCCGACCTCCCCGGCGCCCCCGAGCGATCCTGAGAATCCTGCTTCCGGCACCCTGAGCCCCGGCCTGGAGCCGGCGCGGGTCCAGGCCACGGTGCTGTCCGGCGGTCAGGGCTCGAAGGGACGGGTGGACCGGGTCCGGGTGCGGCTGCGCGACGGCAGCACGGCGGTGGTCCGCCTGATGGGGGTGCGCCAGCCGCGTGCCGCCTGCCGCCCGGCTGCGCGCCGGGTGATGGCCAAGCAGCTGCGGCCGGGTCGCACGGTGACGCTGGTGCGGGACCGCCGGACGAAGGTCGACAAGCGGGTGCCGGGCCGCTACGTGATGGTCAAGCGCAAGGACCTGGGCAAGCAGCTCGTACGCCGCGGCCAGCTGCGGGTGGCCAAGGGGACCTTCACCCGGAAGAAGGCGTACAAGAAGGTGCAGAAGGTGGCCAAGAGCTCCCGACGCGGCCACTGGGGCCGCTGCTGAGGGGCCGCTGCTGAGACACCGACGTCCCGGCCCTCGGACTGCGAGGGCCGGGACGTGCGGTACGCGTCAGGCGCGGTGGTTGCCGCCGGCGGACTCGTCCGGGTTCGTGCCCGGGGTCTCCTCGCGCCGGCCGTCCTGGTAGCCCTGCTCGTAGGCATCCGGCGTGGCGTCGGGCGTGGAGTCGACCGCGGTGCCGTTCACGGTGTCGGTGCCGGTCGTGGCGGAGTGGCCCGGGTCGAGCCGGTCGGCCTCGCGGAGCCGGTCCTCGTGCAGGGCGGCCTGCTGCTGGTAGCCGACCTGCGCCTCCTTCGCGCGCTCGTCGGCCTGGGCGGCCTCGCGCCGCAGCCGCTCGGCACGGACCTCCTCCTCCTTGGCCCGCAGCTCGGCGTCGGGCAGGACCTGGGCGTGCTGGTCCGCCTCCTGCCGGAGCTCGGCGGCCTTGTGAGCGCGCTCGGCCCGCTCGGCCTCGGCCCGCTCGTGCTTCTTCTTGTTCATCAGCCAGACGGCCAGCCCGACGAGCGCGAGCAGCACGACGACGGCGACGACCAGCCAGACGATCTCTTGGGTGTCCATGTCCCGGGCGGTACCCACGAGGCGTGGACTCCATGTCAACCAACCGCACCCGAAGCTGGTCACATCACCTCGTCCGCCACCCTCCTCAGGACGCCGAGAAGCCCCCGCGGCGTACGCGGGGGCTTCTCGTGTCAATCCGTGACCAGGAGGTCAGCGGTCCTTGGCTACCAGACCCGACGGGCGTTGCCGCCGATCGGGACGAAGTTCAGGATCAGGCCGACCACGAGGAGAATCGCTCCAATGGTGGTCAGGATCGAAATGTTGGCCACGAGGCCGACGATGAGCAGAATCAGGCCGAGGACGACCATATCTGTTCCTCCTTGGGTTGGGCGGCCGGGTTACGGCCGCAGGTGACACCGCTGTACCCGGCCTTCGAAGGGGCAAACGTCCCGATTTCAGAAGTTCTTTCTGCCCTGGTGCTGAAGGCCTTCAGGTCCTCCCGTCTCAGCGATGACCGTCGTGCGGGGGGTACTACCTCCCTTTGGGTAAGTTGCGCCTCAGTCCTGTTGACGCGTGAACGACTTCGCTGCCATGTTTCCTGCCGGGAGCGGGCCCGGGCGTCCGAGACGCTCCGGCACCAGGGAGGAACGCATGTCAGGCACCGCACGGCCTTCACGTCCCCTGTCGTGAGGCCGCCCCCGACGTGGCGCGGGGCGAGACCCCCGCTCGCTCCGCGCCACACCCCCTCTACCCGAAACTCGGTAACTGGGGGGTGCCTCCGTTGAAGTGGGCGCCCAGCCTGTTGACGGGCTCGACGAATCGCTGCGAGCCTCCGCCCGGGGAGACGAGGGAGAAGTCTGTGAGACACGTGCGTGCCGCCTTGGTGGCGACCACCGCGGCGCTGTCCGCGCCCGCGCTGCTCGGCGCGGTCGCGGTCGCGGCCGAGGACGACACGAGGGTGTTCGTCCAGTCGACCGGCCTGGTCGGGACGAGCTCGCTGATGAGCTGGTTCGGTGCGGCACCCGAGCCCACGTTCGCTGTCACCCTGCGCAACGGCGGCGAGCTGCCGGTCACCCCGACCGTCCAGCTGGAGTGGCGCGACGGGGACGGGCCGGCCACCGCGGTGGTCGTCCCCGAGGTGGGGGAGATCGCCCCGGGAGACTCCACCACGCTCGAGGTGCCCGTGCAGTGGGGCGCGTTCGCCCAGGGCGAGCACATCGTCCGCGGGGTGGTGCGGGTCGGGGACGACGAGACCGCCCTCCAGGAGAGCGCCACGGTGGCGCCGTGGGGGCTCTACGGGCTGGGCGTGGTGGCCCTGCTCGCCGGCGTCGCCCTGCGCACCCGCTGGGTGCTCGACCAGGACGATGACGAGGCCGGCTCACCGCTGGCCGGTCCCGAGGTGGAGGCACAGGCCCTGGCGACCATCCACCGCTTCTCCGCCGACCGGGAGGAGTCCGCGCAGGAGGCAGCCTTCAACGTGCCCAGCCAGCGGGCGCCGCAGGGCGGCAGGCGCGCGACCGAGAAGCCGAAGGAGCCCCGGTCCCACCGGGGCGGCCAGCGGTGGCTGACCCGGCGGTGACCCGGGGCTCCTGAGTCGGTGTCGCTGCGGCTCAGCCCTGGAGGGCGGCGATCGACTCGGCGATGCTGAGCGTGCGGCGGGCCGACTCGACGTGGAGGTTCTCCACCATCCGGCCGTTGTAGGTGACGACGCCGGTGCCCTTGCCGTCCTCCCACGCCTGGATCAGGCCGCGGGCGTCCGCCACCGCCTGCTCCGAGGGGGCGAACGCCTCGTTGGCGCCCTCCACCTGACCCGGGTGGATCAGCGTCTTGCCGTCGAAGCCCATCTGGCGGCCCTGCTCGCACTCGGCGAGGAACCCCTCGGCGTCCTTGACGTTGTTGTAGACGCCGTCGATCACCGCGATGCCGGCGGCGCGGCCGGCCAGCAGGGCGGTGTGCAGGCTCGGCAGGATCGGGGCGCGGCCGGGCACGTGCTCGGCGTACAGCTCCTTGACCAGGTCGTTGGTGCCGAGCACGAACGCGGTGAGCCGCTCCGAGGCCCGGGCGATGGCCAGGCAGTCGAGGATCGCGACCGGGGTCTCGATCATCGCCCACAGCTTGGTGTGCGCCGGCGCGCCGGCGGCCTCCATCGCGGCGACGAGCTGCTCGACCTCGGCGGCGCTGTTCACCTTGGGTACCACGATCGCCGCCGGTCCGGCCTTGCTGGCCGCGGCGATGTCGGCGTCGTGCCACTCGGTGCCGATCCCGTTGACCCGGATGGTCACGGTACGGCGGCCGTACTCGCCGGAGGCGACCGCGGCGCAGGCGGCCTCGCGCGCCGCCGGCTTGGCCTCGGGTGCGACGGCGTCCTCGAGGTCGAGGATCAGGCCGTCACACGGGATCGACTTCGCCTTCTCCAGCGCCCGCTCGTTGGAGCTGGGCATGTAGAGGACGGAGCGCAGGGGGGTGAACTGCTGGGTGGACTCGCTCATCTCAGGCCTCGATCTCGATCGCGTCGTACTGCTTCTTCAGGTCGGGGTCGATGGCGGCCAGCTCCTCGGCCAGCCGCACCATGACCTGGCACTGCTTGACCGAGGCGTCGTCCTCCATCTTGCCGTCGATCATCACCGCGCCGGTGCCGTCGCCCATCGCCGCGATCACCCGCCGCGCGTGCGCGACGTCCTCGACGCTGGGGGAGAAGACCCGGTTGGCGATCTTGATCTGCACCGGGTGCAGCGACCACGCGCCGACGCAGCCGAGCAGGAAGGCGTTGCGGAACTGGTCCTCGCAGGCGACGGTGTCCTTGATGTCGCCGAACGGGCCGTAGTAGGGGTAGATCCCGTGCATCGCGCACGCGTCGACCATCCGGGCGATCGTGTAGTGCCACAGGTCCTGCTGGTACTTCGTCCGGTCGGCGTCGTACTGCGTCTCGCCGGCGTCGTTCTTCGGCGCGTCCGCGCGGACCAGGTAGCCCGGGTGGCCGCCGCCCACCCGGGTGGTCTTCATCCGCCTGTCGGCGGCCAGGTCGGCCGGGCCGAGGGAGAGCCCCTGCATCCGCGGGGAGGCCGCGCAGATCTCCTCGATGTTGGCCACGCCGCGCGCGGTCTCGAGGATCGCGTGGATCAGGATCGGCTTCTTGATGCCGGCCTTCGCCTCGAGCTGGGCGAGCAGCCGGTCGACGTAGTGGATGTCCTCGGCGCCCTGCACCTTCGGCACCATGATCACGTCGAGCTTGTCGCCGATCGCCGGCACCAGGGTGGTGAGGTCGTCGAGCACCCAGGGGCTGTCCAGGGAGTTGATCCGGGTCCAGAACTGGGTCGGCCCGAAGTCGACGGACTGGCCGATCTTGACCAGGCCCTCGCGGGAGACCTCCTTGTTCTCGGCCTTGACCGCGTCCTCGAGGTTGCCCAGCAGCACGTCGACGGTGCCGACCATGTCCGGGACCTTGGCCGCCATCTTGGGGTTGCCGGGGTCGAAGAAGTGGATGGCGCGGCTGGGCCGGGCCGGGATCTCGCGCACCGGCGCGGGGGCGCCGACGGCGAGGGGGGCGAAGAAGTCCTTGGCTGAGCGCATGCGCGGGAACATAACAGCGGGCTCGGGCGCGCCGGTATGGCGGAGCGCACGGTGGGACGTCAGTGCTCCTTGCCGGGGTGGCCGCGGAACCAGCGCAGGGGAGACCGGCGGCTGCCCGCGGACTCCTCGCGTTCCCGGCGCTCCTGCTCCGCCCGCGCGGCCAGCGCCGCGCGCTGGGCCTCGACCCGGGCCGTACGACGCTCGCGCCAGCGCTCCACCTCGGTCTCCACGTCGCGTCGCGACGTGATCACCGGCGGCGCGGGCTGGTTGCCCACGGGCGGGGTGTAGATCGCCTTGCGGACCGCGGCGTTGAACTCCTCGACCTCCGCGCGCACCTGCTTCTCGTCGGCGATCCGGTCGAGCCGCCCGTCGAGGGCGGCATCGTCCTTGCGCAGCTGCAGGGCCGGCGGGAGGACCCCGGTGACCTGCTCGCGCTCGACGAGCTTCTTCAGCCACCAGTCGGGGTCGTGCTCGGTGCCCAGCCCCTCGATCGGCTTGCCGTAGCCGGGCAGGTCGTCGAAGTCGCCACGCTCCATCGCGCGTTGCACCTGCTGCTCGACCCAGTGGGTCTGGTGCCGGATCCGGGCAGCCGCTGCCGAGTCACCGGTGCGCTGGTCGCGCTCCGGCTCGCGAGGTCTGCGATCGGGGCTCTGCTCGGCCATCGCCGTCGACGGTACCCGCCGGGGTCACACCGCCGGGAGCACGTCCTCGACCTCGTCGGCCCGCTCGAAGACGTGCTTGGGCGCCAGCAGCAGGCAGGCGGCCGCGACCAGGGCGGAGACCGAGCAGACCGCCCACACGGTGAGGTAGCCCGACAGCGGCGCGTGGCCGGCGTCCGGCTCTCCCAGCGAGCCGGTCGAGGCCAGCGCGATGGCGAAGATCGAGGAGGCGATGGCGCCGCCGACGGTCTTGATCGCGTTGGTCATCCCGGTGGCGAAGCCGGTCCGCTCCGGCGGGGCCGCCGAGGCGGCCGCGGCAGGGAGCGCGGCGACCAGGGCACCCGAGCCGATCCCGGCGACCATCATGTTGGCCAGGGTCTGGGCGGTGCTGTCGTGGAACGGGAGGAAGAGGCCGTAGCCGAGCGCCACCAGCAGGCAGCCGAGGATCAGCGCGCCCCGGGCCCCGAACCAGCGCGAGGTCAGCGGCAGCGTGAAGGCGCCGACCGCCATCGCGATGACGTAGCCGGCGACCAGCAGGGAGACGAACGACGCCTCCGCGCCCAGGCCGTAGCCGACCTCGGACGGCTCGGTCTGGGCGAAGGTGGACAACGGGATCTGGGCGCCCAGCACCGACATCCCGAACAGGAAGGCGGTCAGCTGCACCGGCCACTGCGCCGGCGTGGCGAGCAGCCGGACGTCGACCACCGGGTCCTCGATGCTCGCCGAGTGCCGCACGAACGGCACCAGCACCAGCAGCCCCGCGGTGATGAAGAGCCACGGGACCGGCGATCCCGGCCCGTCGAGACGGACCGCGATCAGCCCGGTCATCACCAGGCCCAGCGAGGCGGTGATCAGGGCGTAGCCCCGCCAGTCGATCCCGCCGGTCGAGGTGCCGGGCAGGTCCTCGATGCCCCACCAGATCAGCAGCAGGCAGGCGGTCACCACGATCGCCGGCAGCGAGAGCAGCGCCGGCATGGACCACGACTCGACCAGCGCGCCGCTGGTCACCGCGCCGATGATCACGCTGAGCTCCAGGGCGCCGACCAGCACCCCGGCGGCGCGGCGGGTGAGCACGCCCTGGCGCCCGGTCCCGGCGGTACGTCGGTAGATGATCGCGACCTCGATCGGCAGCCACACGACGTACGCGCCCTGGAGCGCCCAGCCGATCAGGAAGGTGGTGAACGACGGGGCGAGGACCAGGATCCACGAGCCGAGCGCGGTGACCGCCGTGGAGATCAGCAGCACCTTCTTGTGCCCCACCAGGTCGGCCAGCCGAGCCAGCAGCGGCACGCAGAGCGCGGAGACGATCAGCTGGGCCGCCTCGAACCAGTTGACGTCGGCGTCGGTGATCGACAGGTGGTCGGCGATCTGGCTGAAGATCGGGGTGTAGAACCCCTGCAGCACGCCGCTGGCGAACTCCACCGCGACCAGGAAGCCGACGACGGTGACCAGCGAGTGCGCCGGTCGGGGCCGGGACCTGGGCGGCCGGGTGGTCGTCATCAGCGGATCCTCTCGATCAGGGTGGCGTACCAGCGGACGCCGTCGGCGAGGTCGTCCACGCCGATCCGCTCGTCGGCGGCGTGGATCGACTCGCGCTGCGCCTTGGTCATCCGGAACGGCGCGAACCGGTAGACCCGCTCGCAGATCGCGGTGAAGTGGCGGCTGTCGGTGGCCGCCATCATCACGTACGGCGACGCCACGGCGTCGGCGAAGACCTCGCCGATCGTCCCCTCGAGCAGCGAGAAGGCCGCGTCCTCGCGGAACGGGGAGATCGGGCTCGGCTCGCCGGACTCGATCACGTCGAGGTGGACGTGCTCGTCGCCGACGGCCTTGCGCACGTGCGCCAGCACCCCGGCCACGGAGTCGCCCACCATGATCCGGATGTTGACGCCGGCCTTGGCGGTGGCAGCGATCACGTTGAGCGCCGGCGAGCCCGACAGCGTGGTGACCGCGGCGGTGGTGCGGGTCATCGCCGCCGACTCGGGGCCGGCCAGGACCAGCGCCCGGGCCAGCACCGGCGAGATCCGGGCGGCGTTGGCCATCAGCGGGCGCAGGGCCGGCGGCGCGTGCGGAGCCATCCGCCGCATCAGCTCGACCGTGGGCGCGGGCAGCGACGATCGGAACGGCGAGCGCTCCAGCCGCATCACCGCGCGGGCGATCCGCGCGGTGGGACCCATCCGCGCGGGGGTGGACGCGTGGCCGCCGTGCCCCTCGGCGCGCAGCTCGACCGAGGTGACGCCCTTCTCGGTCACCCCGATCACCGCGATCGGGGTGCTCACCCCCGGGAAGGCGCCGTGCGCGACGGCCCCGCCCTCGTCGAGGACGAACCAGGGGGAGACCCCGCGGGCGCGCAGCACCTCGACGGCCTCCTGCGCGCTGGTCCCCATCACCTCCTCGTCGCAGCCGAAGGAGAGCCAGACGTCCTGCGCCGGGGTGAAGCCGCGGGCCAGCAGGGTCTCGACCGCTTCGCAGATACCGACCACGCAGCCCTTGTCGTCGAGCGTGCCGCGTCCCCACACGAAGCCGTCGGCGACCACGGCATCGAACGCCGGGCGGGTCCAGCCGTCCTCGACCGGGACCACGTCGAGGTGGGCCATCAGCACCACCGGGCGGGAGTCATCGGCGCCCGCCCAGCGGAACAGCAGGCCGTGCGAGCCGACCCGGGTGAGCTCCAGCTCGGCGTGCAGACGCGGGAACTGCCGGGCGAGCTCGACCAGCAACCGGTCGAAGGCCTCGTGGTCCACCCGGTCGCGGTCGCGGTCCGAGACGGTGGGGATGCGGACGAGGGCCTGGAGCTTGCCTACCACGGAGGGAGCGGGGGTGGTCACCCCCCGACCCTAGGGCCCGACGACCACGCTTCCGTAGAATCTGGTGGACCCCGACTGCACGCGCCATCCCACGACCGACGGGCAACCCTGTTGCTGATTCTCATCGCCGGACTCTTTTTCCTCTCGTTGGCATGCCCGCTCATGGTTCTCCGGTGGGGGCGCCGCGCGTTCCTCCCGGTGGCCACCGCCGTGCTCGCCGGCACCGTCTGGGTCGCCGCCCAGGGGCCGGCCGTGCTGGACGGGGAGGTGCTGAGCGAGCAGTGGTCCTGGGTGCCCAGCATCGGGCTCGGGCTCTCGTTCACGATGGGCGCCCTGCAGTGGCTGCTGGCGATGATCGTGCTCGGCATCGGGGCCGTGGTGCTGGCCTACTGCACCTGGTACTTCCATGACGACAGCGCCGGGGTGCCGCGCTTCGCGGGCGTGCTGACCGCCTTCGTCGCCGCCATGCTCGGCCTGGTCCTCTCCGACGACCTCCTGCTGACCTACGTCTTCTGGGAGCTCACCACCGTCTTCTCGTTCCTGCTGATCGGGCACGACCCGGCCCGCCGCAGCAGCCGGACGGCCGCGATCCAGGCGCTCCTGGTGACCACCCTGGGCGGTCTCGCGATGCTCGTCGGCGCGATCGTCCTGGGCTACCACGCGGGCACCATGACGATCAGCGAGATCCTCGCCGACCCGCCCGGCGGCACCGCGGTCACCGTGGCCGTCCTGCTGCTCCTGGTGGGCGCGATCAGCAAGTCCGCGCTGGTCCCGTTCCACTTCTGGCTGCCGGCGGCGATGGCCGCCCCGACCCCGGTCAGCGCCTACCTGCACGCGGCCTCGATGGTCAAGGCCGGCGTCTTCCTGGTCGCGCTGCTCGCCCCGGCCTTCGCCGACGTGCCGGGCTGGCGCTCGACCCTGCTGGTGCTCGGCCTGGCCACCATGCTGCTCGGCGGGATCCGGGCGCTGGTCCAGCACGACCTCAAGCTGCTCCTCGCCTACGGCACCGTGAGCCAGCTCGGCTTCATGATCCTGGTGCTCGGCGTCGGCACCCGGGCCGCCGCCCTGGCCGGGCTCGGCCTGCTCCTGGCGCACGCGCTCTTCAAGGCCTGCCTCTTCCTGGTCGTCGGCCTGGTCGACCGCACCACCGGCACCCGTGACCTGCGCCGGCTCACCGGCCTGGGCCGGCGGATGCCCGTCGTCGCGGTCGCGGCCACGGTGGCGGCCGCCTCGATGGCCGGCGTGCCGCCGCTGCTGGGGTACGTCGCCAAGGAGAGCGTCTTCGTCGCCCTGGTCGACGTCGCCCGCGACGGCGACGGCACCGGGGTGCCCTCGTTCGTCGGTTGGCTGGTCCTGGCCGGCGTCGTCCTGGGGTCGGTGCTCACCGTCGCCTACTCCGCCCGGTTCGTCTGGGGCGCCTTCGGCAACCGCGAGGTCGAGGAGGAGCTCACCGTCCGCCCCGTCCCCGTCGGCTTCGCCGCCGGCCCGGTGCTGCTGGCCGCGCTCACCGTGGTGCTCGGCTTCGCCGGACACCAGCTCACCTCGCTGCTCGGTCTCCAGGCCGACCTCTTCCCGCCCGGCGTGCACGAGGCCGAGCTCTCCCTGTGGCACGGCGTCGGCCTGCCGCTCGGCGCCACCGTGCTCGCCCTGCTGCTCGGCGCCCTGCTCTTCGTCGCCCGCGCGCCGGTGCTGCGCTGGCAGCTCTCCTTCAGCAACGACCTCTCCCTCGAGCGTGCCTACCGGTGGACCATGCGCGCGCTCGACCGCAGCGCCGTCGAGGTCACCGGTGTGGTCCAGCGCGGCTCCGCCGCGGCGTACCTCGGCCTCATCCTGCTGGTCGTCGTCGCGGTGCCCGGCTCGGCCGTGATCCAGGGCGGGGACATCGACGTCACCCCCTGGCAGACCCCGGTGCAGCCGGCGATCGGCGTGGTGATCGTGGTCGCGGCGGTGATGGCGGCCCGCTCCCGGCGCCGGCTCCGCGCGGTCCTGCTGGCCGGTGTGACCGGCTTCGGCACCGCGCTGCTCTTCCTGATCCAGGGCGCCCCCGACCTGGCGCTGACCCAGGTGCTGGTCGAGACCCTCACGGTCGTGGTCGCGGTGCTCGCGCTGCGCCGGCTGCCGGAGTACTTCACCGACCGGCCGCTGACCCGTCGCCGGTACCTGCGGATGGCCCTGGGCCTGGGTGTCGGCATCTCGGTGGCCGGGTTCCTGCTGCTCAGCGCCTCGGCGCGGACCGCCGAGCCGGTCTCGGCGACGCTGCCCGAGCTGGCCGTGGAGTACGGCGGCGGCCACAACATCGTCAACGTCATCCTGGTCGACGTCCGCGCCTGGGACACCCTGGGTGAGATCTCCGTGCTGGTCGCGGCCGCCACGGGGGTGGCCAGCCTGATCTTCCTCGACACCCGCGGCACCGGCATCCGCCGCGTCCACGAGATCCCCTACCCGGCGGGCGTCCGCAAGGAGCCGAAGGTCGCGGGCCGTCGGGCCTGGCTGCCGGCGCCGAGGACCCTGGCCCCGGAGAACCGGTCGATCATCTTCGAGGTGCTCACCCGGATGATCTTCCACAGCGTCATCATGATCTCGCTCTACCTCCTGCTGGCCGGGCACAACGACCCCGGCGGCGGCTTCGCGGCGGGCATGGTGGCCGGCCTGGCGCTGGTGGTCCGCTACCTCGCGGGCGGACGCTACGAGCTCGACGAGGCCGCGCCCGTCGACGCGGGCAAGCTGATCGGCGGCGGCCTCGCGGTCGCCGCGCTGGCCGCGGTCGTGCCGCTGCTCTTCGGTGCCGCGGTGCTGCAGAGCGCGATCATCGACATCCCGCTGCCGCTGCTGGGCAAGCTCCACCTGGTCACCTCGGTCTTCTTCGACATCGGGGTCTACCTGGTCGTGGTCGGCCTGGTCCTGGACCTGCTCCGCGCGCTCGGCTCGCAGATCGACCGGCAGATCATCCGCGACCGGCGCGCTGCTGAGGACGACGCCGACGCCGCGCCCGTCGGCTCCGCGGGCACCGCCAAGACCGGCGGCACCGCCGAGACCGCCGAGAGCGGGGCCCGATGAACGACGTGAACCTGACCCTGGTGATCACCTCCGCCGCGCTGATCGGCTGCGGGGTCTACCTGCTGCTCGAGCGCAGCCTCTCCCGGGTGCTGGTCGGCTTCCTGCTGATGGGCAACGGCGTGAGCCTGGCCTTCCTGGTCGCCGGCGGCGAGGGGGCGGCGCCTCCGATCGTGGAGGACGGCGTCACCGAGGCGATCTCCGACCCGCTCCCGCAGGCCATGGTGCTCACCGCGATCGTCATCACCCTGGCGACCACCGCCTTCGTGCTGGCGATGGCCTACCGCAGCTGGCAGCTCAACGGCCACGACGACGTGCAGGACGACGTGGAGGACGCGATGATCCGCCGGCTGGCCGCCTCCGACGTCACGTCGCAGGCCTACTCGGCCGCCAGCGACGACCCCGACCAGGTCGACGAGTCCAGCGACTTCGTCGAGGGCGAGCTCGCTGCCGAGGACGACGTGGCCCAGGTGGCCAGGCGCGAGGAGAACGACGACGAGGGGACGAGCCGATGACGACGAGCATCCTGGTCCCGCTGCCGGTGCTGCTGCCGCTGCTGGGCGCCGGCATCAGCCTGGTGATCACCCACCGGCCCCGGCTCCAGCGCTGGCTGAGCCTGGTGGTGCTGCTGGCGAACGCCGCGATCGCGGCGGTGCTGCTGGTCGAGGCCGACCGGTCCGGCCCGCAGGTGATGTGGATGGGCGAGTGGCCCGAGACGATCGGCATCGTGCTGGTCGCCGACCGGCTGGCCGCGCTGATGGTGCTGGTGAGCTCGCTGGTGACCCTCGCGGTCCTCGGCTACTCGGTCGGCCAGGGCATGGTCGAGGACGAGGAGTCCGCGCCGCTCTCGGTCTACCACCCGACCTTCCTGGTGCTGGTGGCCGGCGTGGCCAACGCGTTCCTCGCCGGCGACCTGTTCAACCTGTTCGTCAGCTTCGAGATGCTGCTCTTCGCCAGCTACGTGCTGCTCACCCTGGGCGGCACCGGCCCGCGGATCCGGGCCGGCACGATCTACGTCCTGGTGGCGCTGCTCTCCTCCTCGCTGTTCCTGATCTCGCTGGCCGCGACGTACGCCGCCACCGGCACGCTCACCCTGGCGCACCTGGCGGAGCGGATCGCCGACCTGCCCCCGCACGTCTCGCTGATGCTCCAGCTGTTGCTGCTGACCACGTTCGCGATCAAGGCGGCGATCTTCCCGCTCTCGTTCTGGCTGCCCGACAGCTATCCCACCGCCCCGGCGCCGGTCACCGCCGTCTTCGCGGGCCTGCTGACCAAGGTCGGCATCTACGCGATCCTGCGGATGCAGATGCTGCTCTTCCCGCACAGCCCGCTGACCGACCTGCTGCTGTGGGTGGCGCTGTTCACCATGCTCGTCGGCATCCTGGGCGCGATCGCCCAGTCCGACATCAAGCGCATGCTCTCCTTCACCCTGGTCAGCCACATCGGCTTCCTGGTGCTCGGCGTCGCCGTGGCCGGGGTCGCCGGGGCGTCGGCGACGATGTTCTACGTCGTCCACCACATCACCGTGCAGACGGCGCTCTTCCTGGTGGTCGGCCTGGTCGAACGCCGGGCCGGCAGCACCTCGCTGGTCCGGATCGGTGGGCTGGCCCGGATCGCCCCGCTGCTGGGCGTGCTCTTCTTCATCCCCGCGATGAACCTCGCCGGGATCCCGCCGTTCTCCGGCTTCATCGGGAAGGTCGGGCTGATGCAGGCGGCCCAGGAGCTGGGCACCGGACTGGCCTGGACCCTGGTGGTGGCGAGCGTGCTGACCAGCCTGCTCACCCTGTACGCCGTGGCGAAGACCTGGGCGGTCGCCTTCTGGCGGACCCCGCTGGAGGCCCACGAGGCGCTGGCCGCGGTCGAGGAGGTCGGGGCGGACCCGCTGCCCGGCCACGACACCCGGCCCCGGACCGAGCACCGCGGCCACGTGCACACCTCCACCGGCGTGCTCTCCGCGCAGACGATCTCGGAGTCGCGGCGGGTGGCCGACGACGACGACCCGGACCAGGACTTCTACCAGCTGATCCAGTCCGAGCAGGACATCCGCTCCACGCCGGCCAGCATGGTCGTCCCGGCGGCCGCCCTGGTCGTCCTCACCGTGCTGCTGACGGTGGTGGCCGGCCCGCTCTTCGAGTTCACCGACCGCGCCGCGGCCGACCTGGTCGCGCGCACGCCGTACGTCTCGGCCGTGCTCGGGGGTGAGGCGCCGTGAGCCCGAAGATGCGCACCACCCGCAGCGGCGCCGTGCGGCCCGTCCGGTACCGCGCGGTGCAGCCGTTCGCGCTGCTGTGGCTGACCCTGGTCTGGCTCGCGCTGTGGGGCGACGTGACCCCGCTGCTGGTGGTCTCCGGCGTGCTGGTGGGCGTGGCCGCCCAGTGGGCGTTCCCCCTGCCCCCGGTCCGGCTGGAGTCCCGGATCCGCCCCTGGCGCCTGCTGCTGCTCCTGCTGCGCTTCGTCGTGGACGTGGTCCGGGCCAGCCTGGAGGTCTCCTCGGTGGTGCTGCGCCGCCGCCCGGTCCGCAACGCGGTGGTCGCGGTCGACCTGCGCAGCTCCTCGGACTTCGTGCTCACCGGGGTGGCCTCGATGCTGAGCCTGGTCCCGGGCTCGATCGTGGTCGAGGTGCGGCGCTCCACCCACACCCTCTACCTGCACGTGCTCGACGTGGACGACGTGGAAGGGGCGGAGCGGTTCCGCCGCGACGCCCTCGCCGTGGAGGACCGCTTCCTGGCCGCCTTCGAGCCGATCGACCCGGTCGTGCAGGGCACGAGCGAGCGGGGGGTGTCGCGATGAGCGTGGTGATCGGGATCGCGGCGGCGATGCTGGTGGTGGCCGCCGGCCTGCTGCTCTTCCGCACGACGGTGGGTCCGACCATCCTGGACCGCAGCATGGCCCTGGACGTCCTGATGTCGGTGACGGTCTGCGCGATGGCGCTCTGGTCGGTCCAGCAGGACAGCTCGGTCGCGCTGCCCGCGATCCTCGCGGTGGCCGCCGTCGGCTTCGTGGGCTCGATCGCGATCGCCCGCTACGCCAGCGGGATCGACGACGTGGCCGCCGAGGCCGAGCAGCAGGAGGATGAGCAGGCATGAGCATCGAGTCGGTCCTCGACGTGCTGTCCGCGGTCTCCCTGCTGGTCGGCGCCGGCTTCGCGCTGATCGCCGCGATCGGGGTGGTCCGGCTGCCCGACCTGCCGAGCCGGATGCACGCGGCGACCAAGCCGCAGGTCATCGGCCTGGGCTTCGTGGTGCTGGGGCTGGGGCTCCGGCTGCGCGAGCCGTCGGTCCTCGGGCTGCTCGCCCTGGTGGTGATCCTCCAGATGGCCACCAGCGTGGTCTCCAGCCACATGGTCGGGCGCGCCTCGTTCCGGGCCGGTCAGGTCCGTGAGGACCTGCTGGTCGTCGACGAGCTGAGCGAGTCCAGCCACGACTGGGAGAAGGGTCGCGGCGCACCCTGACGTGCGGTTCACCCGGTCGGGTCCATTGACCGCGGGGGCGCGGACCGCTGGACTGTGCCCGTGACCCACCAGGAGCCGGCCCGCGTCAGCCCGGACACGGCGTACGTGCTCGAGCGCGCCTGGGTGGACGGCGAGTTCCGCGACGAGGTGCTGGTCGAGGTCCTGAGCGGGCGGTTCTCCCGGGTCGAGACGGGCGGCGTGTCGGCCGTCCCGGCGACCCGGCTGGCCGGGCTGACGGTGCCGGGCCTGGCCAACGTGCACAGCCACGTCCCGCACCGGGCGTTGCGCGGGCTCCAGCACGGCGACCGGCAGGCCTGGCGGTGGCGGCTGGACCAGGTGGTGGAGCGGCTCGACCCCGACTCGATGTTCGAGCTCGCGCGGGCCACCTACCGGGAGATGGCCGCGGCCGGGTTCACCACGGTGGGGGAGTTCCACGACCTGCACCACCAGGCGGGTGGCACGCCGTACGAGGACCCGAACCTGATGGGCGTGGTGCTGGCCGAGGCCGCCGCCGACGCCGGGATCCGGCTGACCCTGCTGGACGCCTGCCGGCTGGGCACCGGGGACGAGGAGCTCCCCGCGCAGGCGCTGCGCTCCACCGACGCGGACCCCGAGCGCTGGGCGCTGCGGGTGGGCGCGCTGGAGAAGACCCTCGCGGGCTCCGAGCACGCCCGGGTCGGCGCCGCGCTGCCCACGGTCCGGGCGATGCCGCGCGACCAGCTGCCGGTCTTCGCCCGCGCCGCCGAGGACCGCGCGCTGCAGGTGCACCTGTGCGCCACCCAGGACGAGGACACCGAGTGCCGGGCCCGGTACGGCGTCTCCGCGGCCCGGCTGCTCGCCGACGCCGGCCTGCTCGGCCCGCGCACCGCGGCGGTGCACGCCACCCACCTCGACGACTGGGACGTCGCGCTGCTCGGCAGCACCGGGACCCGGGTCGCCCTGTGCCCGACCACCGACCGCGACCTCGGGCACGGCGTCGGCCCGGCCCGCCGGCTGCACGAGGCGGGCGCCCGGCTCACCCTCGGCTCGGGCAGCCACGCGGTGATCGACCCGTTCGAGGAGATGCGGGCCGCCGAGCTGCACGCCCGCCTGGTCTCCCGCCGCCGGGGGCACTGGTCGGCCGCCGAGCTCCTCACCGCCGCGACCCGCGAGGGGCACGACGCCCTCGGCTGGCCGGACGCCGGGCAGATCGCGGTGGGCCGGCGCGCGGACCTGGTCACGCTGACCGCACGCAGCGTGCGGACCGCGGGCACCGGCGGCGACGAGCAGACGGTCGTCTTCGCCGCCACGGCCGCCGACGTCACCCACGTGGTGGTCGACGGGTGGGTGCTCGCCCGGGAGGCCGAGCACGTCGGCGCCGACCTCGACGCCGTGGTCGCCCGGCTGCTGCGCTGACCGGCCTGAGGTAGCCCCACCCCTGAGGTGGCCTGCTCTGAGGTAGCCGGCCCTCGCGAGTCTCCGGCGGGATAGGGAACGCCGCCGATGTGCGGCCCTACCTCAGCCGACGAGTGTCGTCCTCGAGAGAACACCGAGGAAGGGGACACACCATGTACGGCGACGACTACTTCATCCGCAGCGAGACCGACTACCGCACCGAGCAGGTGCGCCGCGCCTGGGGACGGCGGCGCCGCGGAGCCCGGACGCGCACCCGGCGCTGGCAGGGCCCGCTGCGCGGCGCCGGCGAGATGCGCTGAGCGTGAGCGGCCGGACCGCGGAGAGGGTTCCACGGCTGTCGGTGGCACAGGCCACAATGGACGACGTGCCCGCCCGCAGCCTGGAACTCGTCGGACGCGAGGCCGAGCTGGAGGAGCTGTGCTCCCGGCTCGGCATCGTGGCCGACGATCCCGCCCCCGCCGCAGCGGTCCTCCTCGGCGGGGACGCCGGGGTGGGCAAGACCCGGCTGCTGACCGAGCTGCGCGACCGGGCGGTGACCGCGGGGTGGCGGGTGGTGGCGGGGCACTGTCTCGACCTCTCCGACTCCACGCTCCCCTACCTGCCCTTCTCCGAGGTGCTCGGCCGGCTGTCGGTCGACCTGCCCGAGGTGGTCGAGGAGACCACCGGCGAGCGGCCGGTGCTGCGCCGGCTCCAGCCGGGCCGGCGGGTCCGCTCCGGCGGCGGCACCGGAGCCGAGGGCGCGATGGAGCGCGGCGACCTCTACGAGGCGATGCACCTGCTGCTCGACCGGGCCGCGGACGAGCAGCCCCTGCTGGTCGTGGTGGAGGACGCCCACTGGGCCGACCAGTCCACCCGCGACCTGCTCAGCTTCCTCTTCGCCCGGTCGTTCGCGCGCCGCGTCGCGATCGTCGTCTCCTACCGGGTCGACGACCTGCACCGGCGGCACCCGCTGCGCCGCCAGGTGGCTGAGTGGTCCCGGCTCCGGGTCGACCGGATGCTGCTGGAGCCGCTGGACGCCGCGGCCGTGCGCCGGCTGGTGCAGGCGCTGCACCCCGACCCGCTCCGCGAGGCCGACGTGGACGACATCGTGGCCCGCGCCGAGGGCAACGCGTTCTTCGTCGAGGAGCTGGTGGGCGCCGCCTGGGCGACCGGCGGGGTGCCGGCCGACCTCGCCGACCTGCTGCTGGTCCGCCTCGACCGGCTGGAGCCCGACACCCAGGAGGTGGTGCGCACCGCCGCGGTGGCCGGGCGCCGGGTCGGCCACGACCTGCTCGCCGCGGTCTCCGGGCTCGACCCGCGCGCCCTGGAGGAGGCGCTGCGCGCCGCCGTGGAGCGGCACGTGCTCGAGGCGGGTCGCGGCGACACCTACTCCTTCCGGCACGCGCTGCTGGCCGAGGCCGTCTACGACGACCTGCTGCCCGGCGAGCGGGTACGCCGGCACGCGGCGTACGCGCGGGTGCTGGCCTCGGGGAAGGTGGTCGGCACCTCGGCGGAGCTGGCCCGGCACGCCCGGCTCGGCCAGGACCTGCGCACCGCGCTGCGGGCCAGCGTGGAGGCGGGCACGGCGGCGATGCAGGTGGGCGGCCCCGACGAGGCGGCCGGGCACTACCTCGAGGCCCTCGAGCTGGCCAGCGACTCCGCGCTCGTGGTCGCGCTGGCCGAGGAGACGGGGGTGGGCCACGTCGACCTGGTGCTGCGGGCGGCCGACGCGCTCAGCGCGGCCGGCCACGCCCTCCGAGGGATCGCGCTGCTGCGCGACGCGCTCGCCGGCCTGCCCGAGGACACCGGTGCCGTCGACCGGGCCCGGGTGCTGGCCCAGCTGGCGCTCAGCCTCTACCAGGGCGACCAGGAGCTGGAGGACGAGCTGGCGCTGGCCCGGGAGGCGGCCGAGCTGGTCGCCGGGGGCACCGAGGCGCAGCAGGTGCGGGTGCTGGCGATCCAGGCGCGGATCCTGGCGGGGCACCGCCACGAGGAGGAGGCGCGGGAGGTCGCCACCACCGCGCTGGCGATGAGCCAGGGGCTGGACATGCCCCGGCTGAGCGCCGACATCCTCACCACCCTCGCCGGACTCCAGCAGCACCACCTCGGCGACGACGTCGTCGAGGCCCTGGCGACCGTGATCGGCCAGGCGCGCGCGAGCGGCGCGGTCAAGGCGGAGATGCGCGGGCTCTACACGCTCGGCCGCTTCCACCAGGACCGCGGCGAGCTCGAGGAGGCGATCGCGCTCTTCGAGACCGGGCTGGCCCGCGGCGTCCAGGCCGGGCTGCGGTGGGCGCCGCACTCGTTCGACGCGCTGGTGATGGCCACCGCTGCACGGCACGTCCTCGGTCGGTGGGACGAGACGGCGCCGGCGACCGCCCAGGCCGACCAGGCGCCCTCGCCGATCATCGAGGCGGTGCTGCGGGCGTTCGGCGCCGTGATCGGGGCGGCGCGCGGCACCGCGGGCACCGCCGACCTGCTGGCCGGGCTCCGCGAGCACTGGGGCGAGGAGGGGATGGTCGCGCTGCACGCGGCCGGGGCAGAGCTCGAGCTGGCCGAGCAGGCCGGCAACGCGGACGGCGCGCTGGCCACCTACGACCGGGTGGTGGCGGTGCTCTCCCGGATGTGGCGCGAGCTCTTCCAGGCACGGCTGCGCCTGGCTGCGCAGACGCTCGGGGTGCTCGGCACCGCCGCGGTCCGCCAGTCGGCCGCGGAGCGGGACGCGCTGCGCCCGGTGGTCGACCGGCTCCTCGACGACGGCCACCGGGTGGTGGACTACCTGCACGACGAGGAGCTGGCCTACGGCCCCGAGACCCGGGCCTGGCGGGTGCGCCTGGAGGCCGAGCACCTGCGCTGGCGCTGGCTCGCCCAGGTCGACCCGCCCACCTGCTCCGCACTGGTGGAGGCGTGGCGGGACGCGGAGCGCGAGTTCGTCGAGTTCGGTCACGTGCACGAGCTGGCCCGGACCCGGCTGCGGCTGGTCGAGCTGCTCGTCCAGGACGGCGACCTGGAGGCTGCCCGCCCGGTGGCCGAGCAGGTGCGGGACGCCGCCGGCGCGCTCGGCGCGCCCCGGCTGCTGGTCGAGCTCGACGCCCTGGTCGGCCGGCCCGCGGCGCCGACCGCCCGGGCCGAGGCGCTCACCCCGCGCGAGCTCCAGATCCTCGGGCTCGTCGCCGAGGGGCGCAGCAACGGCGAGATCGGCAAGCAGCTCTTCATCGCGACCAAGACGGTGAGCGTGCACGTCTCCAACATGCTCGCCAAGCTCGATGCCGCCTCGCGCACCGAGGCGGTCGCGGTGGCCCGGCGTCGCGGCATGCTCCCCTGAACCTCGCGTGGTCCCGTCGGGCACAATCGGCGACGTGCCGTCCTCCCCAGACCAGACCCTGCGCTGCACCGCGAGCAGCCGGCTCGTCGGTGAGCCGCTCGCCGGCACCGCGCCGACCGAGTCGGCGTACCTCCTGGTCGAGTACGCCGGCGCCTGGGGCCGCAAGGCGGTGGCGGAGAGCCGGCTGCCCGAGGAGGTCCGGACCGCGCTGGCCGGCCTCCACGGCGTCCGGGTCCAGCTGATCCGTCGGCACGGAGGCACCTCGGGTCCGGGGATCCGGGTCTTCACCGCGCTCGTCGGCCCCGACCGCGTCGAGATCGAGACCACCGTGCTCGACGAGGCGACCGGCCTGCTCGACCTCGACCTCGCGGCCCTGGCGGCCGGCCGGAGCCCCGGCCTGACGCCGTACGCCGGGGAGCTGCTGCTGGTCTGCACCAACGGCCGCCGGGACCTGTGCTGCGCCGAGCTCGGCCGGCCGGTCACCGCGGCCCTGTCGGCCCGCTGGCCGGAGGCGACCTGGGAGACCACCCACCTGGGCGGCCACCGGTTCTCGGCCACCCTGCTGGCCCTGCCCAGCGCAGTGACCCTGGGCAGGCTGGACCCGGAGTCGGCGGTGCTCGCGGTCGAGGAGCTGCAGGCCGGGCGGCACCCGGTCGGCTTCTCCCGGGGCCGGGCCGGGGTCTCCGCGGCGGCGCAGGTCGCGCAGCTGCACGTGGTCGAGCAGACCGGGTACGACGAGCTCGGCGACGTGGTCGTCGTCGGCGAGCGGGACGGGGTGGTGCGGCTGCTGGCCGACGGTTCCCCCTGGCAGGTGGGGGTGCTCAGCCGGCAGGGGCCGCCCCGCCGGGCCAGCTGCGGCGACGAGACGGCCAAGCCCGGCGAGGTCCACGAGGTGGTCGCCGCGGGTCCCGGGACGGACACCGGTCCGGCAAGCATGTGACCGGCGCCCCGCGAGGTGGAAGAATGACGCAGATCCAGATCCAGGCCCGACCCACCGACCCAGGAGCAGCGCCGTGAGCGACCGCCCCCCGCACGAGGAGCGTCCCGTGCTCGCCGGACTGCTCGCCCTGGCCGGTGTGGCCCTGGTGGTGGGCCTCCTGGCCGGTGCCACCGTCCTGATCGGCACCAAGGTGCTGGGCATCGGCGGGGGCGGCGACGCCCAGGCCGACAGCCGGGCGACGTCGGGCGAGACGCTGGTGCTGCCGGAGTTCTCCGAGACGGTCGAGCCCAGCGGCCCGCTGATCACCCTGGACCCCAACGGCCCCACGCCGACCGGAGGGACGGCCGTGCCGAGCCCGGACGACGCGGAGCCCTCCGAGACCCCGACCGAGGAACCCGCGGAGAAGGCGATCAACCTGACCGCTGGCCAGAGTGCGGTGGGGGCGATGCAGCAGATCGACCTGAGCGGCACCTACACCCAGGGCTCGGGCGCGATCCTCCAGGTGCAGCGGTTCGAGAACGGCGCCTGGAACAACTTCCCCGTCACGGTCTCCCTCGACGGGGAGAGCTTCGGCACCTACGTGATGACCGGCCAGACCGGGGAGAACAAGTTCCGGGTGGTCGACTCCGAGACCGGCCTGGAGTCCAACGAGGTCATCGTCCAGGTCGGCTGAGCCGGGCGTCGACCCGGGAGGTCCAGTAGCCGACCCACACCGTGCCGGCGGCCATCAGCGCGCCGAGCGCCAGGCTGACCCCGGCCAGCGGGAGCAGGGCTGCGGCCGCGCCGACCAGCAGCGGGCCGCCGCTGACACCCAGGTCGCCGCAGAGCCGCCAGGCGCCGAGGAACTGCGAACGCCCGGCGGTCGGTGCCGTGTCCGCGCCGAGGGTCATCACGATCCCGGAGCCGAGCCCGTTGCCGATCGCGATCAGCACCATCACCGCGGTGACCGACCAGGTCTCGGTCGCCAGGGGGAGCAGGAAGCAGGCCACCGCGACCGCCCCCACCACCGGCACCGCGACCGCCGTGCGCCCCCGGGTGTCCATCAGCCAGCCGCCGGGCAGGAAGAAGGCGACGTCGACCGCGGCGGCGACGGCGAAGACCAACGAGGTGGTGCTGGCGCTCATCCCGACGTGCTCGGCCCACAGCGGCAGCAGCGCGGTGCGCAGCGCGCGGCTGGCGCTGATCACCACGACCGCCACGCCCACGGTGGCCAGCACCCGCCGGTGCCGGCGTACGACGCCGAGCACCGAGAGGTGACCGGTCTCCTTGGCGCGGGCCCGCTCCTCGCCGCCCAGGTCGGGCATCAACCGGGCCAGCGCCGCGCTGGCCAGCGAGGCGACGGCGGCGAGCACGAAGACGGCGCGCAGGTCGGTCAGGTGGATCAGCCCGGCGCCGAGCAGCGGCCCGACGAGCAACCCGATCCGGTGGCTGCCGCCGAGCCCCGACATCGCCCGGGCCCGGTAGGGCTGCGGCACCACGTCGATCAGGTAGCCCTGCCGGGCCACGAGGAAGGTGGTCCAGGCCATCCCGCTGACCGTGACCGCGACGGCCAGCGCAGGCCAGGAGGTGGCCAGCGCCGCCGCGACCATCGCCGCGGCGTCCAGCAACCCCGACAGCACCAGCGCCCGGCGCTCCCCGATCCGGGCGATCAGCGCACCGACCGGCAGGGCGGTGGCCAGGCTGCCCAGCCCGACCAGGGCGACCACCAGGGCGGCGGTGGAGACGTCCGCACCGAGGTCGCGGGCCTGCAGCGCCAGCACCGGCAGGACGGCGCCGTGGCCGATCGAGTTGACGATCGTCGGGCCGTAGGCCGTGAGCGCCACGTCCCGCAGGCGGAACGGCGGCTGGTCGGAGGGCACCCGCGAAGTCTGCCTCAGTCCCGGCGGAACTCGATCCAGGCGATGCGCCCCGAGAAGTAGTCGCAGGTGACCCGGACCGCGTCGCAGGAGCTCTTGCCGGCGAAGGAGAGCGGCTCCCGGTTGCGGATCACGCCCGTCGGACCGTACGCCCGCGGCTGCGGCTGCCCGTCCACCCACATCTGCACCCACTCCGGGGTGCGGACGCAGGTCAGGGTGTGCCAGCCGGGGGAGAGCCGGGCACCCGCCTCGAAGCCCTCGAGGTAGCCGGTGCGGGTCCGCCCGTCCGCGCCGCGGAACATGCAGCGCGGCGCCCGCTCGGGGTTCTCCAGCTTCCAGTAGCCGCCCCGGGCCTCGCCCTGTCCCTTCTGCGCGATGTTCCCGAACCGGTGCCGGGTCCGGTAGCGGATGGTGACCGAGAAGCTCCCGCGGCCGGGGTTGAGCAGCCGGTGCAGTCGGCGCCCGGCGGGCACCACGCTGGTGTGCTCGGGGAAGACCCCGGAGTGCGGCTCGACCCAGGGGTGGGTGTGCCGGCGCCCGTCGGTGACCACGTCGGCGCCGATCCGTCCCCTCAGACCGCCGACGCGGTCGACCAGCACGGTCGCCCCCGGCGCCTCGTCCAGCTCGAACCGGGCCACCAGGCGCAGGTCGGGCGGCACCTGAGGCGTCGGCTCGGCGGCCGGCACCGACCGCTCCCGCGCGTCGTACGCCGTGCGCACCACCAGCACCCCGACCCCCAGGACCAGCGCGGCCAGCGCGACCAGGGCGACCAGCACCAGGCCGCGGCGCGCCGGCCCGTCGGTGCTCATGCGCGGCACGCTACCGCCGGGGTCCGGTCCAGGGAGTGGATTCCCTCACGCCACCGTGCCAGGGCGGCCGCGACCTGGCATCCTCGACGCCCATGACCCTGGGGACGACGACCGGTGACAAGCCCGACTCCGCGACGCGGCGCTACGCCCGCCTGGCGCGGCTGGCCTACCGGCACGGCCGCTCCGACCTGGTCCAGGGGCTGGGCCTGGACGAGTTCGCGGTCGACGACGACGAGGCGGCGCCGGGCGCCGGCGACCCGGTGCCGGACGAGGTCGGCCGGCGGGCCGAGGCGTTCGTCCGCGACCTGGAGGCGATGGGGCCGACGTACGTCAAGCTCGGTCAGCTGCTCTCCACCCGCTCCGACCTGCTGCCGGCGGCGTACACCCAGGCGCTGGCCAGGCTCCAGGACGACGTGGAGCCGTTCGGCTTCGACCGGGTGCGCGAGATCGTCGAGCACCAGCTCGGCGGGCGGATCGAGGACCTCTACGGCAGCTTCGAGGAAGAGCCGCTGGCTGCCGCGTCGTTGGGGCAGGTGCACGCCGCGACCCTGCGCAACGGCCGTCGGGTGGTGGTCAAGGTGCAGCGGCCCGAGGCCCGCGAGGTGGTCCGCGGGGACATGCAGACCCTCACCAGGCTCGCCCACCTCGCCGACAAGCGCACCGACCTGGGACGCCGCTACGGCTTCGAGGGCCTGGTGACCGAGTTCCGCAAGACCCTGGCGGGGGAGCTCGACTACCGCCGCGAGGCGCGCAACCTGGTCCGCTTCGGGGAGCTGACCGCCGGCTACGACCTGCTGGTGGTGCCGCAGCCCGTGCCGACCCACTGCTCGGGCCGGGTGCTGACCATGGACCGGATCGACGGCCGCAAGGTCACCGATCTCGGCAAGCTCGCCTGGGTCGAGCTGGACGCGCGCCCGATCGTGGAGCAGCTCTTCGCCTGCTACCTCTCGCTGATGCTGGGCGAGGGGGTGCTGCACGCGGACCCGCACCCGGGCAACCTGCTGCTCACCGACGACGGCCGGCTGGCGCTGCTGGACCTCGGCATGGTCAGCACCGTCTCCCCGCGCCTGCAGGAGAAGGTCGTGCGCCTGCTCCTGGCGATCACCGACGGCGACGGCGAGGAGGCCGCGACCGTGCTCGCCGAGCTGGGCCACCCGCTCGCCGACTACGACGCGGGCGCCTTCCGCCACGACGTCTCCCACCTGGTCTCCGAGGCGGTGAACGCCGGGCCCGAGCTGCAGGCCGGCTCCGTGCTGGTCGAGCTGAGCCGGGTCTCCGGGATGCACGGGCTGCGCCCGCCCGCCGAGATGTCGATGATCGGCAAGGCGCTGCTCAACCTCGACACCGCCACGCTGCGGCTCGACCCCGACTTCTCCCCGGCCGAGGCGCTGCGCGACAACGTCAGCAGCATCCTGGCCAGCGGGATGAAGGTCAGCGCCGGCGGGATCATGGCCTCGGCGATCGAGGCCAAGGAGTTCGCCAAGCTGCTGCCCAAGCGGGCCAACCGGATCCTGGACAACCTGGCCGACGGGGAGTTCGTGATCCGGGTCGACGCGATCGACGAGGAGCAGCTGCACACCGTGCTGCAGCGCGTCGCCAACCGGCTCACCCTCGGGCTGGTGATCGCGGCCATGCTGGTCGGCGCGGCGCTGATGATGCGGGTCGACGAGGGGCCGCGGCTCTTCGGCGTACCCGCCGTGGCGCTGACCTTCTTCACCCTGGCCGTGCTGGCCGGGGTCGCGCTGACCCTGTGGATCGTCAGCACCGACCGCAAGGTGGCGACCCGGTCGCGCTCGCGGGTCGGGAACACGTGACGTCCCTCCTGCGTTGAAGCAGGTGAACGAAGTTGAGTTGAGTCGACTCAACTTGTTTGCCAGAATCGCCGTCGCCGGCGCACGCTGGCTCCACACAACGTCACCACCCACTTCCTGGGACCCGGGAAGTACGCGACAACGGAGGTAACTCAACATGGCACGTGCTGTCGGCATCGACCTCGGTACGACGAACAGCGTCGTCGCCGTCCTGGAGGGTGGCGAGCCCACCGTCATCGCCAACGCCGAGGGCGGTCGGACCACCCCGTCGGTGGTCGCCTTCGCCAAGTCCGGTGAGGTGCTGGTCGGCGAGGTCGCCAAGCGCCAGGCCGTCACCAACGTCGACCGGACGATCCGGTCCGTCAAGCGCCACATGGGCACCGACTGGACCACCCAGATCGACGACAAGAAGTTCACCCCTCAGCAGATCAGCGCCTTCGTGCTGCAGAAGCTCAAGCGCGACGCCGAGGCCTACCTGGGCGAGCCGGTCACCGACGCGGTGATCACCGTCCCGGCGTACTTCTCCGACGCCCAGCGCCAGGCGACCAAGGAGGCGGGCGAGATCGCCGGCCTCAACGTCTCCCGGATCGTCAACGAGCCGACCGCGGCCGCCCTGGCCTACGGCCTGGACAAGGGCGACGACCAGACCATCCTGGTCTTCGACCTCGGTGGCGGAACGTTCGACGTCTCCCTGCTGGAGATCGGCGAGGGCGTCGTCGAGGTCAAGGCGACCTCCGGTGACAACCACCTCGGTGGCGACGACTGGGACAACCGCGTCGTCGAGTGGATGGTCGAGCGGTTCAAGAACAACAACGGTGTCGACCTGGGCGCCGACAAGATCGCCAAGCAGCGCCTCCAGGAGGCTGCGGAGAAGGCGAAGATCGAGCTCTCCAGCTCCAGCGAGACCACGATCCACCTGCCCTACATCACCCACGGCGAGTCCGGCCCCCTCCACTTCGAGGAGAAGCTGACCCGCTCGGAGTTCCAGAAGATGACCTCCGACCTGCTCGACCGGACCCGGAAGCCCTTCGAGTCGGTGCTCAAGGACGGCGGCGTCGCGGTCAAGGACATCGACCACGTGGTCCTCGTCGGTGGCTCCACCCGGATGCCGGCCGTCGCCGACCTGGTCAAGGACCTGCTCGGCGGCAAGGAGCCCAACAAGGGCGTCAACCCCGACGAGGTCGTGGCGCTGGGCGCCGCGCTCCAGGCGGGCGTGCTCAAGGGCGAGGTCAAGGACGTGCTGCTCCTCGACGTCACCCCGCTCAGCCTCGGCATCGAGACCAAGGGCGGCGTGATGACCACGCTGATCGAGCGCAACACCACCATCCCGACCAAGCGCTCGGAGATCTTCACCACCGCCGACGACAACCAGCCGTCGGTGGAGATCAAGGTCGCCCAGGGCGAGCGTCAGATGTGGGCGCAGAACCAGCCGCTCGGCAACTTCGAGCTCACCGGTCTGCCGCCGGCTCCCCGTGGCGTGCCGAAGATCGAGGTCACCTTCGACATCGACGCCAACGGCATCGTGCACGTCTCGGCGAAGGACCACGCGTCCGGCCGCGAGCAGTCGATGACCATCTCCGGTGGCTCGGCGCTGGGCAAGGACGAGATCGACCGGATGGTCAAGGAGGCCGAGCAGTACGCGGAGGAGGACGCCAAGCGTCGCGCCACCGTGGACGCCCGCAACCAGGCCGACAGCCTCGTCTACACCACCGAGAAGTTCCTCGCCGACAACACCGACAAGCTGCCCGAGGACGTGAAGACCGAGGTGCAGGCCGACGTCGACTCGCTGAAGGCGACGCTGGAGAACGAGGAGTCGGACGCCGAGACAATCCAGGCGGGCATCAACAAGCTGGGTGAGTCCAGCCAGAAGATGGGCGCCGCGATGTACGCCGCCGCCGAGGCCGACCAGGCCGCCGCGGGTGGCAGCGACGGCTCCACGGGCGAGGCCGACGAGGACGTCGTCGACGCCGAGATCGTCGACGAGCCCGGCGAGGGGGAGAACAAGTGACCCAGCCCTCCGACGAGCAGAAGCGCGACGAGCGCCAGGAAGCCGCGGGGCAGGTCGACGGGTCCGGCGCCGGGGTCCCCTCCGAGGAGGGGGCCCCGGCCGGGGCCGGTCCCGAGGGCGCGGAGGAGTCCCCCTTCGACGCCGTCGACGCTGTCGACTCGGACGACACCGTGGACGACGGGTCCAAGGCGGCCGAGGAGGCGGCGGCGCTGACCGCCGACCTGCAGCGGCTGCAGGCCGAGTTCCTCAACTACAAGCGCCGGGTCGAGCGGGACCGTCAGCTGATCGCCGAGAACGCGGCGTACAAGGCGCTGGTGCCGATCATCGACGTGCTCGACGGCATCGACCGGGCCCGTGAGGCCGGCGAGGTCGAGGGCGGGTTCGCGATGGTCGCCGACCACCTGCAGCGTGCGGTGTCGCAGTCGGGCCTGGTCCGCTTCGGCGAGCCCGGGGACGCCTTCGACCCCAACCTGCACGAGGCGCTGAGCCACCTCGGCGAGGACGCGGAGGTCGACCGGACCACGGTCAAGCTGCTCGCCAAGGCCGGCTACCGGATGGGTGAGCGGGTCGTCCGCGCCGCCCAGGTGCTGGTGGTCGACCCGCCCGCCGGGGGAGCGGCGCCCGCCGCGGAGACCCCCGCGGACGACGCCGCGGGCAGCGACCAGCCCGACGCCTGAGCGGCACTGGTCAGGGGATGTGACGACGGAAGGAGGGTGAGCAGGTGAGCAACGACGGCATGCGTGCCGACTGGGCGAGCAAGGACTTCTACAAGGTGCTCGGCGTCAAGAAGGACGCCGATCAGTCAGAGATCAAGAAGGCCTACCGCAAGCTCGCCCGGGAGAACCACCCGGACTCCAACCCCGACGACCAGAAGAAGCACGACACCTTCAAGGCCGTCGCCGAGGCCTACGACGTGCTCGGAGACGCGGAGAAGCGCAAGAAGTACGACGAGATGCGCTCGCTCTACGGCTCCGGCGTGGGCTTCGGCGGCGGCGCCCCCGGAGGCAGCGGCGGCTTCGGTGGCGGCTTCGACCTCAACGACCTCTTCGGCGACCGGGCCCGCAGCGGCCCGGCCGGCGGCGGGACCAGCGGGGGCGGGTTCGGCGACGTCTTCAGCGACCTCTTCGGGGGCGGTGGGCGGACGCGTACCCAGAGCCGGGCCCGCAAGGGCCAGGACGTGGAGACCACGGCCACCATCGGCTTCACCGACGCGATCGACGGTGTGACGATCTCGCTGCGGCTCACCTCGGACGGCGCCTGTCCCACCTGCCACGGCACCGGCGGCAAGCCGGGCACCAAGCCGCACGTCTGCCCCGAGTGCGAGGGCACCGGCTTCGTGGTGGCCTCGGTCGGCGGGGCGTTCTCGATGAACGAGCCGTGCCCGGTCTGCCACGGTCGCCAGCTGATCTACGACGAGTCGTGCCCGACCTGTCACGGCAGCGGCCGCGGCACCTCGGCGCGCTCCATCCAGGCCCGCATCCCGGCCGGGGTCAAGGACGGTCAGCGGATCCGGCTCAAGGGCAAGGGCGCGCCGGGCGAGAACGGCGGCCCCGCCGGCGACCTCTACGTGACCGTCAAGGTCGGCAAGGACCGGGTCTTCGGCCGCACCGGCGACAACCTCACGATCGACGTCCCGGTCTCCTTCGACGAGGCGGCACTCGGCGCCGAGATCAAGATCCCCACGCTCGGTGGCGCGCCGGTCACGCTCAAGGTCCCCGCAGGCACTCCGAACGGCCGCACCTTCCGGGTACGGGGCAAGGGCGTGACTCGGCGCGACGGCACCAAGGGCGACCTGCTGGCCACCGTGCAGGTGCACGTGCCGGCCACCCTGGACCAGCCCGCCCGCGAGGCGGTCGAGGCCTACCGGAAGGCGACGGAGGGCCGGCCGCTCCGGACGAACCTGTTCGAGCGGAGCTGATCGCCGATGACCCAGTTCGGGGCCCCGTCGCCGGACGCCGCGGTCTACGTCATCTCCGTGGCCGCCGAGCTCACCGGCCTGCACCCCCAGACGCTGCGCACCTACGAGCGGATGGGGCTGATCACGCCGGGGCGGACCGGGGGAGGAGGTCGTCGCTACTCCCACCGCGACCTCGAGCTCCTGCGCCGGATCGCCGACCTCACCAGCGCCGGCATCGGCCTGGAGGGCGTACGCCGCATCCTCGACCTCGACGACGAGGTGGCCGCCCTGCGCGCCCGTAACGAGGAGCTGCGCGCCGAGCTCGCCGCGACCCGGCAGGCGCTGCAGCGCGCCTCGGCCCGCTCGGCCGCCACCCCGTTCGCCCAGCCGGTCAACCGGCTCCCCGTGCTCCGCCAGCCGGAGCCGACCGCGTCGCTGGTGGTCTGGCGCCGCTCCCGCTGAGGCTGCGCACGGATCCCCGCACAGCCGGGGATTCCGCGGGTTGGCACGCGTCGTATCGGGCACAAACCCGCAGGAACCCGTGCCAGGTCTGTCGGCCAGATATGGTCCTGGGGCACGTGGAGACAACGCGGGGGTGCGGCTCTGATGGATCCGACAGCGATCGTCATCGGCTCGGTGGGGCTGGTGGCAGCCGGTCTGGCCGTCTACTTCGTGACCCGGTCCGCCAGTCGTGGTGGGATCGAGGTCAACGCCGCGATCGGCATCAGGACCAGGCTGACCAAGTCGTCACAGCAGGCATGGGAGGCCGCTCATCGTGCGGCGCTGCCGTTCACGCTGGTCGCCTGCCTGCTGGCCCTCGTGTGCGCCGTGATCAGCGTGGTCGCCGTGGTCATGGCCAACACGGTCGGCTCCAGTCGCGCGGCGCCGGTCGTCGTCATGCTGGCGGGGTACGCCGGCCTGCTGGTCTTGATGACGACGGCCACCGTCTCGGGCAACAGGGCCGTTCGCTCGCTGACCCGCACGAGTAGGACCGATGTCGGTGACGTCCCGTAGGGTCGCGTCCGTGATCAGCCGATGAGCAAGATGGACAACCTGCGGGCGATGCGCGAGGCGCGGTACGCCGAGGCGATGAAGCGCGCAGCCGCCGGCGGTGCGAAGCCGGCCACCCGACCGGCCGTGGCCCCGGACGGCGCAGCCGCCCCGGCGAAGCGGGCCAAGCCCGCCGCCAAGAAGGCGGCCGCCCCCGCCGAGACGGCGACGGACGCCGGCACCGAGGAGCTGTGCGGCCACCGCAACATGGGCGGCAAGTCGTGCACCCGCGAGAAGGGCCACGCGGCCAAGAGCCACCGCTACTCCTGAGTCGACTGCTCCTGGGTCGACCAGTGCCCGGGGCGCTCCAGCCCGACCGGCAGGAGCGTGCGGCCGTCCCCGACGGCGCCGTTCACCTGCGGCTGGGTGAGGAAGAGGGCAGTGCTCAGGTCCGCACCGCGCAGGTCCGCGTCCCGGACGTCGGCTCCCAGCAGGTCGGCCTCGGCAAGGTCGCAGTCGCGCAGGTCGGCGCGGAGCAGCAGTGCCCCGTGCAGGTCGGCGCCACGCAGGTCACGACCGCGCAGGTCACGACCGGCCAGGTCGGCCCGCGCCAGGTCTGTCGGCCGGCTCCCACGCACCGCGGCGGAGGCCACCCGCAGGGCCGCCCCGACGTCGGCCATCACCGCGCCGAGGTCGAGCGTGAGCAGCTCCGTCGGCGTGCCGTCGGTGAGCGCGACCACCCGGGCGAGCAGGGCATCGGTCGCGGGATCCGGAGCGCGGCGCTGCGCCTCGTCGAGGTGCCGGACCGCCTCGTGCAGCTGCCGCATCACCGAGAGCACCGCGGCCATCTCGCTGCGGTCGACGCCGGGGTCGCGCCAGCTGGTGCCGGCGTACGTCGACTGCGTGACGTGCTGGCCCGCCCCGAAGCAGTCGAAGACGGTGCAGCCCGGCCACCCCGAGGTGCGCAGCCGGTCGTGGATCGAGCACCGGTTCGCGTCGTCGAGGTGGGAGCACGGCGTACCGCTCGGCTTGTCGACGCCGAACCCGTCAGCGGCGCGGAAGGGCGCCAGGACGCAGCACAAGCCCGCGCACCGACCACAGTCGGCGGCGAGCTCGAGCGGGATCAACGGCCGACGCGGACGCCGGTGTCGCGGTGCTCGAAGTCACGGCCCAGCGGGTAGGGCCGGATCGGCCGGACCGCTCCGGCCTCGTAGACCCGCAGCAGGTGCTCGGTGATGGTCTTGGCCGAGACGCCCTTGACGATGTAGCCCCAGGCGCCGCCCTTGAGGGCCGCCTCGGTCATGTACGTCGCGCTGATCGCGGAGCAGACCACCACCCGGGTGAGCGGGGAGTCCTCGGCGATCAGGGGGATGATCTCCAGGCCGCCGATCTCGGGCATGTGCAGGTCGAGGAGCACGATGTCGGGCTTCTCGCTGGCGATCATGGCCATCGCGGTCTCGGCGTCGCCGGCGTCGCCGGTGACCTCGAAACCTGACGAGTCGAGCGCGATCCGCAGGACGAACCGGACCTCCTCGTCGTCGTCGACGATCACGACGCGGATGGGGCCACGCTCCGGCTCGGGCGCGGACGTCTCATCGACGGCGCTCGGCACGACGGCGTCCCCCGGCTCCGGCGACGAGCCGGAGTTGCCACGAAACAGCTTCACCAAATCCTCCACATGTCGTGGGTCAGCGGACACATGGTGACACGCGCCCCCTCGGCCCGTCGCCAATTGTGCGAAATCGGAAAGTTGAGTGGAACAGACTCAACTTCTGGTGCGTTGGAATGAGTGTCAGCCACACTCGTCGTGAGGGGAAGCAGGAGGCCAGCAGTGAGCCAGTTCGGAGCCGACAAGTTCACCACCCGCAGCCGCGAGGCCATCGAGGCCGCGCAGCTCGCCGCCACCACCGGCGGCAACAGCCAGATCGAGCCCGTGCACCTGCTCGTGCCCCTGCTGCGGCAGGAGGACGGGATCGCCCGGACCCTGGTGGCCAAGGCGGGCGTCGACCCGGTGCTCCTGCTCGCCCGCGCCCAGGAGGCCGAGGCGGCCCTGCCGCGCGCCTCCGGGTCGACGGTCCAGCAGCCCACGGCCTCGCCGGCGCTGACCCGCGTGCTGGCCTCCGCGATCGACCTGGCCGGCTCGCTCAAGGACGACTACGTCGCCACCGAGCACCTGATGATCGCCCTGGCCACGGTCGAGTCGTCCGCGCAGAAGGTGCTGCTCGACGCCGGGCTCAACGCCGACGCGCTGCGCGAGCAGATCACCGCCGTGCGCGGCAACCGCCGGGTGACCAGCCAGGACGCGGAGTCGACGTACGAGGCGCTGGACAAGTACTCCGTGGACCTCACCGCCGCCGCCGACGAGGGCCGGCTCGACCCGGTCATCGGCCGCGACTCCGAGATCCGCCGGGTGGTCCAGGTGCTCAGCCGGCGTACCAAGAACAACCCGGTGCTGATCGGTGACCCCGGCGTCGGCAAGACCGCCGTGGTCGAGGGCCTGGCCCAGCGGATCGTCGCCGGCGACGTGCCGGACTCGCTCAAGGGTCGGCGCGTGCTCAGCCTCGACCTGGCCGCGATGGTGGCCGGCGCGAAGTACCGCGGCGAGTTCGAGGAGCGGCTCAAGGCGGTGCTGGAGGAGATCAAGGACGCCGGCGGCCAGATCATCACCTTCATCGACGAGCTGCACACGGTCGTCGGCGCGGGCGCCGGCGGCGACTCCGCGATGGACGCCGGCAACATGCTCAAGCCGATGCTGGCGCGCGGTGAGCTGCACATGATCGGCGCCACCACCCTCGACGAGTACCGCGAGCGGATCGAGAAGGACCCCGCGCTGGAGCGCCGGTTCCAGCAGGTCTTCGTCGGCGAGCCCAGCGTCGAGGACACCATCCAGATCCTGCGCGGCATCCAGGAGAAGTACGAGGCGCACCACGGCGTCCGGATCACCGACGCCGCGCTGGTCGCCGCCGCCACCCTCTCGGACCGCTACATCACCGGCCGGCAGCTGCCGGACAAGGCGATCGACCTGATCGACGAGGCCTCCAGCCGGCTGCGGATGGAGATCGAGTCCTCGCCCGAGGAGATCGACGAGCTCCGCCGCCGGATGGAGCGGATGAAGATGGAGGAGTTCGCGCTCGCGCGGGAGACCGACGAGGCCTCCGTCGAGCGGCTCGAGGCGCTGCGCGTCGAGCTCGCCGACGTCGAGGAGGAGCTGCGCGCGCTCGAGGCCCGCTGGGAGCGGGAGAAGTCCTCGCTGGAGGGCGAGGGCGAGCTGCGCCGGCGCCTGGACGCCGTCCGGGTGCAGGCCGAGAAGCTGCAGCGCGAGGGCGGCGAGGAGAACCTGCGCAAGGCCTCGGAGATCCTCTACGTGCAGATCCCGCAGCTGGAGGCCGCGCTCTCGGAGTCGGTCGAGGCCGAGGGGTCGCCGCTGGAGCCGCTGGTCGGCGAGGAGGTCGGCGCGGAGCAGATCGCCGAGGTGGTCGAGGCCTGGACCGGCATCCCCACGGGCCGGCTGCTGCAGGGTGAGACCGCCAAGCTGCTGGAGATGGAGGACGTCATCGGGCGTCGGCTGATCGGCCAGCGGACCGCGGTCGAGGCGGTGAGCGACGCCGTACGCCGCTCGCGCGCCGGGATCGCCGACCCCAACCGGCCCACCGGCTCCTTCCTCTTCCTCGGCCCCACCGGCACCGGCAAGACCGAGCTGGCCAAGTCGCTGGCCGACTTCCTCTTCGACGACGAGCGGGCGATCGTCCGCATCGACATGAGCGAGTACTCCGAGAAGCACTCGGTGGCCCGGCTGGTCGGCGCGCCCCCCGGGTACGTCGGCTACGACGAGGGCGGCCAGCTGACCGAGGCGGTGCGCCGCCGGCCGTACAGCGTGGTGCTGCTCGACGAGGTGGAGAAGGCGCACCCGGAGGTCTTCGACATCCTGCTGCAGGTGCTCGACGACGGCCGGCTCACCGACGGCCAGGGGCGCACGGTCGACTTCCGCAACACCCTGCTGATCCTCACCTCCAACCTCGGCTCCCAGTTCCTGGTCGACCCGTTGCTCGAGCCGGAGAAGCAGAAGGAGTCGGTGATGGCGGTGGTGCGCTCCAGCTTCAAGCCGGAGTTCCTCAACCGCCTCGACGAGATCGTCGTCTTCGACGCCCTCACCAAGGAGGAGCTGACCCGGATCGTCGACCTGCAGCTCGCACTGCTGGAGAGGCGGCTGGCCCAGCGCCGGATCACGGTGCACGTCAGCGACGACGCCCGCGCCTGGCTGGCCGAGACCGGCTACGACCCGGCGTACGGCGCCCGGCCGCTGCGCCGGCTGATCCAGACCGCGATCGGCGACCCGCTGGCGCGGATGCTGATCGGCGGCCAGGTGAGCGACGGGGGAACGGTCCAGGTCGAGCGCGGCGACGACGGACTGGTGCTGCGGGCCTGAACCGGACGCCGCCGGGGCCGGGGTTGGGGTCGGTCTGGGATCATGGGCCCGTGACCGCCCCAGCTCCTGCCCGTCCCCCGCAAGTCACCCTCGCCGGGTGGATGATCATCATCGGCTCGTTGCTGGTCGTGGTGAGCGTCTTCGAGATGATGGGCGGGCTGCGGTCGCTGGAGACCCGCGAGGCGATCGACTCCTTCCTCTCCCAGCCCGCCGGCGAGACGCTCGGCTGGGGCCCCGAGGCGGTCACCGAGGCGCTGCGGGTGGCCTCGATGATCACCGCTGGCTGCGCCACCGCGGCCGCCGTCCTCGGCTGGCACGTGCTGCGCCGGCACCGCGGGGCGCGGGTCGGTCTCACCGTGCTGGCCGTGCCGCTCTTCTTCGCCGGCGTGGTGACCGGGGGCTTCATGTCCTCGTTCGTGGCCGCCGCGTCGCTGATGCTCTGGCTCCAGCCGGCCCGCGACTGGTTCAACGGCAAGGAGTGGGTGCCGCCCACCCGCGAGCGCAAGGAGCGACCGGCCGACGAGGACGCCGCGGGGCCGACGGCGGCCGCCTTCCCGGCGTACCCGGGCACGGAGCAGTCGCAGCAGCCGCAGTCGCCGCAGACCGAGGCGCGTCCGGTGCCGGGGTACGGCGAGCACCCCTACGCCCCGGTCCAGGCAGGCGGCGCGGGCGCTCGGCGTGCTCGTCCCGGGGCCGTGGTCGCCGCCGCCGTGGTCACCTGGGTCTCCGCCGGCATCGCGCTGCTCTTCTCCGCGCTCGGCATCCTGATCACCGTCGGCGACCCCGACCTGGTGCTGGAGGAGGCGCGGCGCCAGCAGCCGGAGCTGATGGAGCAGGGCGTCACCGAGGCGATGCTGGTCTCCAGCACCTATGTCGTCGGCGGGGTGGCCGTGCTCTGGTCGCTGGCGGCAGTGGTCGCGGCGGTCCTGCTGGTGCGCCGGGTCGCCTGGTCGCGCACGCTGCTGATCGTGCTGGCCGTGATCACGGCGCTGGTCGGGTTCATGATGGCCCTCTCGACCCCGCTGATGCTGCTGCCGACGCTCGCCGCTGGCGCGGTCGTGCTGATGCTGCAGCGGCCCGACGTCCGCGCCTGGCTGCGCCAGCGCTGAGCCGCGCGGCTCACGCCCGCAGGTCCGCGGCCGCGAGGCGGCGTACCCCCTCGCCGATCACCTCGGCGGTCTTGCAGAACGCCCACCGGACCAGGTGGCGACCCTCCTCGACGTCGTCGTAGAACGCCTGCGCCGGGATCGCCACCACGCCGGCCCGCTCGGGCAGCGCCTCGCAGAAGGCGCGGCCGTCGGGCCACCCGAGCGCGGAGATGTCGGTGAGCGCGAAGTAGGTGCCCTCCGGGGTGTACGCCGACAACCCGGCGTCGGCGAGTCCGGCGACCAGCAGGTCGCGTCGCCCGGCCAGGGAGCGGCACAGCTCGCCCGGCCACTGCGCCTCGGCGTCCAGCGCCTCGGCGACCGCGGGCTGGAGCGGGGAGCCGGAGGTGAAGGTCAGCCACTGCTTGGCCGAGAGCAGCGCGCCGACCAGCTCGGCCGGACCGGTCGCCCAGCCGACCTTCCAGCCGGTGAACGACCAGGACTTGCCCACGCTGGAGAGCGTCAGCGTGCGCTCCCACATGCCCGGCAGCGTCGCCAGCGGGACGTGCTCGTGGCCGGGGTAGACCAGGTGCTCGTAGACCTCGTCGGTGATCACCACCAGGTCGTGCTCGACCGCCACCTGCGCGACCGCCTCCAGCTCGGCGCGGGTGAGCACCGTGCCGGTCGGGTTGTGCGGGGTGTTGAGCAGCAGCACCTTGGTGCGCGGCGTGACCGCGGCGCGCAGCGCGTCGGCGTCCAGCCGGAAGTCGGGGGCGCGCAGGGTGACCGGACGGCGTACGCCCCCGGCCATCTGGATCATCGCCAGGTAGGAGTCGTAGTAGGGCTCCAGCACCGCCACCTCGTCGCCCGGGTCGACCAGCGCGAGCAGGGCGGCGGCGATCCCCTCGGTGGCGCCGGTGGTGACCACCACCTCGCGCTCCGGGTCGGGCTCCAGGCCGTAGTGGCGCTGCTGGTGGCGGCTGATCGCCGCGCGCAGCTCGGGGACGCCGGGACCGGGCGCGTACTGGTTGCGGCCCTCCGCGAGCGCGCGCCGGGCAGCCTGGACCACCGACGCCGGACCGTCCTCGTCGGGGAACCCCTGGCCCAGGTTGAGCGCGCCCGTGCGCGCGGCCAGGGCCGACATCTGGGTGAAGACCGTCGGGGGGATGCCGTCCAGTCGTCTCGCCTGGGTGCGCATGCCCGCGAGCGTAGCCCCCGGCGGATGGGAGGATGCCGCCATGAGCGACGACCACCTGGCTGCCGACATCGACGCCACCTGCCGCCTGACCGGCTCCTTCACGCTGCGATCGGGCCAGCAGGCGACCGAGTACTTCGACAAGTACCTCTTCGAGGCGCAGCCGGCGCTGCTTGCCCGGGTGGCCGAGCAGATGGTAGGCCTGCTGCCCGACGACACCGAGCTGCTCGGCGGCCTGGAGCTGGGCGGCGTACCGATCGCCACCATGGTCAGCGCCCGCACCGGCCTGCCCGCCCTCTTCGTCCGGAAGAAGGCCAAGGAGTACGGCACCTGCAAGCTCGCCGAGGGGCCCGACGTGGCCGGCCGCCGGGTCACCCTGATCGAGGACGTCATCACCACCGGTGGCGCCGTCCGCGACGCGACGCGCGAGCTGCGGGCCGCCGGCGCGCTCGTCGAGGTGGTGGTCTGCGCCATCGATAGGTCCCCGGAGGGGGAGAACCCGCTGGCCGACGTGGGGCTCGAGGTGCGTCCGGTGCTGACGAAGGCGCAGCTGGACGCGGTCTCGTCGGTCTGACGCGATCCCCGCACAGCCGGGGATGTGCGTGGTTGGCGGGTGTTGCAACACGTGCCAACCACGTGGATCCCCGGCCAGGCGGGGATTCATGAGGCAGTAGACAGGCTGACTAGTTAGTGGCACGATCTAGCCATGCCCGCCTCCCCCTGGCCCAGTGACTGGGTCCGCGCCGCGCTGGGGCTCTGCGTGCTCCAGGCGCTCGCGCAGGGACCGACGTACGGCTACGCCCTGGCGAGCGCGCTGGAGGACGCCGGCTTCGGCACGGTCAAGGGCGGGACGCTCTATCCGCTGCTCGGGCGGCTGGAGACCGCCGGGCTGGTGAGCGTCGAGTGGCGCGCCGGCGAGGGCGGACCGGGGCGCAAGTACTTCGCGCTCAGCGACGCCGGCCGCGCCGAGCTGGCGGCCCAGCGCGGACAGTGGCGCGCCTTCACCCGGATGGTGGACGACCAGCTCGACGAGCAAAGGGGAGATCGATGACCGCCGACCTGCAGCAGGACCACCGCCGGTGGCTCGAGGAGCTCGTGCTCGAGCTGCGCCTCCGCGACGCGAACGGGCGCCAGATCGGGGACGCCGTGGCCAGCGCGCGGGAGTTCCTGGCCGACGCCGGCGTGCCCGCGCAGGAGGCGTTCGGCCCGGCGGGAGAGTACGCCGAGACGCTCGCCCTGCAGCCGACCCCGGACACCGTCGAGGAGCTGCACCGGACCGTCGCCTTCGCCGCGGTGGGAGTGCTGGGCTTCCTCGCCTTCACGTTCACGGGCGGGGCCGCCTGGCGCGGGGAGCGGTTCGACCTGGACCTCGGCATCGTGGTGCTCACCGCGGGCACGCTCGCGCTGGTGCTGCTGACGCCCCGGATGCTGCCGACGGTGCTGCGGGCCGCCCCGTGGCAGGTCGCCCTCGGCGCGAGCGGACTCTTCCTCGCCCAGCTGGCCGCGCTCTTCGCGCTGGGGGACGTCGTGCTGGCGGCCGCGCCGGCCTGGCCGGTGGCCGCGCTGGGGCTCGCGGTGCTGGTCGGCGCGGTGCTGCGCGCGTGGTTCGCTCGCGACGAGCTCGCGGACCCGGTGGTCGAGCCGCTGGGCACGGAGGCACCCGATCGAGGCTGGGTGGCCCGGCACGACCGGGTGCTGGTGGTGCTTCCCCAGGTCGTCAGCCTGGTGGCTGCCTGGGGGTTCGTGCTGCTCGACGTGGCAACCGGCGGCTGAGCCGCCCGGGTCACGGCGTCAGCGGGTCAGTCGACTTCCTGGCCCATGATGTCGCGGTCGGGGCCGCCGTCCTGCGGGCCGATCTCGGCGCCGGGCGCGTTGACCCGCTTGTGTCGCCACCACTCCCAGGCGATCGGGACCACGGAGAAGGCGATGATCGCGATGATCGCCTTGTCGATGTTCTCGCCGAGCGCCGGGAACGCCGTACCGAGGAAGTAGCCGAGCAGGGTGATGCTGAAGACCCACAGCACGGCGCCGACGGCGCTCCAGGTGAAGAACCGGCGCCGGTCCATCTTGGTGACACCCGCGACCACGGTGATGTAGGTCCGGACGAACGGCACGAACCGGCCGATCACCAGCGCCTTGTTGCCGTGCTTGTCGAAGAAGGCCTGCGTCTGGTCGAAGTACTTGCGCTTGAGGATCCGGCCGTCCGGCCGGTTGTAGAGCGGTGTCCCGATCGCCCGACCGATCTCGTATCCGGCGACGTTGCCCAGGAAGCCCGCGGCGGCGAAGAGTCCGAGCGCCACCAGCAGCTCGACCGAGGCGTTGCCGGGGAAGATGTCGATCTTCCCGCCGGCGATGAAGAGCCCCATCGCGAAGAGCAGGCTGTCGCCGGGCAGGAACGGGAAGAAGAGCCCGCACTCGACGAAGATGATCACCAGGCTGAGCCAGAACAGCTCCTCGCCGAAGCGGTCCAGCAGCCAGTCGGGATCCATCCAGTCCATCCCCAGCAGCAGGGGGGTGAGCAGCTGCTGGAGGTCGAAGAGCACGTTCACCGCGCCACCGTAACGTGGCCGGGGGCATCCTCCGGCATGCTCGACGAGGAGCGGGCGCCGGGAGCCAGGCGGTCCCGGAGACCGAACGGGCGGCCCCCTCGTCCGAGGTGCAGACCCAGCGCCTACCGTCGGGGGCGTGGACGCAGAGAGCGAGCGCGCGCCGTACGACCCGATGCCGCACGGTCCCGACGAGGTCGGCGTGGGGCCCTGGGAGGGTCCGTGGCCGACCGGCGAGCAGTACGACGCGCAGCTGCTCGCCGAGGGCGACCGGCGCAACGTGGTCGACCGCTACCGGTACTGGACCGTCGACGCGATCGTCGCCGACCTCGACACCCGCCGCCACGACTTCCACGTGGCGATCGAGAACTGGCAGCACGACTTCAACATCGGCACCGTCGTCCGCACGGCCAACGCCTTCCTGGCCGCCGAGGTGCACATCGTGGGCCGCAAGCGGTGGAACCGCCGCGGGGCGATGGTGACCGACCGCTACCAGCACGTGCGCCACCACGCGGACGCTGCCGCGCTCGCCGCCTACCTGCACTCCCTCGACGAGCCGGTGCGGCTGCTGGGGATCGACAACCTGCCCGGCTCGGCGCACCTGGAGACGATGCAGATGCCTCGCCGCGTCTGCTTCCTGTTCGGGCAGGAGGGCCCCGGTCTCTCCGCCGGGGCACGGGAGGCGTGCGACGGGACCTTCTCGATCGCCCAGTTCGGCTCCACCCGGTCGATCAACGCCAGCGCTGCGGCCGCGATCGCGATGCACGGCTGGATCCGGGAGTACGCCGACCTCTCCGACGAGGCCGCCTGGCGCGGGTAGCGGGTAGCGGGTAGCGGGTGACGGCTGTCGGCGTCCGGGCCTAGCGTGGGCCCATGATCGGGACACCGGGCGGTACGCCTGAGAAGCCGGCCCTCTTCTTCACCGGGCCCGACGAGTTCCGCGCCTGGCTGGAGGAGCACCACCAGACCGCGGACGAGCTGTGGATGGGGCTGTGGAAGAGCCACGTCCCGGACCGCGGGCTGACCTGGAAGGACGCGGTCCCGGAGGCGCTCTGCTTCGGCTGGATCGACTCGGTCTCCCAGCGCATCGACGACGACGCCCGCCGCCAGCGCTGGACGCCACGACGCAGCGGGAGCAACTGGAGCGAGGTCAACGTCGCGCACGTCGAGCGGCTCCTCGCCGAGGGGCGGATGCACCCGGCCGGGATCGCGGCGTACGAGGCGCGCCAGGCCGACCGCACCGGGACCTACTCGTTCGAGGGCGGCCGGGAGGACGAGCTCCCCGACGAGCTCCATGCCCGGCTCGCCGAGCACCCGGGCGCTGCGGCGTTCTGGGCGGGTGCCACGGCGTCGTACCGGCGGGCGGTGGTGCACTGGGTGGTCTCGGCCAAGCGGGAGGCGACCCGGGAGAAGCGGCTCGCCGAGCTGGTCGACTGCTGCTCGCGCGGCGTCCTCGTCGGCTTCCAGCGGTACGGCGACGAGCCGGCGTGGGCGCGGCGGATGCGTGCGGAGCTGGGCCTGGGGGAGGAGGCCGCCGACTGAGCCCGGCGTCAGCGCCCGGTCGACAGCTCGGTGATGAGCGCGCCGATCACCGTGAGCACCCCGGCCAGCACCGCGATGGCCGCTGCCACCTGAGCGGCCCGGGCGAGCGGCACTGCCACCTGGTCCCGCGAGCGAGCCGGCTCGAGGGCGAGGACCCACGATCCCGCCCCGAAGGCCGCAGTCATCACACCCAGCACGATCCACTGGCTCGTCGGCGAGCTGAGCCAGCCGCTGTCGATCGACCAGATCAGCGTCGTCAGGCCGGTGCTCAGGGCGCCGGTGCCGAGCGCGCCGACCAGGCCGAGGACGAGGGCGATCGCCCCGCGTGAGCGCACGTCGGTGAGGTGGTCGCTGCCCGGGTCGTGGGCGGGCGCCGCGCTCGCGCCGTACGAGTCGGACGGGGGCTGGGCGGTCATGGCGACTCCTCGGTCTCGGGCACGGGATCCGGCGAGCCTAGCGACGGGCGGGCGGCCAGCACAGGTTTCACCGCGAGTACAGGGATCGGGGGCACGAGAGTGCCCACACAGCCAGGGTGCCGCGGGCTCAGGGCGGCGACTAGGCTGGAAGTAGTCGTCCGCATAGTGCCCCAGACCGTCCGAGGAGTCCTTCATGCCCATCGCCACCCCTGAGCGCTACGCCGAGATGCTCGACGCCGCCAAGTCCAAGGGATTCGCCTTCCCCGCCATCAACGTGTCGTCGTCGCAGACGCTGAACGCCGCCCTCAAGGGCTTCGCCGACGCCGGCTCCGACGGCATCATCCAGATCTCCACCGGCGGCGCGGACTACCTGTCCGGCCCCTCGGTCAAGAACATGGTCACCGGCTCGGTCGCCTTCGCCGCGTACGCCGCCGAGGTGGCGAAGAACTACCCGGTCAACGTCGCGCTGCACACCGACCACTGCCCCAAGGACAAGCTCGACGGCTTCGTCCGCCCGCTGATCGACATCTCCGCCGAGCGGGTCGCCCGCGGCGAGGCCCCGCTCTTCCAGTCGCACATGTGGGACGGCTCCGCGGTGCCGCTGGAGGAGAACCTGCAGATCGCCGAGGAGCTGCTCGCCAAGTGCGCGGCCGCGCACATCATCCTCGAGATCGAGGTGGGCGTCGTCGGCGGCGAGGAGGACGGGATCGTGGGTGCGATCGACGACAAGCTCTACACCACGCCCGAGGACGCGCTGGCCACCGTGCGGGCGCTCGGCACCGGCGAGAAGGGCCGCTACCTCACCGCGCTGACCTTCGGCAACGTGCACGGGGTCTACAAGCCCGGCAACGTCAAGCTCCGCCCGGAGATCCTCAAGTCCGCCCAGGAGGCTGTCGTCGCCGAGCTCGGCCTGGACGCTGGCGCCAAGCCGTTCGACCTGGTCTTCCACGGCGGCTCCGGCTCGACCGCTGAGGAGATCGCCGCGGCGGTCGACTACGGCGTGGTGAAGATGAACGTCGACACCGACACCCAGTACGCGTTCACCCGCCCCGTCGCGGCGCACATGTTCAACCACTACGACGGCGTGCTCAAGGTCGACGGCGAGGTCGGCAACAAGAAGCAGTACGACCCGCGCTCGTGGGGCAAGGCTGCCGAGGCCGGGATGGCCGCCCGCGTGGTCGAGGCCTGCGAGAACCTGCGCGCCTCGGGTCACACGCTCGGCGCCTGACCCGCACCCAGTCGCGCCTGTCCGCCCGACCCGCGCGCTCCGCCGCTTGTAACGCGCTGTTCAACCCGCTCAACACCCCGCCCATGGGGGCGTAGAGCGTGACCAACAGCGCGTTACAAGCGGGGGCGACGGATGATGTACGGCGCCAGGTCGCCGAGGTCGGTGCCGTACCGCGCCACGGTGGCGGCGTACTCCCGGTGCACACGGCGCCGCGCCTGGTCCCACCCGGAGGTCAGGTCGTGGTGGGTGAGCCGTGACATCCCCAGCTTGAACCCCGTGATGAAGTCCTGGCGGCGCTTCTCCGCCCACACGACCTGCTCGGCCGATCGCGGGTCGAGGGTGCCGTCGTACTTGACCCGCCCGTCCACCTCGATGACGTGCCTGCCCACGCGCAGGTCGCACCAGGCGGTGCGGTGGCCGTCGCTCAACCCGAACTGGGTCTCGGGCGTCCCTACCCCCAGCTCGGTGACCAGCAGACGCGCCGTCGACTCGAGCCAGCTCTCGGCGCCGGGGTCGGCGAGCTCGATCGCCCGGGTGATCGCCCGGCGCCCCGGCCAGCACGCCATCACCGACGCGGCCTGCCGGAGCTGGGACCGCGTGACCCCGCGTCGGAGAGCCGCGTCGCAGGCGGGGAGGCCGCCGCGGAGGCCGTGCTCGCGCACCATGTCGAGCGCCGTCCGAGCCAGGTCGAGCACGACCAGTCCGTCGACGTGCTGCACCTGGGATGAGTGGTACGGCGCTCCGTGGTGCTTCACACCGGCGATCTTGCGGGTGCCTCTCACTCCCTCCCGGGTGACGTGGACCCAGCTCGCGCGCGGGTCCGGGGCTCCCAGGCCGTGCGCGAGGGAGGCGGAGTCGTGGCTGAACACGTGCGCGGTCTGGAGCACCAGGCCCGCCGCGCGGACACGCAGCAGCGGCTGGACGTCGTACGGGTGCGCCTGCTGCCACTGCCCGGCGTCCAGGTAGACACCGCGGCGCAGCCGGACCCAGGCGCCGGAGCGCACCAGCTGCGCGACCATCGGCGGGGTCAGCCCGGCGGCCTGCGCCTGTCGGCTGGTGAGCAGCCCGTGCTGCCGGGAGGCCGGGTCATAGCTCCTCAGGTCCATGCCTCGGACCCTGGAGGACCGCCGCCGGTTCGGCGGCCCGCACCTCCCCGGTCTGTGGAGGGACGGTGCTCGCCGCCGTACTGGGGAGGGTGAGCGGGCCGCTCCGCCAACCCCGCCCTTGCTGACCGGCCCGCTGGATCCCTAGCTCGCCCCCTGTAACGCGCTGTTAGGCACGCTCAACGGTGCCACTGGTGGGGTGGTGAACCCTGTTGAACAGCGCGTTACAAGTGTCGTCCGGGGAGGGGAGGGCCGGAGTGCGGCGGTCAGCGCTCGTGCTTCATTCCCTCGAAGGCGAGCACGGCGAGCAGGCCGAGCAGCAGCACCGCGGGGATCAGCAGCATCGCCTCGCCCATCGCCTGGCTGAAGGCCGGCCACGCCTGCTCGGGCAGACCGCCGGAGGCCATGGCGGTCTCGGGCGACCCGCCGCCGTGCGCGCCGCCGAGCCCGTTGGCCGCGAGCCGGGACTGCATCAGGACGGCGATGCCGGCGGAGCCCAGGACGGCGCCGACCTGCCGGGTGGCGTTGTAGACCCCGGCGCCCGCGCCGGCCTGCTGGACCGGAAGGTTGCGGTTGGCGGTGGTGCTGAGCACCGACCACAGGAAGGCGCTGCCCACCCCCAGCAGGCCCAGCGGCACCAGCAGCTCCCACACAGGGGTGCGCGGGGCCAGGATCATCGCGATCCAGACCAGCGCGCCGCCCATCGCCACGAAGCCGAACGAGGTGAGGATCCGCGGGTGCACCCGGTCGCTGAGCCGCCCGACGGGGCGGGCCAGCAGGATCGAGCCGACGGCGAGCGGCACCAGGAGCAGCCCGGACTGGGTGGGGGACCAGCCCCGCACCAGCTGGGCGTAGAGCATCAGCGGGAAGCCCATCGCGGTGAAGCCGAAGCTGACGGTGGCGATCGCCAGGTTGGCCAGGGAGAAGTTGCGGTCGGTGAAGAGGCTCAACGGGACCAGCGGCTCTGCCCGGTTGCGGGCCTGCCACCAGACGAAGAGCGCGAGCACCACCAGGCCGGTGACGATCAGGCTCCAGACGGAGATCGGTCCGGTGATCGTGCCCCAGTCGTAGGTCTGCCCCTCCTGGAGCCCGAAGACCAGCAGGAACATGCCGACGCCGCTGAGCGCGACGCCCAGCCAGTCGAACCGGTGCGGGTGGGTGTCGAGCCGCGGGACCAGCCGCCAGGCCAGGACGAACGCCACGATCCCGACCGGCACGTTGATGAAGAAGATCCACTCCCACCCGGCGAGGTCGACCAGAACGCCGCCGAGGATCGGGCCGACGAGGGTGGCCACGCCCGCGGTCGCCCCCCAGAGCGCCATCGCGCTGCCGCGTCGGCTGGCCGGGAAGATGCGGGTGATCACCGCCATCGTCTGCGGCGTCATCATCGACGCACCCAGCCCCTGGGCGACCCGGGCCAGCACCAGGCCGGTGATGGAGCCGGTGAGCCCGCACCAGAGCGACGCGAGGGTGAAGAGCACCAGTCCGATCAGGTAGAGCCGCTTCGGCCCGTAGCGGTCACCGAGCCGACCGGTGATCAGCACCGGGACGGCGTACGCGAGCAGGTAGGCGCTGGTCACCCAGACCACGGCGTTCACGTCGGCGTCCAGGTCCTCCATGATCGCCGGCGTCGCCACCGTGACGATCGTGGTGTCGACCAGGATCATGAAGAAGCCCAGGCAGAGCGCCCAGAGGGCGGGCCAGGGGTTCTCGGGGAGAGCGGGAGCGGCGCTCCGCTGGGGTGCGGTCTGGGTCACCTGTCGATCATCCCTCCCACCCCCTGAGCTGGACGACCTGGGCCGGTGTGGACGTGTCCCCTCGTGCACGTCCACACCGCCCCGCTGGGCCGGCAGGATCACGAAGGACCGCTCACACCTGCCACGCGGTCAGGTGGGCGACCGGCCAGTCGCCCTCCCACCAGGACGCCACCAGACGGCGGCGCTCGGGGTCGAAGTGGAGGCCGGCGCCGACGTAGTCGCGCCCCGGGACGCCGCGCCAGAGCCGCGACCCGTTCCTCCAGCGGTACGCCGACAGCTCACCGCCGGCGACCAGCACCCGCCGCTTCGCCTCGTCGATCACCAGGTCGATGCCTTCGACGCCCTTGCGGGTGTGCCGGGTCGTCCACCGGTGGCTCAGGTCCGGCCTGAGACCACGGAGGGTGCCCCCCGAGGTCCTGAGCAGGGACGCCACGACGTAGTGCTTGCCGTCGGGTGAGACCGCCAGGTCGTCGATCGTGCTGATCAGGCGGGGGCGCCAGGTGCGCTGGGCGTGGCGGCGCCCATCCGCGTTCCAGACCGTGAGCGTCGTGCGCGGTTGCACCCGGTCTCCGTCCACCGCGGTGCCCAGCACTACGCGGCCCCGCTTCGGGTCGACCGTGAGAGCGCCGACGCTGCCGATCGAGCGGGGCCCCCAGGAGAGGGTGCGGTGCCACCGGGTGCCCCCCTGCAGGCCGAGAGCCTGGAGCTCGACCGCGCTGCTCCGGTTGCGCACGACGCGGCCGACCGCGACGTACCAGCGGCCCCGACGCGGGTCGATGGCCAGTCCCACCCTGTCCTGCGCCGTCACGCCGCTGCGGCGCCAGTCGCGCCGGAACTGGAGCCCGCCCGCACGCGTCGCGCACCCGAGCTCCCAGCGCTGCCCGAGCCCGCCCTGGTCGCCGGTCCCGGCGCCCTTCGTCGCGCTCAGGATGCAGGTGGTGCCCCGGACGGGGTCGGTCACCTGCTGGCGCACGTGCCCGAAGCTCCCCAGGTCGCGGGTCCACCTCGGCTCGCCGTCGAGGCCGAAGGCGCTCAGACGCACCCGCTGCTTCCGTTGACCGGGAACCGGGTGGGAGATCACCAGCTGTCGGGCCTCCGCGTCGATCGTGAGCTGCGAGTACTGCGAGAGCTCCATCGGCACCTCCCACTCGGTCGCGCCGGTCAGACCGTCGACCCGGCGTACGAGGTGGTCGTCGGAGACCTCGCTGTTGCGGGCGACGGCGAAGAGGTCCCCGGAGACGGGATCCAGCACGGAATCCACCAGGTGGACGTCCGCGTCCCAGGGATCGCCCTGCGCCGTCCAGGAGGACTGCCAGGCCGGAGCCGGGAGCGCTGGCGACGCGGCCGTGCCGGTCGGGGCTCCGGCGAGCACGGTGGTCAGGGTCGTGGCCAGCACCGCCGTGGCGGCGAGGGCGGTGCGGGTGCTCGGGCGGGTGCGTCTCATGGCGTCCCTCTGGATCGGTCCGCGGTCCGCGGATCGGGTGCTGTCAGAGGTGAGACGCGCCCCGCCCCCAGTTTGTTGCTGGTCTTCTGGGTTCTTCGAGCGCGGTGCTTCTGCCGACCGGGTCAGCCCGCCTGGCCGAGCAGGGCGTCGTACGCCGCGGGGCTGGAGTCGCGCAGGAACTCCGAGCACCGCTCCCACTCCTCGGTCTCACCGATCGCTCGCGCGGAGAGCGCGAGCAGGGCGAGCGAGCGCAGGAAGCCGCGGTTGGGCTCGTGCTCCCACGGCACCGGGCCGTGGCCCTTCCACCCGTTGCGACGCAGCATGTCCAGCGAGCGGTGGTAGCCCACCCGGGAGTAGGCGTAGACCGTCACGTCGTCGGCGCCGGCGTCCCGAGCCTGCTCGGCCATCGCAGCCCAGGCGAACGGGGAGGCGGGGTGGTGGCGCACCGCGGTGGCGGGCGACTCGCCGGCGGCGAGCTCGGCGGCGGCGGGGTCCTCGGGCAGGCGGGTGGCGGGGGGACCGGCCATCAGGTCCTGGCGGGGGAGATCAGCGTTCATGCGCCCCAGCCTGCCACGCCCGCCCGACAGCCTCATGCCTCGTGCCCGGTCAGTTCTGGAAAGCGACCAGCCTCGTGGTCCTGCGCCCGTCGGCCGCCATCACGTAGCGTCGACCGTCCTGGACGAAGCCCGCGTGGGGGACGAGCCCGCCGCGCTCCTTGGTGGTGCGGCTCCACCGCACCTTCCCGTGCCGGGTGAACGCCGTGGTGTCCAGCCTGCTGCGGTAGTTCGCGGTCATCACCACGCCTCCCGACCGGACGTCGACCGCGACGTGCGGATTCCTCCGCGCCTTGCGCGCCTGCATCGCCGCCACCTTGCGACCCGTGTGCGTGACGGTCCGCACGACCAGCCGGTTACCGGCCAGCGAGGCGACCACCACCCGACCGGTGCGCGGCAGGACGGCCGCAGTCTCGGGCTCGAGCCGGAAGTCGGTGGGGGAGGCCCACCGGGTCGTCGACCGGAGTCGCCCGGTCAGGTCGTGGGTGAGCAGGGAGACCTGGTTCGAGCGGGGGTGGGTGGTGACGACGTGGGCCAGCCTGCGTCGCGGGTCGACCAGGAGGTCGTGCGCCTCGGCGCCCTTGCCGCCGTGGCGCTGCCACAGGATCTCGCCCTGGGCCGAGTACGCGACCAGGACGTGGTGCGGGCGCTTGCCCCGTCCGTAGGTGGAGTGGAGGATGCGGTGGCTGTGCGGGTCGACCGCCAACGAGCGGCGCCCCTCGGAGCCCCGGCTGCTCGCGTGCTCCCGGGTGAAGGTCACCCGCCCGTCGACGTCGAGACAGGTGACGGAGTCGGTCCGCGACCACCGCTTCGGGCCGTCGCCCTTGCCGGAGATCAGGGCGCAGGCCTGGCCGGTTCCCTCGTCGACCGTCAGGTCCTCGAAGGCGTCGTCGATGGCCCACTCGCTGAGGTCGTGGCGCCACACGACGCGGCCCGCCGCGTCCTGGGACTCGGCGAAGTATCGGCTCTGGGGGTAGTCGAGCTCGACCCCGACGGTGACCAGCCGGTCGCGTGCGCCGTCCGCCACGATGCGCTGGACGTAGGTGTTCTCGGGGAGCGGCTGCGCCCACTCGACGGCACCCGTGGCGCCGTCGACACGCGTGAGCAGTCCGTCGGCGTCGAAAGACTCCGCCGTCATCACCACGTCGCCCGACGCCTCGTCGACGGTGAACACGCCGGCGTACTGGCCCAAGGGGACGCTCTGCCACTCCCGGTCGCCCGGAGCAGCCGCCGCGGTCGCCGGGACCGTCGTCACGGCCAGCCCGGCGACCAGGCCGAGGAGCATGCTCCTGACCGTCTTGGCACGGCCGTTCGGGACGCGGAGCCCGGCGGGCGAGGTCGTCGTGAACATCGGGGTCCCCCCAGTCGTCTGCCCTCCGCCGTGCAGGAGGGTGGGTCGTCACGGGTGGGACGCGAGCCGGGCCCGAGAAGTTGTGGTGGATTCTCGCCGGTCCACGGTCCTCGCCCAGGTACGCGGCGAGCTGCTTGCCGTCCGCGTCCTCCGGGATCTCGTCCGGGTGCAGGGGCCGTGGCCGCATGGCCGCATCCTGTCAGGACGCAGCCAGGAGCTCCCGCACCTTGTCTGCCCCCAGCGCCACGATCAGGGTGGGCAGGCGCGGCCCGCGGTCCTTGCCGACCAGCAGGTTGTAGAGCAGCCGGAAGAACGCCTTCTGGTCCGTCTTGACCTCGTCGGTGGGTGCGTCGTCGACCGCCAGCCCGTGGGCGAGCTTGGGCACCCCGTAGACCACCGTGGTGACCGCCTCCAGCTCGAGTTCGGTGGGCAGGTTGGCCAGCAGCAGGTCCAGCCACTGCCGCTCCCGCGGCTCCAGGGCGGCCAGACGCTCGGCGTCCGGGGTCTCGCGGACGATGGTCCGGTCCTCGGCCGGCACGAACTCGGCCGTCCACTGCATCGCCTTGCTCAGCCGCGGCTCCAGGTCGGCCACCGACTCGTGGGCGTACCCGACCTGGCCGATGACCTGGCTGATCAGCTCGGCCGAGCCGGCGGTCACGTCGGCGACCGAGGAGAGGGTGCGGAACGGCACGCTCACCCGGGAGGTCGGCAGCGGGCCCGCCGCGGGACCGACGGCGCGCTCGTGGGCGAGCACGGCGGCGTCGCGCTTGGCCGGGTCGGCGGCCTTGCGGCCCAGCGCGTCCCACTCGTCGTAGAGCCGGACCACCTCGGGACCGAAGTCGATGTTGAAGGTCTGCTTGGGCGCCCGGCGTACGTAGAGCCAGCGCAGGATCGGCGCCTCCAGCACCCGCAGGGCGTCGGTGGCGGTGGGGACGCCGCCCGCCGAGGAGGACATCTTCTGCATCCCGGCGAAGCCGACGAAGCCGTAGCCGAAGAACGACGGCGCGCGCCCGCCGAAGAGCGGGGCCACCTCCTGGCCGACGGTGAACGAGGATCCGGGGGTCGCGTGGTCCAGGCCGGCGGGCTCGAAGTCGACGCCCTCGAAGGTCCAGCGCATCGGCCAGTCGACCTTCCACACCAGCTTGCCCTCGTCCTGGGTGGCCAGGTTGGTCACGCCGGAGAAGCCGCAGGAGGAGCAGGTGTACGCCAGGTCGGTGGACTCGTCGTCGTACGCCGTGGCGGTGGTGGTGTCGCGGCCGCACTCGCGGCAGTAGGGCTTGAACGGGAAGCGGGCCAGGTCGTCGCCCGGCGCGGCGGGCGCCTCGTCGTCGTCGGCGACGGACTCCTCCAGCGACTCCGCCTCCTGCTCGGAGGACGGCTCGGGGGACTTCGCCTTGGTCCGGTAGCGGCCCAGGATCTCATCGATCCGGTTCCGCTCGCGGACGGCGAGGAGGATCTGCTCGCGGTAGGTGCCGGCCTTGTACATCTCGGTCTGGGAGATCTCCTCCATCTCCACGCCGAGCTCGGCCAGGGCCGCACGCAGCGGGGCCTTGAAGTGCTCGGCCCAGGAGGCGTGGCACTCCCACGGGTCGGGGACGGCCGACAGCGGGCGGCCGATGTGCTCGGCCCACGAGGCGTCGACCCCGGCCGGCACCTTGCGGAACCGGTCGTAGTCGTCCCAGGAGTGCAGGTGGCGGACGGGGACGCCGCGACGGCGCAGCTCGTCGGCCACGAAGTGCACGGTGAGGAACTCGCGCAGGTTGCCCAGGTGCACCGGCCCCGACGGGGAGGCGCCCGAGGCGCAGGTGACCAGGCGGACCTGGCCGTCCGCGTCCTGGGCGTGGCGCAGGGCCTGGTCGGCGGCTCGGCTGACCCAGTCGACGGGACCGGCTTGCGCTTCTGCCTGGGGAACGCGACCTGACACGGGACTACTCCTGCTGTGTGCGGCTGGGTCGCTCACGCTACCGGGCGCAGGGCTCGGCGCCGGAATCGTCCCCTGCCTCGATTCCGACGCTCCCCCGACGATTTGACGGTCCGGCTCCCCCCCGGAGCCGGACCTCCGCGAGCTAATCCCCATGAGCCGCGCGTTCCGGCATTCTGTCAATGCGGGACGTGATCCAGCGGACAAAAAGTGCCGCTGGCATTAAAGTGCCAAGCATGGTGGATCGAGCCCTGGCCGGCGCGCTGCAGGTGACCCCCGCGACCCTGCGGCTCTACGAGCGCCTGCTCACCGTGGACGGGTCGAGCCTCGAGCAGGCGGCCAACAGCCTCAACCACACGCTCGGCGAGCTGACCGAGGCGATGGCGCCGCTGGTCGAGCAGGACATCGTCGCGGTGGTGGACGGCAGGATCCGGGTGCGCGGCCCGCAGGAGGCGCTGGGGCGGCTGCTGCTGCACGAGAGCCGGGTGCTGAGCGACGCGCTGGGTCGACTCACCCAGATCACCCAGGTGATCCCGAAGGCCGCGACGATGCAGCCCGAGTACTCCGAGCCCGGGACGCGGGTCGACGCCGAGGTGGTCGGCGGCTCGGACGTCGAGGCGACCGTCGTCTCGTGGGTGGAGCAGGGGAGGGGGGACGTGCTGATCCTCCGCCCGGACCAGTGGCTGCTGCCGAGCGAGCCGGAGATGTTCGCCGTGATCGCCCGGGCGATCCACGCGGGCAGGCGGATCCGCGCGATCTACCCGGTGCGCGCGATCAAGGAGGCGCCGCAGGTGCTGCTGGCCCGCGCCGCCGCCGGTGAGCAGGTGCGGGTGCTGCCGGAGGTGCCGACCCGGATGGCGGTGGTCGGCTCCGACCGGGCGATCTTCCCCGACCCGCCGGGGCACTTCGGCGAGCGCAGCGTGATGGTCCGTCACCCCGGGGTGGTGGCCCTGCTCACCGGCTACTTCGACGCCTTGTGGGACCGCGCGGTCGCGCTCCCCGAGCGCGGGGCGGGCGCCCACCTGTACGCCGAGCGCCGGCTGCTGCTGGCCGAGCTGGCCTCCGGCTCCCGGGACGAGCAGATCGCCCGCACCCTGGGTCTGAGCCTGCGCACGGTCCGGCGCCGGATCGCCGACCTGATGATCGAGCTCGGCGTGGACACCCGCTTCCAGGCCGGGGTCGAGGCCGCGCGGCGCGGTTGGCTCTGAGGGCGGAGGCTCAGGGCAGGAACATGGAGTACGCCGCGGGCTCCAGCCGCCACGTGCGCGAGCGCTCGGGCCCGTAGATCTCCCCGTCGGCCGAGGCGTAGAACGGCTCCCCGGAGACGGTGACACTCTGTCCGCGCAGGTAGGTCACGTCGTCGCGCTGCCGGTGCTTGCCGCGCGCCAGCTGGACGACGTACCCCAGCTTCTCCAGGAGCCCGACGGACCCCGAGATCATCACGTCGATCAGCCCGTCGCGGGCATCGGCGTCCGGGGTGAGCTCGGTGCCGCCGCCGACCGAGGTGCCGTTGCCGACCGCGACCATCAGCACGGGGCGGTCGAAGTCGTTGACCACCCGGCCGTCGACCTCGACCCGCAACCGCAGCTGCGGCGGCTTGACCGCCGCCTGGAGGGCGCCGATCGGGTAGCCCAGCTTGCCCAGGTTGACCTTGCCGGCGCCGATCGAGCCGAGCCGGCTCTTCCACAGCGCGCCGCGGCGGCTGGCCTGCGCGCTCGCCCCCAGGTGGACGCTGTTGACCACGATCCCGCCGACCTCGTCGACCAGCAGGTCGACCGGACGGGCCTTGCCGGTGACCAGCAGGTCGGCGGCCTCGGCCGGGTCCAGCGGGATGTTCATGGCGCGGGCGAAGTCGTTGCCGGTGCCGAGCGGCAGCAGGCCCAGCACCTTGTCCTTGAGCTCGTTGCGCCGGTGCAGCACCGACGCCACCGCGTGCAGGCTGCCGTCGCCCCCGGCCACCACCACCGGGCGGGAGCCGGCGCGGTGCAGCACGCCGTCGAGCTCGCCCGGGTTGGCGGTGGCGGCCACCTCGACCGACACCCTGCCGGCGAGCACGGACAGGGCGGCGTCGAGCGCCTCCTGGTCGGCGGTGCCGGCGTCGGAGTTGGTGATCACGAGGAACGAGTCCATGCGCCGGACAGTAGCGGAGCAGGCCCACCCCGATTCAACGGATCGGGGCGGCCTGGCCGGGTTTGGTAAGGTCTTGTCGCAAGAGCTCCGGTGCGCACTTGCGCCGGAGCTGTTTTCATGTGGCGCGCGGGTTGCCCCGTGCCACCACCGACGTCAGGGAGGGCTGAGATGCCCGCGATCATCATTCTGGGTGCCCAGTGGGGCGACGAGGGCAAGGGCAAGGCGACCGACCTGCTCGCCGCCTCGACCGACAACATCGACTTCGTGGTCCGCACCAGCGGCGGTCACAACGCCGGCCACACGATCGTGGTCAACGGCGAGAAGTTCGCCACCCACCTGCTGCCCAGCGGCATCCTCACCCCCGGCGCCACCTGCGTGATCGGCAACGGCGTGGTGGTCTCCCCCGAGGCGCTCTTCCGCGAGCTCGACGCCCTCCTCGAGCGCGGCGTCGAGCCGGCGCCGCTGGTGGTCAGCGCCAACGCCCACGTGATCGCCTCCTACCACTCGACGATCGACAAGGTCACCGAGCGGTTCCTGGGCAAGAACAAGATCGGCACGACCGGCCGCGGGATCGGGCCGGCGTACGCCGACAAGGTCAACCGCCTCGGCATCCGGATCGCCGACCTGTTCGACGAGAAGATCCTCACCGAGAAGGTCGAGGGCGCCCTCGACGTGCGCAACCAGCTGCTCACCAAGGTCTACAACCGGCGCGCCATCGAGGTCGAGGCGGTCGTCGAGGAGCTGACGTCGTACGTCGAGCGGCTGCGGCCGATGGTCGCCGACACGTCCCTGCTGCTCAACCGCGCGCTCGACGACGGCAAGACCGTGCTCTTCGAGGGTGCGCAGGCGACGATGCTCGACGTCGACCACGGCACCTACCCCTTCGTCACCTCCTCCAACCCGGTCGCCGGCGGCGTCTGCGTGGGCGCGGGCGTGGGGCCGACGCGGATCGACCGGATCATCGGCGTGATCAAGGCCTACACCACCCGGGTCGGCTCGGGTCCGTTCCCGACCGAGCTCTTCGACGAGGACGGCGAGAAGCTCTGGCGGGTCGGCGGCGAGGTCGGCGTCTCCACCGGTCGCGACCGCCGCTGCGGCTGGTACGACGCGGTGATCGCCCGGTACGCCACCCGCGTCAACGGCCTCACCGACCTCTTCCTCACCAAGCTCGACGTGCTCTCGGGCTGGGAGCGCATCCCGGTCTGCGTGGCCTACGAGATCGACGGGGTCCGGCACGACGAGATGCCGATGACCCAGACCGAGTTCCACCACGCCACCCCGGTCTACGAGTACCTCGACGGCTGGGCCGAGGACATCTCCGGCTGCCGCACCTTCGAGGAGCTGCCGAAGAACGCCCAGGCCTACGTCGAGGCGGTGCAGGAGATGAGCGGCACCCGGATCTGGGCCGTCGGCGTCGGCCCCGGCCGCGAGCAGACGGTGGTCGTCAACCCCTGACGGTCTGGGCCCTTGCCGGGCCGGCCACGTACCGACAGTATGTGGCCCATGTCACGCCATGATGCCGCCCTGTCCCGCCGTACCGTCGCGATCACCGGAGGGGCCCGGGGGATCGGGGCGGCCACCGCGCGCATCCTGCGCGACGCCGGCGCGGACGTGATCATCGGCGACCGGGACGTCGCCCACCTCGCCGAGGCGGCCGCCGAGCTGGGGGTGCGGCACCACCCGCTCGACGTCACCTCGCCCGAGCAGTGGGCCGACTTCGTCGCCGCCGCCGGCCCGATCGACGTGCTGGTCAACAACGCCGGGATCATGCCGGTGGGGGAGTTCCTGGCCGAGGACCCGGCGGTCAGCCGGCAGATCTTCGAGGTCAACACGTTCGGCGTCATCCACGGCACCCGCGCCGTGGCCCCGCAGATGGTCGAGCGGGGTCGCGGGCAGATCGTCAACATCGCCTCCGCGGTGGGCCGGGTCGCGCTGCCCAACGGAGCGTCGTACTCGGCCTCCAAGCACGCCGTGGTCGGCTTCACCGAGGCGATGCGCGCCGAGCTCGCCCCCGCCGGGGTCGAGGTGGGCATGGTGCTGCCGGTGATCGTCAACACCGCGCTCGGCGCCGGAGTGGCCCGCACCCGGGGCGTGCCCACGATGAGCGCCGAGCAGGTGGCCGAGGTCATCGTCGACGTGATCCGCCGCCCGGTGCCCGAGGCGTGGGCGCCGCGGTGGGGCCAGCCGGTCACCAAGGTCTCCCAGGCGCTGCCGCGCGGGTTCCAGAACCTGGCCCGCCGGCTGATGGGCGCCGACAACGTGCTCACCCACGCCGACCCCGGCGTCCGGGCGGCGTACGAGGCGGAGGCCCGTCGGGCCTGACCAGCGGGCGGCGTGCCGCACGGGTCGTCTCCGCGACTAGGGTTGCTGCACGTGAAGACCCTCGTGATCGGCACCGGCGGCCGCGAGCACGCGCTGGCGCTCGCCCTCTCCCGTGACCCCCTGGTCACCGAGGTGCACGCCGCGCCCGGCAACCCGGGCATCGCCGGGGTGGCCACCCTGCACCCCGTCGCCCCGATGGACGGCGAGGCGGTCGCCGACCTGGCCGAGCGGCTGGGCATCGACCTGGTCGTCGTCGGGCCGGAGGCGCCGCTGGTCGCCGGGGTCGCCGACGCCGTCACCGAACGCGGGATCGCCTGCTTCGGGCCGAGCCGCGAGGCCGCCCGGCTCGAGGGCTCCAAGGCCTTCTCCAAGGAGGTGATGGCCGCCGCCGAGGTGCCCACCGCGCGCTCGCGGGTCTGCGAGTCCCCCGAGGAGGCCGCCGCCGCGCTGGACGAGCTCGGAGCGCCGTACGTCGTCAAGGACGACGCGCTCGCGGCCGGCAAGGGCGTCGTGGTCACCAACGACCGGGTCGAGGCCCTGGCGCACGCGGCCGCCTGCGGCCGGGTGGTGGTCGAGGAGTTCCTCGACGGCCCGGAGGTCTCGCTCTTCGCGGTCTGCGACGGCGGGATCGCGCAGCCGCTGCAGCCGGCCCAGGACTTCAAGCGGATCTTCGACGGCGGGCTGGGTCCCAACACCGGCGGCATGGGCGCCTACTCCCCGCTGCCCTGGGCGCCCGCCGACCTGGTGCCGACGGTGATGGCCGAGGTGGTGCAGCCGACCCTGGACGAGATGGCCCGTCGCGGCACGCCGTTCCGCGGATGCCTCTACGTCGGCCTCGCGCTGACCAGCGCCGGGCCTCGGGTGATCGAGTTCAACTGCCGGTTCGGCGACCCCGACGTACAGCCCGTGCTGGCGCTGCTGGACTCCGGCCTCGGCGAGCTGCTGCTCGCCGCCGCGCGGGGCGAGCTCGACCGGGTGCCGGCCCCGCGGTTCCGCGAGGGCGCCTCGGTGAGCGTGGTGATGGCCTCCGCGGGCTACCCCGAGTCGTCGTCGAGCGGCGACGTGATCGTCGGCACCGAGACCCTGGACGCCGACCCCGACGTGGACGTCGTCCACGCCGGCACCGCGCGCAGCGAGTCCGGTGAGCTGGTCACCGCCGGCGGCCGGGTGCTGGCCGTGCGGGCCGTGGGCGCCGACGTGGCCGACGCCCGGGCCAAGGCCTTCGAGGGGATCTCCGCGATCTCCTTCCCCGGCGCGCAGTGGCGCCGCGACATCGCCGCAGAACCCCTGGGGGTCGTCGAGGGCGCCGCCGCCCTCGCCCCCACCGACGAGGAGAACCGATGACCGTCCCGAACGTCCTGGCCACCCGCTACGCCGGCGCCGACCTGGTGGCGATCTGGTCGCCCGAGCACAAGATCGTGCTCGAGCGGCAGCTGTGGGTCGCCGTCCTCAAGGCCCAGCGCGACCTGGGGATCGCCGTCCCCGACGGCGTGGTCGAGGCCTACGAGGCGGTCGCGGCCCGGGGCGAGGAGGCCGTCGACCTGGCCTCGATCGCCGAGCGCGAGCGGGGCACCCGGCACGACGTGAAGGCCCGGATCGAGGAGTTCTGCGCGCTCGCCGGCCACGAGCACATCCACAAGGGGATGACCTCGCGCGACCTGACCGAGAACGTCGAGCAGCTGCAGGTCAAGCAGTCCCTGGCGCTGCTGCGCGACCGGGCGGTCGCCACCCTCGCGCGCCTCGCGCGGCTGGCCGCCGAGCACGAGACCACCGTGATGGCCGGCCGCTCCCACAACGTCGCCGCGCAGGCGACCACGCTGGGCAAGCGGTTCGCCACCGTCGCCGACGAGATGCTGATCGGCGTGCAGCGGGTCACCGAGCTGCTCGCCCGCTACCCGCTGCGCGGGATCAAGGGCCCGATGGGCACCGCCCAGGACATGCTGGACCTGCTCGACGGCGACGCCGGCAAGCTCCAGCAGCTCGAGGAGCGGGTCGCCGCGCACCTCGGCTTCGACCAGGTGCTGACCAGCGTCGGCCAGGTCTACCCGCGCTCGCTGGACTTCGACGTCCTCTCCGCGGTGGTCCAGCTGGTCGCCGGCCCCTCCAACCTGGCGACCACGATCCGGCTGATGGCCGGCATCGAGCTGGTCACCGAGGGGTTCAAGGAGGGCCAGGTCGGCTCCTCGGCGATGCCGCACAAGATGAACACCCGCTCGTGCGAGCGGGTCAACGGGCTCGCGGTGATCACCCGCGGCTACCTGTCGATGGTCGGCGAGCTGGCCGGCGACCAGTGGAACGAGGGCGACGTCTCCTGCTCCGTGGTCCGCCGGGTCGCGCTGCCCGACGCCTTCTTCGCCGCCGACGGCCTCTTCCAGACCTTCCTCACCGTGCTCGACGAGTTCGGCGCCTTCCCCGCGGTGATCCAGCGCGAGCTGGACCGCTACCTGCCGTTCCTGGCCACCACCAAGGTGCTGATGGCCGCGGTCCGGGCCGGTGTCGGCCGCGAGGTGGCCCACGAGGCGATCAAGGAGGCCGCGGTCGGGGTGGCGCTGGACATGCGCCAGGGGCAGGTGGAGAACGACGTCTTCGACCGGCTGGCCGCCGACTCCCGGCTGGGCCTGAGCCGCGAGCAGATCGACGGGCTGGTCGCGGAGCCGATCGAGTTCACCGGCGCCGCGGTCGCGCAGACCCAGGAGGTCTGCCGGCGGGTGGCCGCGCTGGCGCAGCAGCACCCCGCTGCCGCGGCGTACAGCCCCGGCGCGATCCTCTAGGCGCCGGCGCGGCGGCGAGGGATCCCCGCACAGCCGGGGATCCCCGTGGTTGGCGCGGGTTACGACACGTGCCAACCCGCAGGAAACCGTGCCAGGTCCGAGCGTGAACTGACGGACGGTGCAACGATCCCCACGGTGCCGGACACGTGGGGAGCATGGGGATGGGAGACGGACCGCCGCCGGACGGCGAACGCTTCGCCAGGCTGTACGGCGACCACTTCGACGCCGTGCTCGGCTACGCGCTGCGGCGCACCGACCGCGCCGAGGACGCCGCCGACGTGGTCGCCGAGACCTTCCTGGTCGCCTGGCGCCGGTTGCGCCACGTGCCGGACGACCCTGCGGCCAGGCCGTGGCTGTACGGCACCGCCCGCCGGGTGCTGGCCAACCAGCGCCGCGGCGACCGGCGTCGTACTCGGCTCGGTGAGCGGCTGCGCCGTGACCTCGCCCTCGCCGTCCCCGACCTCAGCGACGCGGTGGTCGTGCACGACGCGGTGGACGCCGCCATGGCGTGGCTGAGCGGTCGCGACCAGGAGGTGCTGCGACTGCACCTGTGGGAACGACTGGAGTCCCGCGAGATCGCCGAGGTGCTCGGGCTCCCCGTGACCGTGGTGCGCCCGCGTCTCTCCCGGGCCCGCGCCAGGCTGCGGGACCTGCTCGGCAACGAACCGCCCCCGGTCGGACATCTCCCAGTCATGACCCAGGTCCCGCACGCGAAGGAGGAGCGATGACACGCAGGCTGACCGACGAGCAGGTCTCCCGGCTGCCCCTCGCCGCGGCTCGGGCCGAGCTGATGGAGGCGATCATGGAGCAGGACGCGGCGCGCGACGAGACGGTCCGGTCCAGGGTGCGGGGATGGGGAGCCGTCCTGGGGTCGGCGGCCGCCGTCGCCGCGGTGGCGACCGGGACGCTCCTGTTCCCGGGGGCGGGCAGGGACGGCGGGGGACAACCCGGTCCGGCCGCCGAGCCCTCGTCCGCCACGAGCAGCCTGAGCAGCGCCCCGAGCGCCCCCGCGGCTCCACTCCTGACGCCGGCTCCCGTCGGCAGTCGGGAGTGGGTGGTGCCGGCCACCGGGGGCTGGAGGGTCACGTCCGTCTCGGACTACGAGTGGAGCGAGGTGTCGTTCGCGAAGGGCCGACAGCGGTTCACCGTCTCGCTGTCTCCCGCCGCGGATCGCGACTCCTACGTCGAGGACCGCAGCTACCTCGACTACCCGCGGCGCGACCCCGGCACCAGCGTGCAGGTCCTCGGCGGCGAGGGGCTGATGTGGCCCTACTCGTCGCGCGACCACACGATGATCGGCCAGGTCGAGGGCGATCACTACCCAGAGGTGCGTGGCTCGCGGATGAGCCGCGCCGCCTTCCTGGCACTCCTCGACGACCTGGTCTGGGTTGATGACGAGACCTTCCAGGCGCTGCTGCCGGACGAGGGGTACGTCGACGAGGAGTCCCGGTCCGCCGTGGTCAAGGAGATGCTGGGCGGCATCCCGCTGCCCGACGACCTGGACCCGATGATGCTCCCGAACGACCCGGTCCGCTCGATCGACAGCGGGGCGATCAGTCGCTATGGCACGGGTGTCGACGTCGTGGGGGCGGTGGCCTGTGCGTGGATCGAACGCTTCGCTGCGGCGGAGGAGTCCGGCGACCAGGGGGCCGCTGAGGAGGCCCGCGAGGCGTTGGCGACCAGCCGTGACTGGCCGGTCCTCGAGGAGATGAGGGCGGAGGGGGACTACCCAGAGGTGGTCTGGGACTACGCCGACGAGGTGCAGCGCGGTCGGGTGCCGGCGGGGTACCGGGAGGGTCTGCACTGCGAGGGGCCCCGCTAGGGATCCCCGCACAGCCGGGGATCGCGCGGGTTGGCACGGCTTACGACGCGTGCCAACCCCAAGGAACCCCGGCTGTGCGGGGATCGCCAGTCCGGGCGGAGCCGCGATCGAGGTCATGCATATATGATCTACGAACGCATCCGCGGGAGGTCGGCTCCCGTCGACCACAGGAGAGCTCGTCATGACAGTCGCCGAGGCGGACGGGGCGAGGATCGCCACCCGGGAGAGCAAGGGGGTCCGGTTCGCCCTGGTCCTGCCCTCCACCAACACCTCCGTGGAGCGCGAGCTGCACCACCTGCGGCCGCAGGACTGCTCGTGGCACACCGGGCGGATCATGATCAAGGCGCCGGCGCTCGACTCCTCCGACGCGTTCGGCGCCTTCCGTGAGTGCCTCAACGAGGCGCTGCCGGACGCGCTGACCGTGGTGATGACCTGCAAGCCCGACTACGTGGTGATGGGGATGTCGGCGGAGACCTTCTGGGGCGGGGTGGCCGGCAATGCGGCGTTCGAGCAGGGGGTCCGGGAGATGACCGGCCTCGAGGTGACGACGGGCGCCACTGCCGCCGGCGAGGCGCTCAAGGCGTTCGGTGCGCGGCGGATCGGTGTGGTCACGCCCTACCAGCCGGTCGGGGACGAGCAGGTCGTCGCCTACTTCACCGAGCTGGGCTACGAGGTCGCCGCGATCACCGGCCTCTGCTCGGAGTCGGCCACCTCGATCGCCGACGAGACCCCGGAGACCCTGCGCGAGGCCTTCCTGTCCGTGGACGGGCCGGACGTCGACGCGCTGATCCAGTGCGGCACCAACCTGGAGTGCGTCGCGGTGGCCGCCGAGCTGGAGCGCGAGCTGGGCAAGCCGGTGATCGCGATCAACGTCGCCACCGCGTGGCACGCGTTCCGGGTCAACGGGATCGCCGACAAGATCCACGGCCACGGCTCGCTGCTCGAGCTGCACTGAGCTGACTGAGCGGCAAGGACGCCGGTCGCCGACCTGGCGGCCGCACCGAGAGAAGAGGACGCACATGTTCAACCACGTGGGCCACCTGACCCTGTCCGAGGACGTCACCGACGCCCAGGTCGAGGGGATCGTCGACGGCTTGCTCGCCCTGCCCGGTCGGATCCCGGGACTGGTGGCCGCCGAGGTCGTCCGCGACGCCGGACTGGGGGCGGGCAACGCGCACCTGCGCTTCCACATGCGCTTCGACTCCCGGGAGGACTGGGAGGGCTACCGGATGCACCCCGAGCACGTGTCGGTGGTCAAGGAGCGGATCGCGCCGGCGCTGGCGGGCAAGGCCTTCGTGCAGTACGACGACGCCGAGGTCCGCACGTCGTCCATCTGAGATCCCGCACCCAGAGTCAGACAATATATGATCTATGAATGGCCTTCTCTACGATCACCGACCTTGACGTCGCCTCCGCCCAGCAGCGCAGTCGTGAGCTGCTCGACCGGCTGCTCAGCACCGACTCGCAGACCTACGTCACCGGGCCGCGCGGCACCGGGGCGGGGCAGCGGGTCCTGGTGCTCGGCGGCACCGGCTACATCGGCCGCGCCCTGCTGCCGGAGCTCGCTCGCCGGGGCTATGCCCCGGCCGTGCTTGCCCGCTCTGCCGGGGTGAAGGACGAGCCCGAGTTCGCCGACGTCGAGGTCGTGGTGGGCGATCCCACGCGCGCGCAGGACGTGCTGGACGCGGTGGCCTCCGCCCCGACGTCGGTGGTCGTCTCGCTACTCAGCGGCCGTCGCCCCAACGACGCGGAGGAGTGCCGCCTGGTCGACCACGAGGCCGTGGTCAACGGGATCAGGGCCGCGGTCGAGCACCGGGTGGAGCAGTTCATCCACGTCAGCGACTTCGGCGCCTACCGCCCCGAGCTCATCCCGCAGGTCTACAAGCTGCAGGTCGAGGGTGAGCTGATCGGGCAGCACCACGGCCCGCTGCCCTGGACGATCATCCGGCCGACCGCGTACTACCCGTACCTCTCGATGACGTTCGGCGACGTCAAGAACGGCGAGAAGTACCGCATCTTCGACCACGGCGAGTACAACGTGGTCAACCCGATCGCCCGCGAGGACCTGGCCGAGTTCATCGTCAACCAGGTCCTCGACCCGGACGCGCTGGGCCGGGTCCTGCCCGTGGGCGGCCCCTGGGCGCCGGACAACGTGGTCACCCTCAAGGCCGCAGGCCAGATGATGTTCGACGTGACCGGGCGCGAGCCCGACTGGGACGTCGTCCCGATGGCCGCGTGGGACAAGAAGATCGCCCGGCTCACCCGGATGGGCAAGGTGGTCAAGAAGCTGGAGCCGGTGGCCTACTACCTCGAGGCCGCCAAGTACTGGTCGGTGGTCGACCACGTCGCCCCGGCGTACGGCGAGCGCACGCTGCGCGGGTTCATGGAGAAGCTCAAGGACCGCGAGTTCCCCACCGGAAGCTTCCGGGAGCGGATGAAGAGCGGCACGAACCTGATGCCCACCGACGTCTGAGGGACCTGGCGGACCCTCAGACGCCGGTGCCGGAAGGGGGCATCAGAAGGCGGTGGTGCCTGGCTTGATCACGCCGAGCACCGCCGCCAGCACCACCATCGCCCAGATGCCGTACACCCAGGGCTCGCTGCGGCGGATGGAGCCGACGATGCCCCGCTCGACCTCGGGAGTCGAGCCGGTCGTCATCAGTGCTCCGAAGGCCGGCCCGAACGGGCGCAGCGCCCGGCGGATCATCACGCCGCAGAGGATGCACAGGCCGTAGGCGAGCACCTTGGCGCCGAGCCACCTGGGGTTGGTGTCGACCCCGAACGGCTCCGAGGCCAGCAGGGCGTAGCCGCCCACGACGACCAGCGCCGCCGAGAGCGCCCAGCGCACGTAGAGGTCTGCCTGGTGGTAGACGTGCCCGCGGCGGCTGTCACCGCCGCGGGCCTCGAGCAGCGAGACGGTCAGCCAGGTCAGCGTGCCGACCCAGGCCAGCGCCAGCATCCACCCGGTCAGGAAGAACTCGTCCCCGAGCGGGCCGTAGTACATCAGGGTCAGGCCGCTGGCGCCGAAGAGGATCAGCGACACCCGAGGTGCCAGGTCGCAGCCGACCATGATCTTGGCGGCCACCGCCCGGGTCTCCGGCTGCAGCTCGGGTTTGATGATGAACCGGCTGGAGTAGTAGACGCCGAGGTCGCCCCCGAGCCAGTACACGAAGAGCAGGATGTGCAGCAGGATCGCCAGGGTGTGGCCGTTGAGGCCGTGGGCTACCTCCACCTCACATCCCGTCGCCGTCCCAGCGCCCGCGGGAGCGGCTGCGCACCGGGAGGCTGGAGATGATCGGCGCGGGGATCGGGTCGCCCTTCTTCCAGGGCCGGCCCTGGCCCCAGTTGTGGGCGCCGGCGTCGGTGCGCTCGTCGGCGTGCTCGGTCTCCCGGCCGCTCCAGCCCCAGTCGAGGTCGATCATCTCGCGCGCCTGCGGCTCGTGGGTGTGCTCCTCGTCGGAGTGGGTGTGCCCCTCGTCCGCATGGTCGTGCGAGTGGTCGTGGTCGTGGTCGTGCGAGTGACCCTCGTGGCCGCCGTGCCCACCCTGGAGGTTGAAGGCGTCGAGCGCCTTGGCGATCGCGATCGCGGACCGGTCGGCGCCGGAGCCGTGATGCCTGACGGGAGCGTCGTAGCGGTCCTGGTCCTTCTGGAACTGCCACGAGGCGGTCAGCTGGCGCATGTCCTCGTCGGTGCGCCACGGCTGCGCCAGGTCGTGGGTGGAGCTCGACCACCGGAGGGCGGGGTGCGGGCTGTCGTCGAGTCCCTCGGGTCCGTAGTTGACACCCTCGCCGCCCCAGCGCACCCACTCGTTCTGGGTGTACCAGTTGGCCAGCTCGCCGTCGGAGCGCAGCAGCCAGGTCGCGCCGCCCTCCATGGTGGTGAAGTGCCCGTGCTTGACCCGCGCCGGCCGGAAGAAGTAGGTCCCGAGGTCCAGGGTGCCGAAGTTGTACTCCATGTGGCCCTGGGTGGTGTACGCCTCCTCGTAGCAGGGGTGGTGGGCGAGCCGGTGGTCCGCCCAGCCCTCCTGCGCATGCACCAGCCGGGTGTAGAAGCCGGTGGTCGGGTCCACGTGGAGGTACTTGATGAAGAGGCCCGGCATCGGCCCCGGGTTGGGCACGGCGTCCCAGCTCATCGCCTCGGAGTCGATGACGATGACCTCCTCGCGCGCGTCCTCCCAGGCGGACGCCGCGGCCGGCGAGTCGACCGGGTCGAAGCCCGCGTCGCCGTACTCGCGGTAGTGCAGGATCTTGGTCCCCTCGGCGATCCGCAGGTAGTCGTTCGGGACACCCTTCGGGGCGTACACGTAGCCGCCCTTGCCGATCGTGCGGCCGCCGTAGTCGATCTCGCCCTCGAGCACGTAGTACTCGGTGTTGGCGTGGTGGATGCCCGGGCCTCGGCCCCAGTCGGTGTGGAAGTCCACGCGCAGCGACGAGGAGCCGTCCTCCTCGTCCACCGAGAGGCGGCGCTCGCTGGCGCGCCCCTCGCCGCCGGGCAGCTCAGCGCCATGCCAGACGTAGTCGTCTTCCTGGATCAGTTCCACGTGGGGTCGCACGTAAGCCTCCGTCGCTCGAATGAAAATATATGATATCTAACCATGGGTCTGGGTGCCGACCACGGAGGTCGGGGCCACCAGGTCGCGCTTGAGCACCTTGCCGCCCGCGTTGCGTGGCAGGACCTCGATCGGGTACCAGCGGCGCGGGATCTTGTAGCCCGCCAGCTGGGCGCGGCAGTGCTGCGCGAGGGCCTCCCCGTCGAGGTCGGCCCCGCCCTGCAGCACCACGTGGGCCACCACCGTCTCGCCCCAGTGCTCGTCCGGCTCGCCGACCACGGCGCTCTCCACCACGCTCGGGTGGGTGGCCAGCACCTCCTCGATCTCCCGGGGGTAGACGTTGGTGCCGCCGGAGATGATCAGGTCCTTCTTCCGGTCCACGACGGAGATGAAGCCGTCCTGGTCGCGCACCGCGATGTCCCCGCAGGTCACGAAGCCGTCCTCGGTGGTGCAGGCCGCGGTCGCCTCGTCGTCGTCCAGGTAGCCGTTCATCAGGTACGGCGAGCGGCTGAACAGCTCGCCGGGCTCGCCGGGGTCGACCTCTCGTCCGGCCGCGTCGACGATCCGCACCTGGGTCAGGTACCACGGGTGGCCGACCGAGCCGGGGCGCTCGCGCATGTGGACGGGGCGCAGGTTGGTGATGATGCCCGACTCGGTGGAGCCGTAGAGCTCGTGCACCCCGCAGCGGGGGAAGCGCTCCATCACCCACTCCTTCAGCTCCCAGGGCAGCGCCGCGGCGTTGAAGTAGAGGGTGTCCAGGCTGGACAGGTCGCGGCTCGCGAACGCCTCGTCGCCCAGGGCTCGGAGCCCCTGGGCATGGGTCGGGATGAGGAACGCCGACTGCACGCGGTCCCGCTCGACCAGGTCGAGGAACGCCGCGGGATCCCAGCGGCCCAGCATGCTGACCGTCCCGCCGGTGTGCACCGGTGCGTAGCCGAAGGCGAACCCGGCGCCGTGGTACATGGGGGCCACGGCCGCGGAGACCCGGCCGTTGTCGAGGCCCCACTCCAGCGCGCTCACCATGAAGGTCAGCGCGCGGCTGCGGTGCGAGATCACCACGCCCTTGGGCCGGCCGGTCGTGCCCGAGGTGTAGGCGATGCAGAACGGGTCGCGCTCCTCGACCTCCACGGCCGGGTCGGCCGGTGCCGCCTCCGCCAGGGCAGACTCGTACGCGTCACCCGTCGCGGAGCCCCCCAGGCGGAGCAGGGGGAGGCCGTGGGAGTCGGCGTGGGCGTCGACGATCGGCGCCAGAGCCGCATCCAGCACGATCATCCGGCTCCCGCTGTGCTCGAGGACGTAGCTCGCCTCGACCGCGGTGAGCCGGGGGTTGAGCGGCACCATCACCAGACCGGCCTTGGCGATCCCGGCGGCCACCTCGGGATACTCCAACCGGTTGCCCAGCAGCACGGCGACCCGGTCGCCGGGGGAGAGGTCCTGGGCCAGGAGGTGCTGGCCGAGCCGGCTCGAGCGGTCGTGGACCTCGGCGTAGGTCAGCCGTTGCTCGCCGTCGATGACCGCCGTCGCGTGCGGCGTCGCCGCGGCGTACTCACGCAGGCCGCTGACGATGGAGAGCGCTGATCCGCCGGACTGGATGGCCATGTGAGTCTCCTGGGGTGGGTGGGGTCAGGCGGAGGGGAACCAGCCGGCGCGGCCGAGCATCGCCGGCGCCTGCGGGAGGCCGAGCTCCTCGGCGATCCAGGTGCCGGTCGCGGCGACCTGTGCTGCGTCGGGGCCGCCGGAAAGGTCCGAGCGCACGCCGATGCCGCTGCGGGCAAGCAGGTAGAGGAGGTCCTCGGTGGCGATGTTGCCGGTGGCGCCCGGGGCGAAGGGGCAGCCGCCGATGCCGCCCGCCGAGGCGTCGAGCACCGTGACGCCGGCGGCGACCGCCGCGACGGCGTTGGCGTACCCGGTGTTGCGGGTGTTGTGGAAGTGCGCCCGCAGCGTGACGTCGGGGTCGAGGGTGCGCAGCCCGGTGACGATCTCGGTGACCTGCGCCGGGACCCCGACGCCGATGGTGTCCGCGATCGCGAGCTCGTCGGGACCGGCCTCGAGGCAGCCACCCGCCACCTCCAGGACCCGCTCGACGGGAACCTCGCCGTCGAAGGGGCAGCCGAAGGCTGCAGCGATGATCACGCTGACACGCAGGCCGGCCGACCGGGCGTCCGCCGCGATCGCGCGCCAGGAGTCCAGCTGGGCTGCGGTGTCGACGCCCTGGTTGCGCAGCGCGAGGCCGTCCGAGGCGACGACCACGGCGGTGACCTCGTCGCAGCCCGCCGCGACCGCGCGGTCCAGGCCGCGGGGGTTGAGCACCAGCCCGATCCGGCTGAGCCCCGGCTCGTCGCGCAGCTCGGCCAGCAGCGCCTCCGCGTCTGCCATCTGGGGCACCCGGTCCGGCCTGGCGAAGGCCGTGACCTCGACCCGGCGGATCCCGGCCGCGAGGCTGCGGCGGACCAACTCGGCCTTGGTGCCGGTCGGCAGCACCCGACGCTCGTTCTGCAGGCCGTCGCGAGGTGACACCTCGACGACCTCGACTTGAGGCGCCTCGCTCTGCTGCTGTGCCGGCACGTTGCCCACCCTTCGAAGAGACCTGTCGACTAGAAGATATCGGATATATGATCCACCCATGGAGAGTGCGGTGCAAGCAATGGGGTCCCTGTCCGGCGTCCGGGTGATCGAGGCGGGTCAGCTCTTGGCGGGGCCGTTCGCAGCCACGCTCATGGGCGACCAGGGAGCCGACGTGATCAAGGTCGAGTCGCCTGGAACGGGCGACCCGATGCGCACGTGGGGCCGGGAGAGCGTCGACGGGGCCTACCTGTGGTGGCCCGTGGTCGGCCGCAACAAGCGCTCGGTCACCCTCAACCTGCGCGAGCAGGAGGGGCAGGAGCTCTTCCTCCAGCTGGTCGCGACCGCCGACATCGTGGTGGAGAACTTCCGCGCGGGCACGTTGGAGAAGTGGAACCTGGACTACGAGCGGCTGCGTGAGGTCAACCCGCGGATCATCCTGGTCCGCGTCTCCGGCTACGGACAGACCGGTCCCTACTCCCGACGGGCCGGCTACGGATCGATCGGCGAGGCGATGGGCGGCCTGCGCTACATCACCGGCGAGCCCGACCGGCAGCCCTCGCGCACCGGCATCTCCATCGGCGACTCGCTCGCCGCGATGCACGCCTGCATCGGCGCCCTCGCGGCGCTGCGGCACCGCGACGTCACCGGCGAGGGCCAGGTGGTCGACAGTGCCATCTACGAGGCGGTGCTGGCGATGATGGAGTCGACCGTCACCGAGTGGGACGTGCAGAAGTACCAGCGCGAGCGCACCGGTGCGATCCTGCCCAACGTCGCGCCGTCCAACGTCTACCCGACCTCCGACGGGCAGCTGATCCTGATCGCGGCCAACCAGGACTCCGTCTTCGGCCGCCTCGCCGCGCTGATGGGCGAGCCCGAGCTCTCCGCTCCTGGCAGCGTCTACGCCGACCACGTCGGGCGGGGGGACCGTCAGCAGGAGCTGGACGACCACATCTCGCAGTGGACCGGCCGGTACGACGCCGACACGCTGCTCAAGCTGCTGCACGAGGGCGGGGTGCCGGCCGGTCGGATCTACAAGGCCGAGGACATGATCAGCGACCCGCACTTCCAGGCGCGGGAGGCCATCGTCCAGGTCCCCGACGACACGTTCGGCCAGCTGCGGATGCAGAACGTCGTGCCCAAGATGTCGGCGACCCCGGGCTCGATCCGGTGGACCGGGCCGGCGCTCGGGGCGCACAACGACGAGGTGTACGGCGGCCTGCTCGGACTCAGTGCCGAGCAGCGGGCCGGCCTCGCCGAGCGCGGAGTGATCTGACCCCGATGGAGCCGAGCGGGTCACAAGCAGGCGCAGGCGACGGCGCCGATGACGGGCGCGCCGAGGACTACGCCTCGGTCGGCTTCGCGAGCAGGATCGGACCCGGCGCTGCCCCCGCGGTGGTGGTCGTCGACGTCTGCCGCGCCTACCTGGCCGGGGGGCCGTTCAGCGACGGCCAGGGCCGGTTCGAGGCGGCCCGGGCCAGCGCGGCCCGCGTCGTCGCCGCGGCCCGCTCCGCCGGGCGGCCCGTCGTCTTCACCCGGGTGGTGCTCGCGCCCGGCCTGCACGATGCCGGCTGGTTCGCGGTCAAGGTCCCGGGGCTGGAGGCCTTCGAGGAGGGCTCGGAGTGGATCGCGTGTCCGCCCGACCCGGCCCCGCTGCCCGGCGAGACGATGGTGACCAAGCAGTACGCCTCCGCGTTCTTCGGCACCAGCCTGGCCAGCACCCTGCGGGCCTCGGGCGTCGACACCACGATCGTGGTCGGCTTCTCCACCAGCGGCTGCGTGCGCGCCACCGCCCTGGACGCGCTGCAGCACGGGTTCCGCCCGCTCGTCGTCCGTGAGGCCTGCGGCGACCGGGACGCCGCCGCGCACGACCAGAACCTCTTCGACCTCGACGCCAAGTACGCCGACGTCGTCTCCGAGTCTGACGCCCTCGACTACCTCTCGACCTTCCAGGAGCCCGCATGACCCAGCACGTCACCGTCACCGTCGTCGACCTCGACTCCGAGGAGCTGGTACGCGGTCAGCACGCGATCGCGGGAGCGGCGCAGCCGGCCGCCATCGTGATGCTGGGCGCCGACCCTTCGGCGGGGACCCGCACCGTGCTGGTGGAGTTCCCCGACGGCTGGAGCCGTGAGGCCACCGGTCATCAGCCTGCCGGCGAGGAGATGGTGGTGCTCTCCGGCGCGCTGACGATCAGCGGACTGACGTGCGGCGTCGGCCAGTCGCTCGTGGTCGAGCCGCACGCCACCCGGTCGGCCACCTCCACCACCGACGGCACGCGCGCCGTGGTGTGGTTCTCCGGTCCGGGTGGCGGCTGGGCCGACGGTGAGGCCGAGCAGGCGGGCGCCGCCGAGGTCCTCGCGGCCGACGAGACCCTGGACCGCGGGCCCCGTGCCGGCCTCGTCGGCACCCTGCGCGGGCTGGCCTCGGCGGCCGGGCTGGTCTTCGACACCGACGTGGACGTGCTGTGGCCTCAGGCCCGACGCTGGGCCGACGTCCCGGCCGGTACGCCGGTGCCCGACGTCGCGGGGCCGGCGATCGTGCACACCCGCTGACTGCACCCGCTGACTGCACCCGCGGCCGGACCCCACCGGGGACTCATCGAGGGTTCGGCAAAGGCTCAGTGGGAGGACGACGCCGAGGCCCGCGCGGCGTCGGCGTCGTAGGAGCCGCGCACCAGCCAGAGGAGGACCACGGAGAGGAAGAGCGGCGGGATCAGGAAGAGCATCCCGTACCCGATCCAGCCCGTCACGTCCGACATCGCGCCGACCAGCAGCGGGCCGAAGGCGCCGCCCAGGGTGGTCAGGAACTGGAGCAGGGCGAACCCCATGCCGCGGCTCGCCGCCGGGACGACGTTGGCAGCGGCCGCGGTGAGGTTGGGCATGGCCCCGGCGAAGCCGGCGCAGGCGAGGGCGACCATCGCCATCCGGAGCCCGACCCCCGGGAGCAGCACCGCCAGGCTCAGGCCGATCGCGCCCACCAGCAGGCAGACGGTGGAGAGCCTGATCCGCCACCCCTCCGACTCGTGCCGGTCCCCGAGCCGGGACCCGATGATGATGCCGATCACGATGCCGGTGCCTCCCACCCCGCCGGCCAGCCCGGAGGCGGTGTCGGTGTCGAGGTCCTCGAGCCGCTCGAGGAAGGTGGGCAGCCAGTAGAAGAGCCCGGCCACCCCGAGGGCGAGCATCGCCTGCGCCAGGATCACCCCGCGCAGGGTGCGGATCCGGAGCAGCTCCTTCGCGTCCGCCCAGAGACTGGCGCTGGAGACCGAGAGGTCCACGTGCGCCTCGGACTCGGGCGGGGCGACGCCGGTCCGCTGGGCGCGCAGCCGGTCGATGGTGTCGCCGAGCCCGCGGACGGGCTCCTTCACCGTCAGCATCAGGGCGGCGATGAACAGGCCGGGGACGGCCGCGATGAAGAAGACCGCCCGCCAGTCCAGGGCCTCGGCCACGGCGCCGCCGATGATCACGCCCGCGGGGAGCCCCATGTAGTAGCCGGCCCGCTCGAAGCCGTACGCCTTACCCCGGCTGCGGTTGGGGTAGTAGTCGGCCAGCAGGCTGGAGGCGGGCGGGTTGTAGAGCTGACCCGCGGCTCCGATGGCGATCCGGACCATGAAGAACATCAGGAACGTGGTCGCGAGCCCGCTGAGCACCGAGCAGAGCGACCAGACCAGGACGACGATCACGATCGTCCCCACCCGTGGGGCCCGGTCTGCGAGGCGGCCGGCAGGGAGCAGCAGCACTGCCGCGGCGATGCTGGCCGCGGTCGGGATCAGGCCGCCCACCGTGTCGCTGAACCCGAAGTGGTCCTGGATGACGGGCAGGGCGCCGGCGATCAGGTTGATCTCGACCCGGTCGATGAAGGCGACCAGGGCGATCGCGATCGCCGGCCACCAGCCGAACGGCGCGTCCCGGTCGAGGTCGACCTCCTGCTCGTCGCCGCGGGCGTGCACCCGCAGCCGGGCCGAGCCCCCCTGGTGGAGCAGGGGCTCGTCTGGCTGGATGTCCGTCATGACGATCTCCTCTGCTCAGCGCCGGACGGCGCTAGGATGCCTGGATCGTACAAGATATACAGGATTGGGGTGCTGAGGATGGTGCGTGTGGCCGCCGTGCAGTACGCCGTGGGTGAGGACGTCGGGGCCAACCTCGAGACCGCCCTGCGGATGATCGACAGCGCGGTCGCGCAGGGCGCCGAGGTGGTGGTGCTGCCGGAGTTCGGCAACCACGTCTCCTGGTACGCAGACCGCGAGCACGCTCACCGGCACGCCGAGACCCTGGACGGCGAGTTCGTCGCGGCCCTGGCGGGCCGGGCGGAGAAGCACGCGATCCACCTGATGGCCAACGTGACCCTGGCTCGCAAGGACGGCCGGGTCGCGGGCAGCAACCTCCTCTTCGGGCCGGACGGCGCGATCCTGGCGGTGAGCGACAAACAGGTGCTGATGGGGTCCGAGCGCGACCACCTCGACGGAGCCGTCGACCGGGCCGGTGTCGTCGAGACCGCGATCGGCCGCGTGGGGCTCTACTCCTGCATGGACGGGGTGATCTTCGAGACGCCGCGCACGCTCGCCGTCGAGGGCGCCCAGCTGCTGCTCAACAGCCTCAACTCCTTCGCCCTCGACGAGGCCTCCCTGCACGTGCCGGTGCGTGCCGCGGAGAACAAGGTCTGGGTGGTGGCGGCCAACAAGGTCGGGCCGCTGGTCCCAGAGCACAGCATCGAGAAGGTGGCGTCCCAGGTCGGCGTCCCGGTCGACCGGCTGCACGGCGCGGGGGAGAGCCAGGTGGTCGCCCCCGACGGCACCGTGGTGGCGATCGGGCCGCGTACCGGGGAGGCGGTCGTCCTGGCGGACATCGATCTGTCCCTGGCCGACGACAAGACCCGGCCGGACGGCACGGACGTGATGGCCGCACGACGCCCGCAGGTGTACGCGCCCCTGGCCGCCGAGCCGCGGGGTCGTCGGGCGCCGGCGGGAGCCGAGGAGATCCGGGCCTGCGCCCTCGCGCCGACCGCCCGCGACGACGTCCCGGCTCTGGTGGCCGCCGCGATCGCCGGAGGCGCCGACCTGGTGGTGCTGCCCGAGCTGGCCGCCCACCCCGACGGCCTGGCGGGGGCTCCCGCGGACCCGGCCCTGGCCCCTGAAGCGCTGTGCCGGGCGCTGGCCGGAACCAGCACCCTGGTCGTCTCCAGCGCGCTGGACGCCGACGGCGCTCATGTGGGTGTCGTCGTCTCGGCCGCCGGCGTCGAGCTGGCCCAGCCGCAGCTGCACCGCAGTCGTCGCCACGGCGAGCTGACGGTGGCGGCGCTCCCCGAACCCGCCATCGCGGTGCATGAGGCGCCCTGGGGCCGGTTGGCCGTCGTGGTCGGGGACGACGCCCTCTACCCCGAGACGTTCCGGCTCGCCGCGCTCTCCGACGCCGACGTGGTCGCCGTCCCCTTCACCGTGGCCGAGCCGCACGACCTGGACCTGCTGCTGCTGGAGCGGGCTGCGGAGAACCGGTTGAACCTCGCCGTCTCCGCGCGTGCCGGCCGGCTCGGCGGGGCGGCTCTGATCCCGCTCTCGGCCGACTTCACCTTGTGGGGCGCCTGGCGCAACCCGTTCGCCGGGGTGATCAGCCGCCCCGAGCTGCTCACGGCACAGGGCCCCCTCGTCGTGGGCACGCTGAGGCCTGCGTGTGCCACCAACCGGTTCGTGAGCAGGGGTACCGACGTCGTGGACGGCCGTCCCTGGCAGCTGCTCGACGCGCTGGTCCGGTAGCGGACGCCGCGCGCGGGGTCAGCCGGCGGAGGCGGCCTCGCGAGCGGCCAGGGCCTCGAGCAGCGCGGCCTCGGTGCTCTCGAGGTGGGCGATCCAGGCGGCCTTCAGCTGCTTGGCCTTGCCTGTCCGGGCGAGGTCGAGCAGCTCGCGGTGCTCGTCGATACGTCGCTGCTGGGTCTCGGGGTGGTGGTCGAGGTCCTGCATCAGCAGGTGCAGGTAGCGGTCGGAGGCCTTCCACAGCAGGCTGAGCACGTTGGCGTCGGCCGGCCCGATCGCGTCGTGCAGGACGGCCTCGTGGAAGGCGTGGTGCTTCGCGGCCAGGGAGGCGGGCTCGCGCTCGATGCCGATGTACTCGGCCAGCGCCTCCTCGGCCTCGGCCAGCCTCTCGTCGGAGAACCGCTTGGCGGCCCGGGAGATCAGGTCGCCCTCGATCAGCTTGCGCAGCGCGTAGATGTTGGCCAGCTCTTCGCTGGTCAGCGTGGCGACCAGCGCCGAGCGCCCGGGGCGCAGACTGATCACGCCCTCACTCTCCAGGCGGCGCAGGGCCTCGCGCACCGGGATGTGGCTGATGTCGAAGCGCTGGCAGAGGTCGACGATCGACACGGTGGAGCCGGGCGCGAGGTCGCCGTTGAGGATCGCGCGGTGCAGCTCGTCCGTCACGCGGTCGACGAGCGAGTGGTGCGCGATGGGGCGGACGCCGTTGGCAGCACTTGCGCGTGGACTCATCTGGTGCTCCCAAGGACATGTTGGCGGTGGTACTGCTGCAGCCACCGGACAACGATCATATATTCCGCGGCCCCGGAACTCCTCCATCATCCACCCGGCATCCCCTCGCTCCCAAAACAGATATCGTATATTCTCCTATCAGGAGGTGCCGAGTGGTCGACACGACGACGTTCCGAGACGTCATGAGCCAGTGGCCCAGCGGGGTCACCGTGGTGACGACGCTGGCGGGTGACGGGGCGTGGCACGGCATGACGGCCAGCTCGTTCTCCAGCGTCAGCCTGGAGCCGCCGCTGGTCTCGATCTGTCTCACCAAGACGCTCTACTCCCACGAGCTGATCGCGGCGAGCGGGATCTTCGGGGTCAACGTGCTGGCCAAGGACCAGACCGACGTCGGTCGGCGGTTCGCGGGCATGGACGCCAGTGCCGACCGGTTCGCCGGCGAGACCTGGTCGACCGACCAGACGGGCGTGCCTTTGCTCGACTCGGCGCTGGGCTGGTTCGACTGCCGGGTCGTGCACGCCTACCCCGGCGGGGACCACACCATCTTCGTCGGTGAGGTCGTCGGCGCCCGCGCGGCTCGTCGTTCCGCGCCCCTGCTCTTCCACGCCCGGGGCTGGGGCCAGTTCGCCGACGTGCTGCCCGACGTGGCCGCGCTGTCGGACCCCGGTGTGGTCGGGGGACTGGCCGTCGCCGCGCGGGACCAGGAGGTCGCTCACGTCGCCGCGGGCGTGGCCGGTGCCGGCGCCCGGGTCCGGGTGGCCGACCTGACGGGTGCAGTCAGCCTCGAGGAGGCCGGCGCCATGGTCCCCCGCACGCTGCCGCTGGAGACCGCCAGTGTGCTGGTCGCCGACCGGGCCCAGGCCGACCTCGTCCTGGCCGCGGGCGTCAGTGTCGTGGAGATCTGCCTGGATCCCGGGAAGCCGGGGCGGACCGAGGAGCTTCTCGCGGCCCTGGGCGGGATCGAGTTCCGGAGCGCCGTGCGGATCCAGGACCCGTTCGCACCCGAGCGCCTGGACGTCGTCCTCGATGCGATCGAGCAGCTCGCGGCAGCCCGGGTGCTCGAGATCGGCGTGCCGGACACGGCGGGGTCGGCGACCCCGTTGCGAGTGCGCGCCTTCCTCCAGGAGGCGGTGGCGCTGGCGCGACCGGTGCCGCTGCGGATGGGTCTGCACGACCGCGACCGCCTGGGCCTGGTCAAGGCGATCATCGCCCTCAAGAGTGGTGTGCGTCACTTCGACACCACTCTGGCCGGCATCGACGGAGCGGTGGCGACCGAGGACCTGGTCCGACTGCTCGAGGAGGTCGACGTGCACACCCCTGTCGACTCCGCCGCCCTGGCGGCACTGGCCCGGGAGCTCCGCGCCGGTGCACCCACCCCACTGACCCCGTCCTCGCTGGTCGAACCCAGCGGACCCCAGATCGTAGGAGCAGCAGGATGACGTCGAAGACCACCGCAGAGCTCGTGTTCCCGGACCTCACCGAGGCGGAGCGGGAGCGGGCCAGGCGGGTCGAGTCCGTGCTGCCGACGATCGCCGCGGCCGCCGAGTCTGCCGACGAGCACGGTGCCTTGCCCGAGGGGCACCTCAAGCTGCTCGGCGACGCCGGGCTGCTGGGCCTGGTGGTGCCTGAGGAGTTCGGCGGTCTGGGTGGCGGCCTGCGCGACCTGGCCGCCACGACCTACGCGCTCGGCACGGTCTGCGGCTCCACCGCCCTCGCCTTCTTCTTCCACTGCTCCTCCTCCTCGCGGGGCATGCTGCCGCTGGCTGCGTTGGAGGCCGGTCTGTACAGCGAGGAGGAGGCGCCGGACGTCAGGGCCTTCGCGCACAAGGTGCTGCACCTGATGGGCAGGGACAAGAAGGCCATCGGCAACTTCGCCAGCGAGGCCGTCAAGGCCTCCAACGCCAACGTGCTGATCCGCACCACCGCGACCCGCACGGACGGCGGCTGGCTGCTCAACGGCGAGAAGTCCTTCGGCTGCCTCTCCGGGTCCGCCGACTACTACCTCGTGACGGCTCGCCGCGACGACGTCGAGGGCCTGGATGCCCTGACGCTGTTCCTGGTGCCCCGGACCAGCGCAGGGGCTCGCCCGCGGGCGCCGTGGACCGGGCTGGGGATGCGCGCCTCGGACAACCACGGCCTGGTGCTGGAGGACTGCTTCGTCCCCGACGAGCTGTCGCTGGCAGTGCCGGGCGCCTTCACCCGGGCCACCCAGATGTCGCGCGGCTCGTGGGTCGGCAACCAGATCGCCATCGCCTCCATCTATGCCGGGATCGCGCAGGGCGCCTGGGCCTTCGCCCTCGACCGCACGATGCGGGCCACCTTCGCCGACACCGGCAAGCCGATCGCGTCCAGCCCGATGCACCAGGTCATCATCGGGGAGGGCGAGCGGCACCTGGCCGAGGCGCACCTGTGGCTGCGCCGCCAGGTCGACCTGGAGGCGAGCGACCCGCCGCTGCTGCCGAAGAACGAGGTCGTGCAGTCCTGGAAGCTCGCGAAGGGCGCCATCTGCGAGCACGCCCACGAGGTGGCCCTCTCGGCCCTGAAGATGTGCGGCACCTCCGGGGCCCTGATGGGCAACGTGACCGGCCGAGCCGTGCGCGACACCGCCATGGGACTGGTCCAGGCGTTCCCGGCGGAGCGGGGCAAGCTGGACCTGGCCAAGATGATCGTGGAGAACGAGGGCTGGGCGGGTCTCACCACGACCGACAGCTTCCAGAAGCCGGCCGGGGCGCGATCATGAGCGAGTCGTCGGCGGTCTCGGTGCCACGAGCCGACCTCGTGGTCCCGGCCGTGGAGCAGCTCGTCGACGGCGTCTGGTCGACGCCCGGTGACCTGCTGGGGCTCGGCCTGATCGATCCGTTCACCGGCGAGGCTCTGGGCGAGGCCGTCGCCAGCACCGAGAGCGACGTCGAGACCGCGCTCGCAGCAGCGCACCGGGTGCACGCCACCGCCGCGTGGAGCGACGTCCCGGTCGAGCGGCGAGCCGAGATCCTCGACGCCGTGGGGGAGGCCCTCGCGGCCGAGCTGCCGAGGCTGGCGGCACTCGAGTCGCTCGCCACGGGCGTGCCGATCACCCAGACCAGCATCGTCGCGGTGATCGTTCCCGGCGCCTTCCACCTGGCCGCCGAGATGCTGCGCGCGGGCGTGCTGCTGGAGACCCGGGTCGGAGAGTCCGGCCACCAGGTCGAGGTGCACCGGCTGTCCCAGGGGCCGGCGCTGTGCCTGGTGCCGTGGAACGCCCCGGCGCCGATGGCCGCACACAAGATCGCCTCATCCCTCGCCGCCGGCGCGCCGACCCTGCTCAAGCCGAGCGAGTACGCGCCGTGGGGCACCACCGAGCTGGCTCGCGTGGTGGACCGGGTGCTCGGCGAGCAGCAGGTGGCCCCCGGCACGTTCCAGCTGCTCCAGGGCGGCGCGTCGGTCGGCGGACGGATGGTCAACGACCGACGGGTGCGCGCGGTCTCCTTCACCGGCGGGCTGGCCGCTGGCCGCGCCATCGCCGCGGCCTGCGCCGCCAACTTCACCGCCCTCCAGCTCGAGCTCGGCGGCAACAACCCGCTCGTGGTCATGCCTGACGCCGAGATCGAGGATGCGGCCCGTGCCGCGGCCGAGCTGCTGACCACCCTCAACGGCCAGTGGTGCCGGGCGTTGGGCCGCCTCGTCGTGCCGGAGGAGATGGCCGACGACCTGCTCAAGCGGATCGGCGCCCGGCTGGCCGACCTGAAGGTCGGCGACCCGCTGGACCCGACCACCGAGCTGGGGCCGATCGTGCACCCGGGCCACCTCGCCCGGCTGCGCGCCGAGATCGAGACCCGGGTCGCCGCGGGCGGAACGGAGCACTCCTTCACGCCGCTCCCCGAGTCGGGCGGCAGCTTCCTGGCTCCCACCCTGCTCACCGGCGTGCCTGACGAGGCGTCCGAGGACGAGATGTTCGGGCCCGTCGCCACGGTCCACCCCTACGCCGACCTCGACGAGGCCGTGGCCCTGGCCAACGGCACGCCGTTCGGTCTCGAGGGCTACGTCGTGGGCGCCGACACCGAGGCGGCGCTCGCGGTGGCCCGTCGGGTCCGCGCCGGCGAGGTCAAGGTGAACGGCTCGACGATCATGAGCCTGCACCTGATGACGCCCCGCCCCGCCTGGGGGCTCTCCGGCATGGGCGAGGAGGGGAGCATCGAGACGATCCGCGTCTTCACCTGCGCCCGGGTGGTCGGCGTCGAGGGCGGCTTCGCGCTGCACGGAGGATGACGAGCGCGACCGCGTCTGCCCAGCGGCTGCGGGAGCTGCTCGACGGGCCGGCCGTGGTGCGCCTGCCAGGCGTCTTCGACGCCCCCTCGTCGGCCCTCGCCGCGCAGGCCGGCGCCTCGGCCGTGTGTCTGTCCGGGGCCACCGTCTCCGCCGTCGATCTGGGGGTGCCCGACCTCGGCTTCGTGCACGGCACGGACATCGCCCGGCGGGCGGCCTCCCTGGTGCCGTCCCTGGACGGGGTGCCGCTGCTCGCCGACGCCGACACCGGCTACGGGCATGCGCTCCAGGCCCGGCAGACCGCCAGGTCGTACGCAGCCGCCGGGATAGCCGGACTGCACCTGGAGGACCAGGAGTCGCCCAAGCGGTGCGGGCACCTGGCGGGCAAGTCGGTGGTGGACGCGGCCGAGGCTGCCGGACGGGTCCGGGCGGCGGTCGAGGCCGGCACCGGTCTGGTCGTCGTGGCTCGTACCGACGCCCTGTCGGTGCGGGGGCTGAGCTCGGTGGTGGAGCGCTGCCTGGCCTTCGCCGACGCCGGCGCCGACGCGGTCTTCGTGGAGGGTGCCGGGCTCGCCGAGCTGGAGGAGGTCGCCGCCGCCCTGGCCGCCCGCGGCCACCGGACCCCCCAGGTCTACAACCGCTCCGAGGCAGGTGGCGCGATCGACTCCGGCCCCGGCGACGAGGAGCTCTACCAGGTCGGGGTGCGACTGGTGATCCACCCGGTCTCCGCGCTGCTGGCCGCGGCGTACGCCGTCCGCCGCGCGATGAACGAGATCCTGACCAGCGGCCACGCCGGGAGCGTGGACCGCCTGGCCTGGCCCGAGCTGACCGACCTCGTCGGGCTGCCCGGACTGCTCGATGACGAACAGCGCTACGCCGCCCCTTCGGCGGCCCGGTTGGAGGAGCGAAGCAGATGAGCGACGACCAGCAGACGGTGATCGTGGTGGGCGCGGGACCGGTCGGCCTGACCGCGGCGCTCGTCCTCGCCCGGGCGGGGATCAGCGTCCGCGTCCTGGAGGCCGGCGAGGGCCTGGCGGCGGAGTCACGTGCCTCCACCTACCACCCGCCGAGCCTGGAGATGCTCGACGATCTCGGGGTGCTCGAGCCGCTGATGGAGCGTGGCCTGGTCTCCACCGGCTTCCAGTACCGCGACCGCCGTACCGGGCCGATCGCCGACCTCGACCTCGGCGTCCTGGCCGAGGACACCCGGTTCCCGTTCCGGGTCCAGTGCGAGCAGAGCAAGCTGACCCCGATCCTGCTGGCGGCCCTGGGCGAGCTGCCGCACGTGCGGGTGGAGTTCTCCCAGCGGGTGGTGCAGGCCGAGACGGTCGGCCAGCGCGCGTGGGTCGGCACCGCGTCCGGCGACGTGCTCACCGCCGACTGGGTGGTGGGTGCGGACGGCGCCAGCTCCCTGGTGCGGCAGAGCGCCGGCTTCGAGTTCGAGGGGATGACCTATCCCGAGCGCTTCCTGGTGGCCTCCACCACCGAGGACCTGGCCACGATCCTGCCCGGCGTCGCGGCGGTCAACTACGTCTTCGACCCCGAGGAGTGGCTGGTGCTGCTCCGCACCCCGGAGCACTGGCGGATCCTCTTCCCGACGGACCCCGAGACCGCCGACGAGGTGGAGATCGACCCCGCGCGGATCCAGGCGCGCCTGGCCGGCGTCGTCGACCTCGGTCGGGACTGGGACGTCCTGCACACGACGCTCTACCGGGTGCACCAGCGGGTGGCCGACACCTTCCGCAAGGGACGGCTGGTCCTGGTCGGCGACGCGGCCCACATCAACAACCCCCTCGGGGGCATGGGCATGAACAGCGGCCTGCACGACGCCGTCCTCCAGGCCGCGGCGCTGGTGCGGGTGCTGACCGGCACCGGCACCGAGGCCGAGCTGGACGAGGTCTGCGAGGCGCGGCGGCAGGTGGCCCTCTCCTACGTCAAGACCATCACCCACGACAACTGGGAGCGGCTGCGCCAGACCGACCCGGAGGCGCAGCGGGCCTACCACGACGAGCTGCGCGCCCTGGCCGCCGACCCGGCGAGGATGCGCGCCCACCTGCTCAACACCTCGATGATCAACTCGCTGCGCGGGGGACGTCCCGTGGCGACGGTCGGCGGGGTCCCTCAGTGATCACCCGCCACAACCCGGCACGTCCCGACGAGGTGGTCGGGACGGTCGAGGTCACCACCCCCGCGCAGGTCGACGCCCAGGTCCGGGCGGCCGCGCTCGCGCAGGTCCCGTGGGCCAGGACGCCGGTGGCCGAGCGGGCCGCCCTCCTCCTGCGGGCCGCGGACGCGCTCGACCCGCTGCTCGACGAGATCGCCGAGCTGGCCTCCCGCGAGACCGGCAAGGTGCTGGCCGACGCGCGCGGCGAGGCGGGGTTCGCCGTCGCCGTGCTGCGCTGGTACGCCGGCCGGGCGGCCGAGGTGATGGCCGACCGGCACGAGGACGCCGACCGAGGACGCCTGCGGACCAGGCACCGCCCGTTCGGCGTGGTCGCCGCGATCACCCCGTGGAACGCGCCCCTGGTCCTCACTGCGCTCAAGGTGGCGCCCGCGCTGGTGGCCGGCAACGCCGTCGTGGTGAAGCCGTCGCCGCTGGCGCCGTTCGCCGCCGGCCGGTTCCTGGCGGCGGTCGCGGCGGTGCTGCCCGAGCACCTGCTCGGCGTGGTGCACGGCGAGGTCGAGACGGCCACCGCGCTGGTCGGGCACGAGATGGTCTCCCGGGTGGCCTTCACCGGGGGCGACGTCGCCGGGCGGGCGATCGCGTCGCTGGCCGGGCGCAGCCTGACCCCCAGCGTGCTCGAGCTCGGGGGCAACGATCCCGCGCTGCTGCTGCCGGACGCCGACCTGGACGACGCGGCGTACGAGCGGCTGGTGATGGCGGCGTTCGCCACCAGTGGACAGGTCTGCATGGCGCTGAAGCGCCTCTACGTTCCGGCGTCGCGGCTCGAGGAGGTGGTCGCCGGCCTGGTGCGGGCGGCCGACCGGGTGCTGCACGTCGGCGATCCGCTGACCACCGGAGTCACCATGGGGCCGGTGGTCAGCGCGGAGTCGGCCGCCCGGGTCCGCGGGCTGGTCGCCCGGGCTGCCGAGGAGGGCGCCGAGGTGGTCGAGATCGGCACCGTGGTCGGTGACCTGTCCCACGGGCACTACGTCCGGCCCACGCTGGTGCTCGGGGCGCACGACGAGAGCCCCGTGGTCGCCGAGGAGCAGTTCGGTCCCACGTTGCCGGTGCTCTCCTACGACTCGGTCGAGGAGGCCGTGGCCCGCGCCAACTCCGGAGAGCTCGGCCTGGGGGCGTCGGTCTGGTCGGCCGACGAGGAGCTGGCCTTCGAGGTGGCCGCGCGGCTCGAGGCGGGATTCACCTTCGTCAACACCCACAACCGCACCGGGATGGCCCTGCACGCGCCGTTCGGCGGGGTCAAGCGCTCCGGCTGGGGCCGCGAGTACGGCGACGACGGGCTGCTGGAGTACGTCCAGCCGTGCGTGACCCACCTGCCGGGCGCCTTCCGGGCCGGTGCTGCCGGACTCTCCGCCTCGGCGTACCCGAGCACCTGAGACGGAGGGGCGACTTCTCGAGGTCGTCCCTCCCCAGCGGTGCGTTGATAGGATATATTTTCTCTGGAGAAGTCGTTCACGAGAGGGAGACGCATGACCCAGAACCTCAAGTCGGTGCAGGAGTACTTCGACGACGCGGGTCCCACCGACGTGACGGCGCTCTTCGCCGACTGGAAGGCGCTGGTCGACCGGCTCAGTGCCAAGGTGCAGCAGCGGTTCGAGCTCGAGCGTGACCCCTCGACCCTGGAGCTGGAGGCGTTCACCAGCGAGAACGGCCCTTCGGGCAGCGTGCGCGGATACTCCGGCCCCGAGATCGACTGGATGATCCACTCGCACATGGAGAACGCCGCCGCCGGCTTCGTCAACGTGCACCTGACCATCTGGCTCGGCCCGCAGGTGCGGGTGCCGCACTTCGGCATGGCGCTGGGTGCCTTCCCGCAGGGGTGGCTCTTCCTCGACTCCGTGCCGCGGTCCAACCTGCTCGTCGACACCGAGTCGTTCGACGCCTACTACGCACCGCTCAACGACGAGTGGGAGCGGATCCAGGCGGAGAACGACTGGCTGCAGCCCTTCGTGAGCCGCAGCGCGTTCGTGCGCGCCAGTCTCTCGCCCACCGCCTACTGCATGATGGGGCCGGGCGACCGCCGGACCACCGACCTGGTCACCGACCTGGCGGAGCGCCACCTCGACCGCTGGCTCGGGTGGGTGGACGAGGCGCAGCCCGTCCCGGTCGAGGAGCAGGCCGCGCTCGCCGCGCAGGACGAGCTGGTGCGCCGCAACATCGCCGAGCGTGACCCCGCCAACGAGATGGGAGACCGGTTCTTCGGACCGGAGATGACCCAGCAGCTGGTGCGTGCGCTCTGGGGTGGAGACCGTCAGCTTCCCCGGCCGCACCAGCGCTGAGGGCAGCCGCATGGACGTCGCCGACCCGGGACTGGTGCGCAGCCACCGCACGGCCGTGCGCGTGCCGGGTACGGCGGCGCCGTTCGACACGATGCACGTCACGGTGCGCTATCCGGCGCTCGCGGCGCGCACCGAGCTCGAGCGGATGAGCGGCGTGCTGCCCGCCGACCCGGCCGGCGCTCCCTACCCGGTCGTCGTCGTGCTGCCCGGGATCAACGTGGCCTCCTCCGGCTACCTGGGGCTGGCCGTCACGCTGGCCCGGGCCGGCATGGTCTGCGTGACCTTCGACTGGGTCGGCGAGCTCTTCCCGGGCCAGCACGGGCTCACCCCCGGCGTCGACCTCGACGCGGTCTCGCCGCAGACCTACGGGTCGCGCCCGACCACGCCCGCGCTCGGCGCCGTGCTGGCCGCGTTGTCAGGGGCGCAGGGGGCGGGCCCGCTGGCCGGTCTCCTGGACCTGGACCGGGTCGGCATCTTCGGGCACTCCGCGGGCGGCACGGTGGCGCTCCAGTCGGCTCGAGCGGCCTGGTTCCCCCAGGTCCGCGCGGTGGCCACCTACGGCGCCCACACCATGGCCTCCCAGCAGCTCGGCTTCGAGGCGGGCACGCTGCTGGCGTCCCCGGTCGAAGCCGCCGTGATGCTGGTCGCCGGCACGGCCGACGGCGTGGTCGCCGCCAGTGCCGTCCGCTACGGGGAGGAGGCAGGCGCGCCCGGGCACGACCCGGTGGAGCGGACCTGGCTCGAGGCGCTGCCCCTGGCTGCCGAGGCGTGGCTGGTCCGGCTCGCCGGAGCCGGCCACATGCTGCCGGCGGCTCCGGAGGACGCAACATCGGCGCGCGGCTTCCTGGAGGAGCCCACCGACGCCGACCAGGATCACCTGCGCGGCGTGCTCGCCGAGCTGGTGACCACCTTCTTCGCTGCCAGGCTCATCGGTGACGCCGAGTCCAAGGCCGCGCTGGATCGATGGCACGACCATCGCAGACCCGAGATCGTCGACGTCAGTCGTCGCTAGGAGGAACCGTCATGTTCAAGAACTTCTGGTACGCGGTGGAGTTCAGCTCCGACGTGAAGCCCGGGAAGCCGATGAAGGTCAAGCTCCTGGGTCAGCAGCTGGTGCTGTACCGCAAGCACAGCGACAACTCCGTCGTGGCGCTCTCGGACCTGTGTGTGCACCGTGGCGCGGCGCTCTCCGACGGCGAGCTCAAGGGCGACTGCGTGGTCTGCCCCTACCACGGCTGGGAGTACAACCCCGGGGGCGTCGTGGAGAAGATTCCGGCCCACCCCGACAAGGGCATCCCGCGCAAGGCGCGGGTCGACTCCTACCCGACGCAGGAGAAGTACAAGTTCGTCTGGGTCTACATGGGCGACCTGCCCGAGGAGGAGCGCCCGCCGCTCCCCGACTGGTCGGTCATCGACGACGACGTCAACTACCGCGCCGTCACCGGCGAGTTCCTGTGGAAGTCGAACTACGAGCGGATCCTCGAGAACGGCGTGGACGTCGCGCACACCCCGTTCGTGCACGGCGGCGTCTTCGGCAACAAGGAGAAGCCCGAGGTCCCCGAGTTCCAGATCGAGGAGTCCGAGTGGCACTGCAAGGTGTCGATCGAGCTCAACCCGCCGCGCTCCAAGGGCCTGTGGGGGATGATCAACCCGAACAGGCAGGCCCTGGCCGACCGGCCTCCCGTGCCGGTCTCCACCACCTGGTGGCTGCCCAACATGATCCTGCTCGAGATCGGCACCCCGATGGGGGCGCTGAAGATCTTCGACGTCAACATCCCGATCGACGAGGAGACCACCCTCGTCAAGTTCGTCGCGCTCCGGTCCTTCTTCAAGGGGGCCTGGGCCGACCGTGACGCCCGTCGTCGGATCTTCAAGGTCCTCTACGAGGACCAGGCCATCGTCGACGCCGTCCGGCCCGAGCTGCTGCCGTTCGACCTCTCCGCCGAGCTGCACGTCAAGAGCGACTACAACGCGATCAAGTACCGCCGCCGCCGCCAGGAGCTGATCGAGGCCGGCTGGGGGGTGGAGGACAACACGATCGTGGGTGAGGGGCCCGCCCGGGTCGAGGCGCGGGTCATCCCGTCGCCGGTGCGCAAGGAGGTCCCCGAGCTCGCCAGCGCCTGGAACTACAAGGAGGTCCGCAGCCGCGAGCTGCGGATGGGCCGGGGGGAGTCCGAGGTGCCGGTCCGCACCGAGCGCCGGCTCGTGATGGACGACCCCGAGCCGCCGAGCGCGGCCGAGCCGACCCAGGCAGCAACCACCCAGGACTCCACCCAGGACTCCACCCAGGACAAGGAAGTGAAGGCATGAGCCTCCCCGAAGCCCTCTGCACCAACACCCTCGAGACCCTGGTCGCCCGGGGCGGGCTGACCGAGATCACCGGCGCGGACGGCGGGGCCTACCAGGTCCTGCACTCCGCGATGGGTCCTGACCCGGTGGGGTCGGTGCGCATCTACTCCGGCGAGCGGATCGCCAAGGCCGTCTACGTGGGGATCGTGGTGCCGCAGATCGGGCTCGACAGCCACATGGTCTTCGCCTTCATGCCCGAGGACAGCCCGGTCCCGCACTTCACCCTGGACTCGGTGGCGGCGGGCGGGCACCTGGCCTTCCACCTCGACCTGATCCAGCGCGCCGATGCGGGCACCCACATGGTCTACAACGACTGGGCGCACACCCCGCTGACCGACACCTACAAGGAGGTCCTCGCACTGGAGGGTCTGTCGCGGGCCGAGCTGGACAACCGTCAGCTCACGGTGATGTCCGCCTGGATGCTGGCGAGCCGCGCCACCCCGGAGGCCTTCGGACAGCTCGACAAGCCGGTCGCCGCCTACCTGGAGCACTGGTTCTCGCTGGTCGAGGGCGACGTGCCGGCCGAGGTGCAGGCCGACCTGGCCGACACCGACCTGGCCGAGCGCGACGCCCGCAACCGCGCCCTGCTCTTCAGCCCCGAGGTGGACAAGGTGTGGGCGCAGATCTCCCGCCTGATCACCGAGCCCGTGGCCGAGGGGATCCGGGCGCAGCTGGTGAGCAACGAGCTCCCGGCATGAGTGAGGCCCAGCCGAGCGAGTGGCAGAAGCGGATCGAGGGGGAGTGGCACGGGATCCCCGGCCTCTTCGACGCACAGGGCAACCACGTCGGCTTCGAGTACATCGCCCGCGCCAGCGAGGTCACCGCGCAGGGGACCCGCTACTGGATGGACTCCAAGCTCTCGGGCTCCGGCCCGCTGCGCAGCCGCTTCGAGCTGGGCGCCCAGTTCGACTTCGGCGTCGTCGACTCGGACGAGAACCGGGTCTACACCGGGCCCGACTTCTACGGGACCGGACAGCCCTACGGCCTCTTCGTCGACGCCCACTACTACTCCCCGGGCTGGCAGGCCGACCTGCGCACCTGGAACCAGGTGCTGGCAGACGGGGAGACCCAGGTCTACTCCTCGGTCCTGCACGACGGTTGGTCGGTGTGCGCAGTCTTCAACGGCGTCTACAAGCGGACCCTGGACCGGGAGACCAACCCCGAGACGCAGCGGTTCGTCGACCAGTGGCGTGAGCTGGAGCAGCAGCGGGGCTCCCGGCCCCAGGTGCTGCCCACCAAGCAGGCGGGCGCCTGGGTGGGGACGCTCTTCGTCAACGGCGCCGACCAGGTGGGCGAGGGCAAGGTCGAGGTGACGATCGAGCACGACCCGACGTCGCTGCGCTCCGCGCGCCAGCGGGTGACCTGGGTCGGCGACCTGGACCGGCAGTACACCTTCGACCGCCACCGCGACGGGGCACGCACGATGTACGAGGGCCCCGAGGTCTACGGCAACGCGACCGCCTACGGCCGGGCGCTCTTCACGAGCCAGCACCTGGTCGGACCGGACGCCACGGGGGTGGAGAAGATCAAGGGGCGGGAGTTCCTCATCGACCCCGACACCCGGGAGCTCGCCGTCGTGTGGCAGCTGTTCCGCGGGGACACCAGCACCCACTTCGTGCACGGCTCGCTCGTCTGGGAGCCCCGATGAGCGGCGAGGGGCGGGTGGTCGTCGTCACCGGCGGCACCCGTGGCATCGGCCTCGGCCTGGCCCGCGAGCTGCTGGCGCGCGGGTGCCGGGTGGTCATCTGCGGGCGTACGCCGGAGGCGGTCGCCAAGGCGCTCGCCGAGCTCGGCGCGGGGGACCGTGCCACCGGTCTGGAGGCCGACGTCTCCGACCGGGAGGCCGTGCGCCTGCTCTGGGGCCACGCGACGGCCACCTTCGGCCAGGTCGACTTCTGGATCAACAACGCCGGGCTCTCCACCGGTCGGGGCTCGCTGCACGCCATCGACCCCGACGAGGTCGAGGCTGTGCTGGCGGTCAACGTCCTGGGGGTGGTCAACGGCTGTGCCGTGGCCTCCGAGGGGATGGCCGCGCAGCCGGAGGGCGGCTGGATCTGGAACATGGAGGGCTTCGGCTCCCGCGGGGAGCACCAGGACGGCATGGCGGTCTACGGCGCCTCCAAGCGAGCCGTGCAGTACCTCACCGAGGCGCTGGTGCGGCAGGCGAAGGGCACGCCGGTCAACGTCGGCTTCCTCTCACCCGGCATCGTCGCGACCGACCTGCTGGTGGGGGACTACGCGGACGACCCGGCCGGCTTCGAGAAGGTCAAGAAGATCTTCAACATCCTGGGCGACCGGGTGGAGACGGTGACCCCCTGGCTGGCCGACCAGGTCCTGGCTGCGACCAAGCACGGCGTCCGGGTCGCCTGGCTGACCCGGGGCAAGGCGGCGAGCCGCTTTGCGACCGCCCGCTTCACCAAGCGCGACATCTTCTCCGAGGCCCCTTGATGTCGACGGTGATGTCGTCGGCACGCGGGGTGGACGTCTGCGCCGAGTACGGTCTCGCGCTCGCACTCGAGGACTTCGTCCCGGTCGTGCTCGCGGGAGCCGCGCTGGTCTTCGTGGCCCGGGCGGTGCGGGGACGGGTGCCCAGCGCCTTCCCGGTCGCCCTCGTCGGGGCCCTGGTGGTGACCCTGGGCGGTCTGGGGAAGGCCACCTGGAAGCTCCTGGTGGCCACCGGGTGCTGGGAGTACCCGATCCTGGAGAACCTCCTCTTCCCCTGTCTCTCCTTCGGGTTCGCGGCGCTGTCGTGGGCGTTGCTCAGCGCGGTCCGCGGCAGCACCGTCACGCCGTGGCCGTTCGCCGGCTTCCCTGTCGCGGCGGCGGTGGGCGCCGTGTGGATGGGGGACACCTGGCCGCTGCTGATCGCGGCGGCGGTGGGGGCCACCTTCCTCGGGCTGACGGCCGCGACCTACGCCTTCCGCCAGGGCAAGAGATCGGTGGGTGTGCTCTTCGTCGTCTACGTGGTGGGCACGAACGTGCTCCCGCCGCTGGCCGCGCAGCCCAATCAGTCCGCCGAGCTGCAGTGGGCCGAGCAGCTGACCAACTCGGCGGTGCAGCTCTGCTTCCTGCTGGGTGCGCTGTGGCTGCACGAGCAGATGAGCAGGCCTCCCGCCTCGGCCGCCGCCGAGGAGCAGGAGGAGGTGCCCGCATGAGCGGGACCGACCGGTTGGGCTGGCGCCGCAAGTTCGGCGTCATCGCGCCCAGCACCAACACCATCGTGCAGCCCGAGTTCGACATGATGCGGGTGCCGGGCGTGACCTCCCACTACGGGCGGATCCTGATCCGGGACGGACGGATCGGCGACGACGAGGGGATGGAGGCCCTGCTCGAGCAGATCCGGGCCTCGATGGCCGACTGCGTCGAGGGCATCATGACCATGGAGCCCGACTACCTGGTGATGGGCATGAGCGCCGAGACCTTCTGGGACGGCGTGGAGGGCAACCGTCAGTTCGTGCAGCAGATCAAGGAGCTCTCGGGCGGCCTGGGAGTGGCCACCGGCGCGGAGGCGTGCGAGCGCGCGCTGCACCTCTACGGCGCCCGCAAGATCGCCGTGGTCACGCCGTACACCCCGCTCGGCGACGCGAACGTGCGCAGGTTCTTCACCGAGCTCGGCTTCGAGGTTGGCCGGATCGAGGGGCTGAGCTGCCCCGACGCGGTCTCGATCGCCCAGGTGAGCGAGCAGACCCTGCGCGAGGCGTTGCGCGAGGTCGACGACGACGACGTGGACGCGATCGTCCAGTGCGGCACCAACCTCTGCATGGCCGAGCTCGCCGACGAGGCGGAGCGCTGGCTCGGCAAGCCGGTGATCGCGATCAACGCCGCCACCTGGTGGATGGCGCTGCGCGAGAACGGCATCGAGGACCGCCTGCACGGCTACGGGTCGCTGCTGCGGGACTTCTGAGCCGGACGCCGACCCGGGCTCACCCCACGACGACCTGGGCTCAGCCCACGACGACCTGGTCGATCGGCACGTGCGGCTCCACGGCGGGGAAGACCCACGTGATCAGGACGACCAGCACGAGCAGCACCAGCAGCACGGACTGGACGACCTTGACCGGGATCGAGCCCGGCAGCCTCCGCCAGATCCACGCGTACACCTCAGACCTCCAGCCCGTCGGGGGGACCAGCCGCGGGTGATCTCCGCTCCACCAGCTGTGCGCCGACCACCAGCCGTTCCGTCGATCCCCACCGTGGGTGGCAGGTCACCAGCGTCATGGTCCTGGCGGTGGGCCTGCGGCCGGGCTGACCCGGGACCGGTGCGACCACGTCGACCTGCGTCGGGGCGATGATCCGGGACCAGGTCACCTGGTAGGTGTACCAGCCGTCCGCCGCCTCGACGTGGACCTCGTCGCCCTCGACCAGCTGGTCGAGGGCGGCGAACGGCTCCCCGTGGGTGGCGCGGTGGCCGGCGACGGCGTAGTTGCCGACCTTGCCCGGGAGCGCGGTGCCCGGGAAGTGCCCGGGCCCGTCGTTGAGGGTCTCGAGGTCGACCCCCTCGACCACCACCCACTCCCAGTCGACGCCGAGCCGGGGGATGTGCAGCACGTTGAGGCCGTCCCCGGTGCGGGGCTCGAGCGTGCGCCCCTGGGGGTGCTGGCGCTGCTCGGCCCGGAACTCCTCGAGATGGTCCGCCTGGGCGTAGTGGGTCTGCACGTTGGTCCAGACCAGGAGGTAGAAGGCGAACGCCGCGAGGAGCGCCCCGGTCGTGAGCATCAGCTCGGCCAGGCCCCGCACGGCCGTGGCGCCTGCGGCTCTCCATGTGCTCGACACCACATGAATATATCATCTAGAGTCGGCTGCCCCAGGTGATCCAGTCCCGCGGCCCAGTCGCTCAGGAGTGCGCATGCCGAACAGACGTGTCCGCGGCTTGCTCGCGCTCGCGGTCCTCGTCGGATCGGTCCTGCCCGGTCTCGCGACCACCAGCGCCGCGGCCGACGTGCCCGGGATCGCGCCCTCGGGTGGATGCTGGACCTACGTGCCGGCGCCGATGACAGGCGTCGAGGAGCTCGCGGGTCACGCCGACGTGAGCACGACGCTGGAGCCCTGGACGGTCGCGCCGGTGCTGCCGGAGGTCGGTCTCGCGACCAGCGGGGCGACCGCGGTGGGCGGTGCCCGTGGGCTGTCGGTAGGCCTCTCGGGCGGGCCGGCCGTCGCCCCCCAGCCGGCCGAGACGACCGGCACGGTGACGTACCTGCTCGACGCCGTGGGCCCCACCGGGGTCCGCGCCGCCCTGCCGTCGGTGGCCGCGGGCTTCACCCTCGCCGCCGGGATGACGGCGATCCCGGCGACCACGGCCACCGGCGTCCTGCCCCTGACGGTGGCGGGCTCCACCACCCTGGTCCTGCGCGGCGTGGTCTACGACCTGCCCGCGCTCGGACAGCGGATCGTCTGCAACGGGCAGGCCGAGGGGATGCCCGGAGGTGTCAACCCGGCGACCACCCCCCTGGACCCCGGCGTGGCCACCACCTACGTCGTCGCACCCGGCACCTCGCTGGTGGTCTCCGAGGTCGGGGGGCAGCGGGTCACCACCGCCGCCCGTGCGGGCGACACGCTCGGCCTGACCCTCGGCGGGTTCCCCTCCGGGCGTGCTGTCGAGCTCACCCTCTGTGCCGCCGGCGAGGATCCGGCGACGCCGTACGCCTGCGGCACCCCGGTCGGCGTGCCCGCGGCGGCCGACGGCTCGGCCGTCGCCTGGGTCCCCGTGCCGGAGGAGGTCGCTCCCGGCGACGGCCTCCTGCGCGCCTCGGTGGTGGGGGACGTCCCGCTGGTGGTCGAGACGCCCCTCCAGATCCTCGGTGAGCCGACCGTGTCGCCGCACGAGAAGGCAGGCCCGCGGAAGTGGCGCCTGATCGGGGACCAGTGGGACCCGGGCAAGCCCGTCCGGCTGAGCCTGCGCGACGCGGACGGGAAGCAGATGGGTCCCCGAGTGGTCGTCGAGGCCGGCCCGCGCGGGCGGATCCGGGCCAGGCTCCCGGTGCCCTCGCGGCGCGAGGTCGTCGAGGTCCGGGCCGTGCAGCGCTCGGGCGGGGCACTCTCGGTCACCCTCGACCTGGACGAGGCGGGGTTGACCGGCTCCCGGCCAGGACGCGAGACCGAGCCCCGGAGGAACGGGGGCGGGGGCGAGGGCTCGCCCGAGCCCCGGCCGACACCTCCCTCCAGCGTGCCGCGCTCAGGGGTCCCGGTGGTGGTGACGCCGGTCGAGATCCCCGAGCCGCTCGACCTGGACGTCGACGTCGTCGACGGCGAGGTCGAGGGGGAGGGCGACGACCCGCGGGAGCAGCTGGCGCCGGTGGCCCGGGGCGGGGAGGTCGCGGTCACCGAGGCGGTGCTCGTCGGCTCGACGGACCTGGGCGACCTGTTCGGTGGAGCGCCGTCGCGGGTGCTCCGGCTGTCGCTGGAGAACGTCGGCCGGAATCCTGCGCGGGCTCCGGGGCTGACCGTCGCCGTGGGCAAGGACGAGGACGCCGGGCCCGTCTACCGCAGTGACGGCGTCGGCACCCTCGCGCCCGGGGAGACCCGCGTCGTCGAGGTCCCCGTCTCGCTGCCCACCGGCGCCTTCGGGACCTACGTGGTCTCCGGTCAGGTGGGCGACGGCGCGATCGGTGGCTTCGCCGTGACCTGGCAGACCTACCCCTGGGGGCTGCTCGCGGCCAACCTGCTCGGGGTGCTGCTGATCGCGTGGGCCGTGCGGCGCCGCAGCCGGCAGGTCCGCCCCGACGTGGTCGCGGCACTGGCACCGCCTGTCGCCGCCGGGCGGCCGTCCGTGCGGGACGGCGAGGCGGTCATCGACCTGGCCACCCTGGCGCGCTGGTGGGAGCTGCAGGCGGTACGTGCCGGTGGGGCGGGCGTCGAGGGCGCGACGGTCACCGCTGCCTCGGACGACGCGGTGATCGACCTCGCCGCGCTGGACCGGTGGATGGCGACCCGGGAGCTCTCGCCGGCAGAGCGGGCCTGAGACCCCCTGGCGGAAAAAGAGATATCGTATATAGTTTCGGCCACGCCCGATCGAGAGGGAGCCATGGCTCACGCAAGGGAACGCCGTTCGTCACGGCGCACGGACCGGTCACTGCTGCTGCGCTCCGGTCTGACCTGCGCCGCCCTCTGCCTGGCCCTGGTCGGCTGCGGCGCCCTGCTGCCAGGCGGCGGCGGGGGCGAGGTGGACACTGCCACGGCGGGTCCCGGGACCACCGACGAGTCGGTGAAGGTCGTCTTCGTCGGGGTCGACCTCGACAAGGTCAAGGAGACGACCGGGTTCACGACCGCCTCGATCGGTGATCCCGAGAAGCAGGTGCAGGCCCTGGAGGAGTGGGTCAACGACAACGGCGGCCTGGGCGGACGCAAGCTGGACGCGGTCTTCCGCTGGTACAACGCGGAGACCGACTCGCCGGCCACCGAGGAGCAGCTCTGCAACGAGGTCACGCAGGACGAGCAGGCGTTCGCGGTGGTGCTCACCGGTCAGTACCAGTCGAACGCCCGTCCGTGCTACGCCCAGCGGAAGACGCTGATGCTCGACATCTCGCTGGTGGCCAACGACCGCGTGCTCTACGACGAGCTGGCCCCGTACCTGTGGGCGCCGAGCTTCCCCGAGTACGACGCCTTCGTCTCCTCCTACATCAAGGCGCTCGACAAGGAGGGCTTCTTCGAGGGCCGGGACAAGGTCGCGATCGTGGCGGCCGACTCCCCGGTCAACGACCGGACCGTGAAGAACCTGGCGGTGCCGCAGCTCGACGAGCTCGGGATCGACGCCGAGGTGGCGTGGGTCGACACCACCGACATCGGCACCTTGTACATGGGCCTGGAGCAGGGCGCGATCACCTTCGCCACCGCCGACATCGACCGCGTGATGTTCCTGGGCGGTTCGCGGCTGGCCTCGATGTTCGCGACCATCGCCGGCTCGAAGGAGTTCGACGCCACGTACGCCATCTCCAGCTACGACAACCCCTCGTTCTTCGTCAACAACCCGGGCACCGTGCCCAGCGACACGATGAAGGGCATGGTCGGTGTCGGCTTCCACCCGCCCCAGGACGTCGCGGACGACCAGATGTCGTTCCCGGCCGAGGGCGCGGAGCAGGAGTGCCTCGACATCTACGCCGAGGCCGGGGAGACCTTCGAGACCCGTGAGGCGGCGCGCGTGGCGCTGCCCTACTGCGACGCCGTCAAGCTGCTCAAGCTGGGCGCGGACGGCGTCGAGGGCCCGCTCAACGCTGCGGCGTGGGGCGAGGCCGTCGACAGGGACGGCGGCGACTTCCAGACCGCCTCGGGCTTCGGCAACGCGATGGGCGACGGCACCCGTGCCGCGGCCGGGGCCTACCGGGTGATGAGGTTCGCCGAAGACTGCGACTGCTTCGTCTACGAGGGCGACGATGTCCCTTTCGACACGAAGTGACGCGACCCCCGCGCTGAGGTGCGAGGGGATCAACGCTTCCTACGGTCCGGTACAGGTGCTCTTCGGCGCCTCGCTGCGGGTGGAGCGCGGCGAGATGGTCGCCCTGCTCGGTCCCAACGGGGTGGGCAAGTCCACCACCTTGCGGGTGATCGGCGGGCTTCTGACGCCCACCTCGGGATCGGTCCACCTCGGTGGTCTCGACGTCACCGCCTGGTCGCCGCGCAAGCGGGTGCAGGCCGGCCTGAGCCAGGTCGTCGGGCAGTCCACCTTCGGCTCGCTCAGCGTGGTCGACAACCTGACGATGCACGGCTATGCGGCCAAGGACAAGAAGTGGGTCAAAGAGGCGGTCGAGGCCGCCCTGGTGATCTTCCCGCGGCTCGACGCCCGTCGGAACCAGGCCGCCTCCACGCTCTCGGGCGGTGAGCGACAGATGCTCGCGCTGGCCAAGGCGATCGTCAACGATCCCGAGCTGCTGGTCATCGACGAGTTCTCGCTCGGCCTGGCGCCCGTCGTGGTCGGCGGGCTGTGCGAGCTGGTCCGCCGGCTCAACGAGCGCGGCGCGTCGGTCCTCGTCGTCGAGCAGTCGGTCAACGTCGCGCTCTCGCTGGTCCACCGGGCGTACGTGATGGAGAAGGGCGAGGTCATCGCCGAGGACACCGCCGAGGCCCTGGCGGCCGACCCCGACCGGATCCGCGCCCTGATGCTCGGCGGCCACGTGGCGGAGGCGGTATGAGCCCCGTGCTGGAGCTGCCCCACGTGATGGCCCTGACCGACCTGCGATTCTCGCTGGCCGGTTTCGACTTCGGTGTCGACCGGCTGGTGCTGGGCCTGTTCGCCGGTCTCACCTACGGACTGCTGGCGATCGGCCTGGTGCTGGTCTACCGGTCGAGCCGGTTCGTCAACTTCGCCCACGGCTCGATCGGCGTCTTCGGCGCCTCCGTGCTGGGTCTGCTCGCCGCGGACTGGGGGGTGCCCTACTGGCTCTCCTTCGTGCTGGCCATGGCGGTGGCCGCGGGTCTCGCGGCCGGCATCGAGTGGTTGGTGGTCCGCCGCCTGACCGGGCGACCCACGATGATCGGGATGATCGCCACCCTGGGGCTCTCCCAGTTCATCCTGATCTTCGCGCTGATCATCAACGCCGACGGGGTCAGCGGCTTCACCTTCCCGCGCCCCCCCGGCCTGCCGCAGTTCGAGCTCGGCTCCACCACCATCAGCACGCCGTACGTCGCGATGGTCGTCCTCGGCCCGGTCCTGCTCGTCGCCCTGGCCTGGTTCCTGCGCGAGCACCGGGTCGGGGTCGCCATCCGCGCGGCCGCCGACGACGAGGACGCCGCGCTGCTGGAAGGCATCCCCGCGCGTCGGATGGCCACGCTGGCCTGGGCGATCGCCGGGGCCGTCGCGGCCTTCTCCGCCATGCTGGTCACGCCGACCACCGCGGGCCAGTCGATCGACACCCTCGGCCCGGACATCCTGCTCAAGGGCCTGGCCGGTGCAGTGATCGCCCGGATGTCCTCGATCCCGATCGCGGTGGTGGCCTCGCTGGGCGTCGGCGTGCTCGAGCAGCTGCTGCTCTCCAACCCGGACACGCGCAACGCCGTGCCGCTGGCGCTGGGTCTGGTGATCGTCGTCGCCCTGCTCCGCCAGCCCGCGCTGGGCCGCGCCGCCCGCGAGCGGGTCGGTTGGCAGCGGATCGTGATGACCCCGCTGCCGGTGGAGTACCGCCGGCTCTGGGCAGTCCGCTGGTTCCCCCGGGTCATGGGCACCACCCTGGTCGGGGGCGCGGTGGGCCTCGCCTACGTCGTCTCCAACTCCACGGCCTCGGCGATGACCAACGTGGTCGGCTTCGCGCTGGTCGGGCTCTCCGTCGGGCTGCTCACCGGGGTCTCCGGCCAGCTCTCGCTGGGCCAGTTCGCCTACGCCGGCATCGGCGCCGCCGTCTCGGTGCACGCGGTGGAGAACACCGGCAGCTTCGTCCTCGGCCTCGCAGCCGGCATCGCAGCCGCGGCGGCGGCCTCGGCGCTCGTCGGGATCCCGGCCATGCGGCTGCAGGGTCTGGCGCTCGCCGTCTCCACGCTGGCCCTGGCGCTGGCCACCACGAGCTGGCTGCTGCGCCTCGACAGCTTCCTGGGCTTCGGCGTCCAGCCGGCCAAGCCCACGGTCTTCGGCTACGCACTCACGATGGGTGTGGACTACTACCTCTTCGCCCTGCTGATGCTGGTCGTGGCCACCTGGCTGGTGGGCAACGTGCGGCACAGCGGCTTCGGCCGCACCCTGCAGGCGATCCGGGACAACGAGGACGCGGCGCGGGCCTTCACCGTCGGCGCGCGGATGCGCAAGATGCAGGTCTTCGCGGTCTCGGGTGCGGTGGCCGGGCTCGGCGGGGCCGTGATCGGGCACGGCCAGACGCAGCTGACGGTCAACTCGTTCCCGGCCTCGGCGAGCATCGACGTGGTGGCGATCGCGGTCGTGGGCGGCCTCGTGCTGACCGGTGGCCCGATCCTCGGTGCGATCATCCTGATCGGCATCCCCAGCATGTTCACCCTGGGCCTGGCCGGGAGCGCCGCGCTGTCGATCGGCTGGCTCCTGGTGGTCGTGCTGCTGCCCGACGGACTGGGCGGCCTGATCGCCCGGGCTCGCGACTGGTGGGCCGACGGTGTGGCCCGGCGCGCCGGCATCGACGTGCGCCACGCCAGGCACGGCTCGGACGACAAGCCGGTCTCGCCGCTCTCCTCCACGCTCCGGCTGGAGGGGTTGCGCCACGAGGGTCGTCACGAGCCCGAGCCCGACGGGCTCCCCGTGCTCTCGGTGGACGGCGTCTCCCGTCGCTTCGGCGGGGTGGTGGCGGTGGACGGCGTCAGCCTGGACGCCGTCCAGGGCGAGATCGTCGGCATCATCGGGCCCAACGGGGCCGGCAAGACCACGCTCTTCGAGATCATCGCCGGCTTCACCGCCCCCGACGGGGGCCAGGTCGGCTACGCCGGCCGCGACGTCACCGGGCGCACGCCCGAGCAGCGGGCCCGCCTCGGGCTGGTCAGGTCGTTCCAGGACGCGGCCCTCTTCGGCACGCTGACCGTGCAGGAGACCCTGATGCTCGCCCAGGAGCGGCTCGAGCCCTCCCGGCTCTGGACCGCGATGATGGGTGCCCGGGAGGCCGAGCAGCGCAAGGAGGAGAAGGCCGCCGAGCTCCTCGAGCGGATGGCTCTGACCCCCTTCGCCCGCCGGCAGATCTCCGAGCTGTCGACCGGCACGCGCCGGGTGGTGGAGCTGGCCAGCCTGCTCGCCCTGGAGCCCCGGGTGCTGTTGCTCGACGAGCCCTCGGCCGGCATCGCGCAGAGCGAGAGCGAGTCGCTCGGCGAGCTGCTGCACGGGATCCGCCGCGAGCTCGGCACCACGATGATCGTGATCGAGCACGACCTCCCGCTGCTCTCCCACCTCTGCGACCGGATGGTGGCGATGAACCTCGGTCGGGTCGTCGCGGTCGGCACCCCCGACGAGGTCCGCGAGCACCCCGAGGTGGTCCGGTCCTACCTCGGCACCGACGAGAGCGCGATCGCCCGTTCCGCCGTCCGCGCCGGCGGCCTCCCGTCGGTCGCGCAGACACCCCTCGACCCCCTGCCCGCAGCCCCGCAGTACCACCCCTGAGCCAAGGTCCGACCCGAGGAGAACCACCATGCGAAGCACCACCACACTCGCCAAGGTCCTGGCGACCACGATCGCGCTGTTCGTGGTCGCTCTCGTCGGGGCGCCGCCGGGCTTCGCGGCCGGTCCTTCGCTCGAGGTGAGCGCGAAGGACGGTCTCTCCGACGGTCAGGAGGTGACGCTCTCCGGCAAGGGCTTCGCTCCCGGCATGGGACAGATCGCGGCCGGCCAGTGCATCGAGGGCTACACCGGCCCCAGCCACTGCAACCTCCAGGGGGGTGCGACGTTCCGCAACGCCGACGGCGCCGGTTCGATCGGGACCTTCACGATCGTGGTCAAGGAGAAGTTCGGGTCCTACGACTGCACCAAGGTCCAGTGCGTGATCGCCGCGGCGCCGCTGCCCACCGCCGAGGACGCGGCGACGGTGGCGGCCAACCAGGTGGTCATCCCGATCACCTTCGGTTCGGGCAGTGCCGAGCCGGTCGCCGAGGACGGCGAGGACACCGGGGGCGAGGATGAGAGCGCGGACGGGAACGACGTGGCCGCGGGCGGCGACGACAGCCTGCCCAAGACCGGCGCCGGTGAGGCCGTGGCGTTCTCCGTGCTGGGGGCGGTCGTGCTGCTCCTGGCCGGGGCCGGACTCGGCCTCGGCGCTCGCCGCCTGGGCGGTGTCGCATGAGGGCGCGTCGGCTGTCGGTCGGCGCTGCCGCCGCCTCGCTGGTCGCCGTCACCCTGGGCCTCGGCACGCCTGCCTCGGCCGCGCCCGTGACCTCCTCCCAGACGGTCGCGTGCCAGACCGCGCACCTGGCGCCGACGCCGGAGGTGCCCTACTTCCCGACGTTCGACTGGGCGGCCTCGCTCACGGTGACCGCGCAGACCGACGGGACCAACACCCACCTCGAGATCCAGGCCAACGACCTGGCGAAGCCCGGGGGGGTCGGGATCGTGCCGATCGCACTCAAGGACGCCAAGACCGTCGCCAAGATCACCGCCACGGTCAACGGCACGCCGGTCACGCTGGAGGGTGCGGGCGGACCCGTCGACGTCCCTGCCAATGCGCCGGTGCCGGTGCCGAAGGTGTCGGCGACGATCCCGGGCGCGGCGACCCCGATCTCCGTGGTGGTCACGAACATCCAGATCGACGCGGCGGCTCTCGGCTACGTGCTGCCCACCTACTGCCCGATCGCGGGCACCGCGCTCAGCTGGGCGATCGGTGACATCGGGGTGGACGGCGCGGCAGGTCCGTTGCCGACCGCCACTCCGGTCCCGACGTTGACCGCATCCCCGTCGCCGACGCCGACGACGAAGCCGAAGCCCACCAAGAGCCCGAAGCCCACCAAGAAGCCCGGCCCGGGCAAGGACCCTGAGGACTCGAACAGCAAGGGGAGCCCGGCCACCGGGAAGGTGACCTACGCCTGCCTGCTGCAGCCGTTCGGCAGCGACTTCGACTACACCCCCGACGTCCGGCTGGCGGGTTCGCGGGCCAAGACGGGCGACCAGAAGGTCTCCCTCGCGGCGAGCATGAGCGAGATCCCGGGCCTGGCCCCGGTGCCGATCGAGAACGGCACCATGAACGTCACGATGAACGCCAAGATGGGCGGCACGGCCGTGGCGTTGAAGGGGAGGTCGACGGTCAACGCCGCGCCGTACGGCACCGTGCCCGTGCCGACGCTGACCGCCGAGATGAGCAGCTCGGCAGACGAGGCGGACGTCGAGGTGACCGGCTTCTCGTTCGCCTTCGGCGAGATGTCCGGCGTGGCGATCAGCGCCCAGTGCACGGTGAAGGGCGGCGGCGCCCTGGGTGCGGCCAGCTTCGGCGTCGGCGAGATGCCCGAGTCCGACCCGGGCACGGCGCCGGGCGGCGGTTCTCCGGGCGGTGGCACGCCGACCGGCGGCACTCCCAGCACCAGCACCCTGCCGCAGACCGGGTCGGGGGCGCCGCTGGCGATGCTCGGCCTGTGGTCCAGCGCGCTCGTGCTGGCGGGGGTGGCGCTCTTCCTCCACCTCCCGCGACGCCGTCAGGAAGCCTGACCGACGAGAAGACCACCGCGGCGGGTGCAGGCCCGCCCCGGTGGTCTTCTCGTCCGTGGGCCCGCGCGGGCCGGAAGGACGGCTCAGGCCGGCTGGGCCAGCGCCGGGTCGAACGACCGGACCGCCTCGAACCCGCTCGTGCGGAGCTTCTCCACCGAGATGGGCGCGGACGGCGAGGCGATCTCGTCGCGGTACTGCAGGGCAGGAAGACCCTGCTCGGCGGAGAGGCGGTCGAAGAGCTTGGCGTTGGTCGGGGGCACCTGCGCGTGGGTCAGGTTGAAGATGCCGCTGATGTCGTGGTGCACCGCGTGCACCACTGCCTCCGCCGCGTCGTCGACGTGCAGCCGGTAGAGCAGGGCGTCGCCCGAGAACGGCACGGACCCGCCGAGGTACTGGTGGGCCATCGCGACCTTCTCCGCGATCGGCGGGTCGCCGGGGCCGAAGATGTCGCCGCACCGGAAGATCGTCGCCCGGTCACCCGTGCTGGCGTAGACCTGCTCCATGGCGAGGAAGTTGCTGGGGCTGGGGTCGGCCGAGGTGGTCACGGGTGCGGACTCGTCGATCACCTCGAGGTGGTTGGCGGCGTCGCCGTAGACCGAGAGCGAGGAGAGTGCGACCAGACGGGTCTGGGGCCCGGCAGCCGCCACCACGTTCTCGGCGGTGCGGACCAGCACGTCGCGGTAGGTCTTCGCCCGGCCCTCCGGGGTCATGGAACCCTGGGCGGACGGCCCCGCGGTGACGACCACCACGTCCTGACCGGCCACGGCCTCGCGGACCGTCTCCTCCTCGGAGCCTCGCAGCACCACGGCGCGGGGGAAGCTCTCCCGGAGCGTCTCCACCTTCTCGGCGCTGGTGGCGGTGACCGTCACGTCGTGGCCGAGGTCGACCAGCTGCCGTGCGGCGGCTGAGCCGACGAAGCCTGCGCCGATGACAAGGACCTTCATGAGTTCTCCTTCATCTGGGTGAAGCCGGCGCGGACCGCGACCAGCTCGTCGACCCGCTCTGCCCCGAGGAACTTCTTGGACAGCTCGTTCATCGGGTCGAGGGTGTAGCCGAGGGTGCGGACCCGGTGGTCGCGCGCATGCAGCGCGGGTCGATCCTCCACCGGCGTCGCGACGGCGTCGCGGACCCATCCCAGCCAGGTGTCCACCCGGTCGGTCACCACGCGGCGCAGGGTCTCGACGACGTCGTCGGTCCGCTCGGCCACGTAGGAGTGGGCGATGGGGGAGAGGAAGGCCCGCATGTAGGTGCCGTGGCTGACCGACCAGGTGAACCGGTCGTCGCCGCGCAGCGCCAGGAACTTCTCGTTCTCCGGCTCGTAGTAGCGCGCGAGGTGGTCGGCGTCGACCATCAGGTCTCGCCGCGCCACGCACTCGGAGTAGAAGAACACCTGCGGGATGGTGCCGAAGACCAGGATCAGGTGGGGCACGTCGACCTGCGGCCCCAGCCAGACCTGAAGGTTCATGTCCAGGATCGAGCTCTTCCGATTGCCGATCCAGGAGTGGACGAGCCACTCCGCGGCCGCACCTTCGACGGACTGGTCGCCGGAGAAGGTGTGCATCGACCCCTCGTAGCTGCCGTCCTCGGTGGCCCAGTAGTCGAGGCCCTCGCTCGCCGGGTGCGGCTGCACCGGGAGCTCGGCGACGATGCGTTCCTTGGCCTCGCTGAGGATCTGCCAGAACTCTGCCCACAGCTCCGAGCTGTCGACGTCCGGGCTCTCCGCGAGGAACTCGTGGATGGTCTTGGTCTGCGCGCTGCTGCTCACGAACCCAGAGTATAGATATATGATCTATTCTGTCAGGAGGTGGAGCGATGATCGTGGTGGTGAGTCAGGCCCGCACCAAGCCGGGCGAGGAGCACGCGAGCGCATACGTCGCGCTCAGCGGCGAGTTCGGGAGGTTCTTCACCGGACAGCCCGGCTTCCGCGGACGGCGTCTGGTACGCGGCGTTGAGGACCCCCAGCACTTCACCCACCTGCGCTGGTTCGACTCCGTCGAGCACTACGAGGCGTGCACCCGGGCCGAGGGCTACGTCGAGCACACCGAGCTCATGTACGAGCACCTCGAGCCCTACGACTCCTACCCGCGCGAGTACCTCGAGGTCGTCCTCGACGAGGCCGATCCGCAGGTACGGGCATGACGGCGTTCGTCCTGGTGCACGGAGCGTTCCGCGGCGGCTGGGCGTGGCGCCAGGTCCGGCCGCACCTCGTCGCCGCCGGGCACGACGTGCACGCCCCCAGCCTGATCGGCGCCGGCGAGCACCACGAGCGGGTCCGGGAGGTCACCGGGCTCAAGACGTGGTCGGACCAGGTCAGCCGGCTGATCCTGCTGGAGGACCTGCGCGAGGTGGTCCTGGTCGGGCACAGCCAGGGCGGTCTCGTGACGTCGTCGGTGGCGGCCCGGATCCCGGACCGGATCGCCTGCGTGGTCCATCTCGACGCGGCCGTGCCCGCCGCCGGCGAGCGCGCCGTCGACCTGGGCCCGACGCCCTCCCGGCTTCCCGAGCGCGGCACCGCCGTCCGGGCGACCCCGGTCCCCAAAGACTCCGGGGAGTACGACGAGGAGACCGCCCGTTGGGTGGACGCGCGCCTGAGCGCCAGCCCGGTGGGTCCGGCGCTGGACGCGGTGCCCGCGGTGCCGGCCGAGGTCCGCGAGGTCTTCGCGTTCTGCGCGCGCACCCCCGCCGGCTACCCCTCGACCCACACCCGGGCACGGCTCGAGGCGCAGGGGCGCCCGTTCACCGTCCTGGACGCCGGCCACGACGCGCCCCTGAGCGCGCCCTCGCTCGTCGCCGCCCTGCTCCTGGCGCAGGTGCCCACCCAGCCCGACCCGCACGCGACCAGCAGGCCGCGCCCGACCATGAAAGGTCTCCGATGACCATCTCCGAGCACGGACCCGCCGCAGCCAGCCTGAAGCCCGGGTGGCAGGGCAGGTTCTTCGAGGACTTCGAGGTCGGCGACATCTACCAGCACCCGCTCGGCCGGACCCTCACCGAGCACGACAACATCTCCTTCTCGCTGCTCACGATGAACACCAACCAGATGCACTTCAACAGCGAGTACGCGAGGCGCTCGGAGTTCGAGAAGCCGCTGGTCGTCTCGACGCTGACGGTGGCCATCGCGGTGGGTCAGTCCGTCACCGACCTCACCCAGAACGCCTTCGCCAACCTCGGCTGGGACGACATCCGGATGACCCACCCGGTCTTCGCCGGGGACACCCTCTTCAGCGAGTCCGTGGTCCTGGAGAAGCGCGAGTCGGCCAAGCGCCCGCACGCCGGCATCGTCACGGTCAAGACCCGCACCCTGAACCAGCACGGTGACGAGGTGTGCTCGTTCAAGCGCATGTTCTACGTCTACAAGCAGGGCGCCGAGCAGCTCGAGGGGATCTTCCCCGAGGGCAAGCGCTCCCTGCTCGCCGGCACCGACCTCGCCGAGGACTGAGGGCCGGATGCGCATCACCTTCGCCCCGTGGGGCGAGACCCTGACGGAGCTGGCGGACGCGGCGCGCCGCGCGGAGGAGGCCGGCGCCGAGGTGATCTGGGTGCCCGAGCTGCACCGCAGCGCCAGCGTCACCGCCGCGGCGGTCGCCCAGGCGACCACGTCGGCCCAGGTCGGCACCGCCATCCAGCTGGCGTTCACCCGCAGCCCCATGGTGACCGCGCTGGAGGCGCTCGACCTCGACGAGCTCTCGGGCGGCCGGTTCATCCTCGGCCTCGGCACCGGCGTGCAGCGCCTCAACGAGGACTGGCACCACGCCCGCTGGGGCAAGCCCGTCCCGCACCTGCGCGAGGTGGTCCGCAACGTCCGGCGCTTCGTCGCCGGCGCCACCCTCGGTGAGGAGATCGACCTGGAGGGCGAGTTCGAGCCGATGCGGATCCGCGGCTACCAGCGTCCCTACCCGACGGCGCGCCCCGAGATCCCCGTCTACCTGGCCGCGATGGGCCCCGCCATGACCCGCCTGGCGGGGCGGATCGCCGACGGCTGGATCAGCCACGAGCTCTGCTCACCGCGTTACCTGGCCGAACGGATCCTGCCGGAGATCCAGGCCGGCCTGGACGCCGTCGAGGGCCGTCGCCGCGAGGACCTCGAGCTCGTGGTCTCCGCCTGCTGCTCGGTCGACGCGGACCCGTGGCTCGCCGTCGACCGGGTCCGGGGCCACGTGGGCTTCTACGCCAGCGTGCGCAGCTATGCCGACTTCTTCGCCTTCCACGGCCTCGGCGAGGCCCAGCATCAGGTGGTCGAGGCCTTCCGCAGCGGCCGGGGCGCCGAGCACCTGGCCGAGGCGGTGACCCCGGAGATGGTGGACGCGCTGACCCTCAACGGCGACCGCGACCGGGTGGCCGAGCAGCTCGCGGGCTACGTCGGCCTGGCCGACGCGGTCAAGCTCTCCGCCCCGACGCACGGGCTCTCCCCGGCGCAGATCCGCACTGCCCAGAACCAGGTCATCGACCTCATCTCGGCCACCTCAGGAGGACTCCAGTGACCACGCCCCGCAAGCCGCTCCAGGACGTCAGGATCATCTCCCTCGAGCAGTACGGCGCCGGGCCCTTCGGCAGCGTGCACCTCGCCGACCTCGGGGCCGACGTGATCAAGATCGAGGACCCCCGGGTGGGCGGCGACGTCGGCCGGTACGTGCCGCCGTACTTCGAGGGGGAGGACTCGCTCTTCTTCGAGACCTTCAACCGCAACAAGAGGTCCATCTCGCTGGACATCAAGGCGCCCGAGGGGCGGGAGGTCTTCGAGGACCTGGTCCGCAACGCCGACGCGGTCTACTCCAACCTGCGCGGTGACGTGCCGGAGAAGATCGGGATCACCTACGACCAGCTCAAGCACCTCAACCCCGCGATCGTGTGCTGCTCGCTGACCGGCTTCGGGATGACCGGGCCGCGGCAGAAGGAGCCGGGCTACGACTACGTGCTCCAGGGCCTGGCCGGCTGGATGGAGCTCACCGGCGAGCCGGACGGCCCGCCGACGAAGTCGGGTCTGTCGTTGGTGGACTTCTCCGGTGGCTACGTGGCCGCGCTGTCGCTGATGGCCGGCCTGCACGCCGCCCGGCGCGACGGCGTCGGCATGGACTGCGACGTCTCGCTGTACGACACCGCGATGGCGATGCTGACCTACCCCGCCACCTGGCACCTGAACGCCGGCTACACGCCGAGGCGGATCAGCCACTCGGCCCACCCCTCGCTCGTCCCCTTCCAGGCCTTCGAGGCGCTCGACGGGTGGTTCGTGGTGGGGTGCGCCAAGGAGAAGTTCTGGGTCCGCCTGGCCGAGGTCATCGGCCACCCGGAGTGGGCGCAGGAGGGGTCGCCGTACGCGAGCTTCACGCTGCGTCAGCAGAACCAGGCCGAGCTGACCGCCGCGCTGGAGGCGATCTTCGCCACCGAGACCGTGGACCACTGGCTCTCGCTGTGCTACCCGGCCGCGATCCCGTGCGGCCCGATCAACGACGTGGAGGCCGCCCTCAAGGACGAGCACCTGGTCGCCCGCAACATGCTGGTCACCACCGAGCACCCCCGCTACGGCACCGTCACCCAGGTGGCCTCGCCGGTGCGGGTGGGCGCGGGGGTGCCCGACTACCGCCGTGCCCCGCAGCGCAACGAGCACGCCCTCGAGGTGCTCACCGAGGTCGCCGGGTACGACGAGGCCAGGATCGCCGAGCTCGCCGCAGCGGGTGCCTTCGGCGCTGCGCCCCGGGCCCAGGAGCAGGTGGACGTGGCCCAGGCGTCCGGGGCGGCGGAGGCCTGAGCATGTCCGCCGACCACTCCCCGAGCACGGCCGCCGAGCTGGCCCGCTGGATCACCGCCGACCTGGCGGTGCCGGTCGAGGTCGAGGCCGCTGCGCTGCGCCACCTGCTCGACGGCCTGGGCAACGCGGTCGCCGCCGTGCGGGCGGACGCGGCCGGGCCGGCGCTCGCCGTCGCCACCGGACTCGGCGGCCCGGCGGAGGCCACGGTGCTGGGCACCTCGACCAGGATCTCGGCGCCCGCGGCGGCCCTGGCCAACGGCACGCTCGTGCACGCGCTCGACTTCGACGACACCCACGCGGGCGGTCTGGTGCACGCCACCGCCGTGGTCCTGCCCGCGGCGTTCGCGGTGGGGGAGCAGGTGGGAGCCGACGGCCGCGCGGTCCTCGACGCCGCGGTCGTGGGCTACGAGGTCGCCTGCCGGGTCGCCTCCGCCGCACCGCACGGCTTCCACGCGGCGGGCCTGCACGCGACGATGGTGGCCGGGGTCTTCTCCTCCGCCGCGGTGGCGGCCAGGCTGCTCGGGCTGGACGCCGCGACCACCACCCACGCCCTCGGGATCGCCGGCAGCCAGGCCGGCGGCCTGCTGGCCTTCCTGGCCACCGGCGCCAGCACCAAGCAGCTGCACCCCGGCTTCGCCTCCCAGTCGGGCATCCTGTCGGCGCGCCTCGCGGCGGCGGGGGCGACGGGGCCGGAGACCGTCTTCGACGGCCCGCACGGGGTCTACGACGCGCTCGCCACCGGTCCGGTCGACGTCTCGGTGGTGCTGCGCGACCTCGGCTCGGTGTGGGAGACCACCCGGATCGGCATCAAGCCGTGGCCGACCTGCCAGCTGGCCCACGCCACCATGGCCGCGGCCGCGGCCGGCTTGGCGAGCGCCGGCGCCGACGTCGACGCGGTCGTCGCGGTGCACGCGCGCGTGCATCCGGACTCCGCGTCGGTGGTCTGCGTCGCCGACCGCGACCTGGTCCAGCCGGTCGGCCCGTACGCCGCCAAGTTCAGCCTGCCGTGGAGCGTCGCCGCCCTGCTCGTCGACGGCCACGTCGGCGTGGAGACCTACGCACCCGCCCAGCTCGCGCGGCCCGAGATCGGCGCGCTCGCCGCACGGATCACCTGGGAGGAGACCCCCGGCCACGGAGTCGCCGCCGATGCCGCCGGCGACGTCGTCCTGACGCTGGCCGACGGGCGCACCGTCACCGGCCACGTCGACCGGAGCCCCGGCGGAGGGTCGGCCCCGCTGACCGACGCCGACCTGCGCGCCAAGCTCGCCGGGAACGCCGGACCGCTGGCCGACCCGTTGGCCGAGGCGGTCCTCTCCCTGCCCGGTGCCGCCGACCTGACCACGCTTCTCAACCGTGCCGCTGCGGCGGCCGACGCACCCCTGGAGGTCCCTGCATGACCCTGTCCGCCATCGAGCCCGACGAGTTCGGCTGGTTCCCCTACCAGGGCTTCACCTTCTCCCTCGGTCTCACCGAGGGCGACTCCGCCTGGACCTCCGGGCACACCTCGGCGCGCCACGACCCTGCCCTCGGCAGGATGACGGTCGAGGGCACCATGGAGCAGCAGGCCCGGATCGCCTACGCCAAGTGCCTGGCGATCCTCGAGGGTGCGGGCTTCGGCCCCGAGGACGTCACCCGGGTCAGCGAGAACGTCACGGTCGCCGGGCTGCCCGCCTACGAGGACGCGGCCGGGGTGCGGCGCGAGCTGCTGGGGGACCGGCCGACGGTGCGGACCGTGGTGGTCGAGCGCCTGGTGCGACGGGCCGCCTGGCTCGAGGTCGAGCTGCACGCGGTGCGCGGCGGCGGGCGGCAGCTCCGGGTGGCCTCCGAGGCCCGCGAGGCGGGGACGTGGCAGGCGTCCTCGATCACCGAGGGCGAGGACGGCGTGGTCTACCTGCCGACGGTCACCCCCGTCGACGAGCACGGTGACGTGGTCTTCGAGGGCGACTTCGTCTCCCAGTACCGCTACGTGCTGGAGCGGGCCGGCGCGATGCTCGAGTCGGTCGGTCTGACGCTCGGCCACGCGGTGACCACCTACGACTACTCGACCCCGGAGACCCGCGCGGTCTACCGCGGCACCCACAGGGTCCGCAAGGAGCTGCTGGGCGACAACGAAGGCTCGGTCTACCCGGGTGCCGGGGGGATCCTGATGAGCCGGCTGCACGCCCCCGGCGCGCTGGTGGCGATCGACGTGACCGCCTCGCGGCACCCGCTCGAGCTGGTCAACCCCGGCTGGTCGCGCTACGACACGCTCACCTACGCGCCGGGGGTCAAGGCCGGGCGCACCCTGTTCATGTCCGGCTTCGCGGCCCTCGACATGGAGTCCCAGCAGGCGCTGCACGCCGGCGACCTGGGCCGGCAGGCGGAGGCGACGTACGGCGCGGTCCTGCACCTGCTCGAGCACGCCGGTCTCGGGCCCGCGGACCTCCTGGAGACCACGGAGTACTGCGTGGAGTCGGCCGTCGGCGACTACAAGGCGGTGGCCGAGGTCCGCGAGCGACTCCTCGGACCGCCTTGGCCGGCCTCGACCGGCGCGCTGTGCCACAGCCTGCTGCGTCCCGAGTTCCTGCTCGAGGTCTTCCCGACCGCCCTCTACCCCGCCGTCGAGACCGGCACCGGGGAGGCACACCGATGAGCCTGCTCACCGACGAGGTGCGTGCCCTCGAGGGTCGCACCAAGGTCTACACCGCGCCCGAGCCGTTCGGCGCCGCCGCGGGGCGCTACTTCGGGCTCGCCATCGGCGACGCCAACCCGTTGTACTCCGATCCCGACTACGCCCGGGCCCAGGGCCTGGACGGCGTGACCGCGCCGCTGACGCTGGTCTGCGAGACCAACCAGTACGCCGCTCTGCCGGCGGACCACGAGGGCTACGCGGGTCACACCTGGGACCTCGACATCCCGCACACCCGCCAGGTCCGCGGCGGCAACGCCTACACCTTCCACCGCCGCATCCGTCCCGAGGACGTGGTCACCGCGACCTGGCGGATCACCTCGGTCAGCGAGAAGGTCACCGGCTCGGGCAGCGCGATGCTGGTCGTCGCCTCGACCGCGACCTACACCAACCAGGACGACGAGCTGCTGGCGGAGAACGCGGAGACGATCATCTTCGTCGAGCTCGCGCGCAGCGGGACGGAGCAGGCATGAGCGAGCCCTTCCCCACGGTCTTCGCCGACCACGCGAGCCTCGCGGTCGGCGACCCCGTCCCCCCGCTGGAGCGCACGATCGGGCTGCCCGACATGGTCGCCTACGCCGGCGCCACCTGGGACTGGCACCGCCTGCACTACGACACGGCGTACGTCGCCGAGAAGGGCCTGCCCGGTCCGATCGTGGACGGGCAGGTCTACGGAGCGCTCCTGGTCGAGATGCTCCAGGACTGGCTCGGCCCGCAGTCGTTCGTGCACCGGCTCGAGCTCAGCTTCCGCAACCTGGTCTTCGCCGGCGAGCGACTGCGCTGCACCGGCACGGTCACCGAGGTGGGCTCGGACCGCCTCACCGTGGAGCTGAAGGTCGTCGCGGTGGCCGAGGACGGGGCCGACGGGCGGGCGGCCGCCGCTCCGGCGCGTGCGGTGGTGCTGCTCGGCACGCCCGACGGTCCGGGTGCCGGATGAGCACCGGCGTCGCGGTCGCCGGGGCGGCGGAGTGCGACCTGGGCGTCACCGGGAAGTCGATCCTGACCCTGCAGGCCCAGGCGGTGACCCGGGCACTGGCCGACGCGGGGCTCACCTTGGCCGACGTCGACGGTCTCGCCACCAACGGCATCTCGCGCTTCTCCGCGACCCAGCTCGCCGACTACCTCGGCGTGGTGCCCACCTGGACCGACTCGACCTTCGCGGGCGGCAGCGCCTTCGAGATGTACCTCGCCCGCGCCACCCAGGCGATCCAGGCCGGCCAGGCCAGCGTGGTGGTGATCTCCTATGCCTCCGACCAGCGCTCGGCCCGCTCGCGCCGGCTCGGCGGCGTCCATGAGCCCTGGGTTCCGGAGGCGGCCTTCGAGGAGCCCTACGACCCGCTGTTCCCGTTGTCGTACTACGCCATGGCGGCGCAGGCCTACCTGCACCGCTACGGCGGCACCCGCGAGCAGCTGGCCGAGGTCGCGGTCGCTGCCCGGGAGTGGGCGCTGCTCAACCCGAAGGCGTTCCGGCACGGCAAGGGCTCGCTGAGCGTCTCCGACGTGGTCGACTCGCCGATGATCTCCTCGCCCCTGACGGCGGCGGACTGCTGCCTGGTCACCGACGGCGGGGGAGCAGTCGTGGTGACCTCCCTGGAGCGGGCCCGCGACCTGGCGCGGCGGCCGGTCGAGGTGCTCGGCTACGGCGAGCGGACCACCAACACCTCGTTCACCGCCGTGAGCGACCTGGCCGTCCCGGGGGCGCGAGGTGCCGTCCGGGACGCCTATGCGCGCGCCGGTGTCAGCGCCACCGACGTCGACGTGGCGCAGGTCTACGACTCGTTCACGATCACCACCGTGCTCAGCCTCGAGGCGCTCGGCCTGTGCGGGGAGGGCGAGGCCCTGGCGTTCGTCCAGGGCGGCCGGATCCGTCCCGGAGGCGATCTCCCGCTCAACACCTCCGGGGGTGGGCTCTCCTACTGCCACCCCGGCCAGCTCGGGGTCCTGCTGCTCGTCGAGGCGGTGCGCCAGCTGCGCGGCGAGTGCGGCGCCCGCCAGGTCCAGGGCGCCGAGGTCGCCGTGGCGCACGGCACCGGCGGCATCCTCTCGACGCACGCGACGGTCGTCCTGGGGGTGGACCGATGAGCCTTCCCGAGCAGGTCTCCGGCGGCTGGGTCCCGGGCGACGTCCCGCCCGCAGACGAGAACACGGCCGACTACTGGGCGGCCACCGAGCGGCACCGGCTCACGGTGCAGGAGTGCTCAGCCTGCCGGCACGTGCAGCACCCCCCGCGGGCGCTCTGCACCGGCTGCGGCTCGATGGACCACCTGGCGCAGGCCGACGCCGCCGGGACCGGCGTCGTGGACACCTTCACCGTGGTGCACCGGGCCCCCCGGCCGGAGCTCGAGGTGCCGTACACCGTGGCGCGCGTCCGCCTCGCCGAGGGCCCGGTCGTGCTCGCCCGCCTGGAGCCGGCGGAGCCCGGAGGCGGCTGGCGGATCGACGACCCCGTCGTCGTGGCCTGGGCCGATCTGGACGACGGCCGCGCCCTGCCCTACTTCATCCCTCGCACCGAGACCTGAGAGGCACCAGATGGACTTCACGCTCAACGAGGACCAGGCGGAGTTCAAGGCCCTGCTCCGCCAGTTCGTGGACCGGGAGATCGTGCCGGTCGCCCGGGAGTGGGAGCAGAGTGGTCGCTACCCCACCGAGATCGTCGCCGGGATGGCCGACATGGGTCTGTTCGGCATCACCGTCCCGGAGGAGTACGGCGGCCTCGACCTGGACCCGATCTCCTTCGCCCTGGTCTTCGAGGAGCTGGCCCGCGGCTGGATGGGCATCGCCGGCATCCTGGGCAGCCACTCGCTGGCCTGCCGGCTGATCCACATGCACGGGACGCCGGAGCAGAAGGAGAAGTACCTCCCGGACCTGGCCACCGGCAGGCGCCGTACCGCCATCGGCCTCACCGAGCCCGACGCGGGCACCGACCTCCAGGGGATCCGCACCACCGCCCGGCTGGAGGGCGACCACTACGTGGTCAACGGGTCCAAGACCTGGATCACCAACGCGAGGTACGCCGACCCGCTGCCGGTCCTGGTCAAGACCGACCCGGCCGCCTCGCCGGCGCACCGGGGGATGAGCGTGCTCCTGGTCGAGGCAGGCACCCCGGGGTTCGAGGTGACCAAGGACATCGGCAAGCTCGGCTACAAGGGCACCGAGTCCTGCGAGGTCGTGCTCGACGACGTCCGGGTGCCGGCGAGCCAGCTCGTCGGCGGGGTCGAGGGGCGCGGCATGCAGCAGGTGCTCTCGGCCCTGGAGTGGGGCCGGGTCAACATCGCCGCCCGCTCGGTGGGCATCGCCCAGCGGGCCCACGACGAGGCGCTCGCCTACGCCCAGCAGCGCAAGGCGTTCGGCCAGCCGATCGCGGAGTTCCAGGCGATCCAACTGAAGCTGGGTGAGCTCGGCACCCAGGTGCAGGCTGCCCGGTTGATGGCCTACTGGGCGGCCGACGCGGTGCGCCGCGGGCGGGCCGACGGCGCCACCGGGATGGCCAAGATCTTCTGCTCCGAGGTGGCGTTGCAGGCGGCGATCGACTCGATGAAGGTTCACGGGGGCTACGGCTACTCCACGGAGTTCGAGGTGGAGCGGCTCTACCGCGACTCGATCCTGATGAGCATCGGCGAGGGCACCAACGACATCCTGCGCACGGTCGTCGCGAAGTCGCTGATCAAGGGGGAGACCCGTGTCGGCTGAGGTCGCCGGAGAGGCTCTCGCGCACGGCGCCAGGCTCTCGCGCTCCGCGCTCTACGTGCCCGGGGACTCGCCGGAGAAGCTCCGCAGCGCCCTGGGCCGGGGTGCCGACGAGCTGATCGTCGACCTGGAGGACGCGGTGGCGCCGGGCCGCAAGGCGTTGGCGCGCGACCTGGTGGCCACCTGGCTCGACGGGCTGCCGCCCACCGACGTCGAGGTCTGGGTGCGGGTGAACGCCGGCCCGCCTGCGCTGGACGACATCCGTGCCGTCGCGGCGGCCGCCGGCCTGGCCGGGGTGACCCTGGCCAAGGTCGAGTCGCCCGAGCAGGTGGTGGCGGCGGCCGCGCTGCTCGAGGAGCTGGGGTCACCCGCCCGGATCGTGCCGCTGCTGGAGAGCGCCGCCGGCGTGCTGCGGGCTGCGGAGATCGCGGCCGCGCCCCGGGTGCACCGGCTCCAGGTGGGGGAGGCCGACCTGCGCGCCGACCTGGGGGTCACGCTCGGGCCCGACGAGCGTGAGCTCCTCTGGGTGCGCTCCCAGGTGGTGCTGGTCTCCGCAGCCGCGGGCATCGCTCCGCCCATCGCGCCCGTCTCCACCGACTTCCGGGACCTGGACGCGCTCCGCGCCTCGACCGAGGCGCTGGCCCGGCTGGGCTTCATGGGGCGGGCCTGCATCCACCCGGCGCAGGTGGCCACCGTCAACGACGTCTTCACGCCGACCGCCGAGGCTGTGGCCGAGGCGGAGTCGCTCCTCGCGGCTCTGTCAGCCGCTGGCTCCGGCGTCGCGCTGGACGCCCGCGGCCGGATGATCGACGAGGCCGTGGCCCGGCACGCTCGGCTGGTGCTTGCACGGAGGCGATGACCCGCGGTCCGCCTCGAGAAGCCGGCGTGTTTCCGGCGTGTGACAGATCACAGAAATCTGGTCGCACCCCTGTTCCTCAACGACGCGATCATATATCTTATCGGATTGAGACCCAGGTCACGCCACCCGAGGGCGCGGCCCAACGAGGAGGAACCCATGCGTTTTCGAAGAATCGCTGGTGCAGCGTCCGGAGCCCTGGTGCTGGGTGTGCTGGCAGTGCCTGCCCTGTCCACCACCGCGTCCGCAGCCCCGGTCGTCCTGACCGGCAGCCAGGCGTTCGAGTGCACCTTCCAGTCGTGGAAGCTGCCCTACGTGGTCAAGACGGAGGTGGCGGTCGACGGCACGGGCGTCAGTGCCTCGCTCGAGAACAACTTCGTGCCGGGCATGCCCGCGTTCGTCACCGTCAGCCGCATGGACGTGAACCTCGGCATCAAGCTCGATGCCGAGGCGGTCACGCTCAAGGGTTCGAAGGCCTACGCCCCGCCCCTGCCGGGCAGCAGCGCGTTCCAGATGCCCACCGTCGCCGGGACTCGGGTCGGCACCGCCGCTCCGTCGGCGCTCTCCATCGACACGTTGGCCCTGACCATGAACGCCATGGGCAGCGACAACCCCATCCCGTGCGTCAAGGTCGTCTCTCCGCCGCCGACGCCCACCCCCACCCCGACGCCGACGCCGACGCCGACTCCGACGCCGACGCCGACGCCGACGCCCACCCCGACGCCGACGCCCACCCCGACGCCGACTCCGACGCCGGCGGCCGTGTCGTCCAAGACGACGGTCAAGATCAAGGCCGACAAGAAGAAGAAGAAGGCCGTCCTCACGGTGGCGGTCAAGGGCGCTGACGTGAAGGCGACCGGCAAGGCCACGATCGTGGTCAAGAAGGGCAAGAAGAAGTTCAAGACCGTCACGGTGACGGTCAAGAACGGCAAGGGCAAGGTCACCCTCAAGAAGCTCGCGAAGGGCGCCTACAAGGTCACCACGAGCTACGGCGGCGACGCCGCTCACCTGGCCTCGAAGGGCAAGGGCTCCTTCCGGATCTGACCCCCGTACCCCCCAAAGGACACTGGCCCCGACGGATCTCCGTCGGGGCCAGTGCTCGTTGAGGGACCAGTGCTCGTCGTCGGGCTCAGAGGCCGTAGCGAGCCAGCTTGTCGTTCTTCCTGGCGTAGCCGGGGCTCATGAACCGCCTGGCGAGCCTGGCGGAGGTGAGCCACGCGATCTCCTCGCCGTTCCGGGTGCTGGCCAGCATCCGGGCGACCAGCTCGGGTGCCACCTCGTCGACGTGGTCGACGAGGATGTTGAGCATCCGTCGCTGCTGGGCCACCTGCTCGGGTGCGGCGGCAGCCTCGCGCAGCCAGCCGTCCGTGACCAGGATGCCCGGGCGCACCTGTCCCACCCGCACCCCGGTCCCGTCGACCTCCTTGACCAGGGCACGGGTGAACATGTCGAGCCCTCGCTTGGTCGCGCCGTAGACACCCATGCCGGGGCGGATCCTGCCGTCGCTGCCCCCGCCCAGCACGTTGAAGAGCTGGCCGCCCCCTTGTGCCGTCATGCCCCGCACCGCGGTCCGGGAGCCGAAGATCGTGCCGAGCATGTTGGTCTCCACCATGCTCCGCACGGCCGCGGGGGTCGTGTCCACGATGGTCTGCGTGGTGTGGGCGACCCCCGCGTTGTTGACCCACAGGTCCACGGTGCCGAGCTTGCCGACGGCGCCGGCCCACAGCTCTTCGACGGAGTCCGGGTCGCTGACGTCGACGAGCTGTCCGACCACCGTGCCTCCCTCGGTCCCCTCGAGCTCTGCGACCAGGGAGCGCAGGGCTTCCTCGTCGCGTCCGCTGACCACCACGTGGTGCCCGCGGCGGTGCAGCTCCCGGGCCATGGCCCGTCCGATCCCCTTGGTGCTCCCTGTGACTACGACGTTCTTCGTCATTCACCCTCCCGGTGAAGTTGGACCACGACCTTGCCGCGGTTGCGGCCGGACATCAGTGCCTCGAACGCGGCGCCGGCCTGTTCGAGCCCGTTCCAGGTGTCCTCGACCAGGCCGAGGGCCCCGGTGGCGAGCAGAGCGCCCACGCGCTCGGCGTGCTCGGCTGCGAGGTCGGCGTGGTCGTGGACGACGAGCCCGCGCACCGTCGCCCGGGCGAGCATCACCGCGCCCGCGCGGAACCGGGTGGGCGGCGCCCCGTTGGACTGGTCGATCAGGCCGCAGAGCGAGACCCGGGCGCCGAGGGCGAGGTGCTCCACGACGCCGTCCAGGGTGGCCTGGTCGCCCATGTGCAGGTAGGCGTCGACCTTGTCGGGGCAGGCGGCGTGCAGCTGGTCGATCCAGTCCGACTCGGTCCGGACCACGACCTGGTCGTAGCCGAGCGTGTGCGCCAGCGCGACCTTCTCGCGACTGCCGACGATGCCGACGGTGCGAGCGCCGCTGCGGGCGGCCAGCTGGCCGGCGAGCGAACCCACGCCGCCCGTGGCGGACGAGACGACCACCGTCTCGCCGGGCCGGGGTGCGAGGTGGCGCACGTGGGCGGCGTAGGCGGTCAGCCCCGGCATGCCGAGGAGGCCGAGGGCTGCGGAGGCCGGCACGCGCTCCGGGACACGTACCGGGGAGGCCAGGGCGACCGGGAGCACGGCGTGCTCGCGCCAGCCGGTCTCACCCAGCACGAGCGAGCCCACCGGCAGGGACGGGTCGTCGGACTCCAGCACCGTGGCGACGGCGCGCCCGGGCATCACCTGTCCCGGGCCCAGCGCCGGGTCGTCGAGGTGGCCCTGTCTGAGGAGGGAGCGCAGGTAGGGATCGAGCGACAGCACGTCGACCCGCACCAGGAGCTGGTCGGACGCACGCGGAGGGAGTGGCTCCTCGCGGACCGCGAAGTCCTCGGCGATCGGGAGGCCTCGAGGTGACGAGGCGACGACGACGACACGGGTGGTGTCCGGGACCACGGAGGGCATAATAGATATAATATACGGATGTCCTCCTCCAGGATCTACGGTCCGCTGATCTCCGCCCACTCCGTGGGCGACCACGTGCCGCTGCTGACCGAGGTCTTCGGGATGCGGGTGGAGTCGGGCGCCCGGCTCCCGGCCGACGCCACGGCCGCGCTCTTCGCCACGGAGTGCACGACCGAGGTCGTGGTGCTGCGTACGCCCGGCGTGGAGGCCGGCGCCGTGCTCTGCCGTTTCGAGTCCGAGCTGCCGGAGGCCGCGGAGACCATCCGCGACGGGCGGACCCGGCTCTACCGCGACGCCTTCCGGGTGATCGACTTCTACGCCCGGGACTTCGAGACCTCGCTGGCCCATGCTCGGGACGCGGGCTTCCCGATGATCGGCAAGGAGGCGTCGTACGAGACCGGCGACGGCGGGTTCCGGGAGGCGCACCACCTCGGCGCCGACCACGTGGTGACCGCGTTCCTGCACGGTCCCGCGGACTTCTTCACCGACTTCGCCGAGGTTCGCGACCGGGTCTCCAGCGAGCCGGTCAGCATCTCGCTGCCGCTCAGCGACGCCGGCCCCACCCTCGCCTGGTACGAACGCGTCTTCGGCTGGGGAGTGGTCTACGAGTACGACTTCGTGGACGCGTCCTTCTCCGAGCTCGTCGGCGTGGACGCCGAGCTGCGGGTCCGGTCCCGCACCGTGGGTCCGAGCCGCCGGCAGACCTACGTCAACATCGTCGACTACGGCCACGCCGCGCAGGGCGGCTCGCTGCTCGGCTGCTCGGTGGCCCCGCGGCGCGGCCTGCTCGGCCTCGTGGTGCTCACCGACGAGCTGGACGCGCTGCACGCCCGCGCCGGGGACGGGGCCCAGGTCGTCACCCTCGACCTGGCCCCGTTCGGCGTCGTCCGCGCCTGCGTGCTGATCCCGCCCTTCTCGGCGCCGCACCTGGTCGTCGAGCGCGGCTGACTCTCAGTCCGCCGTCGGGCGGGAGAGGAACCTGCCGGTGGGAGCGGCCGTGGTCACGGTGCCGTCGGTCATGATCGGGGTGCCGCGCAGGAACGTGTCGGTCACCCGGGCGGTGAGCTTGGCGCCCTCGAAGGGCGTGTACTCCTGGGTGGAGAGGGACTCCTCGGCGCGCACCGTCCAGGCGGAGTCCGGGTCGACCAGGGCGAGGTCGGCGTCCAGCCCGACCCGGATGGCGCCCTTGCGTGAGCCCAGGCCGTAGCGCTGGGCGGGGTTGGTGGCGGTGAGCTCGGCGATCCGGCCGTAGGAGAGCCCGCGCCGACCGCCCTCGCTGACCATGCCGGCCAGCAGGTACTCGGCGCCGCCGAAGCCGGACTTGGCCAGGAAGACGTCGTCCTTCGGCTCGCCGAACTTGAGCTCCTCCTTGCAGCAGGCGTGGTCGGAGACCACCCAGTCGATCTTCCCGTCGAGCAGGTAGCCCCACAGCGCCTCCACGTCCTCCCGGGGGCGCAGCGGCGGGTTGACCTTGCCGCCCACCCCGTGCGCGGTGTCGCAGTCGGCGAGGAGGTGGCCGACGGTGACCTCGCGGCGGAAGTCGATGTGCGGGAACGCCGCCGCCATCGTCAGCGCTGCCTCGACGGCCTTGCGCGATGTCAGGTGCAGCAGGTTGATCGTCGGCAGCTCGGTCTCGTGCGCGAGGTAGGAGGCGATGGTGACCGCCAGTCCCTCCGAGTGCGGCGGCCGCGAGGCGCTGTAGGCCGGGAGCCCGGTCAGCGCCCCGTCCTCCTCGACCATCTTGGTGTAGGCGGACATGATCTCGGCGGTCTCGCAGTGCAGCGAGAGCGAGATCTGGTCCGCGATCTCCGGGTTCTCCACACGCGCCTTCTGGATGCCGCGCATCACGAACTCGAAGTGCGCGTAGTCGTACCGCTCGCCCTCGGGCGTCATCAGGAACTGCGACTGGTCGGTGCTGCGCCCGTGCAGCCCGTGGCTGCCGTAGAACATGAAGACCTTGAACGACGTCACCCCGTGGTCGGCGACCAGCGACCCGATCTCGTCGATGTGCTCGCGGCTCATCGGCGCCAGGTGGTAGGCGTAGTCGACCAGCGCCCGGCCCTCCGTCAGGGCGAGCACCTCGGGGAAGAAGTCGGCGTACGACCCGCCCTTGTTGAGGTAGTACTGCCCGGTGCGCATGTAGGAGAGCGACGTGGTGACGCCGCCCTGGGCGCAGGCGCGGGACTCGCTGGTCACGTCGTCGGGGAGCGGGTTGTAGATGCCCCAGTGCTGGTGGGCGTCGACCACGCCCGGGAACGCGATCTTGCCGCCGCAGTCGACCACGGTCGCGGCCAGCGACGGGTCGATGCCGGCCTCGATCCGGGCGAACCTGCCGTCCTTGACGGCGAGGTCGACCTGCTGCGGCTCGTCGTGGCCGGGCAGCACCGCGGCGACATGGGTGAGGAGGACGTCGAACTCGGTCACGGGGACTCTCCTGGGGTGAAGGTGGACAGGGGCTTCAGCACGGCGGCCAGGCCGGTCGCGGTGTGCAGGGAGAGGACGTCGTCGCGGACGGAGTCGGCGGCCTCGGGGGACAGGCGTCCCGCGACGTTGTCGCGGAACTTGGTGGCGAGCTCGTCGTCGGAGAGCGGACGGGCGGGCCCACCGCGGTTGGTGAGCACCTCCTCGACGAGGACCTCGCCGTCCGTGGTGGTCAGGGTGACCACCGCGGGGAACTGGAAGGGGTAGATCTCGTCGCACCGCGCGTCGGGGACCACCTCGACCTTCGCCATCAGGGCCCGGCGGGCCGGGTCCTGGGCCAGCGCGTCGGAGTAGTCGTCGAGACTCGTGCCGAGGCCGCCGCCACCGAGCAGCCCCGCCGCGAAGGCGTACGGACCGGAGAACTGCGCCTGGTAGCCGGTCTCCGGCGCCCGCTTGACCTCGATCGGCTCGCCGATGGTCCGCACGGTCGCCCCGGCCACGCCGACCACCACCGTCGCCACGCGCGCCGGGGTGATCCCTCGCCCGGCGAAGGCGCGGCCGGCGTCGACGGTGGTGTGGGTGAAGTGGTTGGCGGGGTAGGGCTTGAAGAAGATGCCGGGCACCGACCAGTCGGTGCCGAGGCCCTCGGTCACCGCCTCCGGGAAGAACTGTCCGTGCAGCCAGGCCTCGAAGAAGCCGAAGCGGCCCTCCAGCACGGTCGGCGGACCGGTGAACCCCCGGCGGACCAGCTGGGCGGCGGTGACCCCGGCCTGGGCCGCGAGCCCGCAGTGGAGCCGCTTGACGGTGCCGCCGGTGCGGTTCGCCTCGATCACGCCCGACGCCATCGAGGCGGTGAGCCCGAGGACGTCGGTGATCCCCTGCTCGTCGAGGCCGTAGGCGATCGCCGCGGCGACCGCGGAGCCCATCGCCCCGGTGATCGAGGTCGCGTGCTGGCCGTGCTCGAAGTAGACGGAGTTGCCCAGGTCGGCGTCGTAGCCGGCCATCCCGAGCCGGACCGCCACCTCGATGCCGACCGCGATCGCGCGGACCGCCACCTCGCCCGGGACGCCGGCGTGCTCGGCAGCGGCGAGCGCGGCGGGGACCACCGAGGCGCTCGGGTGCAGCACGGAGGGCAGGTGGGTGTCGTCGTAGTCCAGGGAGTGCGCGAGCACGCCGTTGGCGAACGCAGCCTGCGCGGCCGAGACCCGGGTGGGCTCGCCCACCACGGTGGCGACCGGGTGGCCGCCCTGGTCGAGCACGTGGTCGAGGGCGGCGGCCGAGGTGGGCAGCCGGTGGGCGGCCACGCAGAGCCCCAGGACGTCGAGCGTGCGCTGACCGACCGAGACGGCCACGGCGTCCGGGACGCCGTGGCGTGCGGTGTGCGCGGCGAACGCGGCCAGCTGTTGGGCCAACGTGGGACCCGCCTGCGCCTCGCCGGTCGGGTTGCCTGCCGGCCGGGCCCCGGCGGCCGGCGTCCAGACGCTCATCCGCCGACCACGGCGAGTGGGCGGACCGGGGAGCCGGTGGCGCCGAAGAACTTCAGCGGCGACATGACGAAGAGGAACTCGTGGACGCCTGCGGCGGCGAGGCCCTCGAGGTCGAGGGCCTCGATGATGTAGATCCCGCTCTCCACCAGCAGCACGCGGTGGGCGGGGAGCAGTCCGTGGCCGGCGCCGGGGGCGAGCTGCTCGTAGGCGATGGTGTCCGCGCCGGTGGCGTGGATGCCGAACTCGGCCAGGAAGGTGGCACCGGCCTCCGAGACACCCGGGACGCCGGTCGACAGCCCGCGGTAGGCGTCGCCGTCGCCGCGGTCGAAGTGCTGGCCCCAGCCCGAGCGCACCAGCACCACGTCGCCGGTCCGGATCTCGGTGCGCTGTCGCTCCAGGGTCCGCTCCAGGTCCTCGACGGTGATCTCCTGGCCGGGGTCGAGCCGCTCGACCCCGAGTGCTTCGGGCACGTCGAGCAGCAGGCCCCGACGCACCATCGGGGCGATGGTGTGGGCGCCGTGGTCGACGAACCGGCCACCCACCTGGGCGGAGGCCGCGTCGACGTCGCCGTAGAGCCTGCCGTCCTGCGAGACGTGCGCCAGCGCGTCGACGTGGGTGCCGACGTGGGTGCCCATGGAGATCATGTCGTTGGCGGCGGACCCGCCGTCGGCCCGCACCATGTCGCCGTGCCGGCGCGGCATCGCGTGCCAGTACGCCGGGTGGTTGGGGGACTGGGGCATCCCGACGGTGAGGGTGCGGCCCAGGTCGTGCACCTCCAGCCCGGCGCGCACGGCGTCGAGCAGCAGCGCGGTGGTCGGGTGGTCCTCCGGGCCGGCCGCAGTCCTGGTGGTCGTGGGGATCCTGGATGTCATCGTTCTGGGTCCTCGTCTGGGTGGTGGGGTCACGCGATCACGTGGCGGTCGCGGAGGTGCGCCAGCTCCTCCTCCTGGAGCCCGAGGGCGCCAAGCACCTCGTCGGTGTCCTGGCCGAGCGCTCGCCCGGGAAACCGGATACCTCCCGGCGTGCCGGACATCCGCCACATGACGTTGTGCTGCAGGACCGGCCCGAGGTCGTCGTCCTCGACCTCGACGAGCATCTGCGTCTCGCGGACGTGCGGGTCCTCGACCAGGTCGCGGGCGGAGTAGATAGGTGCGATCGCCGCTCCGGCCTCGGTGAAGGTCGCCACCACCTCCTCGCGGCTCCGGGCGGCGATCCAGGAGCCGACCATCTCGTCGAGCTCGTCCGCGTGCGCCGCGCGCGAGTGGCCGGTGGCGAACCACGGCTCGGCGATCACCTCGGGGTGCCCGACCAGGTGCATCACCCGCTCGGCGATGGCCTGGGCGCTGGTGGAGATCGCCACCCAGTGGTCGTCCTCGGTGCGGTAGGCGTTGCGCGGGGCGTTGTTGGTGGAGCGGTTGCCGTGCCGCATCCCGACCTCGCCGGTCTGCTGGTAGACCGAGGGGCCCGGACCGACGGCGGTCATGATCGGGTCGAGCAGGTTGAGGTCGATGACCTGGCCCTGGCCCCCGTTGCGCTCGCGGGCGAAGAGGGCCATCGAGACGGCGGAGGAGGCGGCGATGCCGGCGATCGAGTCGGCGAGTCCGAACGCCGGCAGGGTCGGGGGGCCGTCCGCGGGACCGGTGAGGTGGGCGAAGCCGCTCATCGCCTCGGCCAGGGTGCCGAAGCCGGCGCGCGAGGCGTAGGGGCCGACCTGGCCGAAGCCGGTGATGCGGAGCAGGACGAGCCCGGGGTTGAGCTCGCGCAGCACGTCCGGCCCCAGTCCCCACCGTTCCAGGGTCCCGGGACGGAAGTTCTCCACGACCACGTCGGCCTGGGCCGCCAGGGCGCGGAAGATGTCGGCGCCGTCCGGGTCCTTGAGGCTCAGGCCGATCGTGCGCTTGTTGCGCGAGACCTCCTTCCACCAGATCGGGACCCCGTCCTTGGAAGGTCCGTGCCCGCGCATCCCGTCGCCGGCGACGGGATGCTCGACCTTGATCACGTCGGCCCCGAAGTCGCCCAGGACCTGGCAGGCCAGCGGGCCGGCGAGGATGGTCGACGCGTCCAGCACGCGCACTCCGGTGAGGGGTCCCATGGCGAGGGATCATATATCATCTACGACCATGAGGGTTGATGTGCTCGTCGTCGGAGCCGGGGCTGCCGGGCTCTCCTGCAGCATCGAGGCCGCTCGTGGTGGCGCGAGCGTGCTGCTCGTGGAGAAGGACACCCGTCTCGGCGGCACCCTGCACCTCAGCGGGGGTCACCTCGCCGCCGGCGGGACGGCGCGGCAAGCCGAGCGCGGCATCGAGGACTCGCCGGCCGCCCACCGCGCCGACGTGCTCCGGATCAGCGGCGGAACCGCCCGCGCCGACCTCGTCGAGATCGTCACCGAGCACGCGCCTGCGACCGTGGAGTGGCTTGCCGGCCGGGGCTTCGACTTCGCCGCCGAGACGCCGCGGATCGTCTACGGGCACGAGCCCTACGAGATCCCCCGGACCGTCTACGGGGTCGACGAGGGGCTCTCCATCCTGACCGTCCTGCAGGACGAGCTCGCGCGGGCGCGCGCTGAGAGCGACCTCGAGGTCTGGACCGGGGCGATGGTGACCGAGCTGCTGGTCGGCGCCGCTGACGGGCAGGACGCCGTCACCGGAGCGCACGTGCAGCACGGCGGCGAGGAGACCGAGGTGCTCGCCGGGGCCGTGGTGCTCGCCACCGGGGGGTACGGCGCCGACCCGGAGCTCTTCGCCGAGCTCGAGGGTGCCCCCCTCGTCTCCGCGGCGGCGCGAACCTCGACCGGGGACGGGCTGCACCTCGGCCTCGCCGTGGGGGCGGCGCTGCAGGGAGCCGGCACCTACCTGCCCACCTTCGGCGGCCTGCCGGACCCGGTCTCCCCGGGCCGGGCGAACTGGCACGACCGGCAGCGGCTGACCAGCGAGCGCCCGCCGTGGGAGATCTACGTCGACCGCTCGGGCCGGCGCTGGGTGGCCGAGGACGAGCCGTCCATCGACGAGAAGGAGCGGGCGCTGGCCCGGGTGCCCGAGCAGACCTTCTGGACCGTCTTCGACGACGTCGCCCTCGAGGCTGCCACCGGCAGCCTCCAGATCGTGGTGGGCAAGGAGCCGTCCGAGGTGCGCGCGATGGCCAACACCCGGCCGGGGGTGCACGCCGCCTCCGACCTGCGCGAGCTGGCCGACCTCGCCGGCATCGACCCGGACGGCCTCTGCTCGACGGTGCGCGCCTACAACGAGGCCGTCGCCGCGGGGAAGGACCCCGAGCACGGCCGCACGCACCTGCCGGCGCCGATCGCCCGCGGTCCGTTCTACGCCCTGCGCAACCACGCCATCACCCTGGTCACCTTCCAGGGCCTCGACATCGACTCCGACTGTGCGGTGCGCGACGGCTCCGGCGCGGTGATCGGGGACCTCTACGCCGTGGGGGAAGTGATCGGCGCGGGCGCCACCTGCGGCAACAGCTTCTGCTCGGGGATGCTGCTCACCCCGGCCCTGACCCTGGGCCGTCTGCTCGGCGCACGGCTGGCCCGCGCGAGACCGGGGTGACAGGTTGCCCCCTCGGTGGGACGCTCCCTCCATGACGCGCACCGGGTGGCGGCCGGAGCCGTGGTGGATCCCCGCAGGGCTGGCTGTCGGACTGATCGCGGGTGCCCTCTTCCCGACGGTGTTCCTGGTCCCCTTCTTCCTGGTCGAGGACCCGACCGACTGGGAGACCGGCCTGGGGGTGGCAGTCGTCGGCGGGGCGATCGGTGCTCCTGTCGGGGCTGCGCTGGGGCTGGTGCTGGGCGTGGTGCTCTGCCTGGTCGGCCACCGGGGGTTGACCCTGCGCGCCCAGCGACGGGTGGCGGCGGTGACCGCGCTGGTCGGCACGGGGGCCGCGGCTGCCCTGCTGGTCGGGCTGCAGGAGGCGACGGAGCCTGAGGGGCTGCTCTGGGCGGGCTCGCGCCCGTGACACGGAGTTTGGCCTCAGCGGCCGGCACCCGAGAATGGGCCGCATGTCCACTCCCAGCGCCGCTCCCGTGACCGGCCCCGTCGCCGGACCCGTCACCGTCGCCGTCACCCGGCACGTCGCGCCCGACCACGAGGCCGAGATGCACGCCTGGCTGCAGGCCGGCGACTCGCTGGCCCAGCGGTTCCCCGGGTTCCTGGGCAGCGGCTGGGTCCGCCCGTCGCCCGGGTCGACCGAGTGGCACATGCTCTACCGGTTCGCCGACGCCGCGTCCCTGGAGGCGTGGGAGAGCTCGCCGCAGCGCCGGTGGTGGCTGGACGCCGCGGCCGGCAAGGTGGAGCAGAGCCGGGTGGAGCGGCGTACGGGGATCGAGGGGTGGTTCGACGAGCCCGCCTCCACCGAGGTCGCGGGGGAGCAGCCGCCGCCCCCGGCCCCGCCCCGGTGGAAGCAGATGGTGGTGATCTTCCTGGTCTTCTTCCCGCTCAGCCTCTGCACCAACTGGGCGGCCTCGCACCTGATCCCCGACTGGCCGCTGGTGCCGCGGGTGCTGGTGATCATCAGCGTGATGACCCCGTTGATGACCTACGTCTTCATGCCGTGGGCGACCCGGAAGATGCAGTGGTTCCTGCAGCCGGAGCGAGACTCCCAGAGGTGACCTGCGCCACATAGCATGGCCGGATGGGGGAGTCGAGATGAGCCAGGACCCCTGGGCAGGGCTGCCCGTGGACCCGACCCTGCCCGAGCACGCCCACCTGCGCGCCGGGGATCGTGACCGTGACGCGGTCGCGCAGGTGCTGGCCGACGCGTACGCCGAGGGCCGGATGGACCGCGACGAGCTGGACCAGCGGGCGGAGGCGCTGGCCGGCGCCCGCACCCTGGGAGAGCTGCCGCCGCTGGTCTCCGACCTCGTGGCCCCGTCTGCCGGTACCGGACTCGCGCGGACCGGCGCCCGTTCGCCCGACACGGCCCGAGTCCGGGCCGTGGAGAAGTACGAGCACGAGCGGCGCAGGGCCTGGTGGTCGATGCTCACGGCCACCCTGATCTGCACCGTGATCTGGGTGGCCGGCGGCATGGGGTCAGACTGGAGCTTCGACCCGGCCTTCCCGTGGCCGTTGTTCGTGCTGCTGGGCACCGGGCTGAACTACGGGCGCACGGTCTTCGATCGCGAGGACATGGTGGCCGAGGAGGTACGTCGCCTGGAGCGCAAGGCGCGCAGGCGCGAGGCCAGGAAGCTCGGCCCGGGCCCCGAGCAGAGCCCGGACGAGGACGCCTGAGCGAGGGGGCGTCAGCTCCCTGGCGTGACGTCCAGCACGACCTCGAACTCGAGCAGGTCCGCGCCGGTGGCGACCGGCTTGGCGCGCTCCCCGGCGTGGGCGGTGCGGGAGTCCCCGTCGCGCCAGGCGATGAAGGAGTCCTCGTCCGCCCACTCGGTCAGGACGAAGTAGCGCTGGTCGCCGGCGGTGGGGCGGAGCAGCTTGAACCCCAGGAAGCCGGGGGACTTCTCGACCGAGCCGGCGCGGGCGGCGAAGCGCCGCTCAAGCTCCTCGCCGGAACCCTCGGGGACGGTGATGGCGTTGATCTTCACGACGGACATGTTCCGAGCCTACAAACCATCGGCTCGCTAACGTCAGGGGCGTGGACGTCGACACACTCATCAATCTCGCGCTCGTCCTGGTCTTCGTGCTGATCGGCGGGGTCTTCGCCGGCACGGAGATGGCGATCGTCTCGCTCCGGGCCGGGCAGGTGCGACGGATCCGGCAGAGCGGGCCGCGAGGCGCCCGCACGGCCGACCTGGTGGAGGACCCGAACCGGTTCCTCTCCGCGGTGCAGATCGGCGTGACCGTCGCCGGGTTCTTCTCCTCGGCGTACGGCGGCGCCACGATCGCGCCCGACGTCGCCCCGGTGCTGGTCGGCTGGGGCCTGCCCGAAGGTGCGGCGGACACGGTCGCGCTGGTGCTGATGACGCTGCTGATCGCCTACCTCTCGCTGGTCCTCGGCGAGCTGGTGCCCAAGCGGCTGGCGATGCAGCGCGCGGTCGGCTTCACCACGGTGCTGGCCCCGCCGCTCAACGTCTTCGCCACCCTGGTCCGGCCGGTGATCTGGCTGCTGTCCCGCTCGACCAACGTGGTGGTGCGGCTGCTCGGTGGCAACCCGGACGCGATCGAGGAGGAGATGACCGCCGACGAGCTGCGCGACACCGTGGAGACCCACGGCGGGCTGCGCCCCTACCACCGGCGGATCCTCACCGACGTCTTCCGCTCGGCGGAGCGCCGGCTGACCGCGGTGATGACCCCGCGGCCGGACGTCTCCTTCCTCGACGGCAGCATGACGATCGCCGAGGCGCAGGCGGAGGTGGCGGAGTCGACGTACTCGCGCTTCCCGGTGCTGGGCGAGGACGTCGACGACGTGCTCGGGTTCGTGCACCTGCGCGACCTGCTCACCGTCCCGTCGGAGCGGGCGCAGCAGCCGGTGAGCAGCCTCGCCCGCACCCTGGTGGTGCTGCCCGGCACCAACCAGGTGCTCTCCTCGCTGGCGCAGCTGCGCCGTGAGCAGCAGCATCTGGCGCTGGTCGTCGACGAGTACGGCGGCACCGAGGGGATCGTGACCCTGGAGGACCTCGTCGAGGAGCTGGTGGGGGAGATCTACGACGAGTACGACATCGGGTTCGACCCCGAGGACACGGTGCTCGAGCAGGGCACCGAGATGACGGTCGACGGCTCGCTCAACATCGAGGAGTTCTGCGACCTCACCGGGATGGAGCCGCCGGAGGGCGGCTTCGACACCGTCGGCGGGTTCGTCGTCGAGCGACTGGGCCGGATCGGGGTCGTCGGCGACCGGGTCGAGGCCTCCGGGCTGGTGCTGGAGGTGGTCGAGGCGAGCGAGACCCGGATCCTGCGGGTGCGGGTCAGCCGCGACGACGGTCGCCAGCGGCCCCGGGCGGACGACGGGCGGCCCGGCGACAGGCCTGACAGCCCCGACAGCCCGGACAGCCCTGACAGTCCAGGCGAGAACCATGCGGAGAACACGGGCGAGGGCACGGACGGCGGGCGTGGCGGCGACGCCTGACCGAGCGCCGTTACGCTTCGCAGGTGGCCGATCCTCAGCACTCCGAGTCCCTGGGCATCCCCGTCGCGCCGGCGATCGAGGGGACGACGCACCTGCACAGCGGCAAGGTGCGCGACCTCTACCGGATCGACGCCGGGGAGCACGCCGGCCGGCTGCTGATGGTGGCCAGCGACCGGATCTCGGCCTACGACTTCGTCCTCGGCACCACCATCCCCGACAAGGGCGAGATCCTCACCCGGATGTCGCTGTGGTGGTTCGGCCAGCTGGCCGACCTGGTGCCCCACCACGTCGTCTCCACCGACGTGCCCGCGGCGGTCGCGGGCCGGGCGGTGATCTGCGAGCCGCTGGACATGTTCCCCGTCGAGTGCGTGGCGCGCGGCTACCTCACCGGCTCGGGGCTCATCGACTACCGGGCCTCGGGCGAGGTCTGCGGGGTCCCGCTGCCGGCGGGCCTGGAGGACGGCTCGCGGCTGCCGGAGCCGATCTTCACCCCCGCCACCAAGGCAGAGCTCGGCGACCACGACGAGAACGTCTCCTACGAGGCCGTGGTCGCGACCATCGGCGACCAGGACGCGGCGCAGCTGCGCCGGCTGACCATGGCGGTCTACGCCCGCGCGGAGGGCATCGCCCGCGAGCGCGGGATCATCCTGGCCGACACGAAGCTGGAGCTCGGGCGACGGGTCACGACCGGCTCGACCGGCTCGACCGGCTCGACCGGGGAGATCGTGCTCGGCGACGAGGTGCTGACCCCGGACTCCTCCCGGTTCTGGCCGGCCGACGAGTGGCAGCCCGGCCGCACGCAGCCGTCGTACGACAAGCAGATCGTCCGCAACTGGCTCACCGGCCCGGACTCGGGCTGGGACCGCGCCTCCGGCGAGGCGCCGCCGCCGCTGCCCGCCGAGGTGGTCGAGCACACCCGCGCGAGGTACGTCGAGGCCTACGAGCGACTCACCGGCGAACGGTTCTGAGTCGTGGGGTTCACGGTCAGCCAGGACTTCGCGAGACCCGTCGGACCCGTCTTCGACTACCTCGCCGACCCGCGGAACCGGCCGCAGTGGCAGTCGAGCCTGCGCCGCGTCGACATGCTCAGCCTGGGGGAGCCCGGCCTCGGGACCACCTGGTACGACGTGACCTGGCCCGGACCGCGCCCGCTGATGGAGATCACCGGCTGGGAGAAGAACGTGCGATGGGTCGAGCACGGCCGCTGGCGCGGCCTGGCGGTCACCCTCGACCTCGTCTTCACCCCGCTCGAGGAGTCCCTGACCCGGGTGCGGGCGACCACCGTCACCCACGCCCCCGGCTGGCGACGCGCGCCGGGCCTGGTGCTCGACCTGGCGGGCCCCGCCGCGGCCCGGGCGGACCTGCGGCGGGCGGCCCGCCGGGTGCAGCGGCTCGGCACGGACTGAGCACGGACTGGGCACGGACTGGGCACGGCGCGTCCACCACGGACCTCCTGCGCGCCGTTGTGACCGGGCGCATACCGTGTGCGCATGACGAATCTTGCGTCCCTCCTCGAGGGCTCGGCCGCCAGCTACCCCGACCGTGACGCGGTCGTCCTCGGCGACACCCGCCTGACCTACGCGCAGGTCGACCAGTTCGCCAACATGTGCGCCAACCTGCTCGTCTCCCGCGGCATCAAGCCCGGCGACAAGGTGGCGCTCTCCTGCCCGAACCTGCCGTACTTCTCGATCGTCTACTACGGCATCCTCAAGGCCGGCGCGACCGTCGTCCCGCTGAACGTGCTGCTGCGCGGCCGCGAGGTGGCCTACCACCTGCAGGACTCCGACGCGAAGGCGTACTTCTGCTTCGAGGGCACCCCCGAGCTGCCGATGGCGCAGGCCGGCCACGAGGGCTTCGAGGCCGCCGAGGACTGTGAGCACTTCTTCGTCATCACCGCCGACCTGGGCGCGGCCTCGCCGGTCGAGGGCTACGAGACGATGGCCCAGGCGATGGGCAGCCAGTCGGCGGAGTTCCGCGCCGTCGACGTCGAGGACGACGACACCGCGGTGATCCTCTACACCTCCGGCACCACGGGTCAGCCCAAGGGCGCCGAGCTGCGCCACCGCAACATGCTCTCCAACGCGCTGGCCGGCGAAGTCCTCTTCGGCGCCGACCCCGAGCGCCCCGACACGTACCTGTGCGTGCTCCCGCTCTTCCACTCCTTCGGCCAGACCGTGATCCAGAACGGTGCCTTCGCCAACGGCGGCACCGTGGTGATGCTGCCGCGCTTCGAGCCGGTGGCCGCGCTGCAGCTGATGGCCAAGGAGAAGGTCACCTTCTTCGCCGGCGTGCCGACGATGTTCTGGGGGATGCTCGGCTCGCTCGACGACGCCGGGGTGGACGTCAAGGAGCTCGCCGCCAACCTGCGGGTCGCGATCTCGGGCGGCGCGGCGCTGCCCGCCGAGGTGCACCGCGAGTTCGAGCGTCGCTTCGGCATCACCATCATGGAGGGCTACGGCCTCTCGGAGACCTCCCCGGTCGCGTCCTTCTCGGTCTTCGGCGAGCCGGCCCGCGTCGGCTCCATCGGCCCGGCCATCCCCGGCGTCCAGATGCGCCTGATCGACCCCGACCCGGCGCAGTGGCGCGACGCCGAGGGCGACATCGGCGAGATCGCGATCAAGGGCCCGAACGTGATGAAGGGCTACTACGGGCGCCCCGAGGCCACCGAGGAGGCGGTCCGTGACGGCTGGTTCCGCACCGGGGACCTGGCGCGGGTGGACGAGGACGGCTGGTACTACATCGTCGACCGGTCCAAGGACATGATCATCCGCGGCGGCTTCAACGTGTACCCGCGCGAGATCGAGGAGGTCCTGCTCACCCACCCCGACGTCTCGCTCGCCGCGGTGATCGGTGTCCCGCACCCCAGCCACGGCGAGGAGATCAAGGCCGTGGTGATCCGCAACGCCGGCGCGAGCGTCACCGAGGAGGAGTTGGTGGCGTGGGCCAAGGAGCAGATGGCGGCCTACAAGTACCCGCGCATCGTGGAGTTCCGCGACTCCCTGCCGATGACGGCGACCGGCAAGATCCTCAAGCGCGAGCTCGACTGAGGCACCGGCGATGGGTCGCGTGCTGGGGGTCTCGCTCGGACTGCTGATGGTGGTCGCGGGCGGCCTGTGGACCTTCCAGTCGTTCGGCTGGCTCGGGACGATGGCCGAGGGTGACGTCAGGGCCACCCTCGGCCCCGCGCTGGCGGGTCTCGGCGTCGCCCTCGTCTACGTCGCCGTGCGCGGCCAGCGATAGACTTCGAGCGGACTTCCCCCGCTACCAGGAGCTGCCCCGTGGCCACAGTCGTCGTCGACGTCATGCCCAAGCCCGAGATCCTCGACCCGCAGGGGAAGGCCGTCCTCGGCGCACTCCCGCGGCTCGGGTTCGACGGCGTCACCGACGTGCGGCAGGGCAAGCGCTTCGAGCTGACCGTCGAGGGCGAGATCACCGACGAGGTGCTCGCCGAGGTCCGCAAGATGGCCGAGACGATCCTCTCCAACCCGGTGATCGAGGACTTCGAGGTCCACGTCGAGAGCCGCTCGGTGGCCGAGGTCGCCGCAGGGGAGGGCCGGTGAAGGTCGGGGTCGTCACCTTCCCGGGTTCGCTGGACGACGTCGACGCCCAGCGCGCCGTGCGGCTCGGCGGCCACGAGGCCGTCGCGCTGTGGCACGGTGACGAGGACCTGCGCGGGGTCGACGCGGTCGTGCTCCCCGGCGGCTTCTCGTACGGCGACTACCTGCGCTGCGGCGCCATCTCGCGGTTCTCCCCGGTGATGACCGAGGTCGTCGCCGCCGCCGGGCGCGGGATGCCGGTGCTCGGCATCTGCAACGGCTTCCAGATCCTCTGCGAGTCCCACCTGCTGCCCGGTGCGCTGATCCGCAACGAGGCCCAGCGCTTCGTCTGCCGTGACCAGCGGCTGCGGATCGAGAACAACCGCACCCCCTGGACCGCGTCGTACGCCGAGGGCCAGGAGGTGACGATCGCCCTCAAGAACGGCGAGGGCAACTACGTCGCCGACGCCGCCACCGTGGAGCGGCTCGAGGGCGAGGGGCGCGTGGTCGCCCGCTACCTGGGCCGCAACCCCAACGGCTCGGTCCACGACATCGCCGGGGTCACCAACGAGGCCGGCAACGTGGTCGGCCTGATGCCCCACCCCGAGCACGCGGTGGAGGACCTGTGCGGTCCCGGCACCGACGGGCTCGGCTTCTTCACCAGTCTCGCGGAAAGCGTCTTCGCATGAGCCCCACCACCCTCTACCGTGCGGTGGCCCGCGCCGAGGCCGTCACCTGGGCGCTGCTGCTGACCGGGATGTTCCTCAAGTACGTCACCGACACCACCGAGCTGGGCGTGCGGATCGGCGGGATGCTGCACGGGGCGGTCTTCATCGCCTACTGCCTGACCACCGTGCTGCTCTGGATCGACCAGCGGTGGTCGCTGCGGCAGCTGGTGCTCGGGCTGCTGGCTGCCGTGCCGCCGTTCGTCACCATCCCGTTCGAGATGCATGCCGAGAAGCAGGGCCTGCTCGGTGCCGGCTGGCGGCTCCGCACCGAGGAGCCCGCCGGCCTGCTGGAGAAGCTCGCCGCCTGGCTGGTGCGCAAGCCCCTGCAGGGCGTCGTCGTCGGGGTCGCCGCGGTCGCGGTGCTCTTCGCCGGCGCGATGGTCGCCGGTCCGCCGGTCTGATCCAAGCAGCCGCGGTCTGATCGAGCTGGCAGTCTGATCGAGCTGCGCGCCGCCCTCCGCATCAGTCGGCGTCGGGCGGCATCAGCCGGCGTCGGGCGGCGCAGAGTCGTGCGTCAGAACCGGCCGTTCTGCAGCTGCGCCCAGGTGGCGGCGTTGGTGATCCCGCTCGCCGCGAGCCCGCGCCGGGACTGGTAGGTCTTGACCGCGGCTTCGGTGGCCAGGTCGTAGACCCCGGTGCCGGCGAGCCTGCCGGCGCCCGCGGCGTTCAGGGCCCGCTGCAGGCGGTAGACCACCGGACCGGCCGAGCCGACCTTGAGCACGGCCGTCTCGCCGGTCGCGTGCAGGGCGACCCAGTGCCGCTTGCGGAACTTGGGCCCGGGCGTCATCTTGTGCGCCGCCTGGAAGGCGCGTGCCGCGGCCCGGGTGCGCTTGTTGTACTTGCCGCTGATCCCGTGCGAGTAGTAGCCCTGCTCGGCGAGCGTGCACTGGAGGATCTTGACCCGCTTGGGGTTGGCCTTGCTCGGCTTCAGCAGGTGGTAACGCGGGTACGTCGTCCGCATGCCCGAGCAGCGCGTCTCGGGCGCCGCGACGCTGCCGCGTCCGAGCTCGAGGTAGTTGCTGTCGATGTTGATGGTGACCCCGCCCCAGGTCTCCTTGTGGTCGCCGCGGTACTGCTTGACCCGGCCGCCGGGACGCCAGCCGTCCTCCGCGATGTAGCTGGTGGAGGTGTTGGCGACGCCGTCCCAGCGGGCGATCCAGATCTGCTGGGGGAGCCGGAACTGGCCGGGGCGCTTGAGCCGGGCGTCGTCGAGCATCTTGATGCCCGAGCCCGCGCTGGAGTAGACCCCGGAGACGAACCCGCGGGCCTCGATCTGGTCGACCCAGGCGTGGATGAACCGCAGGGCGGACTCCCGGCAGTGGGTGTTGGCCAGGTCGAACCCCTCGAGGTCGTACCAGAGGGTGCTGCCGGGAGCGAGGCCGTAGGCCAGGGCGTCGTCGGCGTTCTTGTTCGCCTCCGTGGCGCCCTGCTTGCGGGCCGCCGGGTAGCTGCCGTCCCCGGGGGCGGGCGAGATGGTGAAGTCGTCGGAGTAGCGCGGGAACCGCGGCTGGCAGGAGGCCTGCGGGCCGAGCGCGATCGGGAGCAGCCGCCAGCCCTTCGCCAGCTGCGTGCTGATCCAGGTGGGGCTCAGGTTGGGCTGTGTGCGGCAGGCGCGTGAGTCACCGGAGATGTAGATCCCGACAGCCAGGAAGGGCGAGCTCTCCAGCCAGGCGTCCATCGTCTTCTGGGTCGGCGCCACGCACTGGTCGAATCCGTAGCCGGTGAAGTCGCCGGGGGTGGCGATGTTCTGCCGTCGCCGCTCGGAGGCTTCGGCGGCCCCCGCCGAGGAGGTCGTGGCCACCAGCAGGCCGGAGGCCAGCAGGAGGGTCGCCAGGGCGGCCGTGAGGGAGGCGAGGGGACGGGTGCGGCGCATGGCGGATCTCCAGAAAACGGGGGAAGTCGCAGGCACCTTAACCTCAGAAGTCACACCGGTCCCAGGGTTCACAGTGAACTACCACGGGGTAGTTCGTCTCGGTCGCACGCTCGCACGGACGCGCCGACCGCTGGACCGGACCCCGGCGGTCTGGACGCGCCGCCCTACGCTTGTCCCCCTCGGGGGAGAGGAAGAACGATGGGGCAGGGATCGACCGTGTGCCCGCACTGCGGCGGGCCGGAGCAGATCGCACCGAGCTGCGTCACCTGCGGTGCCCTGCTGTGGTTCCAGCAGCCCGTCCCCGACGACGTCGCGGACACCGACGAGCGGGTCTACGTGGGCCTGGCCGCGATCTCCGCGCTCTCCGGGACCGGCACCAGGCCGGCTGCCGCCGCGCCCGCGCCGGGAGCGGGCACCGGTGGCAGCGCCGAACCGGTCGAGGGCCGCAGCGCCCGGGTGGTCGCCACGGCCGCCGTCTTCTCCCTGCTCGCCGCCACCGTGCTGGGCGGGTGGTGGTTCCTGGACCGGCAGGCCGAGCAGGCCGCCCCGGCCACTGCTCCGGGCGGCCCGGAAGCCGGAGGCACCGGCGCTGACCCCGCGCCGGGCGCGGGAGCCTGCTCCGGCGAGTACGTCGTGGTGCTGCCCGGAGCGGCTCGGACCCGGCTCCCGTCGGGTGCCGGAGGTGACGGCCAGGCGGCGTGCGCCGATCTCGCCGCGGCCGTCGCGGCCAGCCCGGCGTCGTACGAGGGACCGCTGCGCAGTGCCCGCGCGGCCTGCCGCCGGCGTGGCGAAGTCGGGGGCAGCGAGGTGCACGTGCGCGAGCTGGCTGAGGATGCCGGACCCCGGTTCGCCTGCAGCTGCCTGGTCGCTCCCCGCAAGCTGCCCGACCTCGCACCGGTGGGCGTCGAGGGGGCGGGCGTGGGCCGCGGCGGGCCGGTCTCGGACGCCCAGGTGCTGCTGCACGCGGCCGGCTACAACCCCGACCTGTTGGTCGGCGGCTCCTTCGGGTCGCGGACCGTCGACTGGGTGCGCGAGCTCCAGGCCGACGCCGGCCTGGAGGTCACCGGGCGGGTCGACCGGGACACCTGGAAGGTGCTCCTGGGCACGTGCGGGTGAGGCGGCCGGGGTCGCCTAGGCTGGGGGTCGTGGCCGCCGCTCCGCAGAACCTCGACACCGTCTCCGTCGCCGCGCAGGACCCCGAGCGGTCCCAGCCCTGGGCCGATCTGGGCCTGAAGGCAGACGAGTACGACCGGATCCGGGAGATCCTGGGTCGCCGCCCCACCAGCAGCGAGCTGGCGATGTACTCGGTGATGTGGAGCGAGCACTGCTCCTACAAGTCCACCAAGGTGCACCTCAAGCAGTTCTCCGAGATCCCGCAGGAGACCCCGGTCGGCAAGATGCTCGCCGGCATCGGCGAGAACGCCGGCGTGATCGACGTCGGCCAGGGCTACGCCGTGACCTTCAAGGTGGAGAGCCACAACCACCCCTCGTTCGTCGAGCCCTACCAGGGCGCCGCCACCGGCATCGGCGGTATCGTCCGCGACATCCTGGCGATGGGCGCCCGCCCGGTCGCCGTGATGGACCCGCTGCGCTTCGGCCCGCTCGACGCCGACGACACCCAGCGGGTGCTGCCCGGGATCGTCGCCGGGGTCGGCGGCTACGGCAACTGCCTCGGCCTGCCCAACATCGGCGGCGAGGCCGTCTTCGACGCCACCTACGCGGGCAACCCGCTGGTCAACGCCCTGTGCGTCGGCGTGCTCCGGCACGAGGACCTGCACCTGGCCAAGGCCTCGGGAGTCGGCAACCAGGTGATCCTGTACGGCGCGCGCACCGGCGGCGACGGCATCGGCGGGGTGAGCGTGCTGGCCAGCGAGACGTTCGACGCGCACGACGACGGCAGCAGCGGGCCGGCCAAGCGGCCCAGCGTGCAGGTCGGCGACCCGTTCATGGAGAAGCTGCTGATCGAGTGCACCCTGGAGATCTTCGCGGCCGGCCTGGTCGCGGGCATCCAGGACCTCGGCGGCGCCGGTCTCTCCTGCGCCACCTCCGAGCTGGCCAGCGCCGGCGACGGCGGGATGCATGTCGAGCTCGACCGGGTCCCGCTGCGCGACTCCACGCTCGCGCCCGAGGAGATCCTGATGAGCGAGTCGCAGGAGCGGATGATGGCCGTCGTCGAGCCCGGCGACGTCGAGGCCTTCATGGCGATCTGCGCCAAGTGGGACGTCGAGGCGGTCGTGGTCGGCGAGGTCACCGACACCGGCCGGCTGGAGATCGACTGGCACGGCGAGCGTGTGGTCGACGTGCCGCCGCGCAGCGTCGCTCACGACGGTCCGACGTACCACCGCCCGTTCGCCCGCCCCGACTGGCAGGACGCGCTCCAGGCCGACGCCGCCGAGGCGCTGCCCCGCCCGGCGGGCGGCGACGAGCTGCGGGAGACGGTGCTGCGCCTGGTGGCCAGCCCGAACCTGTGCGACAAGTCGTGGATCACCGACCAGTACGACCGCTACGTGCGCGGCAACACCGTGCTGGCGCAGCCGTCGGACTCCGGCATGGTCCGGATCGACGACGAGACCAACCTCGGTGTCTCGGTCTCCACCGACTGCAACGGCCGGTTCGCCAAGCTCGACCCGTACGCCGGCGCGCAGCTGGCGCTGGCCGAGAGCTACCGCAACGTCGCCACCGGCGGGGCGCAGCCCCTGGCGGTCTCGGACTGCCTCAACTTCGGCAGCCCCGAGGACCCGGCCGTGATGTGGCAGTTCGCCGAGGCCTGCCGCGGACTCAAGGACGCCTGCGCCGAGCTCGGCGTCCCGGTCACCGGCGGCAACGTCAGCCTCTACAACCAGACCGGCGAGACGGCGATCCTGCCCACGCCGGTGGTGGCGGTGCTCGGCGTGATCCAGGACGTCACCCGGCGCACCCCGAGCCACTTCCCGGCCGCCGGCGAGCGGCTCTTCCTGCTCGGCGAGACCCGCGAGGAGCTCTCGGGCTCGGAGTGGGCGCACGTGGTGCACGACCACCTCGGCGGCACCCCGCCGCGGGTCGACCTGGCCGCCGAGCGGGCCCTGGCCGAGCTGCTGGTCGAGGCGAGCGGTGCCGGGGTGGTCACCAGCGCGCACGACCTCTCCGACGGCGGCCTGGCGCAGGCGCTCGCCGAGGCGTCGTTCAAGCACGGTGTCGGTGTCGAGGTCTCGCTCGCCGAGGTGGCCGGGGGCGACGCGTTCGTCGCGCTCTTCTCCGAGTCCACCGCTCGGGCGCTGGTCACCGCGACCGACGAGCAGGCCGAGGCGCTCACCGCGCTCGCGGCACGGCACGGGGTGCCGGTCACCGCGATCGGGACCACCGGCGGTGACGCGATCGCCGTCGAGGGTGAGTTCTCGGTGCCGGTGGCCACGCTGCGTGAGGCGTGGTCGGCCACCATGCCGGCGGTCCTAGGCTGACCCCATGTCGACCGTCGTCGCCCTGGCCACCCCTGCGCTGATCGAGGCGGTGGGGGAGGTGCCAGGCGTCGAGACGGTGCTCTGGGACGGCCGCGAGCTGCCGGACCGGGCCGCCGAGGTCGAGCTCGTGGTGGCCCCGTACAACACCGCGGGCCTGCCCGACCTGAGCGGCTTCCCGCGGCTGCGGGTGGTCCAGGTGCAGTCGGCCGGGTACGACGGGATGGTCGAGCAGCTGCCTCCGGGCGTCGCCCTGGCCAACGCGACCGGTGTGCACGACGACGCGACCGCCGAGCTCGCACTCGGCATCACCCTGGCCAGCCTGCGGGGCATCGACGACGCGGTCCGCAACCAGGGCCGGTGGATCCGGGACCTGAGCCGCCGCTCGCTCGCCGACAGCCGGGTCCTGGTGCTCGGCTACGGATCGATCGGGCGTGCGGTGGTCGAGCGGATGCTCGCCTGCAAGGCCGTCGTCACCGGTGTGGCCAGCCGGCCGCGCCCCGACGACCTGCTGGACTCCGTGCACGGGCCCGACGACCTGCCGCGGCTGCTCCCGGAGACCGACGTGCTGGTGGTGGTGCTGCCGCTGAGCGAGGCCACCCGGCACGTGGTGGACGACGCGTTCCTCGCCCAGCTGCCCGACGGGGCGCTGGTGGTCAACGTGGGGCGCGGACCGCTGCTCGACACCGACGCCGTGCTGGCCCACGCAGGCCGGCTGCGCTTCGCCCTGGACGTGACCGACCCCGAGCCGCTGCCGCCCGAGCACCCGCTCTGGCAGGCGCCCGGGGTGCTGATCACCCCGCACGTCGCCGGCGGCACGACCGCGATGCTGCCCCGGATGGCGGCCTTGGCCCGCGCCCAGATCGAGGCGTACGTCGCGGGGGAGCCGCTGCGCAACGTGGTGCACGCGCCTGACGGCGGGCAGGGGTAGCTGGGGCTCTCGGCGTGAAGCCCGGTTCAGCCAGCCCGGTTCAGCCCAGCCCGGTTCAGCTCAGCCCGGTCAGCTCAGCCCCGCCAGCAGCTGGGCGAGCAGGATCTTGGTGATCATCGCCGCCGGGTAGACCAGGGCGTAGCCGACCGCGACCCGCGGGTCGGAGCCCGTCCGCTCGTCGGCGTACGCGAGCACCGCGGGCTGGGTCTGCGCCCCGCCGAGGACGCCCGCGGTCTGTCGGCTGGGGCTCCGGGCGAGGGCGGCGGCGACCAGCAGCAGCACGGCGGCGACCGTGGTGATCGCGATGCCGAGCAGGATCACCTTCCACCCGACCGGGGAGGTGATCGTCTCGACCAGCGCACCGCCGGCGGTGGTCCCGGCGTAGGCGAGGAAGGTGATCATCCCCAGGCTGGAGATCGTGCTGGCGGCGCCGTGCGGCATGGAGGTCACCAGCGGCCCGATCCGGCCGACCCGCCCGAAGATGAGCCCGAGGATCAGCGTGCCGGCGGCCGCCCCGAGGCTGAACTCGCCACCCCCGGGGAGCGGCACCGGCACCAGCCCGAGCAGGATCCCCAGGGAGATGCCGAGCGCCAGGCCGATGGGGTTGATGTCGGAGAGGCCGCGCTCGGAGTCTCCGAGGTAGCGGTTCACCTCGTCCATCCGGTCCAGCGGCGCGATCACCCGAAGCCGGTCGCCCATCTGCACCACCAGCTCGGGCTGCGCGACCATGTCGACGTCTCCCCGGCGCACCCGGCTCGGCACCGCACCGAACTGGTCCAGCCCGAGCTCGCTGACGGTCAGCCCCGCCAGGGAGGCGTTGGACAGGGTGATCCGCCGGTAGTCCAGCTCCCAGCGCTCGCCGACGATGTCGTGGGAGGAGGGGTGGCCGAGGTCTGCGGTGACCCGGTCGACCACCTCCGCCGGTCCGACGACGGTGACCAGGTCGCGCGGTCCGATCGTCTGGCCCTCCTCCGCGACCTCGGTCGGGTTGGCGGCGTGCTCGTGCTTGAGCCGGCTGAAGGTGACGTGGTCGTCGTACCGCGCCATCAGGTCGGCCACGCTGATCCGCTCGGGTCGGTCCACCCGGATGGTCTGGTGCACCAGCGGTGCGGCAGCGGCCTCCGAAGGGCGGCGCAGCACCCAGGCGGCGGCCAGCATCATCCCGACCACGCCGAACAGGTAGCTGAGCGAGTACCCCACGGTCGGCCGCGAGCCCCCGACCTGCTCGGTGGCGGCCGCCAGGGCCGGGGTGTTGGTCAGCGCCCCGGCGAACGTCCCGGCGACGATCGGCGGCCGGAGGCCGAGCAGGTTGCCGACGAGCACGGCGGTCACGGCGGCCAGGCAGAGCACCACGACGGTCCCCACGATCAGCCGCCACCCGGTGCGCAGCGAGGAGAAGAAGGTCGGGCCGCCGATCACCCCGACCGTGAAGGTGAACAGGACCAGACCGAGCGTGCCCAGCAGGTGGTTCAGCTCCAGCGAGACGTCGTTCGCGGCGCCCAGGGCCGAGACGCCCAGCGCCGCGAAGAGCACGGCGGCCGGACCGACCGGCACGCCCAGCAGGCGCACCCGACCCAGCAGCGCCCCCAGGGCGAGCAGCGTGGTCAGGAGCAGGATCTCTTCGTCGTCGAGGAACTCCAGTACCGGGTCCATCCGGCCATGATCACGTCCACGGGTCGGGAGGGACAGGGGCCCGGGTCCCTGTCCCTCCCGGGTCCTCCGCTCAGCTCGAGCGCCGCATCGCCCGCACGCCCACCACGAGGCCGAGGGCGGCGACGACGGCGGCGCCGGCGTACCCCGCCGCGACCGTCTCGACCGGGAACGTCCCGGCGAACAGTGCCCGGACGGCCTCCACGACGTACGTCATCGGGTTGAGGTCCGAGGCGACCTGCAGCCAGCGCGGAGCGCCGTCGATCGGCAGCAGCACCCCCGCCAGCAGCAGCACCGGGAAGAGCACGGTCTGCTGGACGGTCCAGAACATCCAGTCCGCTCCCTTGGCCGCGAGTGCGAGCGCGAAGGACAAGGCGCCCACGCCCACGCTGAACAGCGCCAGCACGCCGAGGCTGACCAGGACGCCGGGCAGGTGCAGCTCGAAGCTGAACGGGGTGACCACGACCAGGATCACCGCGGTCTGCATCAGCATCGGCACCACCTCCTTGAGCGCCCGTCCGACCAGCAGGGCGGAGCGCCCGAGCGGCGAGACCAGCTGACGCTCGTGCGAGCCGGTCTGCATCTCCTCCAGCAGGTTGGCGCCGGTGAAGGAGGCCCCCATCAGGCACGTCATGGCGATGATCCCCGGCACGAACCACTGCAGCGCGGAGCCGCCGTCCGCGGTCTTCGGCAGCAGCGGGCTGAACAGGGCGAGGAAGACCAGCGGCTGCACCATCGCGAAGAGGACCGACGCCGGCTCGCGCCACACCGGCTTGAGCTCGCGGGTCGTCACGGTCGCGACGTCGGTGAGGAACCGAGCGCCCCGCACGGGGCGGGCCGAGACGGTCATGCCGGCGGTGGTGTCGGGCGTCCGGGTGCTCATGCCGCCACCTCGCCCTCGGACGCGGTGCTGAGGGCATCGGTCCCGGCCCCGTCGTGGGACTCCCGCAGGCTCCGCCCGGTGAGGTGGAGGAAGACGTCGTCCAGGGTGGGCCGGGCCACCTCGAGCCCGGCGGCCGGGCAGCCGGAGGCGTGCAGGTCGACCAGCAGTCCCGGCGCCTGCTCGTGCCCGCGGACGGCGCGGAGGGTGAGCGTGCTGCCGGTGACCTCGACCCGGGTGTCGTCCCCGAGCCGGTCCGCGCGGGTCGCGGCCGCCCGCGCGGAGTCGGGGTCGGCGAAGGAGAGGGTCAGCCGGTCGCCCAGGCCGGCCTTGAGCGCCGCGGCCGTGTCGTCGGCGATCAGCCGGCCGTGGTCGATCACCAGCACCCGCTGGGCCAGCGCGTCGGCCTCCTCCAGGTAGTGCGTGGTGAGCACGATGGTGCTCCCGGTCTCGGCGTGCAGCCTGCGCACCAGGTCCTGCAGGTTCGCCCGGTTCTGCGGGTCCAGGCCGGTCGACGGCTCGTCGAGGAAGAGCACCTGCGGCAGGTGGACCAGCCCCATGGCGATGTCGAGACGGCGGCGCTGTCCGCCCGAGAGCGTGGCCACCTTCTGGCCGGCCGCGGCCTCCAGGTCGAGCGCGGTGATCAGCTCGTCGGCGCGCTCGCGGGACCGGGCCCGGGTCAGCCCGTAGGCGCGGCCCTGGCTGACCAGCTCGTCGCGCCCGAGCTGCTGGTGCCCGGCGCCGTTGCCCTGCCCGACGTAGCCGAGGGACCGGCGTACGTGGTGCTGCGCGCTGACCACGTCGTGCCCGGCGACCGAGGCGGTGCCGGAGGTCGGGGCGAGCAGGGTGGTGAGCATCCGGAGCGTGGTGGACTTCCCGGCGCCGTTGGGACCGAGGAAGGCGACGAGCTCGCCGGGCGCGATCTCCAGGTCGAGACCGGAGACCGCCTCGACGGTCTTCCTGTGCGCGGTGAAGTGCCGGGTCAGTCCTCGGGTGAGGATCGCCGGCGCGGACGATGAGGAGCGAGTGTGAGGTGTCATGCCCACCACGCTAGGAACGCTTCAGGCCAGTTTCTGTCCGCAATCAGATCTAGGCTCGCAGCATGAGTACGTCGTCGCGGATGCTGAGGCTGCTCAGCCTCCTCCAGACCCACCGGCACTGGCCGGGGACCGAGCTGGCCGAGCGGCTCGAGGTCAGCGAGCGCACTCTGCGGCGCGACGTGGAGCGGCTGCGCGACCTCGGCTACCAGGTGGACGCCGTGCGCGGGGTCGCGGGCGGCTACCAGCTCCGGGCGGGGGGCTCGCTGCCGCCGCTGCTGCTCGAGGACGAGGAGGCGGTCGCCATCGCGGTGGGGCTGCGTACGGCGGCGGCCGGCGCGATGGGCGGGGTCGAGGAGTGGTCGGTGCAGGCGCTGACGAAGGTGACCGCGCTGATGCCGCCTCGGCTGCGCCGGCGGATGGACGCCCTCACCTCCCAGACGGAGGCCCCCGGGCCGTGGCGGGGCGGCCCGGTGACCGATCCCGCGGTGCTCACCGCGCTGGCCCAGGCCAGCCGGGACCACGAGCCGGCGGAGTTCGACTACACCGCCGCGGACGGCGGCAGCACGCACCGCCGGGTCGAGCCGCACCGGCTCGTCTCCCTGGGCCGCCGGTGGTACCTCGTCGCCTACGACCGGGAGCGCCAGGACTGGCGCAGCTTCCGGGTGGACCGGATCACCGCGCCCGTCGTCGGCGGACAGCAGTTCCGGCCGCGGGAGCTGAACGCGGCCGACGCGGTCTCGTTCGTGCAGGCCGGCATCCGCCGGATGCCCCAGCGGTACGCGGTCCGGGTGCGGGTGCACGCGCCGCCCGAGCTGGTCGCGGCTCACGTCGGTGACCACTGGGCCGACGTCGTCGCGGTCGACGGCGGGTGCCTCCTGCAGATGAACGCGGACTCCCTGGAGTGGCCGGTGATGCTGCTGGCGACCCTGGACGCGGAGTTCGTGGTCGAGTCGCCGCCCGAGCTGGACGAGGCGCTCGCCGCGGTGGGGGCCAGGTTGAGCCGCCGCTCGGGCTGAGCCTCTGGCGCAGGCGCGTCCGCGACGCCACGATGAACGGCATGGACCGTCTGCTCGACGTGCTCGGCGACATCGTCGCGGGCTCCGCGGTGGCTCTCGTCGTCGCCGCGATCGCCTGGTTCGGGACCGACCGGTTCGCCCGCCGGCAGGAGGCGGCCCGGGCCCGGCACGAGCGAAGCCTCGCGGCCGCCGAGGAGCTGTACGCAGTGTACGGCGGGTTCTTCGCGACCTGGAAGGCGTGGGAGTTCGCCCGGGGGAGGGACCGGGCCGAGGTCGACCGCGTGCCCGCCGAGCTGCGCCAGGAGCTGCTGGAGCAGGCCGCCGAGGTCGAGGGTCGGTACGAGTCCCTCGTGGTGCGGACCGCGCTCGAGCACCGGCTCGCCGTGACGGACCGTACGGCGCTGTGGGCGCTGCGGTTCGGGCTCAAGGAGCTGCGGACGGCGATCCGGGAGGACGCTCCGCTCGGCTGGTGGCGCACCGACGACCCCGCGACCCCCGAGCACCACCTCGGGGCGAGGAAGTACGTCGCGTTCAAGGCGCTGACCGCCCGCGTCGCCCAGCTCCTGGTGGACGCCGACCCCCGGGACCGGGCGCCCGCGGCGACCGAGCGCGCTGACGCCCTGGCAGCGATCACCGCGACCCTGTCTCCGGCCCCAGTGCAGGAGGAACACCCGGACGACCCGGACAGCGGTCCAGACCGCCTCCGGGGCGAGCAGTGGTACCGCGCAGATCCCCGCTAGCGCCTGCGGCGGTAGCGGACGCCCCCGTCGGGCAGTCGCTCGGTGGTGAACCCCGGGTCGTGGGCCCGCTGGTGGTGCCACGGGCACAGGAAGGTCAGGTCCGCCAGGTCCGAGCGTCCGCCCCGACCCCAGGGGTCGCCCCCGTGGTGGGCGTCGCACCAGGTCCACGGGATCGTGCAGCCCTCGGCACAGCAAGTGCGCTGGCTCTGTGACTTAGCGAGCCGCTGGCCGTCGGTGAAGAAGCGGCTCGCCCGGCCCTGGTCCAGGACCTGGGACTTGCCGCCGAGCACCATCGGGATCAGGTCGGCGTGACAGGCCAGCCGGCGCGCCTCGCCGGCACTGATCCGCGTCAGGTCGTCGCCGTTGCTGGTGATCGTCGCCGATCCCAGCCCGGTGATGAGCGTCTCCAGGCCCACCGTGACCACCAGCCGGGTCGCGGCCCCGCCGTCGCGGGAGGCGTCCTGGGCCGGTGCGGTCCAAGCGCCGAGCATCGTCCGGAGCCTGGCCGCCACCCCGTCGGGGATGCGCGCGTGGACGTCGGTGGCGCCGTCGCCACGCCGGCGGAAGGTCAGCCGGGTAGCGGCGCTCGCGCGGGCCTCGGCCCGCTCCAGGAGCCTCCGCTCCCGGTCGTCGCAGGTCTCCGGCGCCACCACCTGGAGGATCTTCTCGCCGAGGGCCTCGAGCTGGCGCGGGTCGTGCCGCCCGGCCAGCTCGAGCAGGCGCTCCTCGGCCAGCTCGAGCACCTCGGCGGGCACCTCCTCGCCGGGCAGGGGGTCGATGACCAGGGCGTCCAGGGCCTTCACGATCACCCGGGCCTGCGGCAGGCTGACGCAGCCGTCGGCCAGGGCCGTGCCGACCCGCTGCCACCGCTCGTCGAGCGCCTCGCCGAGTCGCTCGGCCGCCCGCGCGGCCCCGAACCCGCACCGGGTCCGGGCCGCGAGCCAGGTGGCCGGCGACCGGGCGCCGTCGCTCTGCGCCAGCCCGCCCGGACCGTCGGCCGCGCGCAGGAGGCGCATCCGCAGGGCCTCGGCCCGGTCGACCAGTCGGCTCAGGTCGAGCAGCGCGTCGCGGTGCGCCCGCTCGGAGAGATAGGCCGGGTCGACGTCCCGAGTCAGGTCCAGCGCCTGCTCCATCAGCCCGATCGCCCGGCTGATCGGATGCGCGCTGCCGACGTCCTGTGACATCCCGGACCCCCGTCCCGTCGTGCCCGGGAGCCCCCGATGGCCTCCCGATGACCCCAGTCAACCGGGGACCACCGACAGACCGAGCGTGACAACGTGCTCTCGTCCACGTCGTGGACATACATTCGAAAAAAGTCACTGGTCGGTGGGTGATGGGGTCGAGTGGGCCCGGACCCGAACCGCCCACCCCGTGCATGCCAGCACCACGAGTCCGCCCGTCACGGTGACCACCCCCACCGGCTCACCGAGGAGCAGCGCGGCCCAGCCGATGCTCAGCACCGGTTGCGTCAGCTGCACCTGGCTGACCTGTGCCATCGGCCCGATCGCCAAGCCGCGGTACCAGGCGAAGAACCCTAGGAACATGCTGACGCCCCCGAGGTAGCAGAAGGCGGCCCACGAGGCCGCACCGCCACTCGGGACACCGCGCTCGACCGAGACGAGGGTCAGGCCGAGCATCACCGGCGCCCACAGCACCAGTGCCCACGAGATGGTCTGCCAGGCGCCCAGCTCCCGAGCAAGCAGCCCGCCCTCGGCGTACCCCACCGCCCCCACCAGCACGGCCAGCAGAAGCAGGAGGTCGGCCCGGTGCAGGGTCCCCACGCTTCCCCCCTGGGCGGAGGCGAAGAACGCGGCCGCCGTGCCGCCGGCTGCGGCCGCGACCCAGAAGACCCGCGCCGGGCGTGTGCGCTCGCGCAGGACGGCGGCGACGGCTGTCGCCGCCGGAAGGGCAGCGACCACCATGGCGCCGTGACTCGCCGGAGTGCTGGTGAGCGCCCACGAGGTCAGCAGTGGGAAGCCGATCACCACCCCACCGCCGACGAGGGCGAGCCGCGCCCACTGCGACCCCCGGGGCAGGCGTTGCCGGGTCGCCACCAGGACGATTGCGGCGAGCGCGGCCGCCACCACCGCGCGCCCGGCGCCGATGAAGAGCCAGGGGAGGTCGGCCACCGCGACCCGGGTCAGCGGCAGGGTGAAGGAGAAGGCGAGGACGCCGAGCAGGCCCCACCGGAGTCCCGAAGCGGGTGGGCTGGATGTCTCTGTCGCGGGTGGCTCGGCAGTCAAGGTCGCGCCAGGCGTCAGTAGCGCCTGCCGCGCTGAGGGAGTAGCGCTACTCTGATCTGTCATGGATGACGATAGCACCGCTCGGCTGCTCGCGACTCTCAAGACGTGGGTCGAGAGCGCCGCGCCCGCTGCCCGGCTCCCGACCACCCGGACGCTCGTGGCCGAGCACCGGGTGAGTCCGGTGACGGTGCAGCGAGCGCTGCGGACCCTCGTCGGGCAGGGGCTGGTGGAGACTCGCCCGGGGGTGGGCACCTTCGTCCGAGAGGTGCGCACCGCCCGACCGATCGACTACGGGTGGCAGACCGCGGCACTCGGGGCACCGAACGCCCGCCGCCTCGGGGTGCCGTCCGCCCTGCGCAACGCGGGACCCGAGTCCATCGCCCTGCACTCCGCCTACCCCGATCGCGAGCTGCTCCCCGAGCGTCTTGTCCGCGGGGCGCTGGCTCGGGCTGCGCGCGGCGACGTGGCGCTCACCCGGGCCCCGGCCGCCGGGTTGCCGGAGCTCCAGGCGTGGTTCGCCCAAGAGTTGCGTCGCGACTGCCCCGCAGGTGTCGCGCCGCCGGCCGCCAGCGACGTCGTCGTCCTACCCGGGAGCCAGAGCGGCCTCAGCTCCGTGTTCCGTGCGCTGGTCACCACGGGACAACCGCTGCTGATGGAGTCACCGACCTATTGGGGGGCGATCTTCGCGGCCCAGCAGGCGGGGGTGCAGGTGGTGCCGGTGTCGAGCGGCCCTCACGGCCCGGACCCGGACGAGCTGGACCGCGCCTTCGCCGAGACCGGCGCCCGGGTCTTCTACGCTCAGCCGACCTACGCCAACCCGACCGGCGCCCAGTGGACGCCGGAGCGCTCGGCGCAGGTGCTCGACGTGGTGCGCGGGCACGGGGCGTTCCTGGTCGAGGACGACTGGGCGCACGACTTCGCGATCACCTCGGACCCCGAGCCCCTCGCCGCACTCGACGACAGCGGCCACGTCATCCACCTCCGTTCGCTCACCAAGAGCACCTCGCCGGCACTCCGGGTGGCGGGGGTGGTCGCGCGCGGACCCTCCCGGGAGCGACTGCTGGCCGACCGGGCCGCCGAGTCGATGTACGTCAGCGGGGTGCTGCAGGCAGCCGCCCTCGACGTGGTGACACAGCCGGCCTGGCGTAGCCACCTCCGCGGGCTGCGTCAGCAGCTGCGCGCCAGACGGGACCTGCTGCTCGGCACGCTGGCCGAGCACGCCCCCCAGGTCACCGTCGAGCACGTGCCGGCAGGTGGGCTCAACCTGTGGGCACGGCTTCCGGACGGCACCGACCCGCGGGAGCTGGCCCGCGCCTGCGAGGCAGCGGGGCTCCTGATCGCTCCCGGCGACGAGTGGTTCCCGGCGGAACCCGCGGCGCCCTACGTCAGGCTCAACTTCGCGGCGGCGCACACGGCCGGCTTCACCGACGGTTCTCGGATCCTCGGCCGCGAGCTCGACGCCCTGGGAATCGACGCCCTGGGAATCGACGCCCCGGGAATCGACGCCCTGGGAAGCTGACCACAGGGGCGTCGTGCGGACCATCCGGTCCGCCGGGGTTGTCCCTGGCGCGACGACGTCCGATCATCGAGGCATGGAGTCCGACCTGCTGGTCAGGGGAGGCGTCATCGTCGCCTTCCTCGCCCTGGTCTGGGTGCTCTCGGACTGGGGTCGCTATCGGGCTCGCTTCCGACGGGCGGGTGAGGGACTTCACCTGGTCGCCCCGACGCCGCCGACTCCGGTCGGACCGCCCATCGAGCGGATTGCGGCGGACGCCCGACGGATCCGCGCCGAGATCAAGCAGGCGCCGCCCGGGGCCCCGGTGGCACGGATGCGCGGCTGGCTGGCGGCGTACGACGACGTGCTGGTCAGCGCCTGCGAACGCCTCGGGATCGAGCAACGGCTGGTGCAGCTGGCCCCGGGGCCGGTGCGCGACCTGGAGCGGGAGCGGGTGGAGCGGATGCTGGTCCGCGCCGGCTTCCCGCTCGCCTCCGCCGGCTGAGCGAAGGGACGCCCCGGTGCAGGCGAGTCCGCCGACGCGGCACCGGGTACCGACTCGCGTGCCCAGCAGACGACCCGCGTCACCTCACCCCCGTCCGTGGATCCGGGCGGGCGTCGTCGCCTTCGCCGCCCACGTCGGCTACGAGCTGGCAGCCGGGGTGGCGGTCCCCCTGGCGGGCCGGATCGGCCCGGTCGCGGCCTGCGCCCTGCACGGCGGGGGAGCGCTCGCGGCGTACCAGGCCGCGGCACGGGTCCCGCCCGGACGGGGCGACCGAGCCTTCGCGGTGCTCGACGGGTTCATGGCCGCCGCGGTCCTCGGGCACTTCACCGCCTGGCCGCGTGCGACCCGGGCCGGGCTGCCCTGGCTGACGGAGTGCGAAGGAATGTCCGGCCGGCTGATGCCCGCCTACAACCTGATCCTGCACGCCTCCGCGGTCACCGCCCTGGGTGGTCTGCGCGAGGTCGGCGACTCGCGGCGCTGGGCGCTGGGCACCGTGGCGGTGGTCGCCCCGGTGATGCGGTGGGCCCAGCCCCGGGAGTACGAGTCCCTCCGTGCCCAGGCAGCCCGCCGCCCGGGGTGGTGGAACCGGCGCCATGCGCGCGCACAGGGGTCCCTCAGACCGTGAGCAGCACCTTGGTCGCCCGTCGCTCGTCCATCGCGGCGTACCCCTCGGCGGCCTCCTCGAGGGGGAGGGTGAGGTCGAAGACCCGGCCCGGGTCGATGGTGCGGTCCCAGACGCGCCGGATGAGGTCGGGCAGGAACCGGCGTACGGGCGCGGGGCCGCCCAGGGTGTGGATCTCGGCGAAGAAGAGCCGGGCCCCGGAGACCTGCACGTCGTGGTCGACCCCGACGAACCCGAGGTGGCCGCCGCTGCGGGTGCACCCGATCGCCTGCATGAACGACTCCTGGGTGCCCACCGCCTCGCACACGGAGTGGGCACCGAGCCCGCCGGTGAGCTCGCGGATCCGGGCGATCCCGGCCTCGCCGCGCTCCTCGACGATGTCGGTGGCCCCGTAGGAGCGGGCCAGCTCCTGGCGCTGGGGGTGCCGCGACATGGCGATGATCCGCTCGGCGCCGAGCTCGTGCGCCGCCAGGACGGCCATCAGCCCGACCGCGCCGTCGCCGACCACGGCCACCGTCCTGCCGGGCCCGGCCTGGGCGGCGTCTGCGGCGAACCAGCCGGTGCCCAGCACGTCGGAGGCGGCCAGCAGCGAGGGGATCAGGTCGGGTGGCGGGCTGCCCGGGGTGGCCACCAGGGTCCCGTCGGCCAGCGGGATCCGGGCGCGCTCGGCCTGGGTGCCGATCGTCCCGGTGACGAACTCGGCGTTGACGCACTTGGAGGGGAAGCCTGATCGGCAGATCTCGCAGGTGTTGTCGGACAGGACGAAGGACCCGACCACGAAGTCCCCGGGCCGGAGCGTGCGCACCTCGGCGCCGACCTCCTCGACCACGCCGACGTACTCGTGGCCCATCAGCATGTGGTCGGCCGGCTCCACCCCGCGGTAGGGCCACAGGTCCGACCCGCAGATGCAGGTCGCGCTGAGCCGGATCACCGCGTCGGTAGGTCGCTCGATGCGCGGGTCGGGGCGCTCCTCCACGCGCACGTCACCCGGCGCGTGCATCACGACGCCGCGCACGACGTCTCCGTCCGGGGCACTCGTCGTGTGGTGGCCATGTTCGACGGTACGCCCGACCGGGCGCCGGGTCCACGGGTCGAGGGGGTGGCCGCCGTCCGGCGTGCGCCCTACGGTGGGGGCATGTCGACGACGGTCCCGGTCCGGCTCGCCACCCCCGAGGACGCCGGCGTCCTGGGGCAGATGCTCTTCGACTTCAACGTGGAGTTCGAGGCACCCACCGACGAGGCGGACGAGTTCGCGTCCCGGTTCGAGGGGCTGCTCGCACGCGACGGCGAGGTCTTCGCCCTGCTCTCCGGGCAGGCCGACCCGACCGGGTTCGCCCTGGTCACGCTGCGGCACACGCCGTACTTCGACGGACCGCTCGCGCAGCTCGAGGAGCTGTACGTCGTCCCGCACCTGCGCGACCAGGGCATCGGCACGGCCCTGCTCACCACCGCGCTGGACACGGTGCGCGAGCTGGACGCGGGGGAGATGCACATCAACGTCGACGAGATCGACCTCGACACCCGGCGCTTCTACGAGCGGCACGGGTTCGTCAACGTCGAGCCCGGCACCGACTACCGGATGCTCTGCTACCTGCGCCCGCTCTGAGACCGGCCGACGCGAGGCAGCGTCAGGAGTCGAGCCTCAGGCGTCGACCACGATCGCGATGATCAGCGGGCTGCGGCGGAACTTCTTGTTCGCCCACCGGCCGACCTCGCGGGTGATCATCTGCTCGAGCTGGTGCACGTCGCCGATCCCCTCGGCGGCAGCGCGGGCCAGGGTCTTCTCGACCACCGGGACGGCGCTGCGGAAGGTCTCCGCGTCGTGCACGAAGCCGCGCGCCAGGAAGTCCGGCTCCTCGGCCAGCTCGCCGGTCTCGGCGTCGACCAGGGCGAGCACGGTGACCACGCCCTCCTCGGCCAGCGTGCGCCGGTCGCGCAGCGTGGTCTCGGTGGAGCCGCCGACGACCTGCGCGTCGACGTAGACGTTGCCGGCCGGCACCTTCCCGGTGATCTTGGCCTTGCCCTTGACCAGGTCGACGACCACGCCGTCCTCGGCGATGACCACCTGGTCGGCCGGGACACCGGTGCGGACCGCCAGGTCGGCGTTGGCCTGGAGGTGGCGCCACTCGCCGTGGATCGGCATCACGTTGGTCGGGCGGACGATGTTGTAGCAGTAGACCAGCTCGCCTGCGCTGGCGTGGCCGGAGACGTGCACCTTGGCGTTGCCCTTGTGCACGACCTTCGCGCCCCACCGGGTCAGGCCGTTGATCACGTTGGAGATCGCGTTCTCGTTGCCGGGGATGACCGAGCTGGCCATCAGCACGGTGTCGCCCTCACCGATCCGGATCTTGTGCTCCCGGTTGGCCATCCGGGAGAGCGCGGCCATCGGCTCGCCCTGGGAGCCGGTGCAGACGATGGCGACCTTCTTCGGCGACATCCGCTCCAGCTGCTCGAACGGGACGACCAGGTTCTCGGGGTACTTCAGGTAGCCCAGGTCGCGGGCGACGCCCATGTTGCGCACCATCGAGCGGCCCACGAAGGCCACCTTGCGGCCGTGCTCCTGCGCGGCGTCGAGCACCTGCTGGATCCGGTGCACGTGGCTGGCGAAGCTGGAGACGATCACCCGGCGCGGGGCGGTGCGGAAGACGGTCTCGATCGCCGGGGTGAGCTCGCGCTCGGACATGGTGAAGCCGGGGACCTCGGCGTTGGTGGAGTCGGTCATGAACAGGTCGACCCCCTCCTCGCCGAGACGGGCGAAGCCGCGCAGGTCGGTGATCCGGTCGTCCAGCGGGAACTGGTCCATCTTGAAGTCGCCGGTGTGCAGGACCAGGCCGGCCTGGGTGCGGATGGCGACGGCGAGACCGTCCGGGATGGAGTGGTTGACCGCGAGGAACTCCAGGTCGAACGGGCCGAAGGAGATCCGGTCGCCCTCCTTGACGTGCTCGGTCACCGGCTTGATCTGGTGCTCCTTGAGCTTGGCCTCGATCAGCGCCAGCGTCAGGGTCGAGCCGATCACGGGGATGTCGCGCCGCTCACGGAGCAGGTAGGGGACACCGCCGATGTGGTCCTCGTGACCGTGGGTGAGCACCACGCCGACCACCGAGTCGAGGCGGTCCCGGATCCAGGTGAAGTCGGGGAGGATGACGTCGATGCCGGGCTGGTGCTCCTCGGGGAAGAGCACGCCGCAGTCGACGATGAGCAGCTTGCCCTTGTGCTCGAAGACCGTCATGTTGCGGCCGATCTCGCCGAGACCGCCGAGTCCGACGATCCGAAGCCCGCCGGTCGGGAGCTTGGGGGGACGCTGCAGTTCGGGGTGGGGATGGCTCACGGCCTCACGCTAACCGAGGTGCCGCCCCTCTTCCCAGTCAGGGCGGCGAAGCACGGCGGGTCGAAGGTCCCGGCACGGCGGCGGCGAGGAGGCGGACGGCGGCCAGGAGCTCCTCGTCGCGCCCGGCGAAGCCCAGCACCTGCACGCCCTGTGGGAGCCCGTCGACCACGAGCCAGGGGGCCGAGAGGGCCGGGACGCCGAGCAGCGACGCCGTGGTCGGCATCCGTCGGCAGCCGGTGCCCTCGCGCTGCTCGGGGGCCGGGTTGGTGGTGCTCAGGGTGATCAGCACGTCGACGTGGTCGGCCAGCGCGGCGTACGCCCGGGTCAGGGCGCGGCGCTGGTCCAGCGCCTCGACCAGCCCGCTCGGGCCGACCACGGCGGCCCGTTCGACGAGCTCGTGGAGCCGCGGGTCCGACTCGCCCGCGGCGAGGGCGGCGGTGAGCTGCGGGCCGCTCTGCGCGGCCAGGATGTCCAGGCAGACCCGGGTGGAGTGCCGCACCGCGCGGTCCAGGGCGAGCAGCTCGGTGGTGTTCTCCACGACCTCGATCGCCGGTCCGGTCGGACCTGCCTGCGCCGTGCGGGTGCCGAGCTCGTGCAGCAGGGTGTCGAAGTGCGCGAGCGTCCTCGGCCGGGGGAGCGCCCCGTCGTCGAGCATCACCCGGCCCACGCGCAGCGGGCGGCGCCGGCCCTCCTCGTCGGTCGGCTCCGGGTCCGCCTCCCGCCACCGGGTGAGCACCGGGAGCACCCGGGCCAGGTCCTCCAGGGACGCGGCGACCAGGCCGAGGTCCGTCAGGGTGTCGGAGAGGACCAGCGCCCCCTCCCGGGGGAGCCGCAGGTGGCTGGGCTTGAAGCCCCAGGCCCCGCAGTACGACGCCGCCCGCAGCGTCGCCGCCTGGCTCTGCGTGGCGAGGGCGACCGGCACGATGCCCGCCCCGACCGCAGCACCGGCGCCGGCCGCGCTCCCGCCCGGTGTGTAGCCGCTGCCGCGGGGGTTGTCGGTCCGGGTCGCGGTCCCGCACCCGTACGGCGTGCTGGTGGTCAGACCCAGCACCCGGGCGCCGGCGGCGCGGAGCCGGGCGACGGCCTCGGCGTCCCGGCTGGCCGCCCGGCCGTCCGGACCGGGCATGCCCGCGACGTCGATCGTCTGGCTGACCGCGAACGGCATGCCGGCCAGCGGTCCCTGGGCGGGGTCGATGCCCGCGCGCAACGAGGCCGGGTCGAGGTGGCTGAAGGCGTGCACCCACCGCTCCACGGCGGCGAGCAGCCGAGCCGTCTCGTCCAGGTGGTCACGCCGGTCGGCCGTCCAGGGCCTGGGCTCGGGGACGGTGGAGGTGCGGGCGCGTGCGGAGAGCCGTCTCACCGCACCCGTCGGCACGCGCACCGCCTGGGCTGGGGAGTCATCGACACACGTCCTGGCCGGCCGGGAGGTGATGGCGCGGCGGGGGACCGCGCCGGGAGGAGGAGCCGGTGGCGAGAGAGTAGAGGGTGAGCAGCGCGTCCGGAGGTTCCGTTCACAGGGTGTTCACGCCTGACCCGGAAGATTCTCGGCCCTGCAACACTGCGCCCGCGCTCGACCCGCCCGCGCCCGGGTGACACCCTGAGGCTCATGATCGAGATCCTGAACCCCGCCAAGGTCGCCCGGGCGCGGGTCACCGGTGCGCTCGTCGCCGAGATCCTGCAGACGATGAAGGAGCGGGCGGTCGTCGGCACCAACCTCCTGGAGATCGACGCCTGGACCAAGGAGATGATCGAGGCGGCGGGCGCGGAGTCCTGCTACGTCGACTACGCGCCGTCCTTCGGGAGCGGACCCTTCGGCCACTACATCTGCACCGGCGTCAACGACGCCGTGCTGCACGGACTGCCGCACGACTACCGGCTCGCCGACGGTGACCTGCTCTCCCTCGACCTCGCGGTCGTCAAGGACGGGATCGCCGCCGACTCCGCGCTCAGCTTCGTGGTGGGGAAGTCGCGCCCCCCGGAGAGCGTGGCGCTGATCGAGGCGACCGAGCGGGCGCTGGAGGCCGCGATCGAGGCCGCCCGGCCGGACGCCCGACTCGGCGACATCTCGCACGCGATCGGCACGGTGCTGACCGAGGCCGGCTACTCGGTCAACACCGAGTTCGGCGGGCACGGCATCGGCTCGACGATGCACCAGGACCCGCACGTGGCCAACCAGGGGCGCCCGGGCCGGGGCTTCAAGCTCCGCCCCGGCCTGATGCTCGCCCTCGAGCCGTGGGTGATGGCCGACACCGACGAGCTGACGGTCGACCCCGACGGCTGGACGCTGCGCAGCTCGACCGGGTGCCGGACCGCGCACAGCGAGCACACGGTGGTGATCACCGACGACGGGAACGAGGTGCTGACCCGCCGTCGAGGCTGAGCCGGCGCCTGACGGGAAGGCCCCGATCGGGCTGCACCGCGTAGCGTCGTGACATGGGACCTCGCCTCGGAGTCGACGTGGCCGCCCCCGGTGACCTCGTCTGGGAGCTGCTCACGGACGTCTCGTGCTGGTCGCGCTGGGGACCGACGGTCGGCGGTGCCCGTCTGGACGACCGCACCTCCACGCTGTCGGCCGGCGCCAGGGGGTCGGTCCGCACCCCGGTCGGGGCCTGGCTCGGTTTCCGCGTCGACCGCTGGCAGCCGGACCCGCCGCGGCGGACCTGGTCGTGGACGGTGGCGGGCGTGCCCGCCACCGAGCACACCGTCCTCGACCGCGGACCCGAGCGGTGCCGGGTGGAGATGGGCGTGCCGTGGTGGGCGACCCCCTACCTGGCGGTGACCGGACTGGCGCTGGTGCGGATCAGGCGGCTCGCCGAGGGCGACCGGCCCGACGACCGGCCCGACGTCTAGCCCGACCCCGAGGTGCCGCTCTCCAGGATCGAGACGATCGAGTAGAGCGAGAAGCAGATCGCGCCCAGGCCCGTCAGCACCCGGGCGGCGACGAAGACGTTCGGGTCCGTGACCGCCGCCTGGAAGGTGAAGGCGGCCAGGTAGAGGCAGGTCAGGGCGGTCAGCACCGGGATCAGCGGCACCCGGTTGGCCAGGGGGAAGGTGCGCCGCCAGACCAGGGCCAGCAGCCCCACCTTGCTCAGGATGCTGAAGCAGACCAGGCCCAGGCCGATCATCACCAGGCCCGGGGTCTGGTAGGCGGGCGACCGGTCGAGGACGAGCAGCACGATCCCCCAGACGATGTTGAGCGTGCCCATGGCGATCACCACCCACGGCCACATCACCCGGTGCCGGGGCAGGTAGGAGTTGCGGACCTGCCGCACGATGCTGACCACCAGCGCGATCAGGCTGGTGCAGATCATCGCCAGGCCCGCCACCACGTGGCCGACCGTGAACCGCGACGGAGTGCCGGCCAGTGCCAGGTTGACCGCTGCGATCGTCCACGCGGTGAGCGCGAGCACCACCGGGACGGCGACCAGGCCCAGACCGAGGCCCCGCGGGTAGGCCTCGTCCGGAGGCTCGTGGTTCTCCTTTGGCTTGGCCGAGTTGACCGGGATCAGGCTGAACTTCAGCGAGGCGGTGGCCACCGTGGCGACGCAGCCGCTGATCAGCCCGAGCCCGAGCACCACGTGCCCGGCGATGTAGTCCGGGTCGGTGCCGGAGGAGCTGCCCTGGGAGGCCAGCACCACGCCGTACGTCGCGGTCCCGAGCGCGGTCAGGTAGCCCAGCGTCGGGTAGACGACCTTGTCCACCGCGTTGAACCGGTGGATGAGCTGGCGGATGATCACCGCGGCGGTGCAGAACAGGCACACGCAGATGGCGGCCAGGAAGGTGACCACGCGACCGGCGACGAGGTTGCCGGGCTGGTCGGCCGCGGTCCACACCTCGATCCCGAAGCCGAGGCAGAGCGCGGCCATCACCAGCGGGATCGCCCGGAAGGTGACGCTGACCCAGTAGTTCATCCTCACCACGTCCTGAGATCGTCGACGACTCCCGGTGCTGCTCCGCCCTGCGGAACCCGTCTTCCTGCTCCCCAGCGTGCGCAGGGACGGCGAGGGCGTCAAAGGTCCTTCGGCCCCGGGCACCGGGACCGGCCCGACCGCGTGTGCGGGAGCGGCGTTAGCCTCGGAGCCATGCCCGCCCGACTCCGTCGCGCCGACCCTGCCGCGCTCGCCGAGGCGCTGGCCGCCGACGAGCCCACCCCGGCCCAGCTCAAGCTGCTCACCAAGCACTTCATGGCGGTGCTCGACGAGCGCGCGCCGGGGGCGAGCGTCGAGGTCCGGGTGCCGCCGTACGCCGCGGTGCAGGTAGTCCCGGGGGTCCGGCACACCCGCGGCACGCCGCCGGCCGTGGTGGAGATGGACGCCGAGACCTGGATCGAGCTCGCGACCGGATGCCTGTCCTGGTCCGACGCCGAGGCGCGTGGCGCACTGCGCGCCAGTGGTCAGCGCGCCGACCTCACCCCGTACCTGCCGCTCGTGGAGGATTGAGCCATGCCCGACATCGCGACGCCCGACCTGCCGCTGCCCGACCTGTCCGCCGCGGCCCGGTCCGCGCGTTCCCTGGGCTACCGCACCGACCTGGCCCTGCTCGAGCGCGCGGGCAGCACCGTCGAGGACCGCGGCACCCACCTGGTGGTGCGCACCCTCGACAACCCCGACTTCTACTGGGGCAACTTCCTGCTCCTGCGCGAGCTGCCGCTCCCAGGTGGAGCGCGCGAGGTGATGGCCGCGTGCTGGACCGAGTTCCCCACCTCCGACCACCGGGCGATCGCCTTCGACCTGACCGAGCCGCTCACCGACCACCCCGTCCTGCTCGAGTTCCTCGAGGCGGGGATGACCGCCAGCACGACGGTGACCCTGACGACGAGCTCCCTGACCCCGCCGGCGCGCCCGCACCAGGAGGCGGAGCTGCGGCCGCTCGCGGGCGAGGACGACTGGGAGCAGCAGGTGGCTCTCACCATCGCGGCCGACGCCCAGACCGCGTCGGCCGCCCTGGAGACCTACGCCCGCAAGCGGGTCGCGGCCGAGCGGGCGCGGGTGGACCAGGGCCTGGGCCAGCGGTGGGGGGCGTTCCTCGACGGTCGGCTGGTCAGCACCGCGGCGCTCTTCCGGGTCGACGCCGAGCTGGCGCGCTACCAGTCGGTGGTCACCCATCCCGAGCTCCAGCGGCAGGGACTCGCCACCACCCTGGTGCACCGGGTCGGCGCCTACGGGCTGAGCGAGCTCGGCGTGAGCACCCTGGTGATCCTGGCCGAGGAGGGCGCGCCCGCCGAGGGCCTCTACCGGGGCCTGGGCTTCGAGCCCGTCGAGCGGGTCACCGAGCTGCTCGCCCTGCCCCGTCGGGGTGACCACGCGTAGGGTTGCCGGCATGAGTGACGCGCGCGACGACCAGCTGAGGGGCAAGATCCACGAGGTGCTGCCAGGCCTCCGGCGAGACCTGGAGGACCTGGTCCGGATCGAGTCGGTGAGCGCCGACCCGGCCCGTTCGGCCGAGGTCGAGCGCAGTGCCGAGGCGGTGCGCGACCTGTTCGCGGCCGAGGGCTGCGAGGCCAGGGTGACCCGGTACGGCGACGACGGCGCCCCCGCGGTGATCGCTCACAAGGCCGGGCCCGAAGGCGCGCCCACCGTGCTGCTCTACGCCCACCACGACGTCCAGCCGGAGAACGACCACGCCGAGTGGGACTCCCCGCCGTGGGAGCCGACGGAGCGCGACGGCCGGCTGTACGGCCGTGGCGCCGCCGACGACAAGGCCGGGATCGTCACCCACCTGGGCGCGCTGCGCGCCTTCGGCGACGACCTGCCGGTCAACGTGGTGGTCTTCATCGAGGGCGAGGAGGAGGTCGGCTCCGACTCCCTGGTCGACCTGCTGAAGCAGCACGAGGCCGAGCTCCGTGCCGACGTGATCGTGATCGCCGACTCCGGCAACTGGGACATCGGTGTCCCCGCGCTGACCACCAGCCTGCGCGGCCTGGTTCGCGCCGACATCGAGGTCCGCACACTGACCCACGCGGTCCACTCCGGCATGTGGGGCGGGCTGGCCCCCGACGCCCTGATCGCGCTGTCGCGGGTGATCGCCAGCCTCCACGACGACGAGGGCAACGTGGCGATCGAGGGCCTGCACTCGGGCCCGGCTGCCGACGTCGACTACCCCGAGGAGCGGCTCCGGGCCGAGTCCGGCGCGATCCCCGGCCTGGAGTGGATCGGCTCCGGGTCGGCCGTGGAGCGGCTGTGGACCAAGCCGGCGCTCAGCATCACCGGCCTCGACGCCCCGCAGGTCGACGGCGCCAGCAACACCCTGGTGCCCTCCGCCCGGGCCAAGATCAGCCTGCGCATCGCGCCCGGCGACACCGCGGCCAACGCGGTCGAGCGGCTCCGCGAGCACGTGGAGAAGAACGTGCCGTGGGGAGCGGAGCTCACCTTCACCGTCGTGGACACCGGCGAGGCCACCCAGATCGACGCGACCGGTCCGGCGTACGACGCCGCCCGCGAGGCGTTCACCGAGGCGTGGGACGGCACCGCGCCCGTCGACATGGGAGTCGGCGGCTCGATCCCCTTCATCGCGGAGTTCCTGGAGACCTTCCCGGACGCCAGCGTGCTGGTCACCGGCGTCGAGGACCCCGACACCCGGGCGCACGGCGCCAACGAGGGCCTGCACCTGGCCGAGTTCGAGAAGGTCGTGCTCGCCGAGGCGCTGATGCTCGCCAAGCTCGCGCGCTGAGCCTCAGGCAGGCTCGGGCAGGCTCGGGGGCTCGACGGGCTGGTCCTCGGCCGCGCCCTCACGGGCCAGGGGGAGGGTGACGGCGAACGTCGTCCCCTCGCCCAGGGTGGACTCGAAGGTGATCCGGCCGCGGTGCCGCTCCACGATCCGCTGCACGATCGTGAGCCCCAGCCCGGTGCCCGGCTGGGCCACCGCGGCCGGGTTGGTGGAGCGGAAGAACTCCTGGAAGAGCCGCCCCTGGTCGGCCTCGGAGATGCCCAGGCCGGTGTCGCTGACCCGCAGCTCGGCGACCCGGCGCTTGCTCTCCAAGGTGATCGTGATGGTGCCGCCCTCGGGGGTGTACTTCGCGGCGTTGCTGAGCAGGTTGGCGCAGATCCGGTCGAGACCGCTCTCCTCGGCCAGCGCCAGCACGGGGTGCTCGGGCGCGTCCACCACGACCTTGAGCTGCTTGCGCTCGAGGGTGACCCGGACCAGGTCGAGCACGTCGTGCACGACGTCGGTCATGTTGACCGCGGTGGGCCGGAACTCCACGTGCGGGTCGCCGACCCGGGCCAGGACGAGCAGGTCGTCGATCAGCCGCTGCATGCGCACCGCGCCGCGCTCCATCGAGGAGATCGAGCTGCGCACGGTGCCGGTCAGCTCCGGCACCGACTCCAGCATCTCCACGTGGCCGAGGATCGAGGTGAGCGGGTTCTTCAGCTCGTGGGCGATGGTCGCGATCAGCCGGCTCTTGTAGCCGTTGAGCTCGCGCAGCTCGTCGATCAGCCGCCGCTCCCGCTCGAAGGTGCGGGCGTTGAGCAGGGCGCGGCCCAGGTCGTGGCCGATGTCGAGCGCCGCCTGCTTCTCGATCGGGGACCAGTCGAGCTTGCCGCCGCGGCGGGTCAGCACCAGGTTGCCCAGGCACTCGGGGCCGGCGCCCAGCGGCACGAAGAGCATCGAGGTGACGTCGATGGCCTGCATGAAGGAGGTGATCTCCTCCTCCTGCTCGGGTGTCATCACCCCGAACGCCGGGATGACGTCGTTGAGCACCACCACGTCCTGGATCTTCCAGAGCATCTGCGCCGAGAGCCGGGCGATCTGCTTGAGCTCCTCGGCCAGGTGGATCTCGGCGCCGTTGGAGGCGTAGACCGCCCCGCTGCCCTCGCCGTCCTCGTCGAAGGTCTCGATCCACATCCCGAAGGAGTTGAAGGCGCTGGTCAGCGCCGGCTGGGCAACCTCGATGATCCGGTCCAGGGAGAGCTCGGAGCTGACCTCGCGCACGATCATCCGCGCCGCGTCCGCCAGCCGTACCTGCTCGGCCAGCTCGGCCCGTTCGACCGCGGTCAGGACGGCGCGCCGGGTCTGCTCGGCGTACCGCTGGAGCTCCTGACGCTTCTGCGGCCCGGGTCGGCGGCGGTCGAGCGGGAGGTCGACCGAGAGCATCCCCCGCAGGGTGCCCTCGTCGTCGTAGATGGGGGCGAGCAGCAGGTCCAGCGGGTGCCACATGTCGGGGTCGTTGCTGACCTCGAGGTCGGGCACCCAGCCGAGGGTCTCGATGTCGAGGTTCATCCGCTCGTGCGGGACGAAGCGCAGGTCGCCCCAGTGCTCGGCGGTGGCGATCTCCAGCTCGATCTCGTCGATCGGCGTGCGGTGCCCCAGCAGCTGTTCGCGGGCTTCGACGCTGCCCGCGACGGCCACCATCTCCAGCGCCCGGTCGTCGCGGGCGACACTGATCGCCGCGACCTCGTAGCCGACGAGCTCGGTGACTCCCCGGGCGATGTTCTGGAGAGCGTCGACGAACACGTCCTCGGCGCGCGTCTCACCCATCCTGTGGTTCTCCCCGTGTCCTGCCCGAGTCTTTCGACGACCGAACGGCTGTTGCGCCGCAGGCGTACTGCATAGTAAGGGCCGGTTTCTGCGCCCGGCGGTCGATTCAGGTTATTGGAGGGGTGGGCGCGGCGCGAGGGGCCAGCGCGCTAGACCGGTCCGTGGAGACCGGCCCTGACCGCGCTCGCGGGCGTGTCCGCGGACGACGTCCCGACCGCCGTACACTGGCGCCGTGGCCCAGTCCAGCAGCACCCGCAAGGGCGGCGACGGCCGTCTGTCCCAGGCACTCGACCCGCAGGAGCTGGGACCCCAGGACGCGTGTGGCGTCTTCGGGGTCTGGGCGCCGGGCGAGGACGTCGCCAAGCTCACCTACTTCGGCATCTACGCCCTGCAGCACCGGGGCCAGGAGTCGGCCGGCATCGCGGTCAGCAACGGCCGGCAGATCCTCGTCTACAAGGACATGGGGCTCGTCTCCCAGGTCTTCGACGAGTCGACGCTGGAGTCGCTGCGCGGGCACGTGGCGATCGGCCACGCCCGGTACTCCACCACCGGCGCGAGCACGTGGCACAACGCCCAGCCGACGTTCCACCCCACCGAGTCGGGCTCGATCGCACTGGCCCACAACGGCAACCTGATCAACACCGCCGAGCTGGCGCAGATGGTGACCGAGGGCGAGCTCGACGGCCAGCTCGACCTGCGGGTGCCGGTCTCGACCAACGACACCAGCGTGGTCACCGCACTGCTCGCCCACCACCCCGACTCCACGGTCGAGGAGCGGGCGATGGAGCTGCTGCCCCAGGTCAAGGGCGCCTACTCGTTCGTCTGGATGGACGAGCACACGCTGTACGCCGCTCGCGACCCGCAGGGCGTGCGCCCGCTGGTCCTGGGCCGGCTGGAGCGGGGCTGGGTGGTCGCCTCGGAGACCGCGGCGCTGGACATCGTCGGCGCCTCGTTCATCCGCGAGATCGAGCCCGGCGAGCTGATCGCGGTCGACGAGGCGGGGCTGCGCACCCGCCGGTTCGCCGAGGCGGCCCCCAAGCACTGCCTCTTCGAGTTCGTCTACCTGGCCCGCCCCGACACCTTGATGAACGACCAGCGGGTGCACAGCGTCCGCGTCGAGATCGGCCGCCAGCTGGCCCGGGACTTCCCCGCGGACGCCGACCTGGTGATCCCGGTGCCGGAGTCCGGCACCCCGGCGGCCATCGGGTACGCCGAGGAGTCCGGCATCCCCTACGGCACCGGCCTGGTGAAGAACTCCTACGTGGGGCGCACCTTCATCCAGCCCTCGCAGACCATCCGCCAGCTCGGCATCCGGCTCAAGCTCAACCCGCTGCGCGACGTGATCGAGGGCAAGCGCCTGGTCGTCGTCGACGACTCGATCGTGCGCGGCAACACCCAGCGCGCCCTGGTCCGGATGCTCCGCGAGGCGGGCGCGCGCGAGGTGCACGTGCGGATCTCCTCGCCGCCGGTGAAGTGGCCGTGCTTCTACGGCATCGACTTCGCCACCCGCGCCGAGCTGATCGCCAACGGCCTGACCACCGACGAGATCCAGCGCTCCATCGACGCCGACTCGCTGGCCTACATCGGGCTCGACGCCCTGGTCCAGGCGACCACGGTGCCCAAGGACGACCTGTGCCGGGCCTGCTTCGACGGCCACTACCCGATCCCGCTGCCGGACCCCACGCTGCGCGGCAAGGGCGTGCTGGAGGGGGTGAAGGTCGACGACTGCGGCGGCTTCTCGACCGCCGGCCCGCGGGACGTCGACGGCCTCGCCGCCTCGCTCTCGGGCAGCGGTGCGGCCGACTCGCTCGAGCGCCCGTAGCGGCGTACGCCCGCCCTGTCCCAGACCAGCCGACTCCCCAGAACCAGCCCACGCAGGAGCATGCCGTGACCGACCCCCAGTCCTCCCCCCAGTCCGGCACCGGGCGCAACGCCTACGCCGCCGCCGGCGTCTCCATCGAGGCCGCCGACCGCGCGATCGACCTGATGAAGGGGTGGGTCGAGAAGTCGCGCCGCCCCGAGGTGATCGGCGGCCTGGGCGGCTTCGCCGGGCTCTTCGACGCCTCCGCGCTGACCCGCTACACCCGGCCCCTGCTGGCCACCTCCACCGACGGCGTCGGCACCAAGGTGGCGATCGCCCAGGCGATGGACATCCACGACACGATCGGCTTCGACCTGGTCGGGATGGTCGTCGACGACCTGGTGGTCTGCGGCGCCGAGCCGCTGTTCATGACCGACTACATCGCCACCGGGCGGGTGGTGCCCGAGCGGATCGCGGCGATCGTCAAGGGCATCGCGGAGGCCTGCGTGGAGGCCGGCTGCGCGCTGGTGGGTGGCGAGACCGCCGAGCACCCCGGCCTGCTGGCCCCCGACGAGTACGACGTGGCCGGCGCGACCACCGGGGTGGTGGAGGCCGACCAGCTGCTCGGCCCGGGCCGGGTCCGCCCCGGTGACGTGGTGGTCGCGATGGAGGCCTCGGGCCTGCACTCCAACGGCTACTCCCTGGTCCGGCACGTGCTCCTCGGCGACCCTGCCGACGGCGGCGCGGGCTGGCTGCTGGACCGCGAGGTGCCCGAGCTGGGCAGGACGCTGGGGGAGGAGCTGCTGACCCCCACCAGGATCTACGCCAAGGCCTGCCTGGACCTGGCCCGCAGCACCCGGACCCACGCGATGTCGCACGTCACCGGCGGTGGTCTGGCGGCCAACCTGGAGCGGGTGATGCCCGAGGAGCTGACGGCCACGATCAACCGCGGGACGTGGACCCCCCAGCCGGTCTTCGACCTGGTGCGCCAGGTCGGGCTGGTGCCCCAGGAGGACCTGGAGGCCACCCTCAACTGCGGCGTGGGGATGGTCGCCCTGGTCCACCCCGAGGACGTCGACGCGGCGATCGGCACCCTGGCCGGGTACGGCGTGCGTGCGTGGGTGGCCGGCGAGGTGGCCGAGGCGCGCGAGTCCGCCGACGGCGGCCGGGTCCGGCTCGAGGGCCAGCACCCCGGCTGGTGACGCCGCGGAGGGCCCCGGCGTTGCGCTGGGAGCGAACTTTCCGCTCCGGCCCCGCGTGATTGAGCGGGGGAGAGCCTCGACACGGTGGGCTGGGTGTGCGGGAATTACTCCCAGCGGGTAGCGTTGCACCCACGAGTATCCAGTCAAGAGACCGGGCGCCGCGGCGTGCGCGCCAAGAGCCCCGGCCAAGCGTGCGAGGGGGTCGGACCCTATGGGGCGCGGCCGAGCGAAGGCCAAGCAGACGAAGGTCGCCCGCGACCTGAAGTACCGGACTCACGAGACGGACTTCGGAGCGCTGGCGAAGGAGCTGCATGGCGAACCGGACAGCAGTACCACCTCACCTGATGAGGCGGAGTACTTCGACGACTGGTCCGATTACGCGGACCCGCCTCGTCGCGATTGACGACTGAACCCTGAGGGCCCGCGCGAGCGGGCCCTCAGGGTCGGTTGCCTCAGCGCACCTTCGCCTCGGCGCACAGTGCTCAGGGCATGCTCAGGACAGGTGGATGTCGCGCAGTCGCCCGACGTCTCGCATCCGTCGTTCCGCCAGCCGGTCGGCGGCGAGCGAGGGAGTGACGTCGTCGCGCGCGGCGAGCTCGAGCACCGACCGGGTCGTGTCGTAGATCCCGGCGGCGCGGTGCTTGGCACGCTCGAAGGAGAACCCTTCGAGCTCGTCGGCCACCTGGATGACGCCGCCGGCGTTCACGCAGTAGTCGGGGGCGTAGAGGATGCCGCGCTCCTGCATCGTCTTCTCCACCCCGGCGTGCGCCACCTGGTTGTTGGCGGCACCGCAGACGATCCGGGCCGAGAGGACCTCGACCACCTCGTCGTCCAGCGCTCCGCCGAGGGCGCACGGCGCGTAGACGTCGAGCTGCTCGGCGACCAGCGCCTCGGTGGAGTCGACCACCCGGACCGTGGGGTGCTCGGCGCGGATCCGGTCGACCGCGGGCGCCCACACGTCGGTGACCACGACGTCCGCGCCGTCCTCGAGCAGGTGCCCGACCAGGTGCCGGCCGACCTTGCCGACGCCGGAGATCCCGACCGTGCGGCCGGCCAGGGAGTCGCTGCCCCACTGGTGCGCCGCGCTGGCCCGCATCCCCTGGAAGACGCCGTACGCCGTGAGCACCGAGGAGTCGCCGGCGCCGCCGTGGGCGACGGTGCGGCCGGTGACGAAGTCGCACTCGCGCGCCACCACGTCCATGTCCTCGGAGAACGTCCCGACGTCGCAGGCGGTCAGGTAGCGCCCGTGCAGCGACTGGACGAAGCGGCCGTAGGCGCGCAGCAGCGCCTCGGACTTGTCGGCGCGCGGGTCGCCGATGATCACCGCCTTGCCGCCCCCGAGGTCGAGCCCGGCCAGCGCGTTCTTGTACGACATGCCGCGGGAGAGCGCGAGCACGTCGCGGACCGCCTCGTCGGTGCTCGCGTACGGGTGGAACCGGGTTCCGCCGAGGCCTGGTCCCAGGGCAGTGGAGTGCAGCGCGATCACCGCGCGCAGGCCGCTCGCCTGGTCGTGGCAGAAGACCACCTGCTCGTGGTCGGTGCTGGCGAACAGGTCGATGGTGGGAGTGCTCTCCACGGTGCTGCTCACTTTCTCGGTCCGACGTCGGTCCGGACCGCGGTGTCGTGGCCACGGGGGTGGTGTGGCGCTGGTCAGCCGGACCGCGGGGTGGTGTGGTCCGGATCACCTCACCCTAGTGCGGGCCGGTCGCGCTCCCGCAGGTGCACCACGTCGCCGTGGGTGCCGTAGCCGAGCAGCTCGCCACCGGCCGCCCGCCCGTTGAAGGTCACCATCCGCCAGCCGTGCTCGTCGGGCAGCAGCGTGGGCCAGGGCAGGTTCGTCGGGTACGGCGCGTCCAGGGTGCCGAGCTCGCGCAGGTCCAGGTCGAGCACGGGGTAGCGCGCGCGCAGCTCGCGGCGGCTGTCCCGGCCGTCGCTGGCCAGCACCCGGACCGGGCTCGTCGGCCCGTCGAGCCGGAGCAGGGTGACGCCCTCGGTGGCGCGCCGCTCGGGGGCGGCGGCGCGCAGCGTCAGGTCGTCCAGGGTCGGGCCCGAGGCCACGCACGGATGGAACCGGAAGAACCGGCTGGCGCTGGCGTAGCCGACCAGCCAGGTGTCGCCGTCGCGCAGCAGGTGCGGGTCCCAGACGCCGACGGAGGTGAGCCCGTCGGTGGGCAGGGGGAGCTCGCGGGTGTCCACCACGTGCTCGCCGCGGAGCAGGTCCGCCCCGCTCTCGGCCAGGGTGCACCGCACGCCGGGGACGCGACGCCGGTCGAAGTCGCCCCAGGTGCTGGTGGCCACCAGCCAGCGGCCGCCGTCGCGGAGCAGGTGGACCGCGTGGTCGCCGAAGACGCCGGGGACGTCGGGCCGGCGGAAGTAGAGGTCGGCGCAGTGGGTGAGCCGGTCGGCTTCGGCCGCGAGCCGCCACACGCTGGTGTGCGCGGTGTCGAAGAACCCGGGTCCGGCGGACGTCGCGGTGAGCAGCCAGTCGCCGCCGTCGCGCACGGGCGTCCCGTCGGCCTCGGTGACCAGCCGGAGGTCGCGCAGCCCCAGGTGCCCGAAGCCGCCGCTGGTGAGCCCCGCCACCTGGCCCTCGGCGGCCTGGTGCCCGAGCGTGAGACCGGTCAGCCACCCCTCGTCGTGCGGGTCGACCCGTCCGGTCAGGTCGACCCGGCCGCGGGCGGTCCACTCCTCGCCGTCGAGGCACAGCACGGTCAGGTGCATCCCGGTGAGGGTCAGGGCGAAGGCGTCCGGCCGGTCCGTGGCGGTGCCGAACCGGCGGCTGCGGTGGCTGGTGCGGCGCCCGGCCGGGTCGGTGACGGTGAGTCCCACGGCGCCGCGCGCGGGCTCGTACCAGCCGGCCAGCCGGGTGCCCCCCGAGGCGAGGAACAGCTCGACCCGGCCGGCGGGAGCGTCCTCGCCGCCCTTGCCGCCCTCGGCGTCATGGCGCAGCGCCTCGGAGGCGAGGTCGGCGACCACGGCGACGTACGGCGCCGGCCGGGCCGCGGCGTACCGCGACGAGGTGCCGCTCACCGGGTGGCGGACCGAGGTGGCGGGGGAGACCAGCGCCAGCGGCCGTTCCCGCGCGACGATCTCCAGGGGCGGCAGCACGGGCACATTCTGGCCCATGGGCGGGAACGACGAAGCGCCCGGTTCGTGTGGACGAACCAGGCGCTTCGACTGCTTGTGGGCAGGGGCGGGGTCGAACCGCCGACCTTCCACTTTTCAGGCGGACGCTCGTACCAACTGAGCTACCTGCCCAAGCGGGGGAAACCTTACATCAGCGTGCCCGGTCGAGGAAAAGCGACCGCGTGCCGGGCTCGGCACGGGGCTGTGCTGGGTCTCTGCCGGGGCGCCCCCTATGCTAGGCACGCACGCGTCGCCGACCTGGTCGGCTGCGCGCTGGGCCCCCATCGTCTAGCGGCCTAGGACGTCGCCCTTTCACGGCGGTAGCACGGGTTCGAATCCCGTTGGGGGTGCGGTTCCCGAGCGTGGTGACCACCTCGATTGGGAGTCCTCGCCGATGATGGGTTAAGGTTTCCCCGCTTCGCAAGGAGCACAACTTCAAAAGCATGGCCCTGTAGCGCAGTTGGTTAGCGCGCCGCCCTGTCACGGCGGAGGTCGCGAGTTCGAGTCTCGTCAGGGTCGCCAGCAGATGCCCCGGTCAATGGCCGGGGCATCACGCATTTCCGGGGCGCCCCCACGTACGCTGAGGCCATGCAGGTCTCCCGCGACGTGTTCGACTCGCTGGTCGAGCGGGCCCTCGACGAGATCCCCGGCGAGCTCAGCTCCCTGATCGACAACGTGGTGGTGCTCGTCGAGGACGAGCCGCCCGACGACGACCCGGACCTCCTGGGCTACTACGACGGGGTCGCCCTCACCGAGCGGCCGGCGAACCACGCCGGCGGTCTTCCGGACCGCATCGTGCTGTTCCGTGGGCCGTTGGAGGACATCTGCGTCGACGAGGGCGAGCTGGTGGAGGAGATCCGGATCACCGTCGTGCACGAGGTGGCGCACCACTTCGGGATCGACGACGCCCGGTTGCACGAGCTGGGCTACGCCTGAGCCCCTCCCGTCCCGTCGGGGACGACGGCCGTGGTGGACGTCGGGTCAGGAGACGTGGCTGTCGGCGGAAAGCGTCTCGTGCACGTCGTACGCCGTCCACGGCACGGGCTCCTCGCCGCGGACCTGCCGGGTGAACTGGTCCAGGAGCCAGACCTGGAGCATCCGCTGCTCCGGGGAGCGAGCCAGGGAGAGCAGCCGCTGGGCGCGGCAGAAGGCGTCGGCGAGGTCGAACATCTCCAGCATGGTGCTGAAGATCTGCGCCGACTCGGGGGCCGCCTCGAAGCACAGGTCGGAGGTGGCCTTGCCCTGGCGCAGCGTGGCCGCCACCCCCTCGAGCATCGCCGGGGGGAACTGCCGCTCGAAGGTGGAGAACATGTGCGAGAGGTCGCGGGCCAGCGGGTAGTCGGCCTCGTGGGCGAGCGCGAGCAGGCGCAGCTCGCGGCGCAGGTTGTTGTACTGCGTGAGCACGCTGAGGAAGAGCTTGAGGTCGACGTCGAGGAGCCGGACGGTGACCGAGTCGGGGGAGGGCTCCCACTTCTGGCTGTCGTCGTGGAGGACGTCGATGACCCCCTCGCGGTACCCGTCCTCCTGGAGGCTGCCGGCAGGCTCGAACCAGACGATCTTGCCCCCGCGCTCGATGGTGGCGCCCCACGCCACCGAGGCCATGGAGACCATCGAGAGGCCGCGGCCGAACGTGGTGAGGAACTCGTCGAGGTCGTCGTCGTCCGGGGTGTTCTCCACCGGGCCCCCGCCGATCACCGGGGGGCGGCGGGAGGCGTCGTACACCTCGATGCGGGGATGCTCGCGGGTGCCGCGCACTCGCACGTTGATCGGCGCCTGGCCGTGCAGGATCGCGTTGGTCACCAGCTCGGAGACGCCCAGCTCGGCGCAGTCCAGGAGGTCGTCGCGGCCCAGCTCACGGCACAGGCCGAGGACCCAGCGCCGAGCGTCAGCGACGGCGCTCGGTGCCGAGTCAAGGGGCAACGCTTCCTTGTTGAGCGGCAAGTGGTGGGTCCTCGTGGGGGGTGGCAATAGGTGGAGCCAGACACGGCGCGCTTACCCGGGAAGCCCGCCGGCCAAACATAGTGAAGGATTCATCTTCGTCTCGACACTATCTCGACGGCCGCGCTGACGGTGTGACCAACGCGACGCGTCCCACCATGCGTGCTCTGACGCGTCGGCGCGGGAGAATGGGTACTTACGTCTCTCACCGATCCTCGCCAGGAAGGCGGCGTCACATGTCCTCCCAGAGTCCTGCCCCCGCGACCACGCCGGAGCGACGTCACCACGTCGTGGTGATCGGTTCGGGATTCGGAGGCCTGTTCGGGACCAAGGCGCTGCGCCGGGCCGACGTGGACGTGACACTGATCGCCAAGACGACCCACCACCTCTTCCAGCCGCTGCTCTACCAGGTGGCGACCGGGATCCTCTCCGAGGGCGAGATCGCGCCGCCGACCCGTGAGGTGCTCTCCAGCCAGCGCAACGCCCAGGTGCTGCTCGGCGAGGTGACCGACATCGACCTGACCGCCAAGACGGTGACCTCGCAGGTCCTCGGCCGGTCCTCGGTGACCTCCTACGACTCGCTGATCGTCGCCGCCGGCGCCGCTCAGTCCTACTTCGGCAACGACCACTTCGCCGAGCACGCCCCAGGCATGAAGAGCATCGACGACGCGCTCGAGCTGCGCGGCCGCATCTTCGGCGCCTTCGAGCTCGCCGAGCTGGGCGCCAAGCGCGGCGAGTCGGTCGACCACCTGCTCAACTTCGTGGTCGTGGGTGCGGGCCCGACCGGCGTCGAGATGGCCGGTCAGATCGCCGAGCTGGCGCACCGCACCCTGCGCAAGGACTTCCGCTCCATCAACACCCGGCACGCCCGGGTGATCCTGGTCGACGCCGCTCCGCAGGTGCTGCCGCCGTTCGGGGCCAAGCTGGGCGAGAACACCCGCCGCGAGCTGGAGAAGCTCGGCGTGGAGGTGATGCTCGGCGCGATGGTCACCGACGTGGACGAGCGCGGCCTGGTGCTGAAGTACAAGAACGGCCAGACCCAGCGGATCGACTCGGTCACCAAGATCTGGGCCGCCGGCGTGCAGGCCTCGCCGCTCGGCAGGACCCTCGCGGAGCAGACCGGCGCCGGTCTGGACCGCGCCGGCCGGATCCAGGTCAACCCCGACCTCACCCTGCCCGGCCACCCCGAGGTCTTCGTCGTCGGCGACATGATCGCGCTCGACAACCTGCCCGGCGTGGCTCAGGTGGCGATCCAGGGCGCCAAGCACGCGGCGAAGGAGATCGACGGCCGGCTGCGGGGCAAGGCGCCGCAGGGCCCGTTCACCTACTTCGACAAGGGCTCGATGGCGATCATCAGCCGCTTCAACGCGGTGGCGATGGTCGGCCGGCTGCGGCTCACGGGCGTGCTGGCCTGGCTGATGTGGCTCTTCGTCCACCTGATCTACATCACCGGCTTCAAGAACCGGATCACCGCGCTGCTGCACTGGGCGATCTCCTTCCTCGGCCGTGGTCGCCAGGAGCGCACCACCACCGAGCAGCAGATCTTCGCCCGGACTGCGCTCTCGCGGCTCGACGGCGGTGTCGCCGGCCTGGTCTCCGAGCCCGGCGAGTACGACGCCGCGCTGCGCGAGGCCGAGGAGGCGCGCCGGCGCGAGCTCGAGGAGCAGGCGCTGGAGGAGACGCGGTTGACCGACGACCGGCAGCGCGGCACTGCCGCTCCCAGCCGGGTCAAGGCCTGAGGCAGGCGCCCCGGCTCAGTCGAACCGGGGCGGGCGCTCGTCCGGCGAGACCAGGCTGCGGGCCCACTTCGGCACGATGAAGAGGCCCTCGGCCTCCACGCACAGCTCGTCGCCGTGGTGGATGGTCCCCAGGCAGTAGGTCTTCCACCCCTCGGTGCGGTCGATCCACGCCGAGGCCGTCAGCGGCGTGTCGAGCGGGGTGGGGCGGCGGTAGCGGATGGTGAGGCTGCCCGTCATGCCGGGCTTGCCGCCGGCCCCGGCGGCCTCGCCGAGCAGCTGGTCGAGGATGGCGGCGCTGATCCCGCCGTGCACCAGACCGGGCGGACCTTCGTAGCCGGCGCCGAGGACGAAGTCGGCCTCCGCCCGGCCCGCGGGGTCGGGGCGCACCGTGAGCGGCGGGGCCACCGGGTTGCGCAGGCCCACGATCGCGTTGCCCCACGGGCGGGTGGTCCCGTCGGAGCTGAACCGGACGCCGTACGTGCCGTCGATCTGGCTGCTGCGCAGCCGCGCGGTGAGCGCCTCGATCTCGGCCTGCACCTTGCGCAGCTCGTCCTCGTCGACCGTGGTGCGCACGGTCGCGTCGGCGAGCTCGCGCACGCTCTGGGTGAAGGGACCGTAGAGGTCCTCGAGCCGAGCGAGCTCGTCAGAGGTCAGCTCTTCGTGGTGGTAGCCGTGCATGGAGCGGAGTCTAAGCGCGTGCTTAGTCGGTTCCGTCGCCCGAGGCCGCCTGCGTGGCCGGGCGGCGACCCGCGTCGGCTCGCGGCAGCGCCAGGGCGAAGGTGGTGGTCGGCTCGTCCAGGAGGGAGAGCCGCCCGCCCATCGAGGCCGCCAGGTCGGAGGCGATCGCCAGGCCCAGGCCGTGGCCGTCGCCGCCGGGCGTGCTGTGCCCGCGCCGGAAGACCCCGTCGTCGATGGTCCTCGGTCCCTCGTCGCCCACCAGGATCGCCACCAGGTCTGCCCGTTCCCTGGTGGCCAGGGTGATACGTCCACGTCCGTGGCTGCAGGCGTTCTCGATCAGCACGTCCAGCACCTGGATGACGGGTCCCGGCACCACGTGGACCGGCGCGGTCCGGCCCTCCTGGTGCACCAGGACGCGTCCCGCGGCCTCGGCCTGGCGACGCCAGCGCTCGGCCACGTCGCCCAGCAGCTCGTCGAGGTCGACCTCGACCGCGTCGCCCAGCCGGCGTCCGCGCGCCAGCTCGAGGATCTCGGTGATCGAGCCGCTGAGCCGGTCCAGCTCGGAGAGGTAGCTCTGCAGCTCCTCGGCCACCTCGGGCGGCGTCTGCGACCACATCGACAGGTCCTCCAGCTGGAGGCGCAGCGCGGTGATCGGCGTGCGCAGCTGGTGGGAGGCGTTGGAGGCGAACTCGCGCTCGCGCTGCACCAGTTCGTCGAGCTGGCTCGAGGCACGGCGCAGGGCCTCCCCGATCGCCTCGGCCTCGGGGACGCGGTAGTGGGGGAAGTGCACGTCGAAGCGGCCGCGACCCAGGTGCTCCGCGGCCTGGGCGAGCTCGCCGAAGGGCCGCGAGAGCCGGCGTGCCATCAGGTAGCCGACGGTCCCGGCCACCACCAGCAGCCCCAATCCGATCAGCACCAGGGGCAGCAGCGCCTCGGAGATCCGCTGGTCGACCACCTCGGAGGAGCGCGAGAGGGTCACCGTGCCGCCGCCCGCCACCGGTCGGGAGGCGACCAGGTCGTCGTCGGCCCGCGCCGGCCCGGCGCGCACGACGTCACCGGAGGGATCGACGTACTCCAGGTTGGAGCCCGGGGAGAGGTGGCGCTCGAGGAACTCCTGGGTGGTGGGCTCGTCGCGCGCCGAGCGCTCCTCGACGACCAGCGCGAAGAGCTCGGCGGCGCGCCCGGCCTTCGTCGTCTCCTGCTCGGTGATCATGTTGGCCAGCAGGTAGGCCCTCGGGATGCCGTAGAGCAGGACGACGGCGACCGCCAGCCCGATGAAGGCGGCGATCAGCCGTTCACGCATGTGGCCGGTCCTCGAGCCGGAAGCCGACACCGCGCACGGTGGTGATCTCCACCGAGGCTCCCGCCTCCTCCAGCTTCTGCCGCAGCCGCCCGATCGTGGCGTCCAGGGTCTTGGTGGAGCCGTACCAGTTCTCGTCCCAGACCTCGCTGATCAGCTGGTCCCGGGCCACCACCGCGCCGCGGGTCGCGTCGAGCAGGGCGAGCACGTCGAACTCCTTGGTGGTGGCCTGGAGCTCCCGGTCGCCGACCCAGGTACGCCGGGCCTGGACGTCGACCCGGAACCGCGGCGTGGACCCGTTGGTCCGTACCGGCGTCGCGACCGGGGCGGGCGCGCTGCGCCGCAGCAGGGCGCGGGCCCGGGCCAGCAGCTCGGCCAGGCCGAAGGGCTTGGCCAGGTAGTCGTCGGCGCCGACGTCGAGCCCGACCACGCGGTCCAGCTCGCCGTCGCGGGCGGTCAGGATGATGATCCCGCCGGTGAAGCCGTCCTCGCGGGCCCGTCGGCACAGGTCGAGGCCGTCGACGTCGGGCAGGCCCAGGTCGAGCAGGAGCAGGTCGACCCCACCAGCCGCGAGCCGGGGGAGCGCGGGCAGCCCCTCCGGGAGCCGTTCCACCTCGTACCCCTCACGCTCCAGGGTCCGGACGAGTGGAGCGGCGATCTTGTCGTCGTCCTCGACGACGAGCACGGAGGTGGGCATGGTCACAGAGCATACGGACGGCGCGCCGACTCCCTCCGACGCGCACGCGTGCGCGCGTCGACGGCCACCAGGATCCAGGTGAGCGCGCAGGAGCCGAGCAGCAGCACGCTGCTGGCGGTGAGGTCGTCCCTGGCCTGCTCGCCCGGCAGGCCCACGGTCAGTCCCAGCACCGTGATCAGCACCACCACCGCGGACAGCACGGTCGCGAGCAGTCGTGCCTCGAAGGTGTTGGCGAGCCACAGCGCGACGCCGACGGCCACGGAGACCACCACCCCGACGCCCGTCAGCACCAGGACGGCGCTCTGCTGGCCCTCCACCATCGTCAGCACGAGCACCAGACCCACGGCCAGGGTGGACACCGAGGCCGCCCGAGAGGCGAGGGTGGGGTGTTCGGCGGCCATCAGAACTCCTTGTCGAGCGGGCCGGACTCGGTGACCGTCGAGGTCGACGACCGGTTGCCGAGCAGGTCGGTCACGGACCCCGAGGGCGTCCAGGTCATGTCGGCGGGCGAGGAGGGGGTCGGGGTGCTGATCCCGGACGGGATCTCCTGGAACCGCACGACGACCTTGGTGCGGGTCCGCCCCCCGACCGTCTCGGTCTCGGCGGTCATCGTCGCTGGGAGGGTGCGTCCGAAGATGGTCAGCACGTAGTTGCCCCTGAGCTCGAGGCTGCCGAGGTTGACTCCGGAGACCTCCAGCACGTCGCCGCCGAAGAACCCGCCGGCGACCCGCACCTGCACGTTGCGCTCGGCGCCGTTCCAACCGGCGAGGATGCTGCCCAGGTTCACCTCGCGGGTGAACGTGTAGACCAGGGTGTCGCCGCCGTCCAGTCGCTCGGCGGCGCGGCCGCCGTTGACGCTCTGGACGTCGAGTCCGGCCAGCGCGGGAGCGTTGTCCAGCGTGCGGTTGGCGACCACCGCCGAGGTGGTGGTGTTGCCGGCCCGGTCGGTGGCCACGGCCCGGAGGTCGTAGCGGCCGTCGGCGAGCGGACGGGTGTCGACGGTGCAGCTCCAGGCCGACGTCGTGGGCGCGGTGGTGGCCGTGCAGACGTCGGTCCAGGCGCCTGCGCCGGCGGCGGCACGCTGCAGCACCACGGTGCGCAGACCTGAGCCGGCGTCCCCGGCGGTCCCGGTGAAGGTGACGGTGCCGGAGACCGTGCCCGCGGGGGCGGTGAGCGCGACGGTCGGCGGGGTGTTGTCCACCTGGGTGGTCGCCACGGCGGTGGCGCTGTAGCCGGCGGTGTCCTCGGCGGTGGCGCGCACGGCGTACGACCCGTCGGCGACCTTGGTGGTGTCCCAGGCGCACGCGTACGGCGCGACCGTGCGGGTGCACAGCGCGGTCCAGCCGGTCTGGGCCGGCTGGGTGGCCTGGGTCTGGAGGGCCACCCGGGCCACCGAGGAGCGCTCGTCGCGGGCCGTCGCGTTGACCTGGACGGTGCCGCGCACCCAGGTGCCGGGCGCCTCGACCGCCACGATCGGGGGGGTCCAGTCGGCCGCGGCGGTGACCGTGGCGGTGTTCTTGGTGGTCGCGGAGAAGACCGCGGAGGAGAGGCCGGGGAAGGCCACCGTGACGGTGCCGGCGAGCAGGACGACGCCGGCGGCGTTCAGGATCCGGGGGACCTTCATCGGGGGCGTCCTCCTCTCGGTGCGGGTGGTCGGCGGCGGGGTTGCGAGCCAGGAGCAACGCTAGTGGGGAGAGGGCCTGGGCTGTTCCACAGGAGCACCCCAGGATTTCCCCGGTTTGCTACGCGGCGCGGTGTGCCAGGTGACCCTGCGCTCACGCCGACAGGCGACGCTGCTTCTCGGACTCCGGGTGGACGGGGAGCGGGTGCACCGGGTTCGTCGGGCGGCCGTCGTGTCGACGCAGGGCCTTCACCAGGTCGCGCAGCGCCATCAGGGCGATCCCTGCGGCGGGGACGCCGATCACGAGCATCCGGTTGCCCGGGTCGGCGAGGAAGATGAAGGCGTAGCCGAGGAGCGGGACGTCGTAGGCCACCACCGGCTGGGTGTCGGCGAGCAGGCTGAACTTCCACGGGTCGACGTCGGCGTTGGCATCACCCTTGGTCCGGTAGACCGGGACGCCGTTCTCGTCGCTCTTGATCGAGGTGATCCGGTGCGTGACCAGCGTGGTGACGCCGCTGTCGGTGGGCGGGAGGTAGGTGATCACGTCGCCGACCTCGAGCTCGCCCACCCGGACCTGCTTCTCGAAGACGATCGAGCCCTTCTCGATGGTCCCCGACATCGAGCCGCCGGTGATGATGTAGCGCTCGTAGCCGAAGAACGAGGGGGCGATGTAGGCCGCCGACCCTGCCATCACGGCCAGCAGCAGCAGGGTGTTGAGCGCGCGCACCGGCCGTCGCAGGGCCTGGGCGATCTTCCTCATCTCTCACTCCTGGTCCGTGCGGCTCGGGCGGGGGGTCACTGGTTGGTGGTGGTCCCGGTGAGCTGCGCGGAGTCCCAGACGTAGGTGGCGGTGGCGGTCTTGCCCTGGTCCTCGTTGCCGGTGGCCTGGGCGAGGGTGACCTGGAAGCGGTAGGTCCTGGCGGCGCCGGCGGTGATGGTGCCCAGGGCCTGGCGCTTGCCGTCCTCGAGGCCGCCGAACGTGCCGGAGTAGACGGGGGTGCCGCCGGCGATGTCGGTGATCACGAGCTTGAGGTTCTCGGCGGAGAAGCCGTTGGTCGAGGAGACCTCAGTGAGGCCGAAGCCGGCGTCGAGGGAGCCGGTGTTGGTCAGCGTGAGCGAGCCGTTGAGGGTGTCACCGGGCTTGAGGTCGGTCAGGTTGAACACGGCCTTGTCGGCCTTGGAGTTGCTGTGCGTCAGGGTGCCGGAGGTGACGGCGCTGATGGTGTTGGAGCTGGTCGAGGTGAAGGTCGCCCCGGAGCCCACGGCGATGGCGCCGGCCGCGAGCAGGGTGGCGAGGGGGACGAGGACCTTCGTGGTGTTCTGCATGGTTCTTCCGCTCCTGGTTTCTGTGGCCCTCAGCCGTTCAGTCGGACTGCCGGGTTGATGGAAGAAACGCTACGGAGCCGCGATCCACGGGATCTCCACGCGAGAACCCCCCGGTCTCCACGACTCAGAACTCTTCGACGCCAGTCCGACACGTGCCTCCAGGGTCGGGCGCGGGATCACGTCAGAGGGCGTAGGTGCGGCGAGCGGAGCGGCGGCGGGTGCGGCGGGCGCGGGAGTCGAGGGCCAGGAGCACCGGGGTGGCCAGACCGAGGCCGAGGAGCAGCGCCCCGGACGGGTCCGGCTCGACCACCCGCGCGGACCCGGGCGGCCCGACCAGCAGGCAGAGGGCGGTGCCGGTGACCAGGGTTGCCGAGACCAGACCGGCCATGAACCGGGGCTCGAACGCGTCCGTGCGGCGGATGCCGGTGGCGGTGCCGAGGGCGGCGAGGAGGGCCGTCGCCTCGATCACCTGGTACGCCGGGTCCCCGGTCGAGGCGAGGACCGGGACGAGCGCTGCCGCCATCAGGAGGGTCGCGCCGGCGGCGAGGTGGGAGAACACGGTGCAGTGCGGGCGGCACATGGGGGCAGCGCCTTATGCGGGGACGAGGTCGCGAACGAGCTCGCGCGCCTGGTCGGGGACCGGGCTCGGGTCGGGGACCCGGCTCGGGTCGGGGACCTGGCTCGAGGACTCGTCCCGGCGGACCAGGGCGAGCAGCAGGTCGCGCAGCGCCATCAGGGCGATCCCTGCGGCGGGGATGCCGATCACGAACATCCGGTTGGCCGGGTCGGCGAGGAAGATGAAGGCGTAGCCGAGGAGCGGGACGTCGTAGCTGACCACGGGCTGGGTGTCGGCCTGGAGGCTGAACTTCCACGGGTCGACGTCGGCGTTGGCGTCCCCTTGGGTGCGGAGGACTGGGACGCCGTCCTCCCCGGGCTTGATCGAGGTGATCCGGTGGGTGACCAGCGTGCTGACGCCGCTGTCGGCCGGCGGGACGTAGGTGATCACGTCGCCCACGGCCAGGTCGTCCACGGGGACCTGCTTCTCGAAGACGATCGAGCCCTTCTCGATGGTCCCGGACATCGAGCCGCCGGTGATGATGTAGCGCTCGTAGCCGAAGAGCGAGGGGGCGATGTACGCCGCGCACCCCGCCATGACGGCGAGCAGGAGCAGGGTGTTGAGCGCGCGGACGGGCCGGCGGAGGGCCTGGACGACTCGCTTCACGTGGTGCTCCTGGAGGTCTGGAGGTGGATGGGTGGGCCTGGGAGGTTCTGACAGGTTCTGGCAGGGGGTGGGCGGGGCGCCCGGGAGGCGCCCCGCCGTATCAACCCTGGATCCCAGGAACTGTGGCTACTGGCCGGTGCTCACTGGTCGGTGGTCTCGCCGGTGAGCTGGACGGCGTCCCAGGCGTAGGTGGCGCCGGCGGCCTTGCCCTGCTGGCTGTTGTCGGCGTCCTGGTCGAGGCTGACCTTGAACGTGAAGGTGTTCGTCGCACCCTTGGCGAAGGTGCCCAGCACGTTCTTCTTGCCGTCCTCGAGGGCGCCGAAGGTGCCCTTGAAGACCTCGCTGCCGGTGGTGGTGTTGGTGATGACGAGCTTGAGGTTCTCGGCGGAGAAGCCGTTGGTCGAGGAGACCTCGGTGAGGGAGAAGTTCGCGGGCAGCGAGCCGGTGTTGGTGATGGCGAGCGAGCCGTTCACGACGTCGCCGGGCTTGATGTCGGTGAGGTTGAAGATCGCCTGGCCCGCCTTGGAGTTGCTCTGGGACAGGGTGCCGGAGGTGACGGCGCTGATGGTGTTGGAGCTGGTCGAGGTGAAGGTCGCCCCGGAGCCCACGGCGATGGCGCCGGCGGCGAGCAGGGTGGCGAGGGGGACGAGGACCTTCTTGGTGTTCCGCATGATCTTCTAGCTCCTGGTGTCTGCGCCGATCAGCCTGTTGCTGAGTGGCCGGGTTGATGGAAGAAACGCTACGGAACGTCGTTCCACGCGAGGGCCACGCGATTGCCCTGCTACTGCCGCACTTCGGAACTGTTCGGTCACCGGATTCCACGGCGGCGGTGTCCGGGTGTGGAAGAGCCGCGGGCGGCCGTGTCGGAGGGGCGCGGCGGGACGGGACCGGAAGTGCTCAGGGGGAGAGGTGCGGGAGGGGCCACGGCCTCCTCGAGTGACCACTTCATCGGGCGCTGCCCTGGTCGAAGCGGTGGGCCCCGTGGGACTCGAACCCACAACTAACGGATTAAAAGTCCGCTGCTCTGCCAATTGAGCTAGAGGCCCGGCGTATGGAAAGAACCCTGGGAGCAACCTAGGTAGCAACCCAGGGAACAACTCATACGGAAGGCAGCCTAGTCAGCGGCTCCTGGCGTCTCCGACCCGCCATCAAAGGCCGCCGACTCAAGAACGGCCGCGACTGCCTCGAACTCGGCAAGCGCAGCGGTGAGATCCTCGACGATCTCGCGGGCGATACGCCAAGTCGTTCCACCCTGATGACGCTGGACAGGCATGGTACGTCTACCCGTTCAACCAGATGTGCAACTACTACGGCGGATGAGGCACGGGATGCGGGTATCGAGTGCGGCCGCGGCGACGCTGATGATTTTGGCGTTGACCGGTTGCGGAGTCGACAACGGACAAGGTTTCGGCGCTCAGGGGCCTGGCGAGTCATCGCAGGACCGGACATCACCCCCGGAGCCCGTGGCCTCGCCGGTGAAGTCGCCGGAGACCTCCGACGAGACTCCAGACGGCCTGCTCGAAGAGGCCTCTCTGGACCGGACCACCGACCTCTCGCAGTCCGAAGAGGGACGCATCGACGCGGAGAACTTCGCGGTCTCGTTCGCCCAACTGATGGTCGACACACGAGAAGACCGTGACCAGGAGGCTCTGGTCGACGACCTGACCAGCGATCAGCTGCCCACTCAGGTGCGGGACTTCCTACTCTCCAACTACCGGCACATGCACGAGTCAGGGGCCGGACGTCACATCGACTCCTCGTACCCGGCCCTGGTGCGGTCTGAGTTCGCCGGTACCGCGGAGGCACCGACGCGGGTGAACGTCGAACTCATCGCCGCGGCCGGCAACGACTGGAACGACTCACTCGCGGTGATCCGCATGCGTGTCGACGTGGTCCGAGAAGGGGACCGGTGGCAGGTCATCGGCTACGGCGGCCCCGACAGCATGGGCGGCGGCATAGAGAAGCCTCGCGACGTGCTCAACGAGCTCGAAGGCACCGGCTGGCGCCGCCTCCCGCAATGAGGAAGGTTCACCCGTCCCGCCGCTCACGCCTCCTACGTCGAGACCACCCCCCGGGTTGGTGGAAATGGACAGCCCGTCGGCGAGGAGCGCGCGGACCCTGACCGGAGACCTCGCGGTCCTCGCCTTCGGCGTGCCTCTCGCTGCCCTGCGTGCCGGGCGGGCCCCGGCGTGAGCTGAGCGTCCGGCGTCTGGCGCCCCGCGTGCGGAGTGCCGATCGCCCAGGCGCGCCGACGAGGTCAGGAGGCCTTGCGGGTCTTGACCTTGGAGACCTTGACCGACTTGCCGACGATGCGGATCGTGACCACCTGGGTCCGGCCGGTGAAGCCGTTGCTCACCCGCAGCGTCGTCTTGCGGCCCTTGGTCTTCGCGGTACGCAGCGCACTGTCGGCGGCCCAGGCTGCGGACTTCTTGCGCACGAGCGTCTTGGCCTTCTTCAGGCCCTTCTTCTTGCCCAGGCGCTTGGTGGCCTTCTTGGCCGTCTTCTTCGCGAACTTCTTGAAGCCCTGCGCGGCCGCGACCGTCTCGGCGACCTGGTTGTACGTGTCGGCGGAGACGTAGCCGACCGGGTCCACCGCCGGCGCGCTCGGGCCGTAGGCGTAGGTGTAGACCGTCTTGGCGGCGGGCTGCCCGGCCGCGGCAGGACCCGAGACGACGTACCGGTCGAGGGTGCCCGCGGGGGGGCTGACGCTGGTGGTCGTCGCGGTCAGCTCGTGGGTGGTGACCTGCCCTGTCGCGGGGAGGTGGGACAGGGCGACGACCAACGGGCCGAGACTGCCCCCACCGCCGCTGACCAGGTTGCCCTCGTAGCTGGGGTCGGTGGCCGTGGCCGTCTCGAGGGCCCGCAATGTCCTCACCGGGTGGTTCGAGGCGGCGAGGGAGGCGGCGGTGGTGGTGTCCGGGCGGGAGACGCCGACGAACGTGGTGCCCAGCCAGGCGCTGGCCTTCTTGGCGACCTGGGCTCCGGCCGGGCTGCCGGCGGTGTAGGCCACCCCGTTCTGGTAGGTGGTCCCGTCGGCCGCGACCACGGACAGGTCGCTGTTGAAGGCGATCGTGGAACGGCCCGTCTCCGCGCCGGCGGCGTCGAGGGTGGTCCTGGTGACCGTGACCCCGTTGGCCGCGGCAGGCGAGAGCACGAGGGCGACATCCCTCGCCAGACCGGCGGCGTAGTCGTCGGCGTGGGCGGGGGCGGCGACCAGGCTGACCGAGACGGCCACCGCGGCGGTGGTCAGGATCGGGACGAACTTCTTCATCGGGGCTCCAGAGACGTGGGGCGGGACGGCAGGTGAACGGTAGCGGCCGGCGCCCGGTCGTGGGGTCCGCGGTGACGGAGCGCACGTCGGCGTGGCTTTGGACGATCCCCCGCTCAGTCGCTAAAGTCGAGCAACAATCTCTAGTAATCCGAGCGGTGCCGTGCGTCTTTCGGTCGTCCGTGCTGAGGAGTGAAGAATGAAGGACGTGGCCAACGCCGCCGCCCCGCTGCGGATCGCGATCGTGGGTGCCGGCGCGGCCGGCACCCTGGTGGCACTCAACGTGGTGCGCCGCTCGGAGCCGGGCACGACCCTGGCCCTCACCTTCGTCGACCCGGCCGAGGACCTCGTGGTCGGTGCCGCGTTCTCCACGACCGACCCGCGGCACCTGCTCAACGTCCCTGCCGCCGGCATGTCCTTCGACCCCGAGGACCGCTTCGACTTCGCCACCTGGTGCTCCGACCAGGGCATGGTCGACGCGGACGAGGCGAGCTACTGGTTCGCGCCGCGACGGGAGTGGGCGCGCTACCTGCGGCAGCGCTGGCAGGAGACCCTCGCCGCAGCCTGCGACCGGGTCACCGTCACGCACGTGCGCCGCCGCGCCACCGGGCTGGTCCCGGACGGCACCGGCATCACGGTGACCGTGGAGGGCGACGAGCCCCTGCAGGCCGACCGTGCGGTGCTGGCCACCGGCCTGCCGAGCGTCGGCGACTCCTGGGCGCCGCGCGACCTCGCCGGGGAGCCTCGCTACGTCGCCGACCCCTGGAGGCCGGGTGCCCTCGAGGCGCTGCTGGCCGATGACGAGGACGTGCTGGTCGTCGGCACCGGGCTGACCATGGTCGACGTCGCCCTCAGCGCGCTGGGCGAGGCCGGCTCGGGACGCCGGGTGGTCGCCCTGTCCCGCAACGGGCGGCTGCCGCAGCCGCACGCCCCGGCCTACCTGGGCGAGGTCGTGCCCGACGTACGCGCCTGGGGCAGCACCCTGCCCGAGGTCCGCGCCGCCGTGCACGCCCACGTCGGTGCAGTTGAGCAGCTCAACGGCGACTGGCGACCGGCGATCGACGGCATCCGCTACCGCGTGGCCGAGCTGTGGAAGCGGCTCTCGGAGAGCGACCGCGAGGCCTTCCTCCGCGACGTCGCCGGGGAGTGGGGCGTACGTCGCCACCGGATCCCGCCGGCCAGCCAGGCCGCCCTGGAGGAGCACCAGGCCGCCGGCCGCCTCGAGGTGCGCGCCGGCAAGATCACCGCGGTCGAGGGGACCGAGGGTGGCGTCGAGGTGGCGACCGCCGACGGCGACCAGCTGCGCTTCGGCTGGGTGGTCAACTGCACCGGCCCGCGCTCCGACGTCCGCACGCTGGGCAACCCGGTGCTCGACGGCCTGCTCGGCGTCGGCGACCGGACCCCGGTCGCGGTCACCGACGGCCTCGGCCTGGGCCTGGTCACCCGGGACGGTCAGGTCCTGGGCGCCGACGGCGACCCGCTGCCGCTGTGGACCCTGGGCGCGCTGCGGCGCGGTGAGCTGTGGGAGTCGACCGCCATCCCGGAGATCCGGGTGCAGGCCGGCGAGGTGGCGGCAGCGCTGCTCGCCGACTGAGCCGCGCCGCGGGCTCGGCGGGTGCAGAATGATCGGGACAGCACCCCGGCCTCGGAGGGTCCCATGGAGAGCACGTCACTGCCGCAGCTCGTCGACCAGCAGCTCGCCGCGGCCCGGGAGGCCGGACCAGGACGCAGCGCGCACACGCTGTACGGCGGTCACGAGCACGCGCTGCGCCAGACGCTGATCGCGCTGGTGGGCGGCCGCCGCCTCGGGGAGCACGAGAGCCCCGGCGAGGCGACGCTCCAGGTGCTCCACGGCCGGGTGCGGCTGCACGCCGGGGACCAGACATGGGACGGCGGGCCGGGGGACCTGTTGCAGGTCCCGCCGACCCGCCACGACCTCGAGGCCCTGGAGGACGCCGCCGTGCTGCTCACCGTCTCGGTGCACGGCGTCCCAGGCGCCTGAGGTCACACGCTCGAGCCGTGCCTCAGAGGAAGCGGCCGCAGTACGGCCACGGCTGGGCGCCGCGCGACTTGTAGAGCAGCTTGGCGCGCAGCGTCTGCTCGGCCGGGGACGCGTGGTGCGGCATCCCGGAGCCACCGACGCTGTTCCAGGTGGCCACGTTGAACTGGTAGAGCCCGTAGTAGCCGGCCGCGTTGACCGCGCGCGGGTTGCCGCCGGACTCGCAGTTGGCCAGCCCGGCCCAGTTGAGACCACCGGTGCCGGGCACGGTCGCGGCCTTGCGGCCCACCAGCACCCGCCGCGGGGTCGCCTTCTTCAGGGTCTTGCGCTGGACGACCTGGTACTTGACCAGCGTGCCGTTGTGCGTCGTACGCCGGGCCTTGACCCGCTGCACGCCGGCCTTGCCCTGCTGGACGACCTTGCGCTTGCCGGGCTTGAGCTTGGTGGTGCCGACCTCCACGGTGCGCGGCTGTACCTTCACCCGCTTGACCTGGGTGCGCTTGCGGACGTCGATCAGCTTGACCCGGTCGCCCTGGCGGACCTTGCGCTTGTCGCCCTGGACGAAGCGGCCGTTCCGGACGACCTTGACCAGGTCGTTGCCGTCGACGTCGACGCCGGTGCTCTCCAGCACCCGGGCGGGCCAGCTCCGCGAGCCTGCGGCGACCTGGAAGTTCTTCTTCCGCGGGACGTCGACGGTCACGGCGACCTCGCCGTCTGCCAGGGCCGGACCGCTGGGCGCCGCGGCGGCCCCGGGGACGAGGCCGGAGGTGAGAGTGAGGGCCAGCGCCGCCACGCCGAGCGAGGCGGTGCCACGCAGGGTGCGCGGGAGGATGGCCGGGGTGAGTGCGCGCAACTGCGTGCTCCTTCACGATGGTGCGTCCCCTGGGAGGGGACGGTCGGACGCGACGCCGCCGTACCTGGGCGTCGAGGCTGGGGGGGGCGTGGCGCCTCGTTACGGAGGAGGCGGAAGCACGTCGTCGCAAGCCGGCCGCTCTGGGCCCGGCTGCACCGCCGCAGCCCCACCACACGAACACAGACCGGGGCTGATGTCGAATCGTCAACACGCGCGATACGCACGGAGAGCCGGAGGATCGTGAGCGACTTCACGCTGCGTAGGCTCGGACCATGCCGTTGATCGCCGCCGACCTCGTCCGGGTCGCAGCCGCGGTCAGCCTGGTGGCCGGGACCGTCTCCTACGGGTGGCTCGGCTTCGCCCTCTTCTCCCTCGTCCTGGGCGGGGTGATGCTGCCCCGGGCGATCGGCACGCCGCAGTGGCTGGACGTCCTGTACGGCGGGGTGCTGCTCTTCGGCGCCTGGGCCGCGCAGCTGGACTGGTACGTCACCGTGCCCTGGCTCGACCTCGTGGTGCACGCCGTGGCCACCGGCCTGATCGGGGTGCTGTGCTGGCAGACGCTGGTCCGGGTGGGCGCGCTGCCCGGCCCCGCACTGGACGACGACGGCCCCGCTCCGGCGACGGTGGCGCGCCCCCGGCTGGGCGCGGTGGTGGTCACCTCGGCGCTGGCTGCCGCGCTGGCCGGCCTGTGGGAGATCGGGGAGTGGGTCGGCCACGCGTGGATCGACCCGAGGATCCAGGTCGGGTACGACGACACCGTCGGCGACCTGGCCGCCGGCGTGCTCGGCGCGGTGATCGCCGGCCTGCTGGTCGCCCGTACCCTGCCGCGACCCGGCCGGGCCGACGCCGCCACGCCGGTCCGGGAGGAGCGCAGGTGATCGAGACGTCCCCGGTGCCCACCGTCTCGGTGGTGATCCCGGTCCGCGACGACGCGGTCGAGCTCGCCGTCTGCCTGCGTCTGCTCGCCGCGCAGGAGGTCCCGCCGCTGGAGGTGGTGGTGGTCGACAACGGCTCCTGCGACGACTCGGCGGCGGTGGCCCGGGCCGCCGGGGCCCGGGTGGTGCCCGAGCCGCGGGTCGGCATCCCCACGGCCGCCGCGACCGGGTACGACGCGGCGCGCGGCGAGGTGATCGCCCGCCTGGACGCCGACTCCCGGCCGGACCCGGACTGGGTCGCCCAGGTGGCTCGAGCCACCACCGACCCGCGGGTCGACGCGGTCACCGGCACCGGCTCCTTCCACGACCTGCCACCGGGAGTGCGCCAGCTGGCGACCTGGGTCTACCTCGGCGCGTACTTCGCGCTTACCCACCTGGCGCTCGGCCACCCGCCGCTGTGGGGGTCGAGCATGGCGGTGCGGCGCAGCAGCTGGGAGCGGGTCCGCGACCAGGTGCACACCACCGCCGACGTGCACGACGACCTCGACCTTGCGTTCGTCCTGGGCCCGACCTCGGTGATCCGGGTGGTGCCCGCGCTGCGGGTACGGGTCTCCGGCCGGTCGGTGCGCGGGCTGGGCCAGCTGCGTCGCCGGATGGCGCGGGCGGTCACCACCCTGCGCCTCAACTGGGCCGTCAGTCCTCCCTGGGAGCGCTGGCAGGCACGCCTCAGCGCAGGGCGATCCAGATCATCAGCTGGGTGACCAGGAAGCCGGTGAGGAAGTTGAGCCAGAGGAACCGCCGCCAGCCGGCGTTGGCCCGCTCGCAGTCCTCGTCGGTGATCGACAGGTACGGCGCCACGTTGGCGACGTACGGCAGCACCAGGGCCGCGGCCAGCGTGCCGGGCCAGGGCAGGAAGAGCAGCAGCGCCCCGCCCAGCAGGTAGGCGCCGAGAGCGAACCAGGTGGTGGTCCGGGCGCCCATCACGGTGCCGATCGAGCCGATGCCGCCGGCCCGGTCCGCGGTCACGTCCTGCACCGCGCCGAAGGCGTGCGAGGCGACCCCCCAGGCGAAGAACCCGGCCAGGGCGGCGAGCACGGTGCGGTCCAGCGAGACCTCCGCACCGCGGGCCGCCGCCAGCGCCAGGCCGAACGCGGCCGGGCTGACGAAGTGGGTGCTGGAGGTCAGCGAGTCCAGGAACGGCCGCTCCTTGAACCGCAGCCGAGGGGCGGAGTAGGCGACCACCGCGAAGACGCTCACCCCGAGCACCAGCGCCGAGGTCGGGGAGCCCCAGAGCAGCAGCGCCACCAGGAACGGCACGTTGGAGAGCCCGGCCGCCCACAGGGTCGCCCCGTGCAGGCCGCGGTCGAGCACCACGCCCTCGACGCCGCCCTTGCGCGGGTTGCGCAGGTCGGACTCGTAGTCGAAGACGTCGTTCACGCCGTACATCAGCAGGTTGTAGGGCACCAGGAAGTAGGCGACGCCGACCCAGAACGCCGCGTCCAGGCTCCCGCCGGCCAGCAGGTACGCCGCCCCGAAGGGGAACGCCGTGTTGACCCAGGAGAGCGGGCGGGAGGAGGCGAGGAGCTGGCCGGCCCGGCCTACGACGCCGGGCGACCGGCCGCTCTCGGCGCCGGTGCCCACGCCAGGGCTCAGGTCCGGGCTCATGCCGGCGCTCACCGGATCTCCCGCTCGACCGGGTCGACGGTGTCCGGCGCCACGCCCTCCGGGGCGTCGGCGCGCCGGGACCGGCCGGTCAGCAGCAGGACCACCGACGGCACCACGGCGACCGCGGCCAGCGGCCAGGCGAAGTCCTCGATCGGGGCCAGCCCGACGTGCACCCCGGCCAGGGCGCTCTCGTCGAACCGGAAGAGGTCGGCGGCGATCATCACCGAGTCGAAGACCGCGGTGAGCGCGACCAGCGACAGGGCGGTCAGCCCGGTGGCGGCCCACCACCGCCGGTCGGGCCGGCGCAGGACGGTGGCGGCCACCAGGAGCACGACCGAGCCGAGCAGGAAGAGGGCGGCGAGCGCCAGGTAGGTCATGCGGTCCTCCGGTCACGGTCCAGGAGCAGCCGGAACAGCCCGTGCAGCACTCCGGTGAGATAGCTGAGGAAGACGATGAAGAAGAGCTCCTCGACCGGCAGCTCGGGGGCCACCTCGATGCCCGTCATCGCCGGCGAGTCGCCCTTGCTGTAGTGCGCGAGCTCGATCGCCACCAGGTCCCAGACCACGAAGAGCACGAACCCGACCCCCACGGCGGCCAGCGCGACCTTGGGCCGGTCGAAGAGGAAGAGCTTCCAGCGGTGGTCGACCAGTCCCATGCAGAGCGTGGAGACCAGGACGAAGCCGAGGTAGAGCAGGCTCACCCGGCCGCCCGCCCCGGTCGCGGCTCGGCGGTGCGCCCGGAGCTCCGGTCTCCGCGCAGCCGCTTGAGCACCAGCTCGGCGCTGATCAGGCACATCGGCAGGCCGATGCCCGGGATCGTGCTGGACCCGGCGTAGAGCAGGCCCTCGACCCGGCGCGAGGCGTTGCGGGCGCGCAGGAACGCGCTCTGTCGCAGGGTGTGGCCGGGGCCGAGCATCCCGCCGGACCAGGCATTGAGGTCGGCGGCGAAGTCACCCGGGCCGACGGTACGGCGTACGACGATCCGCTCGGCCAAGTCAGGCACCTGCGCCCAGTCGGCGATCTGCGCGATCGCGGCGTCGGCGACCTTCTCCACCTCGGGATCGCCACCGCCGTCCACCCCGCCGCGGCCGAGCCCGGTGTCGGCCGGCACGGGCACCAGCACGAACAGGTTCTCGTTGCCTGCCGGAGCCACCGACGGGTCGGTGGCCGAGGGGCGGCACACGTAGGACGACGCGGGGTCCGGCACCCGCCCGGGGCGGCCCAGGACGTCGCCGAAGTTCCTGCCCCAGTCGCTGGTGAAGAACATGGTGTGGTGCTCGAGCTGGGGGAGGGCCCCCTCGACGCCGAGGTAGACCAGGACGGCGCCGGGTCCGGGGTCGCGTCGGCGCCACCAGGACTCGGGGTAGGTCTGCAGCTCGGGCGGGAGCAGCTCGGTCTCCAGGTGGTGCAGGTCGGCGGCGCCGACGACCACGTCGGCCCGCAGGTGCTGCTCGACCCCGTCGGCGTCGCGGTAGCCGACCCCGGTGACCCGGGCCTTGGCCGCCCCGGGGAGGGCGCGACGCACCCGGCCTGACCTCGTCGGCGCGGGATCGGTGGACGCGGTGTCGATCGAGGTGACCGTCGCGCCGGTACGGATCCGCACCCCGCGCTCCACGGCGAGGTCGGCGATCGCCTCGATCAGCCGGCTGAAGCCGCCCTGGGGGTAGAGCACCCCGTCGGCCAGGTCCATCGAGCTCATCAGGTGGTACATCGAGGGCGTGCGCGCCGGCGACGAGCCGAGGAAGACCGCCGGGTACCCCAGCACCTGGCGCAACCGCGGGTCGGTGAACCGGGCGGCGACGTGCGACTCCAGGGAGCGGCCCAGCAGTCGCAGCAGGCTCGGGGCGCGGCGCGCCACGTCGGGGTTGAGCAGGCTGCGGGGCGACTCGAAGCTGGTGTAGAGGAAGTGGTCGACGGCCATCCGGTAGGTGTCCGCCGCAGAGTCGAGGTAGTCCGCCAGCGCCTGGCCGGCGCCGGGCTCGACGGAGTCGAAGAGCGCCACGTTGGCGGCCCGGTCGCGGCGCACCTGCAGCGGCTCGTCGTACCCCTCGAAGAAGACCCGGTAGCCGGGGTCGAGCACCTCGAGGTCGAGCTCGTCGGCGGCGCTGGAGCCGAGCAGCCGGAAGAAGTGGTCGAAGACCTCGGGCATCAGGTACCACGACGGGCCGGTGTCGAACCGGAAGCCGTCCTGGTCCCAGCTGCCGGCTCGCCCACCCACCTGGTCGCGCTGCTCGAGCAGGTCGACGCTCCAGCCGTCGGCGGCGAGCAGTGCGGCGGTCGCCAGTCCGGAGATCCCGCCGCCGATGACGGCGACGCTGCCCGGCCGGCTCACGAGACCCCCCGGGTCACCGCGCGGGCGATCACCTGCGCCTTGCGCGGACCCGGCACCCGGATCCGGTTGCGGCGGATCTCGTCGGGGGAAGTGTGGCGCAGCCGGCGGGAGAGCTCGGCGAACAGGGCGTGGGCCGCGGAGACGGCCCGCCGGCTCCCGGCCGGGAGCCGGTGCACCACCGCGGCCGCGGCCGCCAGGTCGGCGTCGATGTCGTCGAGCAGCCGGTCCCGGTCGTGCGCGTCGAACCGGGCGACGTCCAGGCCCGGGAAGTAGCTGCGGCCCAGGTCGTCTGAGTCGGCGGCCAGGTCGCGCAGGAAGTTGACCTTCTGGAAGGCGGCGCCGAGGCGGCGGGCGCCGGCCCGCAGCTCGACGTACTCGCGGGCGGCGTGCGGACGGCCGACCAGGAACGCGCGCAGGCACATCAGCCCCACGACCTCGGCCGAGCCGTAGACGTACTCGGCGAAGCTCTCCTCGTCGTGCTCCTCGCGGAACAGGTCGGTGCGCATCGAGGCGAAGAACGGGTCGATCAGCTCAGCGCCGATGCCGCAGGTGCGCGCGGTGCGGGCGAAGGCGTGCACCACGAGGTTGGCGCTGTGCCCGGTGCGGAGCGCGGCGTGCACGTCGTCCTGGAGCCCGTCGAGCAGCCGGGACTGGTGCGCACGTCGACCGTCGGGCCGGGGCGCGTCGACGATCTCGTCGGCCACCCGGACCAGTGCGTAGACGTTGCAGACGTGGGTGCGGACCGGCTCGGCGAGCAACCGCGAGGCCATCCCGAAGGAGCTGGAGTAACGCTTTATCACCAGCGCGGCAGCGGCTTCGGCGACCTGGTCGTAGAGCTGGTACGGCGCCAGCTGGCCGGTCGCGGCTTCCTCGGGCCGGCCGGCTGGAGTACCGGGAGGGGTGGTCGCGGCGCTCATGCCGCACCAGCCTCGGCCAGTCCCGAGCCCGCCAGTGCGGCCTCGGGGGACTGGGGACGGCGCGGCTGCCAGGTGGAGGCGAGGGGGTCGACGAGCGAGGTGTCGAGGTCGAAGACGCTCGCCTGGTCGCGCGCGGCCCGCAGGTGCCGCGCGGCCAGCTCCTCTACGTACGCCCGCGAGCCCGAGTCGACCAACGCCGCGCGGACGTCGACGGCCTGGGCCTCGGTCAGCTCCGGGTCGCCCAGGTGCCCGGCGATCCGGGACCACTGCGCGGTGCCGGAGGCGTGCACCACCAGCAGCGTCCGCTTGCCCTCCCGCAGGTCGCCCAGCGGGTCCTTCCCGGTGGTCTGGGCGTCGCCGAAGACGCCCTGGAGGTCGTCGTGCAGCTGGAAGGCGATGCCCAGGCGCCGGCCGATCTCACCGAGCGCCCGCACCGCGTGCTCCTCGGCGCCGGCCAGCACCGCGCCGGCCTGCATCGGCAGCACGAACGAGTAGGCGGCCGTCTTGCACTCGGCCATCTCCAGCGACTCCTCGCGGGTCGGGAGCCCGTCGCCGAGGGTGAGCCGGACGTCGGCCAGCTCGCCGGCGGCCGAGACGTGCAGGGTGGTGTCGAGCAGGTCGAGCAGCCGGCCGACCACGTCGGGCCCGGCCCCGCAGGTGGCGACCGCGCGCACCGCGGCGGCCAGCGCGAGGTCTCCGGCCAGCAGGGCGCCGGCGCGGGTGTAGACCTCCTCGTCCTCCGTGGCGCCGCGACCGTGGGACCCGGCCCCGTCAGGGCCGTCGGGGCGGGCCAGGGAGCGCGCGTCCGCGCGGAACCAGCCCGGCACGCTGGGCTTGCCCCGGCGGGTGTCGTCGTGGTCGATCACGTCGTCGTGGATCACGAACGCCGTGTGCAGCAGCTCCACGGCGGCGGCGACCCGGTCGACGACCTCGTCGGGAGCCGGCGGGTGGGCCACGGCGTCGTGCACCGTGGTCAGCAGCCACGGGCGGAACCGCTTGCCGCCCTCGGTGCCCAGCGCGAGCGCCGAGGCCAGTGCGGCCCGGTCGCGGGCCAGGCCGCCCACCTCGGTGGCCGGCCGCAGGAGCCGGTCGATCTCACTCTGGACGCTCATCGTCGATTCTCCTCGGGGGCGGGGTCGACCCGGTCGAAGGGGGCTGCGAGCTGGGGCCAGGCGTCGGCCGCGTCGAGGGCGGCAGCCTGGTCGCGCAGCCAGGGGCTGAGGGCCCAGGGGGCGGCGGTCAGGGCGGTGCGCAGGTCGTCGACCTCCACCCAGGCGTGCTCGACCACCTCGTCAGGGTGTGGGTCGGGCGCGTCGGTGGCGCGGGCGACGAAGACCGGGCAGAACTCGTGCTCGACGATCCCCGAGGCGTCGACGGCGCGGTAGTCGAAGTCGGGCAGCAGCGGGGTGATCGAGTCGACCTCGAGGCCGAGCTCGCCGCGGCCGTGGCGGCGTACGGCGTCGATCAGGGGCTCGTCGGGGCGCGGGTGCCCGCAGAAGGAGTTGGTCCACACGCCCGGCCACGAGCGCTTGGTCAGCGCTCGCCGCGTCATCAGGACCCGGCCCCGGTCGTCGAGCAGCCAGCAGGAGAAGGCGAGGTGCAGCGGGGTCTCGCGCCCGTGCACGCTCTCGCGCGCGGCAGTGCCGATCGGCCGGTGCTCCGCGTCGAGGAGCACGACCAGGTCACGGGGGTCACCGGCCGGCAACCGGTCGTCCCCCCGGCGAGGGTGTGCAGCGAGCGTGTGCGTCATCGGTTGCCTCCGTGTCGGTCCCACGAGCGTATTGCTAGACGGATTAGATATCAACCTAGTAAGATACTTTTCGTGCCGAACATTCCTGAGACGCCGGGTGAAGGACGTACCCGGATGACCTCCGCCTACACCGCGGACGAGCGCGAGCTGCTGCAGTCGGTACGCGCGCTGGTGAAGGCGGATCGGGAGATGCGTCGCCGGCTGGGCAGCTCGATGGCCGTCAACCTGACCGACCTGCAGGCGCTGCGGTACGTGATCCGGGCCGTGCAGGGGGCGGAGGAGGCGCAGGACTCCCGGGATGCACGTCGCCTCGCCGACCTGCCCGAGGAGTGGGCCGACGACTCGCCGGTGCTGGTCGGCGTCACGCCGCGCCGGTTGGCCGACCACCTGGGCATCACCACGGCAGCGACCACGGCGCTCATAGACCGCCTCGTCGGCTCCGGGCACCTGCAGCGGGTGCCACACCCCCAGGACCGCCGCTCGATCCTGCTGATCCCCACCTCGCGGGCCCGCGAGGAGATGCACGACCACCTGGCGGACATGCACACCCGGATGAAGGAGATCGCGGCCGCCGTGCCCGCCGAGGCTCGTCCGGCGCTGGTCACCTTCCTCCGCTCGTTGACCGAGGAGATGGAGCAGGGTCGCGTCGACGTGGGCGGCTGAGAGGCGCTCAGCTGCGCTGACCTCGGAGTCTCACCAGGTGGAACTGGGGACGCAATCGCCTGGTGTCCGATCGCGTCCCGGCGTCCCCGAACGTGCGCGTAACGAGAAGTTCACTCAGCACGTGGGATTTCCTCGCTCCTGGCATCTGGCCAAGAGGCGCTTTCTTGGTAGTGTTGCCAGCGCAGCAGGTGCAAGTTCCAGCAGGTAGACGCCCGCGGAGTTTGTGATCCAACGGCGTTTCTTCTTCGGCAGTGTCCGCAAGTCGGAGCGACGTGTCACCGCATCTGGTGCGGGATCGTCGAGGTGACGATCTCTCGCCCCGACGAAGGAGTATCAGAGCAATGGCTCAGGGCACCGTGAAGTGGTTCAACGCCGAGAAGGGTTTCGGCTTCATCGCGCAGGAGGACGGCGGCGACGACGTCTTCGTGCACTACTCGGCGATTCAGTCGCAGGGCTACAAGTCCCTCGACGAGAACCAGAAGGTCGAGTTCGACGTCACCCAGGGCCCGAAGGGCCCGCAGGCGGAGAACGTCCGCCCGGTCTGACGCCGGACGTGGAGCACCTGTTCCACGACTTCGGAGCCGAGGCCCCGTCCGCAAGGACGGGGCCTCGGTCCGTCTCCGGACATGGACGGCGTTCCGGGCGCCCTGTCAAGGCCCCGGACGGGTAGTTCGCCGACTCCCCCATACGAGGGATGTTTGGAAGAACGCCTGTTTACGGGATGAAATGGGGGGCACGCTAGTTCTAGTTCTGCGGACACCGCCCCTGGTGCTGCGTAGCTCCGGATCGATCACCCGAATCTCGGGAGGAGGCTCACTTCGTGTACGACCCGTTTGATGTGACTCTCGAGGACGGCGACCTCATCGGTGAGGTCGAGCTGACCACGACGCTCATCATCGCCGCCAGTGAGTCGGACAGCCACCTCTCCACCGAGGAGATCGACCGGATCCTCGGCGTCGCCCCCGTGCCCCATCAGCGCTGAGCGCCCGAGTGTCCCACGGCGCTGAGCGCCGTGACCCACGTACAAGACACCAGTGCCCGCCCCGAGACGTCGGGGCGGGCACTGGTGCGTGTGAGGGTCGTCAGGTCAGGCCCTGACCCACACCTTCCGCGCCAGGGACGGCCGGACACCGGGCCCGGTGATCCGCACCGTCAGCCGCTTGCTGCGACGGACCTCGGCGGTGCGCAGCTTGAGCTTGACCACGCCGCTCTGGCGGACCTTCCGGGTGAGCCGCTTGCCCTGGAAGGTCACGGTGACCTTCTTGCCCGGGGTGGCGTTCCGGACCGTGATCCGGAGCTTCTTCCCGCCCAGGACCTTCTTCGGCGTCCACACCTTGGCCTTGACCTTCGGCTGGCCCGGGACCGGCGCGGGAGCCGGCGTGGGGGTCGGCGCGGGGGTCGGCGCGGGGGTCGGCGACTTCCGCACCTTCAGCGCCGGTGCGGTGCCGGGGGCGACGTGCCCGTCGACCAGCTGCTCCATCGCGTAGGCGTAGCCGACGATCTCGGCGTCGTCCCAGGCACGGCCCATGAACTGGAGGCTGACGGGTGCGCCGTTCGCGTCGGTGCCCACCGGGAAGGCCACGGTCGGCACGCCCGAGGAGCCGGACGGGGTGTCGCGACGGCCGAAGCTCGACCGGTTGCCGCCACCGTCGTTGAGTGAGATCTCCGAGAGCAGGGCCGGGTAGACCACCGCGTCGAGGTCGTGCGCGTCCATCCAGGCGTCGATGTTCTCCTGGTAGGCCGTGCGGTAGTCCCGCCACGCCTTCTCCTCCGCGGGGGTCATCCGCCGGCTCGTGGGCGACTCGCAGAACGACGGGTCGTACGTCGTGTACGGCATCTTCAGCGGGGAGCAGATGACCTCGGCGGGCGAGGACATGCCGAGCTCGGGGTGGCTCCCCAGGTAGCGGGCCCAGCCCTCCCAGTTGAGGTTGACGTTGGGTCGCGTGGGGGCGATCGGCCCGTCGGCGACCTCGACCAGGGTGGCCCCGGTCTCCTGCACCCGGGTGCGCGCGGCCACGGAGGCGTCGATCACCGTGCTGGTGCCGTACGGGTCCACCCAGGTGCTCGGGACGTAGCCGATCCGCTTGCCCCGCAGGGCGGAGGCGTCCAGCACCGTGCGCCAGTCGGCGGGCCGGTGCGCGTCGGCCTCGGCGGTCTCCGGGTTGAGCGGGTCGGTGCCGGAGACGACGTTGAGGATGTCGGCCAGGTCGGAGACCGACCTGGTCATCGCACCGGCATAGTCCTGGAGCCAGGAGAGCGGCATGACGCCACGGTCGGACTGCATGCCGTCGGTGCCGCGCAGGGTCACCAGGCTGGCTGCGGCGGCGGGCGCGTAGAGCGAGTCACCGGTCTGGGACCCCAGCGCCGCGGGGACCATGCTGACCGCGGTGGCGACCGCGGAGCCGCCCGAGGAGGCCAGCGCGGAGCGGGACGGGTCGAAGGCGTTCCACACGGTGCCGTAGGCGTTGTCGGAGTAGGAGCCCGAGGTGGCGTACTCCTCCATGCTGGCCTTGCCGATGATGATCGCCCCGGCCTCGCGCAGCTTCGCGATCTGGTAGGCGTCCTGGGCGGGACGGAAGTCCTTGAAGGTCAGCGACCCGTTCGTGGTCGGCATGTCGTGGGTGTCGTAGAGGTCCTTGGCCGCGATCGGGATGCCGAGCAGCGCCCCGGTGCGCCCGGCCGCACGGGCGGCGTCCGCCTCGGCCGCCCGCGCCAAGGCGTCGGCGGCCACGGTGGTGAAGGCGTTGAAGGCGAACGGGCCCTCGTCGTACGCCGCGATCCGGTCCAGGTAGGCCTGGGTGATCTCCACGGAGGTGGTGATGCCTGCGCTCATGTCGGCCTGGAGCTCGGCGATGGTCTTGTCGACCACGTCGTAGGCCACGCTCGTCACCTGCGCCGGCTCGGACGCGGGCGCGGGCTGGGGCACCCGGATCGGCTGGGCGGTCCCGGGCACGTCGAAGTTGACGATCGAGGCCACCTCGAGCCGACTCAGGCCGGCCAGGTCGGGCTCCTCGGCGAGCCGGGCGGCCAGGTCGGTGACGTCGGCGCGCTCGTCCGCCGCCGTGGCCGCGGTGACCCGGCTGCCGACGACGACGTAGCGCAGCAGGGAGGCGCTCTTGCCGGGCGCGAGGGTGAGCGTGTTGACGTACGCCGGGTAGTTGCGGTCGTGACCGGTGGCGGAGTAGCCGCGCTCGAAGGTGTCGCGCAGCCAGTTGCCGCTGCGGTCGAAGTCGCCGACGACGGTGCCGGTCGGCCCCTGCCAGGTGCCGGTGCCGGCGCCGGACTCCGAGACGGTCCAGACGTCGTCGGCGTCCAGGGCGGCGTCGCCGGAGGAGGAGGCGACCACGGAGCTGGCGTTGGTCCCGGTGGTGCCGTAGCCGGTCTGGCCGCCGAAGGCCACCTCGACCGTGAGGGGCTCGTCGGTGGTGTTGGTCAGGGTGTCGAGCCAGCGGCCGTAGCCGTCCTCCTGCACCACGTCGACCTTGCGGGTCATCCGGACGCCGGAGAGGTCGACCGACCGGGTGGACTCGAAGCGGCCGGTGGCGCGCTCGGTGAGGCCGAAGCCGCGCATCAGCGCGCCGTCGAACCGGTGCGGCTGCTCGGTGTCGACCTGCACGCGGATGCCGCCGTACCCGTTGAGCATCGTGGAGTACGGCGCCTGGACGCCGGTGCCCTCCTGGGTGGCGCGGATGGAGCCGGTGTCGGCGCCCGGGGAGGCGGCGTCCTGGATGCCCCAGGCGGTGCCGTCAGCGTCGGTCACGTAGGTGAACGCGTGGGCTCCGGTGAGCGGGACGGCCAGGGAGGCGGCGGTCAGGGAGAGCCCGGCGGTCGCGAGCGCGGCCCGGCGGGCCCGGCCCGGCCGGTCGGGGGGTGGGGAGAGGAACATGGGAGATACCTGCCTACTTGCGGGGGAAGCCCTCCTCGTCACTAAGGGCTCCCCCAGTGGACGCGTCGGCCGTCTCGGGGCGGTTTCCCGTTGATTGCCTCGCGGTTAATTCGCCCAGCGGACGTAGCCCTTGATACGACTACCCCCTAGGGGTACCTTGGAAGCATGAGCGAGCACCACCACGGCTACATCCAGGGCAAGGACGACTACCTGGCCCGTCTGCGCCGGATCGAGGGTCAGGCCCGCGGTCTCCAGCGGATGGTCGAGGAGGAGAAGTACTGCATCGACATCCTCACCCAGGTCAGCGCCATGACGAAGGCGCTGCAGGCGGTCTCCCTCGGCCTGCTGGCCGACCACCTCGGGCACTGCGTCGTCGACGCGGCCCGGGCCGGGGACGCCGAGGCCGAGGAGAAGGTCCAGGAGGCCATGGCGGCCATCAGCCGGCTCGTGAAGTCCTGACGCCCCACCCAGCACCCACCACCAGTCGAATTCCCAGTCGACGTCCCAGTCGACTACCCAGCGAGGAGAAGCCCATGTCCCAGACCGCCACCTTCACTGTCACCGGCATGACCTGCGGCCACTGCGTCGCCTCGGTCACCGAGGAGGTCAGCGAGGTGCCCGGCGTCGAGTCGGTCGACGTCGTCCTCGAGTCCGGCGCCCTCACCGTGACCAGTGCCGAGCCCGTCGACGCCGAGGCCGTCAAGGCCGCCGTCGAAGAGGCCGGCTACGCGCTGGTCTGAGCACATGAGACGGGTGGCCTGAGATGACCGGGACGAGCACGGTGCTGCGGGTGGTGGCCTTCGTGGCCGCGCTGCTCGCGGTCGGCGCAGCGGCGCTCGGCGTGGGTCGCGCGGTCGGCCCCGTGGACGGTGTGCCGCTCGCCTCCGAGGCGGGGGCGGAGCCGGACCACGGGCATGACGCCGACGCGTGGAGTGACTCCCCAGCCGACGGTGCCGCCGACGGGGCAGCCGACAAGGCAGCCGACAAGGCGGTCGACGTGGCGGGGCTGACCGCCCGGGCGGACGGGTTCACCCTCGAGCTGGCCGACCCCACCCTGCCCGCCGGCCCGGCCACCCTGGAGCTCACCATCCGCACCTCCAGCGGGCGGCCGCTGCTCGACTACGACGTGGCGCACGAGAAGGAGCTGCACCTGATCGTGGTCCGCCGCGACCTGGTCGGGTTCCAGCACGTGCACCCCGTGCTCGACCGCCGTACCGGCACCTGGTCGGTCGAGGTCGACCTGACGCCGGGCACGTGGCGGGTGATCGCCGACTTCGTGCCCGAGGGCTGGCAGCAGGTGACGCTCGCCGAGGACCTGGCGGTCTCCGGCCGGTTCCAGCCGGCCCCGCCCGGGCAGGAGCGGCTCACCGACGTCGTCGACGGCTACCGGGTCACCCTGGCCGGGGACACCGCGCCCGGCGCGCCCACCGAGCTGACCGCGCGGATCGAGCGGGACGGCGTCGGCGTACGGGACCTCCAGCCCTACCTCGGGGCCTACGGCCACCTGGTCGCGCTGCGGGCCGGCGATCTGGGCTACCTGCACGTCCACCCGGAAGGACAGGTCGGCACGGCCGGCGAGGGCGGCGGCCCCCAGATCCGGTTCGCCACCGAGTTCCCCACCGCAGGCACCTACCGGCTCTTCCTCGACTTCCGCGTCGGGAACACCGTGCACACCGCGGACTTCACCGTGACCGCGGACGGCGCGCCCGCCGGCTCCGGCACCTCCGACGAGACCGGCTCGCCCGACGAGCACCAGGAGGACTCCCATGACCACTGACCAGCGCGGTCTCGCGCAGGCCACCGGCACCCCTGGCCTGACCCACCTCGAGCTCGACATCAGCGGGATGACCTGCGCCTCCTGCGCGAACCGGATCGAGCGCAAGCTCAACAAGCTCGACGGCGTCACGGCCACGGTCAACTACGCCACCGAGAAGGCTGACGTGCGCGTGCCCGAGACGGTCAGCCCCGAGCTGCTGCTCGAGACCGTCGCCGCCGCCGGCTACACCGCGACCCTGCCGGCGCCGCCCCCGACCGGCGACCCCGCCGACGGGGGACCGGCTCCGGACCGCCGGGACGCGGAGGTCGCGGCGCTGCGTACCCGCCTGCTCTGGTCCGCCGTCCTCTCCGTCCCGGTGATCGCGATGGCGATGGTCCCGGCCTGGCAGTTCGAGTACTGGCAGTGGGCCTCGCTGACCCTGGCCGCCCCGGTCGCCCTCTGGGGCGCTTGGCCGTTCCACCGCGCCGCCTTCACCAACCTGCGCCACGGCGCGGCCACCATGGACACGCTGGTCTCGATGGGGGTGCTGGCCGCGTTCGGCTGGTCCCTCTACGCGCTCTTCCTCGGCACCGCCGGGGAGCCCGGGATGACGCACCCGTTCGAGCTGACCATCGAGCGCACCGACGGCACGATGAACATCTACCTCGAGGCGGCCGCCGGCGTCACCACCTTCCTGCTCGCGGGCCGGTACTTCGAGAAGCGCGCCAAGCGGGCCAGCGGCGCAGCCCTGCGGGCCCTGCTCGACCTCGGTGTCCGTGACGTGGCGGTGCTCCGCGGCGGCGTCGAGACCCGGGTGCCGGTGGAGAGCCTCGCCGTCGGCGAGGAGTTCGTGGTCCGGCCGGGGGAGAAGGTCGCCACCGACGGGGTGGTCGTCTCGGGCACGTCGGCGATCGACACCTCGATGGTCACCGGCGAGTCCGTCCCGGCCGAGGTCGGGCCGGGCAGCGAGGTCATCGGCGCCACCGTCAACGCCGGCGGCCGGTTGGTCGTCCGGGCGACCCGGGTCGGCGGCGACACCCAGCTGGCGCAGATGGCCAAGCTGGTCGAGGACGCCCAGTCCGGCAAGGCGCAGGTGCAGCGGCTCGCCGACCGGATCTCCGGGATCTTCGTGCCGCTGGTGCTGCTGCTGGCCGCCGGCACGCTCGGCTTCTGGCTCGGCACCGGTGCCACCACCACGGCCGCCTTCACCGCCGCGGTGGCCGTGCTGATCGTCGCCTGCCCCTGCGCGCTCGGGCTGGCCACCCCCACCGCCCTGCTCGTCGGCACCGGCCGCGGCGCGCAGATGGGCGTGCTGATCAAGGGCCCCGAGGTGCTGGAGTCCACCCGCCGGGTGGACACCGTGGTGCTGGACAAGACCGGCACCGTCACCACCGGGCAGATGACCCTGGTCGACGTCGTGGTCGCCGAGGGCGAGGACCGCGACCGGGTCCAGCGCCTGGCCGCCGCGGTCGAGGCCGGCTCGGAGCACCCCATCGCCCGGGCCGTCGTCCAGGCCACACCGGACCACCCGCAGGCCGAGGGGTTCGACACCCTGCCCGGCCTCGGGGCGCGGGCGACCGTCACCGAGCCGGACGGCTCCCGTCAGGTGAGCGTCGGCCGGGCCTCCCTGGTCGCCGAGGCCGGGCTGCCGCCCGCCCTCGAGCAGGCCGTGACCTCCGCCGAGTCACGGGGGAGCACCGCGGTCGTGGTCGGCTGGGACGGCGAGGCCCGAGGTGTCCTGGTCGTCTCCGACACGGTCAAGGACGGCTCCGCCGCCGCGGTCGCCGAGCTGCGCCGGCTGGGCCTGCGCCCGCTCCTGGTGACCGGCGACAACGAGGGCGCCGCCCGGGCGGTCGCCGCCCAGGTGGGGATCGACGAGGTGGTCGCGGGCGTGCTCCCGGCCGGCAAGGTCGACGTCGTACGCCGGCTGCAGGAGCAGGGCCGGGTCGTCGCCATGGTCGGCGACGGCGTCAACGACGCCCCCGCGCTGGCCCAGGCCGACCTCGGCCTGGCGATGGGAGCGGGCACCGACGTGGCGATCGAGGCGAGCGACCTGACGCTCGTGCGCGACGACCTCGGCGCCGCCGCGGACGCCGTACGCCTGTCCCGCCGCACTCTGAGCACGATCAAGGGCAACCTGTTCTGGGCCTTCGCCTACAACGTCGCCGCCCTGCCCCTGGCCGCAGCCGGCCTGCTCAACCCGATGCTGGCCGGCGCCGCGATGGCCTTCTCCTCGGTCTTCGTGGTCACCAACAGCCTCCGGCTGCGCCGCTTCCGCTGAGGTCGGGCCGTCCACAGGAATCCCCGCACAGCCGGGGATTCCCACACTTGGCGGGCATCGCAACACCCACAAAGTTCAGCGATCCCCGGCTGTGCGGGGATTCGTGGGGCCAGTGAGTCTCGGGGCGGGTGGGGGCGCGGAGGTGCCAGAGTGGACGCGTGACGGCGATCGAGCTCGACGCGGTGGTCAAGACGTTCGGCGCGGTGCGGGCGCTCGACGGGTTCGACCTGGAGGTGCGGACCGGGGAGGTGCACGGCTTCCTCGGGCCCAACGGGTCCGGCAAGTCGACCACGATGCGGGTGCTGCTGGGGCTGCTGCGGATCGACGCCGGGCGGGTCCGGCTGCTCGGCGGTGACCCGTGGAGCGAGGCCGCCACGCTGCACCGCCGGCTCGCCTACGTGCCCGGCGACGTCACGCTGTGGCCCAACCTGACCGGCGGCGAGGTGATCGACCTGCTGGGCCGGATGCGGGGCGGGCTCGACGAGCAGCGCCGCGCCGACCTGCTCGAGCGGTTCGCGCTGGACCCGACGCGGAAGGCGCGCACCTACTCCAAGGGCAACCGGCAGAAGGTCGCCCTGGTCGCGGCGCTGGCCTCGCGGGTCGAGCTCTACCTGCTCGACGAGCCCACCTCGGGGCTGGACCCGCTGATGGAGGCGGAGTTCCAGCGGGCCGTGCACGAGCTCCGGGCCGAGGGGGCCACCGTGCTGCTCTCCAGCCACGTCCTGGCCGAGGTGGAGGCGCTCTGCGACCGGGTCAGCATCATCCGGGCCGGGGCCACCGCGCTCACCGGCACGCTGGAGGACCTGCGTCACCTGACCCGCACCACCGTGGTCGCGCAGACCCGCGAGCCGGCCACCGCGCTCGACGGGCTGGCCGGTGTCCACCACGTACGCCGGGTGGGCGACCAGATCACCTTCGAGGTCGACTCCGACCGGGTCGGCGACGCGATGGCGCACCTCACCGCGCTGGGCCTCACCGCGCTGCAGGCCCACCCCCCGACGCTGGAGGAGCTCTTCCTCCAGCAGTACGGCGAGCGGCTGGAGCCGTGAGCGCCCTGACCGGCACCCGCCACCTGGTGTGGCTGGTGCTGCGCCGCGACCGGGTCCGGCTGCCGCTGTGGGTGGTCGGGCTGACCGCCATCACCGCCGTCTCGGCCAGGTCGGTGGCCGGGCTCTACGACACTCCGGTGAAGGTGGCCGGCTACGGCGTCACGGTCGAGGACAGCGCCGCGAGCCGACTCCTCAACGGCACGCCGTACGGCGTGGACACGATCGCCGGCATCACCGCCTACGAGGTGACCGCACTCTCCGGGGCGCTGGTGGCGCTGATGGCCATCTTCCTGGTGGTCCGCCACACCCGGGCGGAGGAGGAGTCCGGCGCGGCCGAGCTGTTGCGCAGCACGGTGCTGGGCCGGCACGCGGCCACCGCGGCGGCGCTGCTGGTCGCGGCGGCGGCCTCCCTCCTGGTCGGCCTGCTGGACGCCGCGGTGCTGGTCGCCGACGACCTGCCGACGGGCGGGTCGCTCCTGCACGGGGCGGCCGTGGCCGGGGTCGGGCTGGTCTTCACCGCCGTGGCTGCGGTGGCGGCCCAGGTGGCCTCCTCGGCCCGGGGCGCGCTGGGGCTGGCCATCGCCGTGGGCGCCGTGCTGTTCGTGGTCCGCGGGGTGGGTGCGGTGCGCAAGGACGCCCTGGTCTGGCTCTCCCCGTTCGGCTGGCAGGAGGGGGTGCGGGCCTACGCGGGTGACCGGTGGTGGCCGCTGCTCCTGCTGCTCGCCTGCACCGGCGTGCTGCTCGCGCTCGCCGGGCGGCTCACCGCCCACCGCGACTTCGGCGCCGGCCTGGTGCAGGCCCGGAGCGGCCGTCCGCGTGCCGGGGCGTGGCTCGGCGGACCGCTGGGCCTGGCCGAGCGGGTCCAGCGCGCGATGACGCTGGGCTGGGCTGTCGGCCTGTTCGCCGTGGGCTGTCTCTTCGGCGCGGTGGGCCGGGAGGTGGTCACCCTGGTGGAGTCCAACCCGGACATCGCCAGGGTCTTCGGTGCCCGGCTCGACGACGTGGTGCGGGGCTACTTCGCCTTCGTGATCTCGTTCCTCGGCGTGATCGTCTCCGCGTACGCCGTCGCCTCGGCGATGCGGCTGCCGCACGAGGAGAGCCAGGGCCGCGCCGAGATGGCGCTGGCCACCGGCGTCTCCCGCACCCGGTGGGCGCTGGCCCATGTGCTGGTCACGACGGTCGGCTCGCTGGTGGTGCTCACGCTGGTGGGGCTGGGGATGGCCGGGACCCACGCGCTGGTCTCGGGGGACGGCAGCCTGTTCTGGCCGGTGCTGGGCGGGTGCCTGGCCACCGCCCCGGCGGTGCTGCTGGTCGCGGCCACCGTGGTGCTGCTGCACGGGTGGCGTCCGCGCTGGGTGGCCCTGGCCTGGGCGGTCTTCGCCTTCGCCCTGCTCCAGTCCTACCTGGGGGACCTGCTCGACCTGCCCGACGCCGTCTCCTCGCTCTCCCCGTTCTGGCACCTGTCGATGCTGCCGGTGGACGACTGGGACCCGGTCCCCGCGCTGGTGGTCGGCGTCCTCGCGGTGCTGCTCGCGGCCGTGGGCCTGGTGGGGCTGCGCCGCCGCGACCTGGCGTCCTGAGACGGCATGCACAGCGTCCTGGGACGGCCGTACGCAGCGTCCTGAGATCGGCGCCGACGGACCCGGGCCCCGTCCACCCGCGTGTGTGAGACTGCGGGCATGGCGACCCACGGCCCCGGGAAGCGCGACGACACCGCCGACGTGGTGGTGGCGGCGGGCGCCGTGGTCACCAGGCGCGGCGGCGAGGTGCTGCTGGTGCACCGCCCGCGCTACGACGACTGGTCCTTCCCCAAGGGGAAGCTGGACCCGGGCGAGCACGTCACCGGCTGCGCGGTGCGCGAGGTGGAGGAGGAGACCGGGCTGCGGGTCCGGCTGGGGGTGCCGCTCCCGGTCCTGCGCTACCGCACCGGTGGCCGGGAGAAGGTCGTGCACTACTGGTGCGGGCGGGTGGTGGGCGACGACTCGGTCGAGGGACACCGCCGCGCCGACGAGATCGACGAGGCGGCCTGGGTCTCCTGGCGCGAGGCCGAGCGCCGGCTCAGCTACGACCGGGACCGCGAGGTCCTGGCGCACGCCCGCGAGCAGAAGCGGCGTACCCGGGCGCTGGTGGTGCTCCGGCACGCCCAGGCCCACCCCCGCAAGGCGTGGACCGGCGACGACCGCCGGCGCCCGCTGAGCCCCGAGGGCATCGAGGAGGCCAAGCGGCTGGTCCCGGTGCTGGCGGCCTACGACGTGACCCGGGTGGTCACCTCCAGCGCGACCCGGTGCGTGGACACCGTGGTCCCGTACGCCGCAGACCGGCTCGCCCTCGAGCTCACCGACGGGCTGACCGAGGAGGAGGCGACCGACCGGTCCGTGCTGGCCGTGGTCGACGACCTGCTCGAGGCTGACGAGGGTGCCGCGCTCTGCACCCACCGTCCGGTGCTGCCGAGCGTGCAGGACGCGCTCGAGCTGCCGGAGACCCGGCTGGAGAAGGCGGGTTTCCAGGTGGTGCACCACGCCGGGCGCCGGGTCGTCGCGGTCGAGGCGTACGACGCGCCCTGAACCGTCCTCCGGGCTGTCTCCGGGCGGCTTCCGGGCCGGCGGCGGCAGGTGCTGCGCAACCGATGAGGGACGTTCACCCGGCGTTCACCGACGCCGGGGAGTCTGGTCATCTGGGCGGGCTTCACTTCGAGAGTCAGCACAGTCCAAAGAACTCTCAGGAGACACGAAGTGATCAGCACTTCTCTGCGCCGCGCGGCCGTTCCCGGCATCGCGGCCCTGGCCCTGGCGCTCTCCGCCTGCGGCGCGGCCAACGAGCAGGCCACCGCCGACGGCGAGGGCGGCGGACTCTCCGGCACCCTCAACGGCGGCGGTGCCAGCTCGCAGGAAGCGGCCCAGAACGCCTGGCGCGCCGGCTTCCAGCAGGACAACCCCAACGTGACCGTCAACTACGACCCGACCGGTTCCGGCGGTGGCCGGGAGGGCTTCGTCTCCGGCGGCTTCGCGTTCGCCGGCTCCGACTCCTACCTCAACGACGACGACGGCGAGCTCACCGCGGCGACCGAGCGCTGCACTACGCCGCCGATCGAGATCCCCGACTACGTCTCCCCGATCGCGGTGATCTTCAACGTCGACGGCGTCGACGAGCTCAACCTGACGCCCGAGACGATCGCCGGGATCTTCAACAACGAGATCACCCGGTGGGACGACCCGGCGATCGCGGAGACCAACCCCGACGCCGACCTCCCGGACGCGGCGATCAGCGCGGTGCACCGCTCCGACGAGTCCGGCACCACCGGCAACTTCACCCACTACCTCTCGGTCGTGGCCCCCGACGCCTGGCCGCACGGCGAGGTCGAGGAGTGGCCGCTCAAGGCCGGCGAGGCGGCCAACCAGACCTCCGGCGTGGTCACGGCGGTGGGCAACGGCCGCAACAGCATCGGGTACGCCGACGCCAGCCAGGCCGGCGACCTGGGCCGGGCCAAGGTGCAGGTGGGCGACGACTTCGTCGGCCCGACAGCTGAGGCGGCCGCGAAGATCCTCGAGGTCTCCCCGCGGGTGAAGGACCGCGACCCGCACTCGATGGTCTTCGACCTCGACTACGAGACCGACGAGGCCGGGGTCTACCCGATCGTGCTGACCTCGTACCTGATGGCCTGCGGCACCTACGAGGACGCCGAGACCGCCGAGCTGGTCAAGGGCTACCTGACCTACATCCTCAGCGACGAGGGCCAGGCCACCGCCCAGGAGAACGCCGGTTCCGCGCCGCTGGCCCCGGCGCTGGCCGAGGAGGCCCAGGGCTACGTCGACGAGATCACCGCCGGCTGAGGCTCCGCGCCACCGCAGCACCCGCACGACGCGCAACAGACGCAGCACCCGCAACAGACGCAGCACCAGGAAGGAACCCCGTGTCCGTCTCTCCCGCCTCAGTCGCTCCCGCCCGGGTGCGGCGTACGGGCGATCTGGTCTTCGCGGGGCTCGCCAGGGCGGCCGGGATCCTCATCCTGGTCGCCCTCGCGGGCGTGGCGATCTTCCTCACGCTCGAAGGCGTGCCCGCGATCACCGCGCCGGCGAACCGGATCGGCGCCGACAACATCGTCGTCTACGTCTGGCCGTTGCTCTACGGCACGCTGCTGGCCGCCACGCTCGCGATCCTGGTCGCGGCCCCGCTGAGCATCGCCCTGGCGCTGGTCATCTCCCACTACGCGCCGCGGCGGCTGGCCCGGCCGATCGGCTACCTGATCGACCTGCTCGCCGCCGTGCCCTCGGTGGTCTACGGGCTCTGGGGGATCCAGTTCCTGGCCCCGCGGATCCTCCCGGTCTACGAGTGGCTGGCCGAGCACCTCGGGTGGCTGCCATTCTTCGAGGGCCCGGCCAACGGGCGCTCCATCCTCACGGCCAGCCTCGTGCTGGCCATCATGGCGTTGCCGATCATCACCGCGATCTGCCGCGAGATCTTCGCCCAGACGCCCACCCTCCACCAGGAGGCCGCGCTGGCGCTGGGCGCCACCCGCTGGGAGATGATCCGGATGACGGTCTTCCCCTACGCCCGCTCGGGGATGATCTCCGCGATCATGCTCGGCCTGGGCCGGGCGCTGGGGGAGACCATGGCGGTGGCCATGGTGCTCTCCGCGACCGGGGTGATCACCATCAACCTGATCTCCTCGGTGAACCCCTCGACCATCGCGGCCAACATCGCCCTCGGCTTCCCCGAGGCCTCCGGCCTGCGGGTCAACGTGCTGATCTTCTCCGGGCTGGTGCTCTTCGTGGTGACCTTCGTCGTCAACTTCCTCGCCCGGCTGATCGCCACGCGAGGCACCGTCAAGGGAGGTCGCTGAGATGGCGCGATCCACGCAGGTGCGCGAGCGCCGGGACCCGGCGACCCCGGCCGCCGGACCGGAGGCCGCCTCGTCGTCGGTCCCGCTGGCCCGCCCGCAGCTGCCCACGCAGGCGCCCCTGCTGACCGGCGTCCTCGCGGTCGCCGTGGGCGCGCTGCCGATGGTGGTGCTCGGCTGGGGCCTGGTGGCCGGCGTGCTGGTCGCCGTCATCGTCCAGCTCGTCGCCCTGCCCGTCTGGTCCGGCGCGGTGGAGGGACCGCGCAGGGCGAAGGACCGGCTGGCGACCTCGCTGATGTGGACCGCCTTCGGGGTCGCCATGGTGCCCCTGGTCAGCCTGCTGTGGCAGGTGATCGGGAACGGCGTCCCGGCGCTGTCCACGGAGTTCTTCACCTACTCCATGCGCAACGTCGTGGGGGAGGGCGGCGGTATCTACCACGCCCTGGTGGGCACGCTGATCGTCACCGGCTGGGCCGCGGCGATCTCGGTGCCGGTGGGCGTGATGGCCGCGATCTACCTGGTCGAGTACGGCCGGGGCACCCGGATGGCGCGGGTGATCACCTTCCTGGTCGACGTGATGACGGGCATCCCCTCGATCGTGGCCGGCCTGTTCGCCTACGCGCTCTTCGTGCTCTTCTTCGGGCCCGGCGTGCGGATGGGCTTCGGCGGCTCGGTGGCGCTCGCGGTGCTGATGACCCCGATCGTGGTCCGCTCGACCGAGGAGATGCTCAAGCTGGTGCCCGACGAGCTGCGCGAGGCGTCGTACGCCCTGGGCGTGGCGAAGTGGCGCACCGTGACCAAGGTCGTGCTGCCCACCGCGATGGGCGGCATCGTCACCGGCGTGATGCTCGCAGTGGCCCGGGTGGCGGGGGAGACCGCGCCGCTGCTGATCATCGCCGGCGACACCGACTCGGTGAACTTCAACGCCTTCTCCGAGCGGATGGCGACCCTGCCGGTCTACATCTACTACTCCTACATGCAGCCCGGGATCCCCCCGGAGTTCGGCCGTGAGCGCGCCTGGGGCGCCGCGCTGGTGCTCATCGCGCTGGTGATGGGCCTCAACCTGATCGCCCGCGCCGTCGGCAAGTACTTCGCCCCCAAGACCGGTCGCTGACCGAAGAAGAGAGAACAACCACTCATGGCCAAGAGCATCGACGTCTCCGACCTGAACATCTACTACGGCGACTTCCTCGCCGTGGAGGGCGTCAGCATGACGATCCGCGCGCGGGCCGTCACGGCGTTCATCGGTCCGTCGGGGTGCGGCAAGTCGACCTTCCTGCGCTCGCTCAACCGGATGCACGAGGTGATCCCCGGCGCCCGCGTCGAGGGCAAGGTCGTCGTCGACGGCCAGTCGCTCTACGACCCCGGCGTCGACCCGGTCGAGGTACGCCGCCAGATCGGCATGGTCTTCCAGCGCCCCAACCCGTTCCCGACGATGTCGATCTACGAGAACGTGCTGGCCGGCAACCGGCTCAACGCGCGGAAGATGAAGAAGGCCGAGGCCGACGAGATCGTCGAGCGCTCGCTGCGCGGGGCGAACCTGTGGAACGAGGTCAAGGACCGGCTCGGCAAGCCCGGCATGGGCCTCTCCGGCGGCCAGCAGCAGCGGCTGTGCATCGCCCGGGCGATCGCGGTGGAGCCCCAGGTGCTGCTGATGGACGAGCCGTGCTCGGCGCTCGACCCGATCTCGACCTCGGCGATCGAGGACCTGATCCACGAGCTCAAGACCGACTACACGATCGTGATCGTGACCCACAACATGCAGCAGGCCGCGCGGGTCTCCGACGAGACGGGCTTCTTCAACCTCAAGGCCACCGGGGAGCCCGGCCGGCTGGTCGAGTTCAACTCGACCCAGAAGATGTTCGCCAACCCCGACAACCCCTCCACGGAGGCCTACATCTCGGGGCGCTTCGGCTGACCCACCGCCCACTCGGCCCTCACAGCCACCACCGTCGCCGAGTCGCGCGTCAGCGCGGCACCTCGTCCGCCTAGGGTTGACCCATGCACACCCAGCCCGACCTGCCCACCCACGCGCAGCGGCTGGCAGCCACCCTGGTGCACACGTGGACCGCGTTCGGCACGGTCCTGGCGCTGCTGATGGTGCACTACGCCTACCAGGCCGAGGTCGAGATCGTCCTCTGGCTCTTCCTGGCCGCGATGGTCATCGACGGCACCGACGGGATGCTGGCGCGCTGGCTGCGGGTCAAGGAGGTGCTGCCCGGCTTCGACGGGGCGCTGCTCGACAACATCGTCGACTTCATCACCTACGTCTTCGCGCCGATGGTGCTGCTCTGGTCGTGCGGCTACCTGCCCGACGGCTGGCTGGGCGGGCTGAGCGCGGCGGTGCCGCTGATGGCCTCCTGCTACCAGTTCTGCCGCACCGACGCGAAGACCGACGACCACTTCTTCCTCGGCTTCCCCAGCTACTGGAACATCGTCGCCTTCTACGTCGTCGTGCTCGAGCTGTCGACGACCACGACGGCGGTGCTGCTCGGGGTGCTGGCGGTGCTGGTCTTCGTGCCGATCAAGTACGTCTACCCCTCCCGCACCCCGTTCCTGTGGGCGGTCAACATGACCCTGGCGACGCTCTGGTTGGGGCTGTACGGCGTCGTGGTCGCCGCGCTGCCCGACCCGTCCGCCTGGCTGATCGGGCTCTCGCTGGTCTACGTCGCCTACTACGTCGTCGCCAGCCTCTGGCTCACCGCGCGGACCGCGCGGCGTACCCATGTCGAGCGGAGCGCCGAGGCGCGCGAGGTCGCTCCCGTCTGAGGAGCCCCCTCCGGTCGTCCACCGGGTGCGGCACGGACCTGACCCGGATCGTCCCCCGGCCCTGCCGGACGGGACGCTCAGCCTCAGGGCAGGAAGAGGTGGGCGATCCAGTAGCAGATCGCGGCGACCAGCCCGGCCGCCGGGAAGGTGAGCACCCACGCGGCGAGGATCGACTTGGCCACGCCCCAGCGCACCGCGGAGAGCCGCTTGGTCGCGCCCACGCCCATCACCGCGGAGGTGATCGTGTGGGTCGTGGAGATCGGGGCCTCCCAGACGTACGCCGTGGTGTAGAGCACCGAGGCGGCCACCGACTCGGCGGCGAAGCCGCGCGGCGGGTCGAGGTGGATGATCCGGCGGCCCAGGGTGCGCATGATCCGCCAGCCGCCCGACCAGGTGCCCAGCGAGATCGCGCCGGCGGCGGCGACGATGACCCACAGGGGGAGGCCGTCGCCCTCGGAGACATAGCCGCCGGCCAGCAGCGCCAGGAAGATGACACCCATCGTCTTCTGCGCGTCCTGGAGCCCGTGGCCCAGGGCCATCGCGGCGGCGGAGACGGTCTGGGCGATCTTGAAGCCCCGGTTGGCCCTGGCGGGGTTGGCCTTGCGGGCGGCCCACATGATCCCGAGCATCACCACGAAGCCGAGGGTGAAGGCGACCAGGGGGGAGAGGATCATCGGGATCGCGACCTTGGCGACCACGGTGTCCCACTTGACGAAGGCACCCGCGGCCAGCGCCGCGCCCACCAGGCCGCCGATCAGGGCGTGCGAGGAGGAGGAGGGCAGGCCGAAGTACCAGGTGATCATGTTCCACGCGATGGCGCCCAGGAGGCCGGCCATCACGATGGTCAGGGCATGGCTGCCCAGCCCCGGATCGATCACGTCGGAGACGGTCTGGGCGACCTTCTGGCCGAGGAACGCGCCGACGAAGTTCATCACCGCGGCCATCCCGAGCGCGACCCGCGGCGTCAGGGCGCGGGTCGAGACCGAGGTGGCGATGGCGTTGGCGGCGTCGTGGAAACCGTTGGTGTAGTCGAAGACGAGGGCGACGACGACTACCGCGATGACGATCGCGAGCTCCATCGGGTCAGGACTCCTTGACGGCGATCTGCTCCACCGTGTTGGCCACCTTCTCGAACGCGTCGATGGCGCCCTCGAGGGACTCCACGACGTCCTTGAGCTTGAGCACGTCGAGCGCCTCGTACTGGCCGCTGAACAGGCTGGCCAGGATGCGCCGGTAGCTCTTGTCGCCGGTGTTCTCCAGGCGGTTGATCTCGATCCAGTAGTCGTCGAGGTCGGCCATCGACTTCAGCCGCGGCATCGCCTTGGCGGTCAGCTCGGCGCAGCGCTGGATGACCTCGACCTGCTTCGAGAGCTCCGAGGGCAGGTGAGTGACCTCGTAGAGCAGGATCAGGTCGACCGCCTCGTCCATCATGTCCATGATGTCGTCGAGGCCGGAGGCGAGGTCGTAGATGTCCTCGCGGTCGAACGGGGTGATGAACGTCGAGTTGACCCGGCGGATGATCGCGTGGGTCGTCTCGTCGGCACCGTGCTCGGCCTCGCGCATGCGCCGGGCCACGTCCTCACGGTCGGAACCGTCGGACAGCATCTCTGCCAGGATGTCGGCACCGCTCACGAGATGGGAGCCCATCTCGCTGAACAGGTCATAGAAGGAAGATTCGACGGGGCGAAACCTGAAACCCACGGACAACTCCTGGTGAGCAGGACGGGAACGCCGTCATGCTACGACCACGGTGTCCCGCGGACGCAACTCCGGGGGTGCCCTCGGAGGTCAGCGACGGCGGCGCTGGCGCTCGATCAGGGCTGCTTGGAGATCCACGTCACCCTCGTGGTGCCGCCACGTCCCGTCCGGGCCGAGCTCCCAGGCGCGGGTGCCCGGGTCGAAGGCCAGGTCGAGCACCGCGCCGAGCCGGTCCACGTTGGCCTGGTCCGGCACCCGGACCAGGACCTCGACCCGTCGGTCGAGGTTGCGGTGCATCATGTCCGCCGAGCCGATCCAGACCTTGGGGTCGCCGCCGTTGTCGAACCAGAAGACCCGGCTGTGCTCCAGGAACCGCCCCAGCACCGAGCGCACCTCGATCGTCTCGGACAGGCCGGGCACCCCGGGCCGCAACGCACAGATGCCGCGGACCAGCAGCTGGACCGGCACCCCCTCCTGCGAGGCCAGGTAGAGGGCGTCGATCACCGCCTCGTCGACCACCGAGTTGGCCTTGAACCGGATCCGCGCCGGCAGCCCGGCCCGGTGCTGGGCGATCTCGGCGTGGATCTGCGCGATCAGTCCCTCCCGCACCGAGAGCGGGGCGACCAGGAGGGTCTCGTAGGTGGCGTTGCGGGAGATCCCGGAGAGGTTGTTGAACAGGTTGGCGACGTCCTCGCCGATCGCGTCGTCGCGGGTCAGCAGCCCGAGGTCCTCGTAGCTCCGCGCGGTCTTGGGGTTGTAGTTGCCCGTGCCGACGTGCGTGTAGCGGCGGATCCCCTCCGGCTCCTCGCGGACCACCATCGCCAGCTTGGCGTGGGTCTTCAGGCCCAGCACGCCGTAGACCACGTGGCAGCCGGCCTGCTCCAGCTTGCGCGCCCACCGGATGTTGGCCTGCTCGTCGAAGCGCGCCTTGATCTCCACGATCACCAGCACCTGCTTGCCCGCCTCGGCGGCGTCGACCAGGGCGTCGATGATGGGGGAGTCCCCCGACGTGCGGTAGAGCGTCTGCTTGATCGCCAGCACGTGCGGGTCGGCCGCGGCCTGCTCGAGGAACCGCTGCACCGAGGTGGCGAAGGAGTCGTACGGGTGGTGGAGCAGCACCTGGTGCCGGCGTACGGCGTCGAAGACGTCCACCGGGTGCGAGGACTCGACCTCGGCCAGGAGCGGGTGGGTGGTGGGCACGAACGCGGGGTACTGCAGGTCCTCGCGCGGCAGGTCGGCGATGTCCTGCAGCCCGCGCAGGTCGAGCGGGCTGGGCAGCCGGAAGACCTCCCGGGGGTCGATGCCGAGCTCGGTGATCAGCAGGTCGCGCATCCGCGCGTCCATCGTCTCCTCGACCTCGAGGCGCACCGGCGGGCCGAACTTGCGGCGCAGCAGCTCCTTCTCCAGCGCCTTGAGCAGGTTCTCCGCGTCGTCCTCCTCGACCTCGAGGTCCTCGTTGCGGGTCACCCGGAACAGGTGCGAGCCGACGACCTCCATGCCGGGGAAGAGCCGTTTGAGGTGTTCGCGGATCACGTCCTCCAACGGCACGAAGCGCTGGTTTCCCAGCGGCACGAACCGGTGGAAGATCGGCGGCACCTTGACCCGGGCGAAGTGCTCGGAGCCGGTCACCGGGTTGCGCACGATCACCGCGAGGTTGAGGGAGAGCCCGGAGATGTAGGGGAACGGGTGGGCGGGGTCCACCGCGAGCGGGGTGAGCACCGGGAAGATGCGCTCCTTGAAGATCCGCTTGCAGTAGCGCTGCTCGTCGCGGGTCAGGCTGGACCAGCGGACCAGCTCGATCCCCTCCTCGCGCAGGGCGGGGATGAGCTCGTCGAGGAAGACCCGCGCCTGGCGCTGCATCAGCTCCCCGGCCTCGCGCGAGACCAGCTCGAGCACCTCGCGGGGCAGCAGCCCCGAGGCGGCGCGGACCGCGACGCCGGCGGCGATCCGCCGCTTGAGCCCGGCGACCCGGACCATGAAGAACTCGTCGAGGTTGCTGGTGAAGATCGCCAGGAACCGGGCCCGCTCCAGCAGCGGGACCGAGGGGTCCTCGGCCAGCTCGAGCACCCGCTGGTTGAAGCGCAGCCAGGAGAGCTCGCGGTCCAGGAACCGGTCGGGATGGGCCGCCACCGCCTCCATGATCGCCTCGTCGGGCGTGTACGGCGGCTCCACGTCGAAGGTGTCGGACGGGTGGGCGAGCGGGTCGAGGCCGCTGGGACCCTCGTCCTTGGGCGCCCCGACGACGCTGGGAAGCGCCGAGCTCGATGAGGTTCCGGACATGTCGGCCAGTGTGGCACCGCCCGGTGAACACCGGGTGTCCCTCAGGTGGCCGCGCGGCCGGCCCGGGGTGAGTCCATCTGCGGCCCACGCCCCGTGACACGAGCGGGCGCGGTCCCTAGCCTGGCCGCCATGACTGCACCGCCGGCGAGTCCCGCGTCCGACCGTGCACGTCCGCTCGTCCCCAGGCGCTACCGGCAGGACCCGCGGTGGTCCGAGAAGGTCGCCGCCCCGCTGCGGCTGGTCGCCGGGCCGGGGGCCAAGCCCTCGCCGCGGGACGTCGTCCGGCTCCAGGAGGGGTTGTGGCGCCGCGACGAGCCGGGCGCGGCGCTGGTGGAGGCGATCCGCCAGGAGCGGAGCGTCACGATGCGGCAGGTCTCCGAGGCGCTGGCGGACGCGGGGCGGGGCGGGACGGACGCCGAGGCCCCGGAGCGGACTCCGGAGCCGCTGCGGGACTTCCTCCGCGTCCTGGACCCGCGGCCGGCGTGGGTGGACGACGACCTGCTCGACCGCGGGGCCCGGGCCTGCCGGCGCTTCGGCGTCGACGGGCTGCGGGTGCTGGGCGTGGGGTCGCTGCTCGGCGGCTACCGGACGGCGGCCGCGCTCGAGCCGCTCGTGCGCACCGGCCGGCTCGGCGGCCCGGACGCGGACCGGCGGATCGCCGAGACCAGCGCGTGGTGGCTGGCGGTGACCGCCCCCGGCGGCCTGGCCCCGGGAGCCGAGGGGTGGCGCCTGTCGGTCCACGTGCGGGTGATGCACGCGATGGTCAACGACCAGCTCGAGCGCGCCGACGACTGGGACTGGGAGCTGCGCGGCACCCCGATCAACCAGTACGACCAGGCCAGCACGCTCGGCGTCTTCAGCACCAGCTTCCTGCTGCACGCCCGGCTCATGGGCCACCGGGTCTCCCGGCGCGACGGGGACGCGGTGATGCACCTGTGGTCCTACGTCGGCTGGCTGATGGGGGTCGAGGAGGAGTGGCTGCCGCGGACCGAGCGGATCGGCCGCCGCCTGCTCTACCGGTTCCTCGCCGGCGACCCGCCACCGGACCAGAACACCCTGGACCTCGCGCGGGCCCTCATCGACTCCTTCGACACCCCCGAGCGAGGACCGCTGGCCGCCCGGTGGGAGCGTGAGCGGGTGCTGAGCAACGCGACCGGGCTGCTCGGTCCGGGCGCCATGCGCGACCTGGGGCTGCCGGTGCGCCCGCCGTGGTTCACCCTGTGGCGGACGGCGGTCAACGTGCCGCTCACCCACGGGCTCGGTCGGGTCCCCGGCACCGGCGGCCTGCTGCTGCGCCGCGGCAACGCCTCGATCCGTCGCGAGCTGGCCCGACTGGGCCAGGACGCCTCCGCGGTCTAGCGCGGCTCAGCGTTCGAGCAGCACCGTGAACGGTCCGTCGTTGACCGACTCCACCAGCATGTCGGCCCCGAAGACACCCTTCTCCACGTGCGCGCCGAGCGCGACCAGCTCGCCGCAGAGCTCGTCGTACACCGGCTCGCTGACCGGACCGGGCGCGGCCGCCGCCCAGGTGGGCCGGCGGCCCTTGCTCGCGTCGCCGTACAGGGTGAACTGGCTGACCACCAGGACGGGCGCGTCCAGCTCGGAGGCGGAGCGCTCCTCGGGGAGGATCCGCAGGCCCCAGATCTTCCGGGCCATCCAGGAGACCTCGGCGGGGCCGTCGTCGTGGGTGACGCCGAGGTAGACCAGCAGCCCGGGTCGGGAGAGCCGGCCGACGACCTTCCCGTCGACGGTCACCGAGGCCGAGCTGACACGTTGGACCACTGCGCGCACGGCCTCAGTGAAACACCCCGGCTCAACCCTGCGGAGCGGCCCCCGAGCCGGGCAGGCCCCGGGTGGCAGAGAAGGTGATGGCGGCGGAGGAGAGCAGCAGCAGCCCGCTGGCGTGGAAGATGCCCCCGACCCCCACCAGCCCGGACAGCGCGCCGGCCACCAGGGGAACGGCGACCTGCCCGGCGCGGTTGCCGGCCAGCCGGACCGAGAGGGCCGCCGCGCGGTTGCGGGAGTCGGCCACCAGGGTCACCCAGGACATGGTCAGTGGCTGGCCGATGCCCCAGAAGAAGCCCATGAGGACCATGGCAACGGCCAGCGGCACGACCGCCGAGGTCAGCGGGAGCAGGGCCATCGGGATGCCGGAGGCCAGCGTCGCCGAGACCAGCAGCCAGCGTCGCGGGATCCGGCGCAGCAGGAGGGGCAGGCAGGCGCGGGAGGCCACCGAGGCGACCGTCCGCGCGGTCAGCAGCGCGGTGACCGTGCCGACGCTCAGGCCGAGGTGCTCGCCCAGCACGGGGAGGTAGGCCATCAGCAGGTCCATCCCGGTCAGCACGGTGAGGCTGGAGTAGATGGCGGGCTTCATGCCGGGGGTGCCGAGGATCCCCAGGGTGGACTGCTGTCCGTCGGCGGCGTCGGTGCGGCTGACCACCCGGGTGTCCCCGGGCGTGAACACGAAGGCGAGCGGGACCGCGAGCAGGGCGAGGGCGCCGAGCACCAGGAGCGCCGGACCGGTGGCCACGGAGTCGGTCGAGGTGCTGGTCAGCGTGGCGACCCCGCCCGCGATCGGGAAGCCGAGCATCTGGCCGACCGAGACCCCCAGCGTGAGCTGGCCAAACCGCCCGTCCATCCGGCCGGGCGGCGACCAGAGGGCGATCACGCTCTGGCAGGCGACGGTGTGCAGCATCTGGGCGAGGCCGAGCAGGGCGCTGGCCAGGCCGAGCACCAGCAGGTTGCCGCTCGTCGCCGCGATCAGCACCGCGACCACGGTCAGACCCAGGCCCAGGCGCAGGGCGAGGACCCCCAGGCCGCGGTCGACGGCCCTGCCGATGCGCAGCGCGACCATCAGCGGGAGCACGGCGAAGGCGGCGGTGATCAGCCCGACGGAGAACCCGTCGCCGCCCAGGTCGAGCGCCCGGTAGGAGATCAGGGTCCGGACGCCGCTGAGCACGGCGTGCGAGAGGACCGAGGCGAGGACGACGGCCAGGAACCAGGAGGGCCGTCTCAGGAACGGCAAGTCAGGAGTCGGCGTCGGGGGCCACCGGGTCGCCGCCCTTCGCTCGCAGGTCGTCGTTGGTCTGGCGCAGCTCCCAGGCGTGCAGCACGTGGGCCCGCATCGCCAGCCGCGCGGCGGGGCCGTCCCGACGTTCGAGCGCCTCGATGATCCCGTCGTGGTCGTGGTCGAGTGCCGCGCTGAACGACGTCACCCCCCAGAGGGTGACGGAGGGCTTGAACCGCTCCCACAGGTGTCGCACGGAGTCCTCGACCACGGAGGAGGTGCTGGCGTAGATGGAGAAGTGGAACTCGCGGTTGAGCAGGGAGAGCCGGGCGGGGTCCTCGCCGGCCTCGGTGGCGCGGACCAGCGTCTCGTTGGCCTCGAGCACCCGGGCGAAGTCCTCGTCGGTCATCCGTTCGGTGGCGATCTCGCAGGCCAGGCCCTCCAGCTCGGCCCGCATCCGGTAGAGGTCGTGGGCCATCACCGGGGTGAAGTCCCGCACCGTGGCGCCGCGGTGGCTGGTGTAGTCGATCGTGCCGTCGGCGGCCAGGATCCGGAGCGCCTCGCGGACCGGGGTCGGGCTGACGCCGTAGCGCTTGGCCAGTGCCGTCTGGCGGATCTGCTCCCCCGGGCTGATCACCCCCTCCTCGAGGTCGGCCTTGAGCCGCGAGAGGACGTACGCGGTACGGCTCACTGGCAGTGCTGCGTCCGAGTGGCTCACGGGCGTGCCCTTCGCTCTGAGGGGTGGGATCCAGGCCGGGAGGGCGGCCCTCCGTCCAGGGTGGCCGTGACCCTAGCAGGAATCAACTTTCAATGGGTTACAGAAAAGATTCTATAGAATCTCTTGACGAGCCGCAGGGGCTGATGATCTGGTGTGCCCCAGGTCACGTGGCACAGGTCCACGTGACGGACCGCACCCACGAGCCTCGTCAGGAGAACGACCGTGACCGCCCCGCAGCCGCCCGCGGCCCCCCACCGCCGCTGGGCATCCTTGGCCGAAGGTGATCGCGAGCAGCTCAGGCAGCTGTTCGTCGACGCATTGGCCCTCGCGTCGGCCGGCACGGCCTCCACGGACGCGGCGCGCGTCCTCGGGGGGCTCGCCGCGCTTGGGACGGGGGAGGTCCCGGTTCCGTGGACCGGGCTGCGGCTCGGCGCTCCGCAGGCCGTCGCCGCCCTCTCCACCCTGATCCACGCCTGGGACTTCGACGACACCCACGACGAGGCGGTCGTGCACACCGCCAGCGTCGTGGTGCCGACCGCGCTGGCCGCGGCCGCGATCGGCCGGGTGGGCGGGACCGGAGTCGCGGACGGCATCGTCACGGGCGTCCAGGTCCTCTCCCGTCTGGCCCGGCTGACCGGTCCCCGCCCCGGGGTGATCCGCACCGCCGGGCTGGGCGCGCCGGCCGCCGCGGCCACCGCCGCCGCCGTGTGGGGGCTGACCGACGCCCAGGTGGAGCACGCGATGGCGCTCTCGCTGACCTCCGCCCTCGCGCCGGGCACCCGCCAGGCCGTGGTCGACGGGTCGGTGGCCAAGCGCATCCAGCCCGGCCTGGCCGCGCAGGTCGGCCTCAGCGCCGCCGCGCTCGCCGCCCAGGGGGTCGAGGGACCGAGTGGCTGGCTCTGCGGGGAGTTCGGCCTCGCCCCCGGCTCCTCCGCCCGGTGCGAGGACCTCTTCCTCGGCGACTTCGAGGGGCGTTTCCTCGCCCTCAAGCCTTTCCCCGCGTGCCGCTACACCCACGCGGCCCTGGCCGCGGCGGAGCAGGTCCAGGCCGCCGACCCGGACTGGGCGGGGGTGCAGCAGGTCACCGCGCACCTGCCCCAGGGGCCGGCGTACGCGCTGGTGGCCCGTCCCTACGCTGACCGGGGCGCCCCCCTGGTCGACGCACAGTTCTCCCTGCCCTGGCAGCTCGCGGCGCTGTGGGTGACCGGGCGCTACGACCTCACCACGCTGCACGGAGGGGACCTGGGTCGCGACGACATCGCCCGGGCGACCGACCGGATCACCGTCGTCCAGGACCTGCCCCCGAGCGCGGTGATGTCCGGGGCTCGCGTCGACCTGCTCCGCACCGACGGCACGACCGCCTCCGCGCAGGCCGCGATGCCGGGCGGGCCGGGCCAGCGGGTCACCCGCCGGGACCTGGGTCGCAAGGTCGCCTCGTGCCTGCAGGTCGGCGAGGTCGAGGACCCGGCTGCCGCCGCGGCGGCTCTCTGGTCCTTCGCCGACGAGCTCCCCGACCTGGACGCGGACGCCCTCCAGGCAGCGCTCGCCCGGTGCACCTCCCAATCCCTCGCGGCGCCGGCACCGGCGTCCCCCTGAACCACTCCAGCCAGACAGCCGCACCACTCCGGCCAGACAGCCGCACCACTCCAGCCAGACAGCCACACCAAGCAACGAGACGAACAGGAACCCTCAGATGGACTTCAGCCTGACCGCCGAACAGACCGCCCTCGTGGAGTCGGTGACCAAGCTCGCCGAGCGCGAGTTCGGCGAGCGCGCCTTCACTCACACCGAGTTCGCCTGGGACAGCCTCAAGGTGCTGGCCGACAACGGTCTGACCGGGCTGACGCTGCCCACCGAGATCGGCGGCCAGGGCGCCTCGCTGCTGGACGCCGTCCTGGTGATGATGGCGATCACCAAGGTGTGCCCGCACAGCGCCGACGCCCTCCAGGCCTCCAACTTCGGCGCCATCCGCCAGGTTGCCAACTTCGGGTCCGACTTCGTCAAGGCGGAGGTGTTGCCGAAGTTCCTCGCCGGTGAGGCACTCGTCACCGCCGGCATGAGCGAGCCCGAGGCCGGCAGCGCGCTCACCGACCTGCGCACCTCCGCCCGGATCGAGGGCGACCACGTCATCCTCAACGGCCAGAAGATCTGGAACTCCCACGGTCCCGACGCCACCCACTCGGTCGTCTGGTGCCGGTTCGGCCCCAAGGCCAGCGACATCGGCGCGGTGCTGGTCCCGTTCGACTCCCCGGGCTTCACCCGCGGCAAGCGCGAGCTGCACATGTCCGGCGAGTCCC